>NZ_CVTP01000008.1:0-499912 GCF_900005865.1 Pseudomonas sp. 58 R 12
GCAAGCCCGCTTGTGTCTTGAACCAGGCTTAAACTGAAGGTGAGAGCGGTGAGTGACAAGCTGAATGCCCGAAGTGCTTAAAGCACGTGTGGGAGCCCATGCTGTCACTCACCTCTCCACTCTGGTCATTGAGCCCGAACAGTTGAACGAGCCCACCTCGAACAGTTACAAGCGTGGGCCAAGCCAGAGCGCTCTCACCTTGAGTGTAAGAGGATTTGGCTATGTTTTCCTATCCAGCAGGTATTGATGTCTCCAGCGGTAGCCTCGAGATTCGGGTTGATCAACTGGATGTAGCGATGAGTTGTTCCAATTCGCAGAGTGATTTTCCTGGGTTAATTGGATGGCTAACCCTGCATCGCGTGGGTCGAGTGTTGCTGGAGGCCACTGGCGGTTACGAGCGCAAAGTCATGAAAGCGCTTCAAGCTGCGGGCTTTGAAGTCATACGGATCAACCCTTGCCGAGCCAAAAGCTTTGCCCGGGCTATGGGGCAACAAGCCAAAACCGATCCGATAGATGCACGCCTTCTTGCGCAGTTCGCAGCGGTCATCAAATCGCCCGATAGCCGGGTTACCAGCGCCGAGCAGGATGATTTGCGCGCCCTAGTCCAACAGCGAGAGCACTTTGTTCAGCAAAGAGATGACGACAAACGGCGGCTTAAAACGGCCTCCTCTGACGTGGTCAAGCCTGCGCTGCAGAGTCATATCGACTATTTGCAAAAAGTGCTGAAGGAGCTGGAAAGCCTGATCCGCCAAAGTACAGAACGTCTGGATCGTAAAAAAGTAGCCCTTCTGTGCTCAGTCAAAGGCATAGGACTTGTTACAGCGGCCAGCTTGATGTCCTATCTTCCGGAGCTAGGCGAGGTGGGTAGACATCAGATTGCAGCATTGAGCGGCACTGCGCCCTACAACGACGATAGCGGCAAGCACAAAGGCAAGCGTCATATCAGCGGCGGCAGGTTCGCCGCGAGGCGCTCACTGTATATGGCCTGTTGGTCAGTGATCCGGTTTCAGCCTGAGTTTGCCGCGCGATATAAGGCGCTGCGGGAGAAAGGAAAATGCGCCAAAGTGGCACTCATCGCGTGTATGCGTGTTTTGCTGGTACGCCTAAACGCAATGATCCGTGATGGATCTGAATGGAAAGAGCAAGCCGCCTAAAATCCTGCGGTAGCTATTTCCTAAAGCAGTTACACGGAGTACAGCCGTGGGAGCGTTGCCGCCTCTGGAAAAAATGGCTTGATGAAAACCATCAAGACAGTTGCTCCCACATTTTGTCCTGCGCTATACCCCATCTCTTCATTTCATGCGATCTTCCCGTCATTCGCCCTGGAGTCGCCTGGATGCCCTCATTTATCGCTGAACACCCGATGCTGTGCGCCCTGGCGCTGATCTTTATCGACATCGCCGTGTGGCGGCTCATTTCCGCCGACCTCGCCAATTGGAAGCTGGCGGCGCGGTTGGTGATCTTTGCGGTATTCAGTGCGGTGCTGTTCAACGACGGCATGAACCCCATGCAGCTCGCGCCCTATGCGGACAACACCGCCTTGCACCTGGCGGCCACCGCGTTGCAGATCGGCTGGTGGCTGTTTGCGGCGCGTACGCTGACCGTGTTGCTCGGTACGCTGATGATGCAGCGGGTCGGGCACACTGGGCGGTTGTTGCAGGACCTGATGGGCGCGGTGATTTTCCTGATTGCGATCATTGCCGCCATGGCTTATGTGCTCGACTTGCCGGTCAAAGGCGTGCTCGCCACGTCCGGCGCGGTGGCGATCATCGTCGGCCTGGCCCTGCAGAGCACGTTGAGCGACGTGTTTTCCGGGATCGTGCTTAACACCACCAAGCCTTATCAGCTGGACGACTGGATCTCCATCGACGGCACCGAAGGCCGGGTCACGGACATCGACTGGCGTGCCACGCGCTTGCAAACCTCCCAGGGCAGCATGGCGGTGATCCCCAATTCCCTGGCGGCCAAGGCCAAGATCATCAATTTCTCGCGCCCGGCGGACATGTTTGGCCTGGCGGTCAGCCTGCAAGTCAGCCCGCATGCGCGTCCGCAAACGGTGATCGAGTCGCTGGAGCGGGCGATGCAGGGTTGCCGGCCACTGTTAAGCAAGCCTGCGCCGAGCGTGGCGTTCAAGACCTCGGCCAGTGGCGGCGTCGAGTATGAAATCAGTGGGTTTGTACCGGCCATGACCCTCAAGCGCGAAGTGCGTAACCAGCTCTACGACCTGGCTTTCCGGCACCTGCAGGCGGCGGGCGTGAGTTTGTTGTCCGCCGTCGAAAGCGCCACGCCGGCGGCAACGTCACGGGCGCGGGCGCTGCTGGACAACTCGACGATCTTCTCCACGTTGCGCCAAGAGGAAAAAGACACCTTCAGCCAGAACATGACCCTGCACACCTACCGTACCGGCGAGATGATTTTGCCGGCGGGAGAGGTCAGCGATCATTTGTTTATCATCGAGTCCGGCGTGGTGTCGGTGATGCTGACCAAGGCTGGGCACAAATTCGAAGCCGGACGCATGGGGCCGGGCGAGGTGATTGGCGAGGCGGGGATCCTGACGGACCAGGCCGCGCTGGCGGACTTTTCCGCGAAGACGTTCTGCACCCTGTACCGCATCGAGAAGGAATACTTGACGCCGTGCCTGGACGCCCGCCACGACATCAGTGACGCGATGAAAACCCTGCTCGACTTCCGCATGCACGCCGCGCAGGCCCTGACCCAGGAGACGCCGGTGGTGCCGGTGAAGAAGGGCTTCCTGCAGTGGCTGCGCACGCGCGGGTTCTGACCACCGAAACCGACTAACCTGCGTTTTTTTGCACGTTACCCCACGCAATAAGTCGTTTGTCCAACGGCTGGCCGATGACAAAACTGCATGTCACTCGGATAACAACAACGTTGGGCATAATCCAGGAAGAAATCTTCGGCCCAGTGCTGCCGGTGCTCAAGTACCGCGATATCGACGAAGCACTGGCCAGGGCTAACGACCACCCGCTCGGCCTGTCGTCGGTGCTCTACACCGAGAACTACCGCACGGCGATGAACGTGGCGAACACCATCGAAGCCGGCGAGTTGTACGTCAATCGCACCCCGGCAGACCCTTACCAGGGCTTTCACGCCGGCTGGAAACGTTCAGGG
Organism: Pseudomonas sp. 58 R 12; assembly: GCF_900005865.1. Classification (NCBI taxonomy): domain Bacteria; kingdom Pseudomonadati; phylum Pseudomonadota; class Gammaproteobacteria; order Pseudomonadales; family Pseudomonadaceae; genus Pseudomonas; species Pseudomonas sp. 58 R 12. The sequence continues at coordinate 3,133 of NZ_CVTP01000008.1, forward strand.
CTGGGCGGCAGTGCGCCGACCTGATCCTCCAAGACGCTCACTGACCTGTAGTGAGCGAGCTTGCTCGCGCTGAAGTGCGCAGCGCTCCCGTTTTTTGGGGCCACTTCGCAGCCCAGCGCGAGCAAGCTCGCTCACTACAAGGTTTCAGCCACCTGTAGATCCATTACAAGACGAATAATGCTAGCGTCTGACCTTCTCCGACCGTTAGAGGGTTCGACGTTGATCCGACTCACCGACTACATCGCCCATTTCTCCCAATCCGCGCTGGCACCCTGGGCGGACCTGACGCCGTGGGCGCTGGTCACCCAGGCGCCTGCCGTGGTTCGCCAACTACTGGCCGAGCTGCCAGCCGACGAGTACCTGATTCGGGATGACATCGCCATCCACCGTACGGCCACTGTCGAGCCCGGCGCCTTGCTCAAGCCGCCCCTGATCATCGGCGCCGATTGTTTTATCGCCAGTGGCGCGCTGCTGCGCGGTGGTTGCTGGTTGGATGAGGGCTGCATCATCGGCCCTGGTGCCGAGTTGAAAACCTCGTTTGTGTTCAGCGCCAGCAAGCTGGCGCATTTCAACTTTGTCGGCGATTCGGTGCTGGGGCATGGGATCAATCTGGAGGCGGGGAGCATCGTCGCCAACTACCGCAACGAGCGCGATGACAAAAATGTGCAGGTGCGGGTCGACGGGGCCTTGAAACGCACGGGCTGTGACAAGTTTGGCGCGTTGCTCGGTGATCAATGCCGGATCGGCGCCAATGCGGTGTTGGCGCCGGGCGCCGTGCTCAAGCCCGCCAGCGTGGTGGGGCGCGGGCAGGTGTTTGATGCAGAGAACGACTAGAAGTCAGCGATAAACTGCACCCCACCAACGACCGCGCCGGTGGTTTGCGCCAGTCCGCCGGGGTATTTCACGTATTGCAGGTTGGGCCGCACCATCAGCCACTTCGTCGCTTGCACGCCGTAGTTGATTTCGTAGCTGTACTCGCGGCGCTGCTCGGGTACATACAGCGGGTCGTCGATGGCAGTCACGCCATTGGCCTCGTTAAGCATCTGCGTGTTACGCGTGTAGCGGTCGCTGACCTGCAGTTTCGACGCGCCAATGCCGAAGGTGTCGTCCGGGCGTGAATCGAACGGGCCCCGGTAGATCAGGCCGACCTGGATCAGGTTTTTGATCACGCTCTTGTCCGGGTCATTCATCGTCAGGTTGGCGAACACGTTGAGTCCGCGTTTGCTGTTGCCGTCGACCGTGGTCAGTTGCTGCTGGCCCGACAGCCACCAGCCGTCGTTGCTGGAATACATCCGATACGGCTTTTGCGAGCTGGCGGCAAAGTTGCCGTCGGCGTCCTTGAGCATGTCCTTGGTGTCGGCGTTGGCGTAGTAGTAACCCACGTGGTATTCGGCATTCAGCCCGGCAACCTGGCCTTTCCAGATGGCCTCGATGGGAAAGCTGGTGCCCTGGGAGCCGCTGATAAACGGTTTGAAACCATTGCTGGCTTCAGCGTTGCCGGGGTTCTTGTCGTAGGCACCGACCTGCACCGCGAACGCGTCGGTGAACTGGTACTTGGCGCGCACCGCCCACTGGCTGATGGGGAAGCTGTTCCACACGCCGTTCCAGTTGCCTTCCTGGGAACCGCACAGGGTCACGTTCTGGAATTCGCAGGGGAACTGATCGAAGTCTTCGCCATGGCCGAACCGCCCCAGTTTCAGGGCGAACTTGCGCTCAAAGAATTTCTGTTCGTACCAGAACTGCGATAGCCGCCAGGCATTGCCGCCGCCGAAGACTTCCATGGTGGAGGTCAGTCCGGTGGCGTTGGGCTGGTGCACGCGGTCATTGGTGATGTCCTTGCCATGGCGCTCGCCGATGCCGATGCGAAAGGTCGCGTCGCGCCAGCCAAGGAGTTTTTGCAGGTCCATGTTCACGCCAAGAATCAACTGGTCGCTCCAGCGCGCGGTGGTGTGCGAGTTATACCCACCGCCAAGGTTGGAACCGACTTCGCCGACATATTTGAGGGTGAAGTCATAGCCTTGCTCGGCCAGTTGCGGGCGCAGGCCGTTCCAGTCACCGAGCATGGCGGGGGAGTTTGGGTCCAGCAAACCGGCGCTGAAGGCACAGGTGGACATGGCGCTGCAGAGCAGGGCCAGGGGGAGGGTGGTGCGCATGGGAGGCTCCTTGGATTGTTGTTTTTATTGGGTTCAGCACAAATTTCAGGCACACAGAGGACCCTGTGGGAGCGGGCTTGCTCGCGAAAGCGGTGGTTCAGGCATGAATCTGGTGACTGACACACTGCATTCGCGAGCAAGCCCGCTCCCACATTGGAACTGTGGTGTCAGGAAGAGCGGGGGTTACTGCAGGTTAACGAACAACCCGCCATCCACCAGCAACGACGCACCGGTCACATAGCGCGCCATGTCCGAGGCCAGGAACACGATCGGCCCTGCCACGTCATCCGGCTCGCCGAGTCGACCCAACGGCGTGCGCGAGGTCATGTAGGCGAGTTTTTCCTCATCCGCGAGATCGTCCTTGTTGATGTCGGTGGCGATGGTCCCCGGCAGTACCGAGTTGCAGCGAATGCCATAAGGCCCCAGGGCAATCGCACAGGACTGCATCAGCGAATGCAGCCCAGCCTTGGTCGGCGTGTAGTGGGTTTGCATACCGCCGCCGACGAGGGCGCTGATGGAGCTGACGGCAATGATTGCGCCGCCGCGCCCCTGGTTTTTCATCTGGTTGGCCGCCGCCTGCACGGCGAAGTAGGCGCCGTTGAGATTGGTGTTGACAGTTTTCAGGTACACCTCGCGGGGCATGTCGAGGAACGAGTGGAACGGGCAGATGCCGGCGTTATTGACGAACACGTCGACGCTGCCAAAGGCCTTGACTGCGCCCGCCACCAGTTTGTCGCCGGTGTCCGGGTCCGCAGCGTCGCCGCCCACTTCGATGGCTTCACCGCCAAACGCCTGTATCTCTTCAATCAACGAATACGCCGCCTCCGTGCCTTGGCCACTGCCGCTGTGGCCGATGACTACGCGGGCGCCTTGGCGTGCGCATTCACGGGCGGCGGCGCGGCCGATGCCACGGGAGGCGCCGGTGATGATCACGGTTTTGTCTGCAAGCAACATAAAACACTCCTTCAAAAATGGGTGGCGTCAGCCGAGGTAATTGCCGTAGCCGACCATGGCAATCGCGCCGAGGATCACCGCGATACCGGCTACCAAAACGCCCTTGTTGGCGGCGCTCGTGCCGTGCCATTCGCGGAAATACAAGCCCCAGCAGTTGGACACGATGATGATGAACGACATGTGCAGCACCCAGGAGCTGGCGTCGTTCTGCAGGCGGCTTTCGCCCATGCCGTAGAAGAAAAACTGCAAGAACCACAGGGTGCCGGCGATGGCCACCAGCAGGTAGTTGCCCAGCAACGGGGTGTTACGGTCGGTGTAGTTATGAAAGGTACGGTTGCGCCAGTTCAGCCACAGGCACCAGATGCCGTTCGTGGTCAGTCCGCCCCACATGATCACCATAAAGGTCACGTTGTTCTGGAACAGGCTGTTGGCGCCGTGCTCTACCGCTGCGGCGGCCAGCGGGCGGCCGGCAGAAATGCCGTAGCTGAAACACGCACTCAGCACCCCGGAAATCACCGCCACCAGCATGCCCTTGCCCAACGCGAACTCGCTGACACTGGCGAACTTCACCGCCTGCGACACTTCGCGTTCCTTGATCAGTCCGGCCTTGCCGCACACCGCAATACCGATCAACGACACCGCGACGCCCCATAACACCCAATGCCCACCTTGAGAGGCCAGCATCGAGGTCAGCGTGCCTTCGGTTTCAGTGGTGAACAGGTCGCGGTACAGCGCCGGCATCAAGGCGCCGAGGGCCGAGGTGAGGCCCATGATCAGCGACATGCCAAGGGACAAGCCGAGGTAGCGCATGGTCAGGCCGAACGTCAGCCCGCCGATACCCCACAACACGCCGAACAGGTAGGTCCAGAGCAGGGTGCTGGTGTCGGCATTGCGCAGGATGTCCACCCAGCCGGGCACCGTCAGTTGCGCCGCGATCAGCGGCACGATCAGCCAAGACACCAGGCCGCCGGTGATCCAATAACTTTCCCAGGCCCAGCCGCGGACCTTCTTGTAAGGGATGTAGAAACTGCCGGAAGCGAAGCCGCCGATGAAGTGCAGAATCACACCAAGGAGAATGATTTCCACGTAGTCGAATCCTTTTTATTGTTGTTGTGGGTCAGTTGGATCAGGGCCGCGTCAGTTCGAACATCGGTAGCAGGTCGACACTGATCGGCGAGGCATCCGCGTGGCTGGGCATGATGTCTTGCATGTAGTTCCACCAGCGTTGCATCAGTGCGGTGCCAGGCAGTTCATCCAGGCCATGGACGTCTTCGTGGGTCAGCGTGGCGAACAGCGCATTGGCGGGCTCATCGAGGAAAATCCGATAATCCACCACGCCGGCCTCCAGCAGCGCCTGGGCGAGTTCCGGCCAGATCTCATCGTGACGTCGGCGGTACTCGGCGGCCTGGCCCGGGTTGAGGTTCATGCGAAAGGCACGGGTCTGCATCACTGCGCTCCAGCGTGAGGGCCGGGGGTGTAGATCCGCACCGCGTTGTGCACTAAGAACTTGCCTTGCACGGTCTCGGATTTGTCGGCCATGCAGTGCTTGACGAGCCCGAGGGTGGTGGCGAAATCTGCCAGGTGATCGCTGTTGGGCCAGTCGCTGCCGAAGAGGCAACGGTCTTCGCCAAAGGCTTCCCAGAGCACGGCCAGGCGGTCGTTGTAGAACGCCGTGTCGGTGATCAAGCCGTGCGGCCCGAGCTGGGGGATTTCTGCCAGTTTGGCGAACACATTCGGGCGCTCTGCCAGGCGCAACAGGTCCGCGTGATACGCCGCTTCTTCACCCGCCGGCACCTGGGCGTTAGGCAGGTGATCGACGACAATGCGCAGCGCTGGCAGGGCATCGCTCAACGTCAGCAGGCCCTTGATCAGGCGCGGGTTCGGGTTGGCGCTGTCCAGGCTGCGGCCCGTGGCGGCGAGCTGGCGCAGGCCGTCGATAAACCCTGGGCGTGTCTGGTCCAGCAACAGGTCGCGGTCCCACAGGTTGCCGTAGCGCAGGCCAAGGAACAGCGGCTCATCCGCCAGGGCATCGAGGTCGGCGGCAAAGCGTGCGTGCAGCGGGTCCAGGTTGCCCACGAAGCCGAGCATGCGCGGATCGCTGCGTAATGTGTCGAGCAGCCAGCGGTTATCGTCGCGCCACGGGCTGGCTTCCACGGCAATCGCGCCGACCACGTTGTGTGGCTCGGCCAGGGCCCAGTAATCCGCTGGCAGGTGCGCGGCGTACAGCCGGTTACCCGGCTCGGGCCATGGAATGCCCTGGGGCCGACGCGGGTCGAACAGGTGCAAATGGCTGTCGATGATCGGGCCGCTATAGGAGGTCAGGGGCATGACGCCGTCCTTATCAGAAGCAAATTCGAAGGGGCCAGCACGCTAGCGTGCCTGGCCCGGTTTAACCAACTCAGCTCTGCAGGTACACCACGTGCGTGTGGGTGTACTCGTACAGGCCGTGCTTGCCGTCGGCGCCGCCGATGCCGGATTTGCGCACGCCGGCGTGGAAACCTTGCATGGCCTCGAAGTTTTCGCGGTTGACGTAGGTTTCGCCAAAGTCGATCTCGCGCACCGCGTGCATGGCCTTGCCCAGGTCACGGGTGTAGATCGACGAGGTCAGGCCGTAATCGCAGTCATTGGCCAGTGCGATGGCTTCGTCGAGGTCGTCGACAATCTGGATCGGCAGTACCGGGCCGAAGATCTCTTCGCGCATGATCTCCATGTCGGCGCGGCACCCGGCCAATACCGTCGGCTCGAAGTGAAAACCCGCACCCAGGTCGGCAATCTGCCCGCCACTGACCAAGCTCGCGCCCTGGCTCAACGCGGTGCGCACCTTGCGGTTGACGCTGTCCAGGCCCTGGCGATTGATCAGCGGACCCATTTCCACGTCGGCCCTGGCGATGGGGTCGCCGTAGCGGGTGGCGGACATGGCTGCGCTGATGCGCTCGATGAATTGATCGGCGACCTTGCGCTCCACGTACACGCGCTCGGCGCAGTTGCACACTTGGCCGGTGTTGATGATGCGCGAGTCACGGATGGCTTTCACCGCCAGGTCCAGGTCGGCGTCCGCCAGCACGATGGCCGGGGCCTTGCCGCCCAGTTCCAGGTTGAGTTTGGTGATGTTGGGGGCGGCGGCGGTCATGATCCGCGAACCGGTGGCCACGCTGCCGGTGAAGCTGATCATGTCTACGCCTTTGTGCGCCGTGAGTGCGCCGCCGACCTGGCCGTCGCCGCAGACCACGTTGAACACGCCGGCGGGCAGGTCGGTCTCGGCGACGAGCTTGGCGAATTCAAAGCAGTTGTTCGGGGTTTCTTCGCTGGGCTTGATCACGATGGTGTTGCCGGTGAGCAGCGCCGGCGCCATTTTGCGCGCGATCAGGAAGAACGGAAAATTCCACGGCAGGATGCCGGCCACCACGCCCAACGGCTTGCGGAACAGGAAGATATTTTCGTCCTGGCGGTCGCTGGTGATGATCTCGCCTTCGATGCGCCGCGCCCACTCGGCCATGTAGTCGAGGTAGTCGGCGGTGAAATTCACCTCCACTTCGGCCAAACCACTGATTTTGCCTTGTTCCAGGGTGATGGTGCGCGCCAGGTGGGCGACGTTCTCACGCAGTTTGGCGGCGATGCGCCGCAGGTGCCCGGCGCGTTCGATGGCGGGTTTGCGCGCCCAGGTCTTTTGCGCCTGGCGCGCGGCGGCCAGGGCCTGGTCGACATCGGCAGCGGTGGACGCCGGCACCTTGGACAGCAGCGCGCCAGTGGCCGGGTTGAGCACGTCAATGTGCGCTTCGCTGGGCGTGAAGCGGCCATTGATGAAGTTCTGGTAAACGGGAACGGATGACATGGGCAGGTTCCTCAGTAAGTGCGCGAAGGCGCTTGTGTGTCGACAGCAGGGCGATAGCGGGCGAGGGTGGTCAGGGCGCTCTGGCGCAGCAGGCTGATGTCGATAGCCACCGCGATAAAGCGGCAACCCCAGGCCTGGTAGCGGCGTGCGTCGTCTTCGTTGGGCGCCAGGATGCCGCTGACCTTGCCGGCGGCGAGGGTGGCGTCGATGGCGTGTTTGATGCGCTCCTGCACCTCGGGGTGGCCGGGGTTGCCGGCATGGCCGAGGCCGATGGACAAGTCGGCGGGGCCGATGAACACCGCGTCAACACCTTCCACGGCGGCAATCGCAGCGACGTTTTCCACGCCAAGGCGCGATTCCACCTGCACGATCAGGCACAGCTGTTCATGGGCGGTGTCCAGGTAGTTGTCCACCCCGTCCCAGCGTGTGGCGCGGGTCAAACCGCCGCCGACGCCACGAATACCGTGGGGCGGATAACGCATGGCACGCACCAGGGCCTGGGCCTGTTCGGCGGTTTCGACCATGGGGATCATCAAGGTCTGGGCGCCGACGTCGAGCAGTTGCTTGATCAGGCTGGCGTCACCGTTGACGGCACGCACCACGGGCGCCGTGGTGTACGGCGCGACCGTCTGCAACTGGTTGAGCACACTGGGCACAGTGTTGGGTGCATGTTCACCGTCGATCAGCATCCAGTCGTAACCCAGGCTGGCGACGATCTCGGCGGCGTAGCCGGTGGCGAAACCGGCCCAGATGCCATACTGAGTGGCGTCCTTGGCGAGGGCGGCCTTGAAGCCATTGCGGGGCATGTGCATGGCGCTTTCCTCAGCGGTTGTAGGGACGGTGCAGTTGGCAATCGGGGTTCAGGTCCACGCCGAAGCCGGGCTTGTCCAGTACCGATAAACGCATGCGGCCATTCACCGGCACCGGTTCGCCCAACAATTGCGGGTGGAACATCGGCACCACTTCATCCGCCTTCGGCGCCATCATCAGGAACTCGGCGAATGGGCTGTTATGGCGGGTGGCGACAAAGTGGTAGCTGTACACCGATGAACCGTGGGGCACGACCATTGCGTTATGCGCGTCAGCCAGCGCCGAGATTTTCACCAGCTCAGTGAGGCCGCCACACCAGCCGACGTCGGGCTGGATGATGTCGCAGCAGCCCATCTCTAGCAGCATGCGAAAGCCCCAGCGGGTGGCTTCGTGTTCGCCTGTGGTGACCAACATGCCTTTGGGCACGTTTTTGCGCAGGGCCGCATAGCCCCAGTAATCGTCCGGGGACAGCGCTTCTTCGATCCACTTCAAGCCATGTTCATGGGCGCCAATCGCGAGCTTGGTGACGTAGTTCAGATCCAGGCTCATCCAGCAATCAAGCATCAGCCAAAAGTCCGGGCCGACCCGTTCGCGCATGGTCGCCAGCGCTTCGAGGTTCTTGCGCAGGCCTTCTTCGCCTTCACTGGGGCCGTGATGCAGGGGCATCTTGCCGCCGATAAAGCCCATCTTCTGCGCGAGGTCCGGGCGCGCACCGGTGGCGTAGAACTGCAACTCGTCACGCACCGCGCCACCGAGCAATTGGTGCACCGGTTCCTGGCGGATTTTGCCGAGCAAGTCCCACAGCGCTAGGTCGACGCCGGAAATCGTGTTGATCACCAAACCCTTGCGGCCGTAATAGAGGGTGGACTGGTACATCTGGTCCCAGATTTTCTCGATATCGGTGACGCGGGCGCCTTCGATAAAACGCGCCAGGTGTTTCTCGACGATGTAGGCGGCCGGTTCACCGCCGGTGGTCACGGCAAAACCAACGGTGCCGTCACTGGCTTCGATTTCCACCACCAGGGTGCCGAGTACGTTGATGCCGAAGCTGCGGCGACTCTGGCGGTACTCGGGGTACTTGCTCATCGGCGTGGAAATATGGTCGTCGATCCAATGCCCATCGGCCTGGTCGTGGTAATCGGCGCCGCCGCCTCGCAGTACAAAGGCGCGGACGTGTTTGATGGTGAGATTACCCATGGTGTGACTCCTGGCGTTAAACAGTGGCCGGCGTTTTCGACGCTGTGCGGCCGGGTGAATGGATGCCCAGCACCAGCAATGCAGCCAGTACCGTGGTGGCGGACAGCAGGTACAGACCGGCTGCCGGGGAATTGAAGGCGCCTTCGGCCCAGTGCTTGATCACAGGGGCTATAAAACCACCGAGGGCACCGAAGGAATTGATCAGCGCAATGCTGGCTGCGGCGGCGCTGCCGGCGAGGTAGCTGGAGGGGAAGGTCCAGAACACCGGTTGCACCGCGATAAAACCGGAGGCGGCGAAACACAGCGCGAGCATGCCCAGCAGCGGGTTGGCGAAGGTCACCGAGCAAGCGATGCCGGCGGCGGCCATCAGCAGGGTCAGGCAGGCGGTCTGGCGGCGTAGGCCGGTACGGTCGCAATAGCTGGGGATCCACCAGGCGGCGAACAGCGCGCACAGCCAAGGGATGGCCGAGACCAGCCCGACCATCAAGCCGACCTTGGTGCCGAGCAGGCCGCCGACCTGGGTTGGCAGGTAAAACACCACGCCGTACACGCTGGCCTGGATCAGCAGGTACACCAGGCACAGGTACAACACCGAGGGTTGGCACAGCACGGTCAGCAGGCTGCGGCCGTGGGAGGTTTTGTGTTGGTCTTCGCTGTCCAGCAGGCGTTGGATCTGCTGGCGTTCATCCGTGGTCAGCCACGTGGCATCGGCGGGGCGATTGTCCAGGTACCAATACGCCCAGATGCCCACTGCCGTTGCCATCAGGCCTTCGACCGCGAACAGCCATTGCCAGCCGTGAATCCCAGCGAAGCCGTCCATTTCCAGCAGCAAACCGGACAGCGGGCTGCCGAAGATGAAGGCCAAGGGCGCGCCAAAGTAGAAGAAGCCCATGGCCTTGCCGCGCACGGCCTGGGGGAACCAATAGGTGAGGTAGAGGATGACGCCGGGGAAGAATCCGGCTTCGGCCACACCGAGTAAAAAACGCAGCACATAGAAGCTGGTTTCGCTATGGGCAAATACCATGGCCGCCGAAACCAGGCCCCAACTGACCATGATGCGGCACATCCACAGGCGGGCGCCGACACGGTGCAGGATCAGGTTGCTCGGTACTTCCAGCAGCGCATAGCCGACAAAGAACACGCCCGCGCCAAATGCGAATGCGGCATCGCTCAAACCGGTATCGGCCTGGAAGGCTTGCTTGGCAAACCCGACGTTGGCGCGGTCGAGAAAGGCCATGATGTACATCAACAGCAGGAAGGGCAGCAGCCGCCAGGAAATTTTGGCGAGCAGGGGCGCAGGCAGGGTTTTCATAGTGGCGTCCGATGTTTTGTTCTTATGGGACGGACTGTACGGCGGGCGAGCAATGCGCTACAAATCGAATCTCGCTTACAACTGATAACCTCAGGGTATCGATAAAAAGGAAATTGATGAGTAGTCCGCCGATCTCCCGCAGCCTGTTCAACCGTCTGCGCTACAAGCATTTGCATATGCTCGTTGCGCTGAGTTCCAGCCAGAACCTGCACCGTGCGTCCCAGGCGCTGAACATGTCGCAGCCGGCCGCCACGCGCATGCTGCGTGAGATCGAGGACATGTTTGCCTGCGACCTTTTCGAGCGGTTGCCCAGGGGCATGCGCCCGACGGCGCTGGGCCAGGAGTTGATCCGCTTTGCCGAATCAGCCTTGAGCGGGCTGGACCGTTGCGCCGAAGACTTGATGGCACGCCAGCAGGGCGGCTATGGCTACCTGTCGATCGGCACCATCATGGGCGCCGCACCGGACTTGGTGATGGACTCCATCGCGCAGATCAAGTCGCTGAACCCGCAACTGCGTATCCGCATCATGGGTGACACCAGCGACCAGGTGATCCAACTGCTTGAGCAGGGTCGCATCGACCTGGCGATCTCGCGGCGCAACGCCGCCACTGACAGCGAGCATTACAGCTTCGAACCCCTGGGCAACGAGCGCTTGCTGGTGGTGGTGCATGCGGGCCATCCCCTGGCTCAGCGTGAACACGTGCCCTTGGAGGAATTGGTGCGTGACTGGCCGTGGATCCTGCAACCGCAAACCAGCCCGGCGCGTATCGGCTTCGACCAGGCGCTGCAGGACCTGGCGCTGCCGAGCCCGGCGGACATTATCGAATGCAGCTCGGTGTACTCCATGCAGCAGTTGATCCAGCTGACCGATGCGGTGATGGTGCTGTCAGAAAGCGCGCTGCGTGATTACCTGAAGATGGGTTTGGTGGTGGCGTTGCCGGTAGCCCTGGAGGTGCGGCTGGCGCCGTTTGGCATGCTATTGCGCAAAGGCGAGGTGGTGAGCCGTGAATTGGGGTTGTTTATCGACTTGCTGCGGCAGAAAGCCGCCACGCTCTAAACGCATTGTTGAAAAGGGCATGGTGTGTCGGCGCGATATTAAATAGAATGAATCTCATTTGAGACTCACTCGCGCCGCGCAGGTCGCTCGCCATGAATGATGCTGTTGTACCGACCCACGCCCCCGAACTGACCTTGTCGAGCCTGTACCGCGACCATCGCAGCTGGCTCGAAAGTTGGCTGCGCCGGCGGCTGGGCAATGCCTGGGATGCCGCGGACCTGAGCCAGGATACGTTTTTGCGTGTGCTCGCCAGCGCCCAGCCGATTGCGCAGATGCAGGAGCCGCGGGCGTACCTGGTGACCGTCGGCAAGCGCCTGCTGGTGAATTTTCATCAGCGGCGCAGCCTTGAACAGGCTTATCTGACTGCCTTGGCGAACCTGCCGGAAGCGTGCGTGCCATCGCCCGAGCAGCGCTGGTTGGTGTTGGAGACGCTGCAAGCCTTGGATGAATTACTCGACGGCTTGCCGGTGCTGGTCCGCCGCGCCTTCCTCTGGAGCCAACTGGAAGGGTTGGGCTACCGCGAGATCGCCGAGCGCCTCGACGTGTCCGAACGCACGGTAAAACGCTACATGGCCCAAGCCTACGAGCACTGCCTGGTGGTGGACCTGTGAGCCGCGACGTCGCCCGCGCCGCTGCTCAGTGGTTGGCGCTGCTCGAATCCGGCGCGGCCACCGAGCGTGATCACGCCGCGTTGCAGCATTGGCGTGACAGCCATCCCCAACACGAACAGACCTGGCAGAAGGCCCAAACCCTGCGCCAGCGTTTCAGCGACTTGCCCCAGGCCCTGGCGATGGCCAGCCTCGATCGCCCACAACCGGGGCGACGCGCTGTGCTCAAGCGTGCCTTGGGGATCGCGGCATTGGTGCCGACTGCCTGGCTGGTCAGCCGCCAATTGCCCATCGAGGTATGGCGCGCCGACCTGCATACCGCCACCGGTGAGCGCAAACGCCTGCCATTGGCCGACGGCGGCAGCTTGCAACTCAATACCGCGACGGCAGTGGACATGGACCTGGCGCAGCGCCGCATCACCTTGGTGGACGGTGAGTTGGCGCTGAATGTACCTGGCGCGGCGGCGATGACCGTGCAAACCCGATACGGCGAGTTGAGGGTCAGCCAGGCCGACGTGTGTGTGCGGCAACTGGCCGCCGGCTGTCGGGTTTCGGTGCTCAAGGGCTCGGTTGAAGTACGCGACCTGAACGGGCAAATGACGACCTTGCAGGCGGGCCAGCAAGCCCCCCTGAACGCCAGTGGGCTGGCCGCCTGGGCGTCGTTCGATGTGTTGCAGTTGGGCTGGCGCGAGGGGGTGTTGACGGCGCAGAACCAACCGTTGGGGGATTTTCTGCGGGAGCTGGAGCGCTATCGCCCAGGGGTGTTGCGCTGGGATTCACGCCTGGAGCGTTTGCGGGTGACAGGCAGTTTTCGTCTGGACGACACGGACCGAATCCTCAACCTATTGGCCTCGACGCTGGGGTTCGAGGTGCAGGCGCGGACGCGGTATTGGGTCACACTGAGTTAAGTGTGGGAGCTGTTTCAATTCAAATCGCATGGGCGCGTTGCAGCTCGTTCAAGCACAGCGCCTTCAGCTGCGCCAGCACCGGATCACGCCGATTCGCTGGCGCTCGGCGGCTACGGAGGTTGGCAAATGGTTGAGGTGCTGTTGGCAGCGCAACAATCTGCATATATCGTAATCATATAAATAAAGAGATATATATTCTTTTTAATGTGGTCGGCAATGGCGCATTTTGAGGGCCTGCGCATTCGTGCGGATTGACCCAACAGCCAAAAGGAAAGCCGACATGACCATTAAAGCGATCAACGTGCGCAATCAGTTCAAGGGTGTGATCAAGGAAATTCTGCTGGGGGAAGTGGTGTCGGAAATCGACGTGCAAACGGCGTCCGGTATCGTCACTTCGGTGATCACTACCCGTTCGGTACGTGATCTGGAATTGAAAGTGGGCAGTGAGGTGATTGCCTTTGTGAAGTCCACTGAAGTGTCCATCGCTAAGCTTTGACGATCCACTCATCGCCGCATAGGTGCGCCTGTGGCGAGGGAGCTTGCTCCCGTGGCGGCCTGATAGTCGCCCAAGCTTTATCAGTTGTAAATGAGGTTCAAATGTGGGAGCTGGCTTGCCTGCGATGGCTATGTGGTAGGCGCTAGAGTTTTCTGGTCGGGGTACATATCCGTTGCTGCGGTCACGGCCAGTTAGGGTTCCGCCCTTACGGCGGCTCACTTTGGAAAAGCCCCAAAGTAAGCAAAGGGCTCTTGCCCCACCACTCGGCACCTCGCCTAGGCTCGGTGTGCCCTCACTCCGGCTTGAATCCGTGGGCCGCCGCGATGGGCCATCCTTGGCCCAGCGCGGCTAACCCGGCGTCCTGCCGGGTTACCCACGGATTCAAGCCTGCGTTCGGCCAGCGTGGTTGACGGGGCGCCTGAGATCAAGATCAAGATCAAAAGCTTAGAGCAGAGCAGATCAAAAGCTGAGCAGATTACGGCTCATCGCCGGCAAGTTGGCTCAGGTTTGGGTGAGTCAGGCCTGGCGTTGGCGTAGCGCCTGCTCCATACGCTGCAAACCTTCTTCCAGCATCGATCGTGGGCAGCCGAAGTTCAGGCGTACGAATTGCTGGCTGTCGTCACCGAATTCGATCCCTGCGCTCAAGCCTACCTTGGCCTGTTCCAGGAAGAACTGTTGCGGGTCATCCAGGCCCAGGGCGCTGCAGTCGAGCCAGGCCAGGTAGGTGCCTTGCGGTGCATGCATCACCACACCGGGCAGGCGGGTTTGCACGGCGTCGAGCAGGTAGTCACGGTTGGCTTGCAGGTATTGCACCAGCGCGTCGAGCCATTCACCGCACTGGCTATAGGCGGCGCGGGTGGCTTCCAGGCCGAGGGGGCTGACGCTGTCGACCATGCCGCAACGGGCCGCGTTGAAGCGCTCGCGGATCTCGGCGTTCTGGACCACCGCGAAGCAGGTCTTCAAACCCGCCACGTTGTAGGCCTTGCTGGCCGACATCAGGGTGATGGTGCGCTGGGCGATCTCATCGCTGAGGCTGGCGGTGGGGATATGGCGGCGGCCGTCAAAGCACAGCTCGGCGTGGATTTCATCGGAGATGATCAGTGCGCCGTTTGCCAGGCAGGCATTGGCCACGGCGAGCAGTTCTTCGCGCGGGAAGACTTTGCCAATGGGGTTGTGCGGGTTGCTCAGCAGCAGTGCACCCGCGCCGGCCAGCGCATCGCGCAGGGCGGGCAGTGGCGTGAGGTATTCACCGGCGATCAGTTCGAAAGGGACTTCGATGCGCGGCAGGTTCCAGTGTCCTGGGGCCAGGCGGATCGGCCGATAGTTCGGGGTTTGCAGCACCACCGGCTGGCCCGGCTGTACAAACGCGTGCAGCGCCATGTTGAAACCCGGTTCGACGCCGGGCAGGAACAGCAGCTCATCCGGTTGTACGCGCCAAGCGTATTTGGCCCACAGGTCGGCAACGATCGCCTCGCGCACATCCGGGCCGGCGACGCTGTAGCCGAGGACCTGCTGGTCAAGACGTGCATGCAGCGCCTGCAGCACGGCGGGGGGCGCGGCGATGTCCATGTCGGCGATCCACATCGGCAAAACGTCCTGCGGGTAGCGGTTCCACTTGGTGCTGCCGGTGCCGAGGCGTGGGTGGATCGTGTCGAAATCAAAGCTCATGGGGGGCTCGTATCAGGAAGTCAGGCGCAAGAATGGCGCTGATTCTAGCGCCATTATTTTTATAGGCCAGAGCTGATTGCCGCGGACAATTGCTGATGCGCCTGTTCCAGCGCGCGGTTGACCGCTTCCGCGCCGCGCACCATGGCCGGTAAATACACGAAGTCGACTGACTGAATGCCCACGGTAGACAGGATCGCGGTCATGTACGGCGTGAGAAAGTCCGGCTCATGGCCCTTGCGGGCGTTACCCGAACTGACCAGCACAAAGGTGCGTCGGTCCTTCAGCAAGCCGACTTTTTCAAACTGCTCATTCAGCGTAAAGCTGCGTTGGATGCGCACCACGTGGTCGATCCAGGCCTTCAGCGCCGCCGGCACGGTGAAGTTATGCACCGGCGTGCAGAGGATCAGCAGGTCGCAGGCTTCGAGTTCCAGGATCAACTGTTCCGACAGCGCGGTCGCGCTGCCGCTGAGTTCGCCGGGGGTGGTCAGCGCGTTAGCGTATTCACGGGTCAAGGGTGGCAGCGCCTGGCGGCCATAGTCGCGCTCGGTCACCTGCGCGTCCGGCACCACGTCGCGTAACAGTGCGCGGGACAGTTTGAAGGTCTGCGCCGCTTTGCCGTGGGGGCTGAAACTGAGGAGCAGGGCGTGGGTCATTGGCTCAAATCCTGGGAAAAGTGCATGCCCAGGGGCAGCAGGCCCTGGCGGAAATAAAAACGCTGGGCCAGGGCCATGTGCATGCCGGTGTCCAGCACCAGCCAGCGATAGCCACGCGCGCGGGTTTCTTCGCGCACGCGATCCAGCAGGTGTTCACCCAGCCGGCGACGCTGCAATGCGGCGTCTATCACCAGGTCATCCACGTAGATAAAGCGGCCATACAGGGTGTTTTCGGTCAACCGGTAGCCGGCCAGCCCAATCACCTGGCCGTTTTCGCGTGCAGCCAGCAGGCGATAGCCGTTTTGCCGTTGGCGCTGGATTTGCGCGGCAAAGGCGGTGGCGTCGGTGAGGTGCGGGCGCAGCTGTTGCATCACTGCGAAGCTGGCAATGAAATCGGCCTGGGTTTCCATCTGTACGCATTCGACGTGTTCATTCATGGCCTTGGTTCTCCAGGTGCGCCTTGATCGCTGCCGGCACTTTGCGGAAGCTGATCGCAACGCGGTTAAGCGCGTTCATCAACGAAATGGCCAGGGTGAGATCGGCGACTTCCTTCTCACTGAACACCGCCGCGACCTCTGTGTAATCCGCATCCGGCACTTGGGTTTGCGCCACGGAAGTGACCACTTCGGCCCAGGCCAGGGCGGCACGCTCACGCGGGGAAAAGAGCGGGAGCCCTTCGCGCCAAGCGGCCAGCAGCATGATTTTTTCCAGGCTCACGCCCTGTTTGAGCAAGTCGCGGGAGTGGCTGTCCAGGCAATAGGCGCAGCCATTGAGTTGCGAGACCCGCAGGTACACCAGGTCGATCAGTTCTTTCTCCAGGCCGCAGGCATGGATGTAGCTGTGCACCGCGCCCAGGGCTTTGTAGCCGACAGGGGCGGCCTGGGCGTAATCGAGGCGGTGTTTCATGGGCAATCCTTTGTTCGGTCAGGGATGCGCCATTGTCGTGGGGGTGAACGGGGGCCGACAGGGGCATGATTGGACAAGTGGGTTGGGACATGATCAGACTTCGGCCTGTCTTCCCGTCGAGCCACTTGTGATGTCGTCACTGCCCAAATACCAGGAAATCTACCGGCGCTTTCGCCAAGCCATCGACCAGGGCCAATTGCGCCCCGGTGAGCGCGTGCCGTCGGTGCGGGCGCTGGCCCAGGAGCTCAAGGTGGCGCGCGGTACGGTGGAGACGGCGTACCAGCTATTGGTCAGCGAGGGCTTCTTTGAGGCGCGCGGGCAAGCGGGAACGGTGATCGCCGAGGCGTTGCCGCCGATGTCGGTCAAGCCAACACCGGTTGCGTTGCCAGGCACTTCAGGGCCGCGTCCGCTGCAGATGGGCCTGCCTGCTTTGGACGCGTTCCCGCGCAAGCTGTGGGCACGGTTGGTCACCCAGCAAGTGCGCCGCACTGACGCCGACAGCTTGGCGATGGGTGATGTGCGTGGCGCCCAGGCCTTGCGCGTGGCGATCGCGAGTTACCTGGCGTTGTATCGGGGCGTGGAGTGCTCGCCGCAGCAGGTATTTGTGTGTGCCGGGTATGCGGGGTGCCTGACGTTGGTGTGTGACGCGCTGGCGATGGCGGGGCAACGCTGCTGGTTTGAAGACCCTGGATATTTGCATGCGCGGCAATTGCTGGAGCATCACGGTGTGGAACTGGTGCCGGTGCCGGTGGATCGCGATGGCCTGGATGTCGAGCAAGGCATGGCACGCGAGCGCGAGGCGCGGCTGGCGATTGTCACCCCGGCGCATCAGAGCCCTTTAGGTGTGGCGTTGAGCCCGGCGCGTCGGCAGGCCTTGCTGGAGTGGGCGCGGGCGCAAGGCAGTTGGGTGGTAGAGGATGATTACGACAGTGAGTTTCGCTATCGCGGCCAGCCGCTGGCAGCGCTCAAGAGCCAGGATGTGGATGACCGGGTGATCTATGCCGGGAGCTTCAGCAAAATGCTGTTCCCGGGGTTGCGGTTGGGGTATCTGGTGGTGCCCGTGTCGTTGGTCGAGGTGTTTGAGCGGGGTGCCCATGCGTTGCAGCAGCGCAGCGCGCAGATGTTGCAGCTGACGGCGGCGGATTTTCTGGAGCAGGGGCATTTCACCCGGCATCTGAAGAAAATGCGGCAGTTGTATGCGCAACGAAGGGGGTATTTGGTGGAGGCGTTGCGGGTGCATTGCGCAGCGTTTTTGCGGGTGGATGAGCAGGCGGGCGGGATTAACTTGTTGGCGCGGTTGGTGGTGGATGTACCGGATCGGGCTGTGGCTGAGGCGGCTGATCGTGCGGGGTTGGCAGTTCAAGCGTTGTCATCGTGGACGCTCGAGGTGGGGCGGGGGCAGGGGTTGATGATGGGATTTACCAATGTCGCGACGGCTCAGCAAGCGAAGGACTTGGCGTTGGTTCTGCGCAGCGTTCTCGCCGAATGTGCCGGCCTGAGCACGCGATAGAACATGGGGTTTTTCAGGTCCGTTCTGTGACCGACAGGTTCTGTAATAAAAACGCCATTGCGCTGGGGATTAAATCCGCAACGGGCTATTTTGGTGCATCTCAATAACCAGAGTAGCCATGGATGAAATACCAACCCTTCAGCCGTACCTTGATTGCCACCGCCCTGGTGTTGACGGTCAGTGGTGTGCAAGCCGCGTCCCAGGCCCCGGTGGCCGGTGAAAATGGCATGGTGGTAACGGCCCAGCATCTGGCAACTCATGTGGGCGTGGATGTGCTCAAGGCCGGCGGCAACGCGGTCGATGCGGCCGTCGCCGTGGGCTATGCGCTGGCCGTGGTATACCCGGCGGCGGGCAACCTGGGCGGTGGCGGTTTCATGACCGTGCAACTGGCTGACGGGCGCAAGACCTTCCTCGATTTTCGCGAAAAAGCGCCGCTGGCGGCCACCGCCAATATGTACCTGGACAAAGATGGCAACGTCGTCGAAGGCCTCAGCGCTAAGGGCCATCTGGCTGTCGGCGTACCCGGCACCGTCTCGGGCATGGAGCTGGCCCTGAGCAAATACGGCACCCTCAAGCGTGCCCAGGTCATCGCCCCGGCGATCAAGCTGGCGGAAAACGGCTTCGCCCTGGAGCAGGGTGATATCGACCTGCTGCATACCGCTACCGGCGAGTTTGAAAAAGACAAGGACATGCGCGGAATCTTCCTGCATAACGGCCAACCGCTGCAGGTGGGCCAGAAACTGGTGCAGAAAGACCTGGCCAAGACCCTCAAGGAAATCTCGGCCAAGGGCAATGACGGTTTCTATAAAGGTTGGGTTGCCAAGGCCCTGGTCGATTCCAGCCAGGCTGGCAAAGGCATCATCACCCAGGCAGACCTCGACAAATACAAAACCCGCGAGCTGGCGCCCATCGAGTGCGACTACCGTGGCTACCACGTCGTTTCGGCACCCCCGCCGAGCTCCGGTGGCGTGGTGATCTGCCAGATCATGAACATCCTCGAAGGCTTCCCGATGGCCGACCTGGGCTATCACTCGGCCCAAGGCCTGCATTACCAGATCGAAGCGATGCGCCACGCCTATGTGGACCGTAACAGCTACCTCGGTGACCCGGATTTCGTAACGAACCCGATCGAGCACCTGCTGGACAAAAACTACGCGACGAAACTGCGTGACGCGATCGATCCGCAGAAGGCCGGTGATTCCCAGGCGATCAAGCCGGGTGTATCGCCCCATGAAGGCAATAACACCACCCACTATTCCATCGTCGACAAGTGGGGTAACGCGGTGTCGGTCACCTACACCCTCAACGACTGGTTCGGTGCGGGCGTGATGGCGAGCAAGACCGGGGTGATCCTCAACGATGAAATGGACGACTTCACCGTCAAGGTCGGCGTGCCGAACATGTACGGGCTGGTCCAGGGTGAAGCCAACGCCATTGCACCGGGCAAGGCGCCGCTGTCGTCGATGAGCCCGACCATCGTGACCAAGGATGGCAAGGCGGTGATGGTAGTGGGTACGCCAGGTGGCAGCCGCATCATTACCGCGACCTTGCTGACCATCCTGAATGTGATCGACTACAAGATGAACATCCAGGAAGCCGTGGACGCGCCGCGTTTCCACCAGCAGTGGATGCCTGAGACGACTAACCTGGAGACCTTCGCGGTCAGCCCGGACACCCAGAAGATCCTCGAAAGCTGGGGCCACAAGTTTGCAGGTCCCCAGGACGCCAACCACTTGGCGGCGATCCTCGTGGGCGCTCCATCCCTGGGTGGCAAGCCGGTGGGGAATAACCGCTTCTATGGGGCGAATGACCCGCGTCGCAACACGGGGCTATCCCTCGGCTATTGAGGCCTGACGCAATCCAAATGTGGGAGTTGGCTTGCCTGCGATGCAGGCGATTCGGTAGATCAGGCTGACCCGGTTGATGCTATCGCAGGCAAGCCAGCTCCCACACTTGGAGCCATGCTGGACGGAACATCTGCACACCTTCCAGGCTCTACCCCAAGAGCCCTGGAAGGACCCGCCCCATGAAAGCGCTGAAAATCGCAACCTTCAACATCAACGGTATTCGTGCCCGGCTGCCTAACCTGCTGCAATGGCTGGAACGGGACCAACCGGACATCGTCTGCCTGCAGGAACTCAAGGCGCCTGAAAGCCTGTTCCCCTACGCCGAATTTGAAGCGGCCGGTTACGGTGCGATCTGCTTGGGGCAGGCGTCCTGGAACGGGGTGGCGATTTTGGCGCGGGACGCTCAGCCATTGGAGAGCCGGCGCGGTTTGCCGGGCGATGACAGTGACACGCAAAGCCGCTATATCGAAGCCGCCGTGCATGGCGTATTGGTCGGCTGCCTGTATTTACCCAATGGCAACCCGCAACCCGGGCCGAAATTCGACTACAAGCTGGCGTGGTTCGAGCGGCTGATCGACTACGCAACGGCGCTGCAAGCCAGTGAACATCCGGTGCTGCTGGCTGGGGATTTCAATGTGGTGCCCACGGACCTGGACATCTACAACCCGCGCTCCTGGCTCAAGGATGCGCTGCTGCAACCGCAAAGCCGTGACGCTTACCAACGCCTGCTGGAACAAGGCTGGACTGATGCGCTACGCCATTTGTATCCCGATGAGCGGGTCTACACCTACTGGGATTACTTCCGCCAGCACTGGCAGAAAAATGCCGGCCTGCGCATCGATCATGTGCTGCTCAACCCCGCGCTCACGCCGTATCTGAAGGGCGCGGGCGTCGACGCGTGGGTGCGCAACGAGCCTCACGCCAGCGACCATGCGCCGACGTGGATTCAACTGGGTACACGCAAAAAGCGCTGATATCGCGGATCATTTCGAGGCCTGCAAGTGCGTGACGGCGTCGAAGGCTGTGTGACGGCGTTGCTCCCAGTCGCCCCCCATGGCCACCACCGGTTGCTGATGCTGGTGCATCCAATCCAGGCTGGCTTGGTAAAACGCTTGGCGATCCGCCAGTTCCGGTTGGCAGCGTTGGCCGTCGGCGGTCCATTCCACATCATCCGGCGAGAGCAGCAGGTGCAGGTCGTAATGCCGTGCCAGCAGTTCGCTGTCCAGCCACGCCGGGTAGTCGCCGAACAGGGTTTGGCTCCAGAGTCTGTTGGTCAGCAAATGCGTATCGAGGATCAACAGCTCAGGCTGTTCGGCGCGGGCAGCATCCTCCCAGGCCAGTTGGCCGCGGGCGATGGCCGGGATATCGGCCAAGGTGGTATCACGTTGATGATGGTCGATGAAATGGCGCACATATTCACCGACCATCAGCCCGCCGAAGTGCGCTTGCAGTTCAGCCGCCAGCCAGCTCTTGCCGCTGGATTCGGGACCCGCCAGTACCACCACTTTCATGCGTGCAACGCCGGGTCGGCGCGCCATTCACGCCAGCCTTGCACGGCGATCACGGTGAACAGCGCGTACAGCGCGGCGGTGAGGTACAAGCCTTTGTAGAGGAACAGCCCGACGAAGATCACGTCCACCACAATCCACAAAGCCCAGCACTGCACACGTTTCTGCGCCATCCACATTTGCGCCACCAGGCTGAAACCGGTGAGCGCGGCGTCGAGCCAGGGTTGGGCGGCGTCGGTCCAGTGGGCCATGGCGGCGCCGAGCAGCAGGCTGCCGACGGCGCCGACCGTGAGGCTGGCCATGATTGCCGGCACACCCAGGCTGGTGACCTGGCGCCCTTGCTTGACCTGGCCGGCGCGGGTCCACTGCCACCAGCCGTAGACCTGCAGGGCGGCGTAAACCACCTGCAGCAGCATGTCGGAATAGAGTTTCACGTCGTAGAACACCCAGGTGTAAAGCAGCACCATGACCAGCCCGATCGGCCAGCACCAAGGGTTTTGCTTGACCGTCAGCCACACAGCGATCACCCCCAGGGCAGCGGCAAACAGTTCAAGCCCGGACATGGTGGTTCCTTGTGAGAGTGGGAGAGGGCAGGGATTGTAACGAAAGAAGATTGGCGTAGGAATTGGCTTGTAGTGAGCGGGCTTGCCCCGCGCTGGGCTGCGTAGCAGCCCCAATAAGAACACCGCATTCTGTCAGACAGAGCGCGGCGACTGGTTTGGGGCGGCTGCGCCACCCAGCGCGGGGCAAGCCCGCTCACTACGGGACTAGACTTTGAACTGGCGCAAGAGGCCGTCGAGTTGATCGCTCAGGCCGCGCAAGTGCGCACTTGCTACGCTCGACTGTTCCGCCGCCAACGCCGTGCTGTGGGACAAACCGGCGGCCTGGGTGACGTTCTGGTTGATGTCTTCCACCACATGCGCCTGCTGCAGCGTGGCGCTGGCAATCGACGCGTTCAGACCGTTGAGGTTGTGCAGGGCCTGGCCGATGGCGGTCAGGCTGGCGCCGGCCTGGCCGGCTTGCTCGATGGTCAGTTGCGAAGCGCTGTGGCTGTCGCTGATCACTTTGACCGCCGCTTCCGAATGGCCTTGCAGGCGCTCGATCATGCCCTGGATCTCAGCCGTGGATTTTTGCGTGCGCTGAGCCAGCAGGCGCACTTCATCGGCCACCACCGCAAAGCCGCGGCCTTGTTCGCCAGCGCGTGCCGCTTCAATCGCCGCGTTCAAGGCCAGCAGGTTGGTTTGGTCGGCGATGGAACGGATGACCTCGAGCACGCTGCCGATCTGGGTACTTTCAGCGGACAGGGTACGAATCACTTCCACGGCCTGGCTGATGGTGTTGGACAGTTGGTCGATCTGTTGCAGGCTGCCGTCGATATTGACCTGGCCTTGCTGCGCCTGGGCCTGCGCGTCGCGCATTTCGCTGGCGGCGTGTTCAGCGTTCTTGGCCACGTCCTGCACGCCGTAGGTGACTTCATTGATGGCGGTGGCCACCAGTTCCATCTGCTGGGACTGTTGCTGGCTGCGGTCATGGGCCTGGGTCGCATTGTTGCCCAGCTCCTGTGAGGACTGGCCCAGCGCGTTGGCGCATACCTGCAACTGGCTCACCACCTCGCGCAACTTGGCGGTGAAGGTGTTGAAGTGATGGGCCAATTGGGTGACTTCGTCCCTGCCGTGGGTGTCGAGGCTGCGGGTCAGGTCGCTTTCGCCGCTGGCAATGTTGCCCATGGCGTTCACCGCGTCCTGCAACGGCCGCACGATGCTGCGGGCGATCAGTGAGACCAGCAACGCCATCACCAGCGCAATGCCGAGGCCGATAAACGAGGCCTTCCAGACCTGGGTGCTGAACTCGGCCTGCACATCATCCACGTACACACCGGAACCGATAATCCAGCCCCACGGCTGGAACAGTTGGATGTAAGAAGTTTTCGCCACTGGCGCGTCGGCCCCAGGCTTGGGCCAGCGATAGTTGACGATGCCGGCGCCCTTGGCCTTGGCCAGGATCACGAACTCGTTGAACACGGCAAACCCGTCAGGGTCACGAATGGCCGACAGGTTCTGGCCATCGAGCTTGGGGTTGGCCGGGTGCATGATCATCACCGGCGTGAGGTCGTTGATCCAGAAATAGTCGTCATGGTCGTAGCGCAAGCCACGCACCACGCTCAGGGCCTGTTTCTGCGCGGCTTCGCGGGTCATCACGCCAGTCGTCTCGAGGCTGTGATAAAACGTCAGGATCCCGCTGGCGGCCTGGACCACGTGTTGGGTCTGTAGGCGCTTGGCCTGGTACAAGTCGTCATGGATCTGCTTGAGCATCAGCAAACCCAGGGCCAACAGCATCAGCACGGCGACTATCAGGATCAGCCAGAGGCGCCGGCTGATCGACATATTGCGCAAACTGTTCATCGTCCTGTCACTCCGGGCTTTTTATAATTGTGGGCGTTGCATCGACTTTTCCGCCTTGTCTGATAGGCTTTCGGCCTGTATTCGGAAAACCTGAGTACTGTCTGATTTTTCACAGGATTTTTGCGGGTTGGGGGTGAAACCCAGCATCGTGTCTTGTCGTCAGTGAACCATTAAAAAGATCAACGAGGCTTGCCATAGAGCAAGACCTTTGGGGGAAGCATGGATTTTTGGACCGCCATACAGGCATTGATTCTTGGCGTTGTGGAGGGGCTTACCGAGTTCCTGCCGATTTCCAGCACTGGCCACCAGATCATCGTCGCCGACTTGCTCGACTTTACCGGCGACCGTTTCAACGCGTTCAACATCATCATTCAGCTGGGCGCCATCCTGGCCGTGGTGTGGGAATTCCGTGGCAAGATTTTCGAAGTGGTCAGCGGCCTGCCGACCCAGCGCAAGGCCCAGCGGTTCACCGTCAACCTGCTGATTGCGTTCTTCCCGGCCGTGGTGTTGGGGGTGATTTTCGCCGACCTGATTCATCATTACCTGTTCAACCCGGTCACCGTAGCCACGGCGCTGGTGGTGGGCGGCGTCATCATGCTGTGGGCCGAGCGCCGCGAGCACGAAGTACACGCCGAGACCGTCGATGACATCACCTGGAAAGACGCGCTCAAGGTCGGCCTGGCGCAGTGCCTGGCGATGATTCCGGGCACGTCGCGGTCCGGCTCGACCATTATCGGCGGCCTGTTGTTCGGCCTGTCGCGCAAGACCGCCACCGAGTTCTCGTTCTTCCTGGCGATGCCGACCATGGTGGGTGCGGCGGTGTATTCGGGCTACAAGTACCGTGACCTGTTCCAGCCTGCGGACTTGCCGGTGTTCGCCATCGGCTTTGTGACCTCGTTCATCTTCGCGATGATTGCGGTCAAGGGCTTGCTCAAATTCATCGCCAGCCACAGCTATGCAGCGTTTGCCTGGTACCGCATTGCGTTTGGCTTGCTGATCCTGGCGACCTGGCAATTCGGCTGGATCGACTGGGCTGCGGCCAAGGCATGATGATTCAGCATCCACGCTTGAAGGCAGCGCTCTTCGTGCTGCTGTGCGCGGCGCCGCTGTTGGGTTCGGTATTGGTGTGGCAGCGCGGCGAGACCGTGATCCCGCTGGCGGCGTATGGCGTGGTCAGCGTGATTGCGTTTTTCCTGTATTGGAGCGACAAGCGCAAGGCGCGCACTGACAGTTGGCGTACGCCGGAGAATATCCTGCATGCCGTGGAACTGGCGGGCGGTTGGCCGGGGGCGTTGATTGCCCAGCAGGTGTTCCGGCACAAGACGCGCAAGGTGTCTTATCAGGTGTTGTTTTGGGTGATTGTGTTGCTGCACCAGGTGTTTTGGCTTGACCAGATGTTTCTCGGCGGCACGTTGGTTTCAGTCCTATAGGGTTGGATCTGCACCTCTTTTGGTGCTGCGCTAGACCTGTGGCGAGGGAGCTTGCTCCCGTGGCGGCTGGGCATGCGGTGAGTTTTATCTGGCGAGAAACGGTTCAAGTGTGGGAGCTGGCTTGCCTGCGATGGCTATGTGTCAGGCGCTAGAGTTTTCTGGTTGGGGTACATATCCGTTGCTACGGTCACGGCCACTTAGGGTTTCGCTCTTACAGCGACTCACTTTTGGAAACTTGATTACCTACGTGCTTTTGCGTCAATCATCCAGCAACAGCCCGACCTGCGTGCGCTTGGGCAACTTGCTGACCACCAACTGGTGGGACCGCTGCAACAAGTCACGCAGTTCATCGGCCCCAAGCGGGTAGGGCGTGTTCATGATGATCCACTGCGCGCGGGCCAGATACGGCGCCGGGTGGATGCCTGGGCGGTCCACATGGCCGAGGAACAGTTCCTTATCGACCTTGAACGCCAGCGATTCACCGCGCAGGTTCTGCAGGGCGAACATCTTGTTGCCGGCAATCGAGAACACACGCACACCGCCCCATTTATAGTCCTCCCGCGCACCGGGCAGGCTCAGGCAGAAGCTGGCGACGTGTTCTTCGGTCATCCTCATAGCAAGCGGTCTCCACAGCCTTTGAAGCCCTCTTCCAGGTAGTCGATCCAGGCACGTATCGCCGGCAGCACGCCGCGCCGATGCGGGTAAACCGCCTGCAGCCAGCCGCCCGGCAACGACCATTCAGGCAACAATTGCACCAATCGGCCGCTGGCCAGCTCTTCTTCGCAATACATCATCGGTAACACGGTAAAACCCACGCCCATGATGGCGCTGGCTTTACGCACAATGAAGTCTTCGATGCCCAGGCGGGCCTCCATCACCAGTTCGTGAGGGGTGCCCTGTGGGTCGAGGATACGTTGATGCACCATGCGGTCTGCCTCCAGTGCGCCGAGTATGGGCAGTTGCCTGAGGTCGTCGAGGCTGTTGACCCGGCGCTCGCGCACGAATTCGGGACTGGCGACCAGCACGGTCTGGGCCTGGCGCAAGCGTTTGGTCACCAGTAGCGGGTCTTCATCACCGAGTTCACGCACGCGCAAAGCCACATCGATACCTTCCGCCACCAGGTCGACACGGCGATTGACCAGGGTCATTTCCAACTGCACCTGGGGGTGGGCAGCGAGAAAGCCCGCGACCAGCTCCGGCAGAATATGCTGCGCCATGCCCACCGGGCAGCTGACCCGCAGCCGACCACGGGGTTCGCTGGACATGCTGGCCACGGCCTCATCGGCCATTTCCGCTTCCAGCAGCATGGCCTGGCAGTGGCGCAGGTAGCGCTCGCCGACGGCGGTGAGGGTCAATTGGCGGGTGGTGCGTTGCAGCAGGCGCGCGCCCAGGCGTTCTTCCAGCTCGGCGATGCGCCGCGACAGCCGCGACTTGGGAATTCCCAGCAATCGCCCGGCCGCCGCGAAGCCACCGGCTTCCACGACTTTGGCGAAATAATAGAGGTCGTTGAGGTCTTGCATGGTCAGCCTATTGTCCTGTCAGTGGGACGAACTATCGCATTTAAGCTGCCTTATCGGCTATTGGTTTCATGCGTAGCATCACCACCATCTGATCGCCCCTGACAATCCTAACCGGAGATCCCACATGAAACTCTTGCATATCGATTCCAGCATTCTCGGCGACAACTCGGCGTCCCGTCAGCTCAGCGCGGGTGTGGTCAAGGCCTGGCAAGCGGCAGAGCCGGGTGTGGAAGTGACTTACCGCGACCTGGCGGCCGAAGGCATCAACCACTTCTCCGGCGCGACCCTGGGCGCCCTGGGCACCCCGGCCGAACAGCGCAACGCCGCCCAGCAACAAGAAGCCGACCTCAGCGCAAAGACACTGGCTGAATTCCTCGCCGCGGATGCCGTGGTACTGGCTGCGCCCATGTACAACTTCACCATCCCGACTCAATTGAAAGCCTGGATCGACCGCATCGCCGTCGCCGGCCAGACTTTCCGTTACACCGAAGCCGGCCCGGAAGGCCTGTGCGGCAACAAGAAGGTCATCATCGTATCGACGTCGGGCGGCCTGCACGTCGGCCAAGCCACCGGTGTTGCCCACGAAGAATATCTGAAAGTGCTGCTGGGTTTCCTTGGCATCACCGACATCGAGTTCGTCCGCGCCCATGGTCTGGCGTATGGTGATGAGTTCCGTAGCAGATCCCTGAGCGACGCCAACATACTCATCAACGAACAATTGTTTGCCGCCGCGTAAAGCTTATGTAAAACAGCACCTTTCCCCGTTTCAATCTGAAGCGGTGCGTCTAAACTCTGTATTCTGATCGCCTCAAAACGACCGGAATACGGAGTTTTTTCGTTTACCCGCTGTCATTACTCTGGCCCAGGTTATGCACGCATTGGGTTATCACCCGGTGCGAGCGCCTTGAACCATGGACTTTTCAACCAGATATGCCGCGGATGTTGAACGTGGGCACACAGCAAAGGTGGCCATCCCCATGATGCGTCTTTGTGCTGTTATGGTTCTTTCCCTGCTCGGCAGCCTGGTTTCAGTGCACGCCGCCCCTGCACCGCACCCCCATTGGAGTGTGGGCTTCCACCGCATGACTTTTCTCGACCCGCTGGACTTGCAGCCGATGAAAGCCATCGCGTTCTACCCGTCCACCGACGCTGAGCACACCACGCCGTTGGGCGCCTATCACGTCGCGGCGTCTGAAGATTCCAAGATTGCCATCGGCCGATTTCCGATGTTGATGTTGTCCCACGGCAACACTGGCACACCTCTGGCCCTGCACGACCTGGCCACGTCGCTGGCGCGTAAAGGTTTTGTGGTGGTGGCGGTGCTGCATCCTGGCGACAACTACAAAGACCACAGTCGACTGGGCACGGTGAGCAACCTGTATGGCCGGCCGATCCAGATTTCTGAAGCGATCACTGCCACCCTGGGCGATCCGATGCTGTCGCCCTTTGTTGACGTCGATCAGGTGGGCGTTATCGGTTACTCGGCCGGGGGTGAAACCGCGTTGATCCTGGCGGGCGCCAAGCCGGATTTCGACCGCTTGCGCCGTTACTGTCAGCAGCGCCCGGAAGATCGTGATGCCTGCACCACCAAGGGCGAATTGGTGGTGGACCGCGATGACCTGCAACCGCAATCCGACTCGCGCATTCACGCCTTGATGCTGATGGCACCGTTGAGCCTGATGTTCGGTCGTCACACCCTGGCCGACGTGCATGTGCCGGTGCTGCTCTACAGTGGCGATGGTGACAAGTTGGTGGCCGTGGACAAGAACGCTGCCGCCCTGGCGCGCAAGCTGCCTGAGCCGCCGGACTTCAAGCTGCTGGCCGGGGCAGGGCACTTCGTGTTCATGGCGCCGTGTGACAGCGACCAATTGGCGGCGATGCCGGCGATTTGCACGGATGCTGACGGTGTCGACCGTGAAGGCATTCACCGTGACTTGATCTCTGAGGCGGGGCGTTTTTTCAGCCACACCCTCGGTCAATCCACCCGCGCCGGTATGCAAACGGCTGATCAGTAAGCGCGGCGCATGAGCAACAGGGTCACGCCCAGGGCGGTGATCGACAACAGCGCGGCGCAGAAGAAGATCCAGCCGTAGCCGAGGTTCAAGGCCACGGCGCCCATCAACGGCCCGGCGATCGCGAGGGCCAAGTCAAAAAACACCGCATACGCACTCAGCCCCGCGCCTCGGCTGCTGTTGGGCACCTGCTTGATGGCTTCCACCCCCAGCGCCGGGTACACCAGTGACAAGCCAAAGCCGGTCAGCCCGGCTCCAATCAAGGCTACCCCGGTGGACGGCGCCAGCCATAGCAACGTAAGGCCGAGGGTTTCGATGGTCATGCAGGCAATCGCTGCCCGAAAGCCACCAAAACGGCTGATGGCGGAAATAAACACCAGCCGTGACAGGATGAAGCACGCGCCAAATACCGTGAGGCAGTACGCCGCGCCGACCCAGCCTCGATTGAGGTAGTACAGGGTGATAAAGGTGGTGAGGGTGCCATAGCCAATTGATGCCAGGCACAGGCTGGCGCCAAACGGCGCGATACGCCCGAACACTGCCCAAAATGGCAGGCGCTCGCCACGCACAACCGGCACCGATGGTTTGTTGCGGATCAGCACCAGGCCCAGCGCCGCCAACACTGACAGCGCAAGGCCCAGGCTGGTATAGCCGTATTCGGCCACCATCACCACACCCAGCGGTGCACCAATGGCAATGGCACCGTAGGACGCGATGCCATTCCACGAAATCGACCGGGCGGTGTGTTCGGCACCGACCTGGCCCATGCACCAACTAATGGTGCCCACGCCGATCAACCCTTGGGCCACACCCAACAACAGACGTGCGACGATCAGAATGCCCAGGCTCAGCGGCGGCAGGCTTTCCACCAGCGTCGCGAAGAACGTCAGCACGCCACTCACAAGAATCCCGGCCAGCCCCAACACAATTGCACGCTTGGTGCCGACGTTATCCGACATGCGCCCGGCCATGGGACGGCTGAGCAGGGTGGCGAGGTATTGCGAGCCGATTGTGATGCCGGCCACTACAGCGCTGAACCCAAGTTGCTCGTGTACATAGCCAGGGATGACCGCAATCGGCAGGCCGATGCAGATAAAGGCGATGAAGGTGTAGAAGACGATGGAGACGATCTGCAGGGTGATCGACAGGGAGTTGGGGGTGGCGGCAGGCATGGCACTCGTTCGCTGGCGGGCGGTAGGCGCATCATGGCAAGGGGCCGGGAGAAAAGAAAGCAGCCTAACTATGTAGTGAGCGGGCTTGTCCCGCGCTGGGTGGCAAAGCCACCCCAATAAAAAACACCGCGGTCTGTCAGACAGAGCGCGGTGTTTGGTTTTAGGGCGGCTTCGCCACCCAGCGCGGGACAAGCCCGCTCACTACGGTAAGTCCGGTCAGCAGGGCAAGTCGGGTTAGAACACCACGCCTTGGCTGCGCAGGTAGTCGTCATAGGTGCCGCTGAAGTCGATCACGCCGGTGGCGCTCAACTCGATGATGCGGGTGGCCAGGGAGGATACGAACTCACGGTCGTGGCTGACGAAGATCAGCGTGCCCGGGTAGTTCTCCAGTGCCAGGTTCAGGGCCTCGATGGATTCCATGTCCAAGTGGTTGGTCGGTTCGTCCATGATCAGCACGTTCGGCTTTTGCAGGATCAGCTTGCCGAACAGCATGCGGCCTTGCTCACCACCGGAAATCACCTTCACCGACTTCTGGATCTCGTCGTTGGAGAACAGCATGCGACCCAAGGTGCCACGGATCATTTGCTCGCCTTGAGTCCACTGGCCCATCCAGTCGAACAAGCTCATGTCGTCTTCGAAGTCATGGGCGTGGTCCTGAGCGTAGTAGCCCAGCTCAGCCGCGTCGGTCCACTTGATGCTACCGGCATCCGGCGTCAGTTCGTTGACCAGGGTGCGCAGCAGCGTGGTCTTGCCGATACCGTTCGGACCGATGATCGCCACGCGCTCGCCTGCTTCAACCTGGAAGCTGAAGTCCTTGAACAGCGGTTTGCCATCGAAGCCTTTGGCCATGCGCTCGACAATGACCGCCTGGCGGTGCAGTTTTTTGTTCTGGTCGAAACGGATGAACGGGCTCACACGGCTCGAAGGCTTGACCTCGGCCAGCTGGATCTTGTCGATCGCCTTGGCGCGGGAGGTGGCTTGCTTGGCTTTCGAGGCGTTGGCCGAGAAGCGGCTGACGAAGGATTGCAGTTCGGAGATCTGCGCCTTCTTCTTGGCGTTGTCCGACAGCAATTGCTCGCGGGACTGGGTCGCTACAGTCATGTACTCGTCGTAGTTGCCCGGGAACAGGCGCAGCTCGCCGTAGTCCAGGTCAGCCATGTGGGTGCACACGCTGTTCAGGAAGTGACGGTCGTGAGAGATGATGATCATCAGGCTGGAACGCTGGGTCAGGATGTTTTCCAGCCAGCGGATAGTGTTGATGTCCAAGTGGTTGGTCGGTTCGTCGAGCAACAGCACTTCAGGGTCGGAGAACAGCGCCTGGGCCAGCAATACGCGCAGTTTCCAGCCAGGGGACACTTCGCTCATCGGGCCGAAGTGCTGTTCCAGGGGAATGCCCAGGCCCAGCAGCAGCTCACCGGCGCGGGATTCGGCGGTGTAGCCGTCCATCTCGGCGAATTCGGTTTCCAGCTCGGCCACGGCCATGCCGTCTTCTTCGCTCATTTCCGGCAGCGAGTAGATACGATCGCGTTCGGCCTTGACCTTCCACAGTTCCTCGTGGCCCATGATCACGGTGTCGAGCACGGTGAATTCTTCGTAGGCGAACTGGTCCTGGCGCAGCTTACCCAAGCGCACGTTCGGCTCCAGCATGACCTGGCCGCCGGACGGATCGAGGTCGCCACCGAGGATTTTCATGAAGGTCGACTTGCCGCAACCGTTGGCACCGATCAAACCATAACGGTTGCCTGCGCCGAACTTGACCGAGACGTTCTCGAAGAGCGGCTTGGCGCCGAACTGCATGGTGATGTTAGCTGTGGAGATCAATTACTTTACCTATCAATGGGTTGCGAGCGTGTCGGCAGGAGCCTTCAGGCATGCGTCAACAGCGACATCAAGGCGCGAAACCCGGTCGCTGAGCAGAAAATTTTGGATGTGTGTTGGAATTTGGCGCGCATTGTCGCATATGTCAGGCGACAGTTGTATGTCGAGCGAAGGATGGTTTCACCAACGTCTCCGGCATCGCCAGCCATAAGAGCGCCAGGGCCAGCGCGGCAACGCCGGCGAGTGTCAGGAACGCCGCGTTGTAGCCCGCTTGCTGCACCACGAAACCGGCCAGGCTGCTGCTTAGCGCCGCCCCCAGGCCGAATACGGTGGAGAGGGCGCCCAGGCTGACGTTGAAGCGGCCGGTGCCCTGGGTCAGGTCCTTGACGATCACCGGGAACAACGCGCCGAAAATCCCTGCGCCGATGCCGTCGAGCATTTGCACCGCCACCAGCCAGTAAGGATCGCTGGACAGCGTATAGAGCACACCGCGCAGCGGCAGGATCATGAAACCGGCCATCAGCAAGGGTTTGCGCCCCCAGATGTCGGCCTTGAGCCCGACCAGCCAGGCCATCGGCACCATCACCAATTGCGCGGCGACAATGCAGGCTGATGTCAGCGGCGTGGCCATTTGCAGGTTTATCTGTGAGAGCTTTTGGCTGACCAGCGGCAGCATGGCGGCATTGGCCAAGTGGAAAAGGGCGCAACAGATGGCGAATAACAACAGCGGGCGGTTCGCCAGCAATACCTTGAGGCCGGAAGGTTGTTCATGATCGGTGTGATGCTCAGGATCGAAGCCGCGGGCAACTTCGTGGTCGATCGCTGCTGCTGACACGCAGCTCACTGCCAAGACACTGGCGACTGCCATAAACGCCATCAGGTAAAACACCACCACAGGACCAAACAGGTAGGCCAGGCCACCAGCCAGCAGTGCGGCCACGGCGTTACCCGCGTGGTTGAAGGTTTCGTTACGCCCTGTACGACGGGTGAAGGCGCGTGGCCCGGTAATGCCCAGGGAAATCGCGCTGATCGCCGGAGCGAACACCGAAGCGGCAACAGCACTGGCGGCCTGGGTCAGCGCTACCAGGCCGAAAGAACTGACGAAAGGCAGCAGCACGCAACAGAGGGTCACTACGATGGCGGCCAGCGCAATCACGGCGCGCTTGCTGCGGGTGCGATCAATCAGCGCGCCCGCCGGGCCCTGGGTGAGCAGCGCGGCGATACCGGCCAGGGTCATGACCACGCCGATACTGGCCGGGTCCCATTTATGCACGGCCAGCAGGTAGATGGCGAGGTAGGGGCCCAGGCCATCGCGGACGTCCGCCAGGAAGAAATTGAGGCTGTCCAGGGACAAGGCGTTACGCACGTCAGACTGTTTGTCCATGGCGAGATCTTCGGAGGCGGCGTTCGAGGGCAGAACGCTCATTGCGTTAATGACCCATGGGATTTGCGATAAGTTTCGCACGCTGCTCGGGGTTTTCATCCATGGGCACTTGGCTTATTTTCTGAGTCCCGCCGTATTGATTATCTGGAGATGCAATGGACATGCCCTCAGCGCAACAGGCGATTGCCAGCAACAAGGACGCCTGGGACCAATCTGCCAACCTGCATAAAACCACCGACACCTGGAACGCGTTGCTCAACAGCGTGGGTGACGCCGGTTTTTCTTGCCTGGACCCCACCCTTACCGGCTTGCTGCAAGACATCGGCGTAGCCGGCAAGGATGTGGTGCAACTGTGCTGCAACAACGGTCGTGAAACCTTGTCGTTATTTGGCCTGGGCGCGCGCTCGGCGGTAGGAGTGGATCAATCACGAGCGTTTCTGCAGCAGGCCCGTGAACTGGCCAGTGTCTCGCCGCACAATCCCGAGTTCATTGAAAGCGATATCCATCACCTGCCGCAGGATTTGCACCAACGCTTCGATATCGCCTTGGTGACTATCGGCGTGCTGGGTTGGATGCCGGATGTGGCGCTGTTCATGCGCCACGTCGCCAGCACCTTGAAACCTGGCGGCACGCTGGTGATGTATGAAACCCATCCGTTCCTGGAGGTGTTTGATCCTCGGGCGCAAAACCCCTTCTTGCCAGCCAGCTCTTACTTCCAGCGCGAGCCCTTTGTGCTGCAGGAGTCAATTGTCTATGAAGGCCAGGGCGAAGTTGCCGGGCCAACGTCCTACTGGTACGTGCACACGTTGGGTGAGGTGGTAAATGCCGCGATCTGCGCGCAGTTACAGATCAGCGACTTGCAGGAATATCCCCACTCCAATCGCGAAGAGCTTTACGACAGGTACGAACACCAGCCTGCGCAATTGCCGATGTGCTTCACCCTGACCGCCATCAAGCGCGCCGATTGAACCGATAGTCGACAGGCAAAAAAAAGCCCGCGAGGAGAGGCGGGCTAAGGGATTCACTGGAGTAGGTAGGCTTCACCCTATAGACCCGAAGGTGAAGGTTTTGTGAAAATACTGTCGCTCATTCGGATGGCGTTCCGATCAGGCGCGCCGCACGAAAGTGCGCATGGTTTGACCTGGGCCAGTACTGAACGCAATTGGCCTGGGCATACTTTCATCGGCTGCAATAAACACGAATTCATCCTCTTCAAGGCGATAACTGGCAGGCAAGTGTTTGCCTGCGTCATCCCCTATGGAGTCGATCCAGGTAATGCTCTTGGGAACGGTGCTGCTGTCCAGGGAAAACCGGCCAGCCAGCAATACCTCGCCGCTGACGGTCTTCACTTCGAATCGGTCGCCGGTAATAGTGGTGATTGCACCCGGGGCGCTGTGGGCATCGACGGGGTTGAGCACGCCACTGTCTTCGAGCGCTATTTGTTCCCAGGCACCTTGAAGGGCTTGGAAATCGGGGTCTGTTATAGATGACATACAAATTCCTTTTTGCTGAAGGGGGTTCCGTCGTTCATTAGAGGAAATGCAGCATTTCTTATTACTTTTTGCGTAATTACGCGTAGGAATAATCCTATTTTTTAGTTTTCACAGAAATTCTTCCTTAAAAGACAGGCAATTCGCGTTACGTTGCCTGGCCTCCGGGTAACGTCTTGTAACGGACCTCCTTTACGCTCGGTGCCTGTCAGTCATGACACCCGTGTCACTGAAATGAAGCCTCTTGTTGCTTAGGTGTAATGCTTCAGTGGATGGGGGTGGTCCCTTTGCCGGCAGAGGGCCGCGTAATGCTCCGGCCCGGACGTTGCCCCCTGTTTATTCAGTCGCTATCCAGGTCTGTGTTTTATGGGCGCTGGATTTCAACTCACCAGGGTGTATTAATTTTGAATAACACTCCCCAGCTGCATCGCCATTTACCGTCGGATGAAATCGATCTCTTTGAACTGTTCGGTGCTATCTGGAAGCAAAAAAAACTGGTCATTGGTTGCACGATCCTGGCGGGCCTTCTGGGAGTAGGCTACGCGTATCTTGCGACCCCGGTTTACCAGGTCAGCAGTGTGCTGCGGCCTGCCGCAATCAATGAACTGGATGCCCTCAACCGTTCCGAAGTGTACAAGCTACCGCCGGCCGAGGCGCTGAGCAAAGTAGGCGCACAGTTGGACTCATACGAAGCGCGCCTGGGCTTCTTCAGGGCCAATCCCGCGCTGTTCGAGGCGTTTGAGCAGCCTGGGCGCAGCCTGGAGCAGAGCTTTGAGACATTCAACAATAATGCCATTCGCCTGGTGCTGCCGGACCCCAAGAAGCCTGACGTCCTCAACACGTCCATCCGCTTGGAAATGCAGTACCCCAATGGGATCGACGGGGTGGCAATTCTCAACGGGTTTGTGGCTTACGCCATCGCGCAGCAGCGCGATCAGGTGGGGGCGGACCTCAAGGTGATCGTCAACAATCGCCTCAATGAGCTCAAAGGCAAGATCGATGCGGCACGTGCCAACTATGAAGCCGGCAAAACGTCGCAAATCGCCAGATTGCTGGAGGCGGATAAAGTCAAACGCGCTCAGTTGCAAGACGAGCTCACCGCGTTACGCCTGCAGATGAGGACGCAACGCACCAATCGGCTGGCCGAACTGGCTGAGGCTATCTCGATAGCCAAGTCAATCGGCATCAAGCACCCCACCACGCCTTCTGCCATGGGCGCTGATGCACTTCGTGGCGCGAACCAAGTGATGCGCACTGAAGTGACCAACCAGAAGATTCCGTTGTACTTCATGGGCACCGAGGCGTTGCAAGCCGAGCGGACCGCGTTGACCCAACGAACCAATGATGATTTTACCAACAGTCGCATTGCTGATATTGGCAAGGAATTGCGCATGCTTGACGTCAATCGCCAAGTGGAGGTCCTCGAAAACCGTAAAGATGAAGACATATTCCTGCAAGACGTTGAACCCCTCTGGGCAGAGGAGGCCCGGCTGCGTGGCCTGAATATCGACATGAGTGCGCTGAAACTGGTGACAGTCGACCGGCAGGCGCAAGAGCCCTTGAACCCAATCAAGCCAAGGAAGGCCTTGATCATTGCATTGAGCTTGGTGGCAGGGCTGATGTTGGGCGTGTTGGTGGCGTTGATCCGGCATTTCGTCCAAGTTCGTCAGGAATCCGGACCCTTTTCTGTGTTAGATGAGCGTCGGCTGCCACGCCAATAGGACGGGCCGAACCCCTCGCGGGCTTGCCACACAACAAGCCCGCCCATCACATTCACAAGACAGCTTTTCACAATTCTTGTTTAACTTTTGGTTACAACTTGTGGCTAAATAACGGCAAAGGGCTACGGGTCGGATTGTCACTTAGCCGGTCGTGCCGATTGTGTGAATTGTGATTTCAGGTGTTGCTCTCCAACCTCGGCCGTAGTGGGCACGCAGGAGCTGCCTGTTTTCTTCTGACGTGTGACGAATCCCCGTGAAACTCATCATTGTAATGCTCTACGTTGCCTCGATTGCCTATGTACACCTGCGCGGTCGGGTGCGGCATAAGCTAGGCCGCCAACTCAGTGATCATTCGACCTTCCTGGCACCGGTCAACTGCTTTCTCTACCTCTTCTCTAAACTGTCCAGCCGACCTTATCTGTCGCCCGGCGATTTCCCGGACCTGAGCCCGCTGCAGGCGCACTGGCAAGAAATCCGCCAGGAAGGCCTGGCCCTGATGCGCGCCGGGGAGATCAAGCGCTCGGACCAGTACAACGACGTAGGTTTCAATTCCTTCTTTAAATCCGGTTGGAAGCGCTTTTACTTGAAATGGTATGGCGACAGCCATCCTTCCGCGATGAAGCTCTGCCCGCGCACCACTGAGCTGGTCCAGGGCATTGGCTCGATCAAGGCCGCGATGTTCGCCGAACTGCCGCCAGGTTCCAGGCTGGTGCGCCACCGCGACCCGTATGCAGGCTCGTATCGCTATCACTTGGGCTTGGATACCCCGAATGACCCGGGCTGCTACATCAATGTGGATGGCGAAAACTACTACTGGCGTGATGGCGAGCCGGTGATGTTCGACGAGACCTACATTCACTACGCCGAAAACACCACGCAGCAGAACCGCATCATCCTGTTCTGCGATATCGAGCGTCCGATGAAGTACCGCTGGGCCGCGGCGTTCAATCGCTGGTTCAGCCGTACCGTCATGGCCGCTGCGGGCTCGCCTAACGATGCCGGTGACCAGACCGGGGGGCTCAACCGCGCCTTCGCGCGCCTGTATAAAATCCGTCTGCGCGGCAAAGCGCTGAAAAAGCGCAACCGCATGCGCTACTACCTGGAAAAGTGGGCGATCTTCGCTGGGTTGGCGTTGATCTTTGTACTGATCTGAGGCGCACTCTGGGCGCTCTTCACGGCGGCGGATGGGCGCCCAGCTTATCCCACATCTTCTTGCTGATTTTCTGGCGATTGGCATACCCGTCCCAGGGATCAACCTTCAACGCCTTTAAACGCTCATGCACGTTGGCGACCGTCCATTGCTGGGCACCACGCAAGCCCTTCAATTCCTCACGACTGACCGGCACCGACACCGGCAATCCAGGCCGCGCACGCACGGAGTAGGCTGCCACGGTACTGGCGCCTCGAGCATTGCGCAGGTAGTCGATAAAGATCTTGCCGACACGGTTTTTGGGCCCTGACGTTGCGGTAAAACGCTCCGGCAATTGCGCGGTCATGAACTGGGCAATGGCCTTGGCGAATGCCTTGACGGTGTCCCAATTGTCGCGCCGCGCCAGTGGCACGACCAGGTGCAGGCCCTTGCCACCGCTGGTCTTGACGAACGCTTGCAGTCCCAATTCGTCAAGCACCGACAGCGTGAGCTGCGCCGCCTCCAACATGGCTTTCCAAGGCAGTGCCGGGTCCGGGTCGAGATCGAGCACAAACAGGTCCGGGGTTTCGATCTTGTCGGTGGTGCCGCCCCAGGTGTGGAACTCCACGGTGCCCATTTGCACCGCACCGATCAATGCAGCGGCGCTGTCGATTTCCATCAGGCGTGCATGGCCAGGGTCGAGCGCCTGATCCAGTTGCTTGATGTTAGGAATCGCGAGCCGCTCGGAATGCTTCTGGAAGAACTGCTCGCCTTCAATGCCCTCAGGCGCTCTGAGCAGCGAAACCGGACGGTGCCGCAGGAAGGGCAGAATCCATTGGCTGATGCTGTCGTAGAACTCCGCCAGTTGCTGTTTTTGCGTACCGGTTTGCTTATCGATTACGCGGTCGGGATGGGTGATGTTCACGTTGCCGCTGGTTTTTTTTGCGGTTTTCATGGATTTGGCCGTGCGCGGTTGCTCATGAATGATCTGCGCAGCCGGTTTATCGGTCCGCATGCCGACGAACGCGGCCTGGCGAACCACGCCTTCCCGGGTCCATTCGGCAAATTGCACCTCGCCAACCAGCGTCGGCTGCACCCAATGCACACCGCGGGCCTGGGCGCTGGTCAGCGGTTTTTCCAGGGGGGACGTGCTGCACTCCAATGGCGTAAGTTGCGCGTAGATCGACTTCAGCGACGCCTGATCAAAGCCTGTGCCCACCCGCCCGGCGTACACCAGCCCGGAATCATCATTCACCGCCAGCAACAGCGCCCCGAAACCACTGCGTGAGCCCTGCGGCCGGGTGTAGCCAACAATCACAAACTCTTGGCGCAAGCGGCATTTGAGCTTGATCCAATCGGCACTGCGACTCGACACGTAGGGGCTGCCCAGGCGTTTACCGATCACGCCTTCCAGGGCCAGGTCGCATGCGCTTTCAAAGATGTCACGATGGTGCGCAGTGAACGCTTCGGAGAAGCGCAGCAACTTGCTTCGACTACCGGCCAGCGCGGCCTTGAGGGCTGCGCGGCGCTCCTCGACAGGCGCCTGGCGTTGGTCCTGGCCATTGAGGAACGGCGCATCGAACAGGTAGTAGACAATGTCCAGGCTGCGCCCAATATCAAACGCGTTTTGCAGCGCCTGGAAGTCCGGCAGGCCGTCGCCGTTTAGGCTGACCACCTCACCGTCGAGCCAGCTGTCCTTGAGTTTCAGCGCTTGCAGGGCCTTGGCTTGACGGGGCAGGCGTTCGGTCCAGTCATGGCCGTTGCGGGTGAACAGGCGTACCTCGCCGTCACGAATGCGCGCGAGCATGCGGTAACCGTCGAACTTGATTTCGTAATGCCAGTCGCCTTCTGGCGCGCGGTCCACCAGCGTGGCCAATTGCGGGGCGAATTGCTCGGGGAGGGTGGCTACGGTTTTTTGCGGCTTGGGCTTGGGTTTGGCTTTAGCGTTGGGTTTGCCGACCGAGGCGTTGCTGAGCACGCTGTTCGGTTGGGCCTGGACAATATCGTAGTCATCGGCAGGACGTGCCTGTGCGTCCTTTTCCTTGATCAGCAGCCATTGTTGTTTATCGCCGCTGCCCTTCAGGCGCGTGCGCACCAGGGTCCAGTCGCCTGAGAGCTTCTCGCCAACCAAGGTGAATTTGAGCTTGCCGGCGGCGTAGGCCTTATGCGGGTCGTCATGGGGTTGCCACACGCCGCGGTCCCACACGATAACGTCGCCTGCGCCGTACTGACCCGCCGGAATATTGCCTTCGAAGCTGCCATAGCCGAGGGGGTGATCTTCAACGTGGACGGCCAGGCGTTTCTGGCTCGGGTCCAGGCTCGGGCCTTTGGGTACCGCCCAACTGAGCAACACGCCATTAAGCTCCAGGCGGAAGTCATAGTGCAGGTTGCGCGCGTCATGTTTCTGGATCACGAAGGACAGCGCCGAGGCCTTCCGTTTGCCGGCGGGCGCACTGCCTGCCGGTTCGGCGGTAATCCCGAAGTCGCGTTTTCGGTTGTAGTCGCTGAGGGGCTTTGGCATGACTTATGAGGCCTTGGTAGATTTCTTCACCGCAGGCTTCTTCGCCGGCTTACCGGCCAGGCTGCGCTTGAGCAATTCCGTCAGGTCAATCACATCGGCAGATTTACGCTCCTCACCGTCCGTGCTGCTTTCCACGTCCTCGATCTTGCCGGCCTTGGCCTTCTTGGCCACCAGCGCCATGATTTTCTCTTGGAAGCTGTCGCGGTAGTCATCCGGTTGCCAGTCGGCGCTCATGTCTTCCACCAGACGCTTGGCCATGTCCAACTCACCTTTGGCCAATGTGGGTTTGGTCACGTCGCTGCCCAGTTCCAGATCGTCCAGGCTGCGCACCTCGGCGGGCCAGCGCAACATCACCAGTATCAAGGCCGAGTCCAGGGGCATCAATGCGGCCAAGTGTTGCTTGGTGTGCAGCACCACATTGGCCAGGGCGACTTTACCGGTTTTTTTAAGGGTTTCCCTGAGCAACGCATACACCTTGCCGCCGCGTTTGTCCGGGGCGAGAAAGTAGGGGGTGTCGATGTTCTGCAACGGAATCTGGTCGCTGGCAACAAAAGCGATGATTTCAATGGTCTGGGTCGACTTGGGGTGGGCCGAGCGGATTTCTTCTTCGCTGAGCACCACGTAACGGCCTTTCTCGAACGCGACGCCTTTGACGATGTTCTCTTTTGTCACTTCCTTGCCGGTGGTCTTGTTGATGCGCTTATAGCCCACCGGGTCCATGCTGCGTTTGTCGAGCCAGTCAAAGTCAACGCCCTGTGATGATGTGGCCGAGACCAGTGACACCGGTATATGCACCAGGCCAAAGCTGATGGCGCCTTTCCAGATTGCCCGTGGCATATGTGCGATTCCTTACATAGAGGCTGTGTTCTGGTGACTCGGACCCTGTGCGAAAAGTTTCCACGGACAGATGCACGGACAGATCGTGTTACACCTGATGAGAAACTATTTAGTGTCGAAAGCCGAACCTGAGGCGTAGCGTGTTATCGAAAGCACGTACTCCTCGCCCCAGAGAGGCTTTGTCATGAACAGCTGTGTGCGTCACGTTGCGGCGCTGGTGTTGAGTTTGGCCCTTGCCCCTTTGGCCTATGCGCAAAACCTGCCCGGCAACAACAACTCCAACAACGGTCCGATTCACCGGGCCAACCCCAATAGCATGCAGGGCACCCAGCCCAATGCGCCGGCCATTCGCGGTATTCAGACTGGGCCGACCACACGTACGCCGACCCTGGAGAACGGCGGCATCGGCAACCGCTATCCCCAGCGCGATGCCACCCCGAACCGCCCGGCCACCGAAACCAAAGCCCCTACTTATGACGCCAGCGGCAATCGCCGGTAAGGATCCCGCCTTATGTTTCTACGCAAAACCTTGTTAGCCGCCCTTTGCGCAACCACGCTGCTGCCGTTGACGGCCGCTGTCGCCGCCGAGGCCCAGCAGTTTCCCAGCGAACAAGGCAGCATCACTGCCACCCCGATTGCCAAAGGCCTGGACCATCCATGGGCGGTGGCCTTTCTGCCGGACAAGCAAGGCTTCCTGGTGACGGAACGCCCCGGCCACCTGCGCTTTGTCAGCCCGGACGGCAAGCTCTCCGCGCCACTCAAGGGCGTGCCTGAAGTGTGGGCCAAAGGGCAGGGCGGTCTGCTCGACGTGGTGCTGTCGCCGGATTTCAAACAGGACCGCATGGTCTACCTGTCCTACGCGGAAGGCGGCGGCGAGGGCGGCACGGCCGGCACTGCAGTGGGCCGTGGTCGCCTGGCGGCTGACCTCAGTGGCTTGACCGACTTCAAAGTGATCCTGCGCCAGGAGCCTAAGCTGTCCAACGGCAATCACTTCGGCTCGCGCTTGGCCTTCGACCGTGACGGCTACCTGTTCGTGACCCTTGGGGAAAACAACGATCGCCCGACGGCCCAGGATCTGGACAAGTTGCAAGGCAAGGTCGTGCGCATCTACCCGGACGGCCGCGTGCCGGATGACAACCCGTTTGTCGGCCAGCAAGGCGTACGCCCGGAGATCTGGTCCTACGGCCAACGTAATCCCCAGGGCCTGGCATTGAACCCGTGGAGCGGCACGATCTGGGAAAACGAACATGGGCCGCGCGGCGGCGATGAGATCAACATCATCGAACGGGGCAAGAATTACGGCTGGCCGCTGGCAACCCATGGCATCAACTATTCGCTGACACCCATACCCGAAGCCAAGGGCAAGACGGTGGAGGGCACGGTGCCGCCGCATCACGTCTGGGAGAAATCACCGGGGATCAGCGGGATGGCGTTTTACGATGCAGACCGCTTCAGAGCCTGGCAGCACAACGTATTTATTGGCGCGCTGGCCAGCCAGGAGTTGATTCGGTTGCAGTTCGATGGCGACAAGGTCGTTCACGAGGAGCGTTTGCTGGGCGGCTTGAAAGCGCGGATCCGCGATGTGCGGCAGGGGCCCGATGGCTTTTTGTACGTGCTGACGGATGAGGAGGATGGCGTGCTGTATCGGGTTGGGCTGAATCAGGACTGAGTTACGCCGCTGCGCCAATGTGGGAGCTGGCTTGCCTGCGATGAAAGCACCTCGGTGTATCAGAGGCACCAAGGCAGGCAAGCCAGTTCCAAAGGGTTACAAGCCCAGGTCGGACAGCCCCGGATGATCATCCGGGCGCCGGCCCAGCGGCCAGTGGAACTTGCGTTCGCTTTCCTTGATCGGCAGGTCGTTGATGCAAGCAAAACGATTGGCCATCAAGCCGTTCTCATCGAATTCCCAGTTCTCGTTGCCATAAGAGCGGAACCAGTTACCCGAATCGTCGTGCCACTCATAGGCATAGCGCACCGCGATGCGGTTATCGGTGAACGCCCACAGCTCCTTGATCAGCCGATAATCCAGCTCCTTGGCCCACTTACGGGTCAGAAAGCCTTTGGCTTCTTCGCGGTTATGCGCGAATTCGGCACGGTTGCGCCACTGCGTGTCCAGGGTGTAGGCCAGGGACACCCGTTGCGGGTCGCGCGAATTCCAGCCGTCCTCGGCCAGGCGCACTTTTTCGATGGCCGACGCGCGGGTAAACGGCGGCAAGGGCGGACGTGTTTCTGCAATTGATGACATCGGGCAATTCCTCAAACAATAGGTTTTATCGAGCGTTGCGCCTGCCAGTGCGTTCAAAGTCCCAATAACGTTTGCGCCATGCATTGCGCATTATCGGCCGCTGTTGAATCGCCCATCACCAGGGCAACGGTAATGGCGCCATCGATCAGGATCAGCAGTTGCGCGGCCTGCCGTTCAGGGTCGGGGGTA
This sequence comes from Pseudomonas sp. 58 R 12, assembly GCF_900005865.1. Taxonomy (NCBI): domain Bacteria; kingdom Pseudomonadati; phylum Pseudomonadota; class Gammaproteobacteria; order Pseudomonadales; family Pseudomonadaceae; genus Pseudomonas; species Pseudomonas sp. 58 R 12. The sequence continues at coordinate 46,423 of NZ_CVTP01000008.1, forward strand.
CCATGTGCCTGACACAGTTCAAGTGCATACTCGAACAGTTTTTGTTTATGCGCCTTGGCCAGCAGGCGCACCGGGTCTTGCGGGTCGCCGGTTTCGCCACTGGTGTTGATAAAGGCGCAGCCACGAAAATCCGCAGTACCGAACCAGGCCTTGAGCGCGCTGAACAGCGCAAGCAGGCGCTCACCTGTGCCTTCGCTGCGCTCCACCTCGTCGCGCAGCCACTGCATCCAGCGCTCATCGCGGCGCTGCAGAGCGGCAATCACCAGTTCGTCTTTATTGGCGAAGTAGCGGTAAATGCTTTTTCTCGAGACACCGGCGGTTTTCACCAGGAAGTCCATGCCGGTGGCGGCGATACCATGGCGGTAGATCAACTTTTCGGTGACGTCGAGGATGATTTCGCGGGTTTCATTACTGATCATGTCGTTCATGTGGCGAACAGTAGAACGATCGTTCTTCTTGGTCAATTAAATTTTTTCCATGCCGCACAGCGAGACCTGAGCACCCCCATGGTGTAAGCTCGGGGCCTCTTCGGATTCGACCCATTGCGAGCCTTATGCCGTCGTTCTTCAAACGCTCCCTGTTGCCCAAACTGCGCGGTTTCCCCCTCACTCCCGACGCCCTTGAGGTGCTGTCCGGCGCCGACGCGTATCGCCGTTGCCTGCTGGAGAAGATTGCCCAGGCCACGCGGCGTATCTACATTGTTGCGCTGTACTTGCAGCAGGACGAGGCGGGGCAGGAGATCTACGATGCGCTGCACGCGGCCAAGGCTGCGCGGCCGGCGTTGGACATCGTGGTGGTGGTCGACTGGCTGCGCGCCCAGCGCGGTTTGATCGGCGCCGGCAAACAGCCAGGCAACAGCGCCTGGTATCAGTCCATGACCCACAGCCACAGCACTGAAGTGCCGGTGTATGGCGTACCGGTGCAAACCCGCGAGTTGTTCGGCGTGCTGCACCTCAAGGGCTTTGTGATCGACGACACGGTGCTGTACAGCGGTGCCAGCCTGAATAACGTGTACCTGCACAAGTTCGACAAGTACCGCTTCGACCGTTACCACCTGATCCACAGCCAGCCGCTCGCCGACTCGATGCAGCACCTGGTGGAACACGGGCTTGTCGCCTCCAAGGCAGTTAATCGCCTGGACCTGCCCAATCCCCCGACCACGCGCAGCTTGCGCAATGATATCGGCGACTTGCGCAGCCGTTTGAAACACGCGACCTACGACACCACGACGGGGCAGTTGCCCAATGGTCACCTGTCGGTCAGCCCGTTACTCGGGGTTGGCAAGAACAACCCGCTGAACCGGGTGATCCTCGAACTGATCGCCAGCGCCCAGCATCAGCTGACCATCTGCACGCCGTACTTCAACCTGCCGCTGCCGGTGACTCGCGAAATCAACCGCGCCCTGGCGCGGGGTGTGAAGGTCGACATCATCGTTGGCGACAAGACCGCCAACGACTTCTACATTCCGCCGAGCGAGCCGTTCAAAGTCATTGCCGCGCTGCCCTACCTCTACGAAATCAGCCTGCGCCGCTTCGCCAAGCGGCATCAGCGCGACATCGACCACGGCCAGTTGAACCTGCACCTGTGGCACGACGGCGACAACACCTACCACCTCAAGGGCATGTGGGTCGACCAGCGCTACACGTTGCTCACCGGCAACAATCTCAACCCGCGAGCGTTCCGCCTCGACTTGGAAAACGCTTTGCTGATCGACGACCCGCAAGGCCAGTGGCTTGAACCACGCCGCACCGAGCTGGCGCAGATTTTCCAGCACACCACGCGTATCGAGCGTTATCAGGACCTGCAAACGCTGCTGGACTACCCGGAGGCGGTCGGCAAATTCCTGCGTCGGGTCAGCCGCGTTCGGATCGAGCGGTTGCTGTACCGCATCCTGTAGAACTGCAGGCGAAAAAAAGACCCAGCCCCTCAACAGGGCTGGGTCTTTTTTTATCCAGCGTTTAGTTCAGGCCCAGCTTGCCACGCAACATGGACAGGTCTTCAGCCAGGGTGTTGACCGGACCCACCAGCGCCTTGCGGTCGCTTTCCTTGACCTTGTCGTAGGTCTCGAAGCCGCCGTCCTTGGTTTTGTACTTGGCCAGGATCTTGTCCACGGTGGCGAAGTTCTTGTCGACTTTGGCCAGGAAGGTTTTGTCTTGCTTCTCGATCTGGCCACGGAACAGGTCGACGATTTTCTTCGCGCCGTCGATGTTGCCCTGGAAGTCGTACAGGTCGGTGTGGCTGTAGCGGTCTTCCTCACCGGATATCTTGGTGGCGGCGACTTCTTCAAGCAGCGCTGCGGCGCCGCCGACGACTTTTTCCGGCGGGAAGGTCAGGTCGTCGACGCGGGTCTTGAGGTCGTTGACGTCGGTGTTGAGTTTGGCCGTGAGGGTTTCCAGGCCCTTGGTGCTGTTCTGCGAGAACAGTGCGTATTCGATGCGGTGGAAGCCGGTGAAATCTTCGGCGGTCACGCCTTTTTCATGGTCATCGACGCGGGAGTCGATGGACGCATCAAGGTCGCTGAACAGCTCGGCAATCGGCTCGATGGACTCATAGTGCACGCGGGTCGGCGCGTAGAGCTTCTTGGCGGTGGCCAGGTCGCCTTTGTTGATGGCGTCGGTGAACGCCTGGGTCTGGGTGACCAGCTCACCGATTTCTTCGGTGACGTAGATCTTGTAGTCCGACACCGGGCCTACCAGGTCCAGCGGCGCGGTAGCGGCAAACGCCGCCAGCGGCGAAAGGGTCAGCAACAACGAAAACGCAATGGTCGACTTCTTCATGGGACGATTTCCGCTCTGGGGGTTGTTTTAGGTAGTGGCAGTGGTTTGAGGGGGCGTTGCAGCCAGCAGCGTGCGCCCGATGAAATCCTTCGGTCCCGTGACCCCTGGCAAGGTGAAGAAGTACCCGCCGCCGACCGGCTTGAGGTACTCCTCCAGGGGCTCGCCGTTGAGCCGGGTTTGTACGCTGATAAAGCCTTTCTCCAGGTCAGCCTGGTAGCAGATGAACAACAGCCCCATGTCCAGCTGACCGTTTTTGTTGACGCCGTTGGAGTAGTTGAACGGCCGGCGCAGGATCAGGTTGGCCTGAGTCTGCGGGGTGCGCGGGTTGGCCAGGCGGATATGGGCATCGAGCTTGGTCAATTTGCCTTCCGGGTCCTTGCTGTAGTCGGGCACCTGGGTTTCTTTGTCGCCGTCCATCGGCGCGCCGGTCGGCTTGATGCGGCCGATGATGCTTTCCTGCTCTTGCAGCGGCGTTCGGTCCCAACGCTCGACGAAGTTGCGGATGATGCGCACGGCCTGATAGCTGCCGTTGGCCGCCCAGGCCGGTTCGTCGCTGCCAGGCTGGACCCACACAATCTGGTCCATGGCCGTGGCGTCGTTGGAATTCGGGTTGGCCGAACCGTCACGGAAACCGAGGAAGTTACGCGCGCTCTGCGCAGGTTCTCCGGGTTTACTCGGTGCCTGCGGCGGTACGCTGCCTTCCTGCTTCCAGCGCACCAGCAGCAGGTCCGGCAGGTTCTTCACGATGTCGCGCAGGGCGTGGATATTGGTGTCGGGCGTGTTGGAGCTGAACTGCAGGCTCAGGTCGCCGTGGCACTGCGCCGGTTCCAGCGCGTCGTTGGGGAAACCGACCATGCGGCTCAGGCGCTTGGGCTTGACTGCCGTGAGGCCGAAGCGCTCGTCGAACAGTGACTCACCGACAGACACGGTGATGGTGAGGTTGTCCGGCGTCACCACCGGGCCGAGGATGCCGGAGTCGGTGGGCGGCAGTTTCGGATCGACTTGCGGCACGGTGCCGCCGGTCATCAGAAAAGCGATGCGTTCATTCAACGTGCGGAACAGGCGTTCCAAGTCTTCACGGTCGCTGGCCAGTACATCGAACGCCACCAGCATGCCGCAGGCCGGGCGTGGAGTGACGATGCCAGTTTGGTGCTTGCCAAAAAAATCGTGGTGGTCCTGGGTTTTGTCACTGCGGGGTGCCGTGGTGACTTGTTCCGCTGCGGCGGCCATGGCCGGGCAGCTCAATGTGCTACCGGCAATCGCGGCGCCGGTGGCGGCCATGCCCAGCAGGACACGGCGGCGCTGAAGGTCAAACTGTTCTGAATTACTCATGTGGCGGTCGTCTTCACTGCAGGCCGGAAAGGCCAAGGGCGGGGTCGATTCCATCGAGTGCAACGGCCAGAGCCTTGGCCTTGTCGGCGATCTGCTTGCGCTGATCGGCGGTCACGCTGTCGTAGCGGCGGTACTGGCCGTCGACTTTCAAACCATTGAGTTCGCTGTCGAAGGCCGCGAGGGCGCTGTCGACGTTTGGTAACAGGTCGGCGGCGGACTTGGTCAGCAGCGGGCGCATCAGCTCGACAACCTTGTGGGCGACTTCCAAGTTAGCGGCAAAACCATTCAGGTCGACGTGGCTGTAGCGCTCTTCTTCACCGCTGATGGCGCGCACATCGGCCAGGCTATTGAGGTTGCGCACCACGATGCTCACCAGTTGCTCCGGCGGCAGGGACTGGGCCAGCAGTTGTTGCTTCAATGTCGTGACGTCGGTTACCAGGCGCTGCGCAATCGGCGCCAGGCCTTCGAGGCTGCGTTGTTGGAATAGGCTGTATTCGACGCGGTGGAAGCCGCTGAAGGCTGGGTCCTGTTCGCGTTTCTCGAAGTAGTCGGCGCGGGCGTTGATCGCGTTGTCCAACTCCGCCAGGCGTTGCGACGCCGGGGCCAGTCGCTGGTAAGCCTCGCGCGCCGGTAGGTAAAGCGCTTGGGCTTGCGCCAGGTCACCCGCGTCGATTGCTTGCTGCAAGGCGGTCACGGCCTTGACCAATGCGCTGCCTTGGCTGCTCAAGTACACGCGGAATTCCGACAGCGGGCCAATAAACGCGACCATCGACGGCTTGGCCTTGGCCTGTGCGTCGGACTCGGCGGTGGGCGTCACATGCAAGGTGCCACGTGGATTGCTCAGCAGGCCGCAGGTGATTGCATAGTCGCCGGGCAACAGGTTGGCGTTGATCACCTGGCTGAGGCCGGGGGCGATGTTTTCCCGTTCTTCGACCACCAGCACGCCGTCGAGGATTTCCCATTCCACCGCACGCTCGGAGCGGTTGATGATGCGGAAGCTCGCGCGGCCGGCCGGTACCGTCAGTTCATTCGGTTCGCAGGCATGGCCGTGGATCGTCACGGCAATTTCATTGTGGTTGGCCTGGCGCTTGCTGGCCGCCAGTTGCGAGGCGTAATAGAACAGGCCACCGGCGGCGATCATCACGACCACCGAGCCTGCCACGGCCCAACGCAGGGCGCGGGGTGGCAGAGCCGGTTGAGGAGTTGGGTTGGACAAGAGGCGGTCCTTAGTGGGTGGAAACGGAAGAAGGCGTGGTGGCAGGCTTGGGCGGTGCGGCGGGCAGGAAGAACATCACCAGCGCCACCACCAGGTAAATCAGGTAAGCACCGAGGGTGCTGACGGTGGGCGCTTCCTGATAGCCGAACATGCCGGCCAGTACCGAACCCAGCGGGCTGTCCATTGGCAGCGCGGCGCTGAAGTCGAACAGCACGGTTTGCAGGTGGTTCCACACGCCCGCTTCGTGCAGGGCTTGCACCGAGTTGGCGAGGATGCCGGCGGCGACGACAAGGATAACCAGGCCGGTCCAGCGGAAAAACGCGCCGAGGTTCAGGCGCATGCTGCCGGTGTAAATCAGGAAACCGACGATGATCGCCAGGACCAGGCCAAGCAGGGCACCAATCGGCGCGCCCGGGCCTTCACTCTGCTGGAACACCGCCAGCAGGAAGAACACAGTTTCCAGGCCTTCACGGGCCACCGCGAAAAACACCATCAGGATCAGCGCGGTCACCTGGTGTTTGGAACCGGCCAACGCATGATCAAGGGAGGCGTGCAGGGAATGCTTGATGGACCGCGCCACTTTGCGCATCCAGAACACCATCGAACTGAGGATGCCCACGGCGACCAGGCCGACGATGCCCTCGAACAGTTCCTGCTGCTTTTGCGGGAACTCCGCGCTGACCAACTCAAGGCCGCCACCGACCAGCAGGGCCAGCGCAGCGGCGAGGAATACGCCGATCCAGACAGCCGGCATCCACTGACCACGGCCAGTCTGTTGCAGGTAGCTGGCGATGATGCCAACGATCAATGCGGCTTCAATGCCTTCGCGCAGCATGATGAGAAAGGGAACGAGCATTCGGCACCGCGGGGTGAACTAGATAGGAAGCTAAGTTGTAACATAATGATACTCATTGCTAAACAACAATTCTTGACGTTTGCTGAACAGGGACTGAACGGTGGTGGCAAATCGCGACCCACCTTATGATGCACGCCACTATTGTGTGCAGCCGGATGCCCGATCGCTCATGTCGGAAAAAGACACCATCTCCCTCCACCTCGTGCGCGAAGCCTTGTTGCAGAGCTGCGCACCCGGTGAAGCCGCCGTCGAAGTGTTGAACAAAGCCGGTATCGCCCCGGCACTGTTGGACCAGCCCGATGCGCGCGTCTCGGCCACGACCTATGCGCGTCTATGGCGCCTGCTGGCGCGGCGTATGGACGATGAGTTCTTCGGCATGGACCCGCGCAAGCTCAGGTCTGGCAGCCTGGCCTTCCTTTGCCGCGCTTCCATGGCGCAACCCACCCTCGGCGCAAGCCTGGAAACCGGCCTGGGGTTTCTGTCACTGATGCTGGAGCGAATGCCGGCCCAACTGGTGCGTCAACAAAGTCTGGCGGAGATCGTGCTGCTGGAACCGGAGCCCGAACCCAACAGGGCCTTCACCTACTTTACGTATTGGATGATTGTGCACGGCGTAGCCTGTTGGCTGGCCGGACGGCGGATTCCGATCCTGGCCATTGAGCTGCGCTGCCCAAAACCGGATTTCTGCGCTGACTATCAGGTGATGTTCTCCGACAACCTGCGTTTCGACCGGCCGCGCACCCGCATGATCTTCTCCGCCGACTGCCTCGACGTGCCGATCAAGCGCAGCCCGGAAGAACTCAAGCGCTTCCTGGCCCACGCGCCGGCCAATATCCTGGTCAAGTACCGCGACCCCGATAGCCTCGCTACTCGCATCAAACACGACTTGCGCCAAATGCCCCCCGACACCTGGCCGGAAACCGAAGGCCTCGCCACGAGCCTGTGCATCTCGGCCTCAACCTTGCGCCGTCGCCTGGCGGAAGAGGGGCAGACTTATCAGGGGCTCAAGGACAGTGTGCGCAAGGAGTTGGCGATTGTGTGGTTGGCGGAGCCACAGATCAGCTTTGCTGAAATTGCCGAGCGACTCGGATTTGCGGACACCAGCTCCTTCTATAAGGCATTTCGTAAGTGGGCGGGGTCGAATCCGGGGCATTACCGCAGTCTGATTCTCAACGAAAACCGTTGATCCCTGGCGCCAACCCCCTTCGCTTTACGCGCCTGCCGTAGTAGTTTGCGCCGGTACATTCAAGGAGAGTGATCGTGCGAAAGTCATTGGCTATGTTGCTGTGCTGGGCGCTTTTCCCGCTGACCGCCTGGTCGGCGTTGGGCATTGGTGATTTCACCCTGGGTATGTCACGTCAGCAGGTCCTTGACACGCTCAAGCCCTACTTTGCGCAGGTAAACAGGGAATACAACTTGAGCTATTCAGTTCCAATGCCTTACTACAGGGCGCTAGAGCCCAACCATCCTTACAGCTTGGGCGATGTTCCGATCTATGTCGTGGGTGCCTATTTTGATGATGCTGACCGTCTCAAACAGTTGAGCATCTCGTTTAATACCACTGACGTTGAGCGCGTCAAACGGCAGGTTCCCTTGATGCAGAAGGCGCAATTGGTACCCGACACCGATGGCCGTCATGAGGTGTTTCTCACGGACGGCGAGTTGATCTATCGCGTGTCCAATGTGTTTGATTGGACCACCGTCGAGATTGCGGACAAAGCTACCTCAGCCTTGAACATCGAAACACGTGCGCACTATGACAAGATCGACAGGGCACGAAGGGCGAAATCCAAGTGACGTGATCGTCGCGCCCGTCCCGCTCAGTGAACTCGGGTTTCAGGCAAAAAAAAGCCCCGTGACCGAATGGACCACGGGGCTAAAAATTGGCTGGATGCGACCAACCAAAGGAGCTCTTTACTTCACTTGGCGGTGGCGACAACCGTGTCCGGCTTCCAACCACCCCCCAGCGCCTTGTAGATCGCCACAATCCCGCGATACAAGTCGACTTCGGCCTGCGCCTGGGAGTCTTCAGCGGCCAGACGCTCACGTTGCGCGTCGAGCAGCACCAGGAAGTCCACGGTGCCTTCGCGGTAGCGGATCGCAGCCAGGTCGGCGGCGGCGCGGCTGGATTCGCTTTGGCGGATCAGTGAGACCAGGCGTTGCTGACGCTTGCCGTAGTCACTGAAGGCGTTCTCGGATTCTTCCAACGCCAGCAACACTTGTTGCTCGTAGCTTGCCAGCGCGCCATCAGCCTCGGCATCCGCGCCGCGCAAACGGGCGCGTACGCTGCCCAGGTCAAAGGCGGCCCAGGTGATGTTCGGGCCAAGGGCCCAGGCATTCGCGGCGGACGAGCCGATCTGCGAACCACGCCCGGCGGTAAAGCCGAGGAAGCCGCTGAGGCTGACCCGTGGGAACAAATCGGCCTTGGCCACACCGATACGCGCAGTGGCGGCGGCCAGTTTGCGTTCGGCGCTGAGGATGTCCGGGCGACGTTGCAGCAGTTGCCCCGGGTCGCCAATCGGCAATGCCTTGGCAATCGCTGGCAGGTCTTTAGGACCAAGGTCTACGGTGAGCTTGTCGGGCCGCTGGCCGAGGAGGGTGGCGATGCGGTTGCGCTCGCGCACTTGCTCGGCCTGGAGTTGCGGCACGCTGGCTTCAACCGCCGCGAGGCGTGCGTCGGCACGTTCCACATCCAACTGATCACCCACGCCGGCATCGCGCAGGCTTTCGGTGATGGTGCGCGATTCCTGCTGGTTCTTCAGGTTGTCCAGGGCAATGCGTTCACGCAGTTGCGCGCCGCGCAGTTGACCGTAGGCATCCACTAGTTCGGCAATCATGGTGACTTGCAGTTGGTACAAGTCAGCCTCGGCGGCCTGCTGGTCGGCGTCGGTGGCTTCCAGGTTGCGCTGGATGCGGCCGAACAGGTCCAGCTCCCAGGCCATGTCCAGGCCCAGGTCGTAACGCTCGGTCTTGACGCGGCTAGTGGTCTGGCCCGGAATCTGGCCTTTGCCCTGGTCACTGCTGACGCGGCTGGTGATGGTCGGCATCGCGTCATTGCTGGCGTCATCGCGGATGGCGCGGGCGGCCCGCAGACGGGCAAAGGCGACGCGCAAATCACGGTTGCCCTGCAGCGACTGAGTCACCAACTGGTTGAGGGTCGGGTCCTCGAACTGTTGCCACCAGATGCCTTCGAACTTGGCGTGGTCATATTTCTTGGCATCGGCGGCGGCCATCACATTGGCCGCCTCCGGGGTCTGGGTTTTGTAGTCCGGGCCTACGGCACAGGCGCTCAGCGCCAGTACCAGCAAGCTCGGCAAGAATACTTTCACACTCATTGCTGTGTCTCCAGCTTCAAGGCCTTGGCCGCTTTGCGCGCTTCCTGGCGCTCCACATAGCGACGGATCAGTACGTAGAACACTGGCGTCAGCAACAGACCGAAGAAGGTCACACCGATCATCCCGGAGAACACCGCCACGCCCATTGCGTGACGCATCTCGGCACCTGCACCGCTGGACAACACCAGTGGCACCACACCCATGATGAAAGCGAACGAGGTCATCAGGATCGGCCGCAGACGCAGGCGGCAGGCTTCCAGCACCGCAGCGAGCGGGTCGAGGCCTTCTGCCTGTTTATCCTTGGCGAACTCGACGATCAGAATCGCGTTCTTACACGCCAGGCCTACCAATACGATCAGGCCGATCTGGGTGAAGATGTTGTTGTCGCCACCCGAGATGATCACCCCGGTAATGGCCGACAGCAGCGTCATTGGTACGATCAGGATCACCGCCAGCGGCAGGCTCCAGCTTTCGTATTGAGCGGCGAGTACCAGGAACGCCAGCAGCACGCAGAGCGGGAACACGAACAGTGCGGTGTTGCCCGAAAGGATTTGCTGATAAGTCAGGTCGGTCCACTCATAGGTCATGCCGTTGGGCAGTTCGTCTTTCAGCAGTTTTTCAATCGCAGCTTCTGCCTGGCCCGAGCTGTAGCCCGGTGCAGCGTTGCCGTTGATTTCAGCCGTGATAAAGCCGTTGTAGTGCATCACGCGGTCCGGGCCCGAGGTGTCGCTTACCTTGATGAAGGTCGCCAACGGGATCATCTCGCCTTTGTTGTTGCGCACTTTCAGCTGGCCGATCTGGTCTTCATCCAGGCGGAACTGTTGTTCAGCCTGCACGTTGACCTGGTAGGTGCGACCGAAGCGGTTGAAGTCGTTGGCATACAACGAACCCAGGTAGATCTGCAGGGTGTCGAAGATGTCGCTGATCGCCACGCCGTGGGTCTTGGCCTTTTCACGGTCGATAGCCGCATCGACCTGGGGCACGTTGACCGTGTAGCTGGTGAACAGGCCGAACAGCTCCGGCGTGGTGCGGCTCTTGGTGATGATGTTCTGCACTTCTTTGTACAGCTCGTCGTAACCCAGGTTGCCACGGTCTTCGATCTGCAGGCGGAAGCCACCAATCGTACCCAGGCCCTGTACCGGCGGCGGTGGGAAGATCGCCATGTAGGCTTCCTGGATGTCGCTGTATTTACCGTTCAACGCGCCGGCAATCGCACCGGCGGACATGCTCGGGTCTTTACGTTCGTCGAACGGTTTCAAGGTCACGAACACGATGCCGCTGTTCGGGCTGTTGGTGAAACCGTTGATCGACAGGCCCGGGAAGGCCACGGCGGCCTCCACACCCGGTTGTTTCAGCGCGATGTCAGACATGCGCTTGATCACGTCTTCAGTGCGGTCCAGGCTCGCGGCGTCCGGCAATTGGGCGAAGGCCACCAAGTATTGCTTGTCCTGGGCCGGTACGAAACCGGTCGGGGTGTGGGCAAAACCGAACCAGGTCAGCACCATCAAGCCGGCATACAGGAACAGCGCGATACCGCTACCGCGAATCACCCGGCGTACGGTGCCGACGTAGCCGTGGCTGGCTTTGTCAAAGAAGCGGTTGAACGGTTTGAACAACCAGCCGCCGAACAGCTTGTCGAGAACCTTCGAGAAACGATCCTTTGGCGCGTCATGGCTGCGCAGCAACACGGCGGCCAGGGCTGGGGACAAGGTCAGCGAGTTGAAGGCCGAGATCACCGTCGAGATCGCAATGGTCAAGGCGAACTGTTTATAGAACTGCCCGGTCAAGCCGCTGATGAATGCCGCCGGAATGAACACCGCACACAGCACCAACGCGGTGGCAACAATCGGGCCGGTCACTTCGCTCATGGCTTTTTCAGTCGCCGCAAACGGTTCCAGGCCAAGCTCAATGTTGCGCTCGACGTTTTCCACCACCACGATGGCGTCGTCCACCACGATACCGATGGCCAATACCAGGCCGAACAGCGACAACGCGTTGAGCGAGAAGCCAAACAGGTGCATTACCGCAAACGTACCGATCAACGATACCGGCACCGCCACCAAAGGAATGATCGACGCGCGCCAGGTCTGCAGGAACAGGATCACTACCAAGACAACCAGGATCAGCGCTTCGAACAGGGTGTGCACCACCGCTTCGATGGAGCCGCGCACAAAGATGGTCGGGTCATAGACGATGCTGTAGTCCATCCCTTGCGGGAAGCTCTTTTTCAGCTCGTCCATTTTGCCGCGCACTTCGTTGGAAATCTCGATGGCGTTGGAGCCAGGGCGCTGGAAGATCGGGATCGCCACGGCCGGTTGGTTGTTGAGCAACGAGCGCAGGGCGTATTGGCTGGAGCCCAGCTCAATCCGTGCGATGTCTTTGAGGCGGGTGATTTCACCGTCGTCGCCTGAGCGAATCACGATGTTTTCGAACTCTTCCTCAGTCACCAGGCGACCTTGGGTGTTCACCGACAACTGGAAGGCGGTGGCAGTCGGCGCGGGTTGCGCACCCAGGGCACCGGCAGCCACTTGACGGTTCTGCTCACGGATCGCGGTCACCACATCGGTGGCGGTCAGGTTGCGCGAAGCGGTCTTGTTCGGGTCCAGCCACACACGCAGGGAGTAATCGCCCATGCCGAACAGTTGCACGTCACCCACACCGCCCAGACGCGCCAGCTCATCCTTCACATTGAGCAACGCGTAGTTGGACAGGTAGAGCATGTCGTAGCGCTGATCCGGGGAGGTCAAGTGCACCACCATGGTCAGGTCGGGGGAGGCCTTGTCCACGGTAATACCGATGCGCGTCACTTCCTCAGGCAGTTTCGGCTGAGTCCGCGTCACACGGTTTTGCACTTGCACCTGCGCGTTGTCCAGGTCGGTGCCCAGGGCGAAGGTGATGGTCAGGGTCAGCTTGCCGTCGGCGGTCGACTGCGAGGACATGTACAGCATGTTCTCGACGCCGGTGATCGCCTGCTCCAGCGGAGCGGCGACGGTTTCACCGATGACCTTGGGGTTGGCGCCCGGGAAGTTGGCGCGGACCACCACAGTCGGCGGCACCACTTCCGGGTATTCGCTGATCGGCAATTGGAACAGCGAGATCGCACCGGCGATCAGGATCAACAGCGAGAGCACTGCTGCGAAGATCGGCCGCGAAATGAAGAACTTGGAAAAATTCATCTTGAGTCGTATCCCTTAACCGCGTGGAGTCGCGCTGGCAAGTTTGGGCGCGGCTTTATCCGGCGCCACTTGTTCCAGGTTGCTGGCTTCAAGCGCTTGTCGTTGTTTGGCCAAGGCGGCGAGGGTTTCCTGGCTGGCCATCGGAATGGTTTCCGGGGCCACCGGCGACCCTGGGCGCACGCGCTGCAGGCCCTTGACGATAATGGTGTCGTCCTTGTTCAGGCCGCTGCGCACGATGCGCAAACCTTCGATCTTCGGCCCCAGTTCCACCGAGCGATAGGCCGGCTTGTCGCCTTCCATCACCAGCACGAATTTCTTGCCCAGGTCGGTGCCGACGGCTTCGTCAGTGATCAACACGGCAGAGTAGGTGCCGCTGCCGACCAGTTTCAGGCGTGCATACAGGCCGGGGGTGTATTCGCCTTTGCTGTTATCGAACACAGCGCGACCCCGGATGGTGCCGGTGGCCGGGTTGACCTGGTTGTCGACGAAGTTCATCTGGCCCAAGTGCGGGTTGCCGGTTTCGTTGGACAGGCCCAGGTACACCGGCGTGGTTGCACCACGGCGGCCTTGGCGAGCCAGCTCGGTGTACTTGAGGAACACGCGCTCATCGGCGTCGAAGTAGGCGTAGACCTTGTCGGTGGAGACCACACTGGTCAGCGCGGTGGTGTCAGCGGTCACCAGGTTGCCGGCAGTGATTTCGGCACGGCTGACGCGGCCGCTGATCGGCGAGGTCACACGGGTAAAGCTCAGGTTCAGCTTGGCCAGGTCCAACTGCGCCTGGATCCCGGCGACGGCCGCGCGGGCTTCCTGGGCAGCGGTGGTGCGCGAGTCGGCCAGTTCGGCGGAAATCGCATTACTCTGGCGCAGGCGCTCGCCACGTTGCGCTTCGTTATCGCTGCGGGTGGCGGCGGCGCGGGTTTGTTGCAACTGGGCTTCAAGGCGGCGCACTTCAGCCTGGAACGGACGCGGGTCGATCTGGAACAGCAGGTCGCCTTTCTTGACCAAAGCGCCTTCGGTGAAAGCGACTTGGTCAATCTGGCCAGAGACCCGTGGACGAATCTGCACGGTTTCTGGGGCTTCCAGGCGACCGGTGAATTCATCCCACTCGTTGACTGGTTGTTCCAGCACCTTCGCCACGCTGACTTTGGCAGCAGGCATGGCGGCCGCTTGTTCCGGGGTCTTGCCGCACGCGCTCATCACCACTACGGCCAAAATCGCCAAGGGGAAGCGCAAATGTTTGAGTGACTGTTCCATGAGGTGCATCCGCCAATGTATTTGAGATGGGCGGATCATGCGCGGCGATGTGCTATGTCACGAATCGAATGAAGCAAAGGTAACTATCATTCGGAATGATATAAGCGCGAGTTTAGCCCTCTAGCATGGGGCTTTCGTTAGGGAGCTATCAATGGCCGTGATAGCAAAGGTCTTTTACGGGAGCTGCAAGGAAGGTTGCCACTAAGCGGATGACGTTGTGTGTCACTGCACATTGACGGCATGACCCTGAATGGCTACCCGGCTAGCGTGCCCGGGCGACCTCAGCCCGAATGTAAGTACGAAACACATGGTCCCACAGCGGCGAAGACACGCCGAAGTTCTTCTCGATACCCTGGCGATGGTGCAGATCATGATTGGCCACGAGCCCTGGAATAAAGGCATAGGCCCAGTGCTGCGGGCGGTGCATCACGTAGTGCACCGAGATGTAATAGAGGTAGCCCACCACGGCGCCGATAAAGGCCGACGTCAGCTCGGTGTACCAGGCGAACAGCAGTAGCGCGGCAAAGGTCGAGCTGGTTTTCCAGCTGGACACACCGATAAAGGCGAGCACATCGACATGGTGGGTCCAATGCTCGCGGCGGTACAGCGAGTGGAATAGGAAGCGGTGTGCCGAGTACTCCACCAGCGTCCATACCAACAGGCCCACGAGCGCCACGCCGAGGTCAAAGGGAGCGAGGCAGAGGGCGAGGATGACGAAGAGGGGGACGGTGAAAAAGTCGAGGTAATAAGCGACTGAAGACATCAGCCATTTATTTGAAGCAGCCATGTGCAGAATATCCCTGTAGTGCCCGATGGTCGGGGGCGCGATTCTGGGTGATCGCGCCGTCGCCGACAACTGTTTCACACGGCACTGCGACACACGTCTCAGGCTGCGGTTGCTGTGACGTTCAGTCAATCAATTCACGGGTGTCATCTGGCGTCAACGACGCGAAGATTGCTTCGCGACAAACCTGCAGAATCTCATCAGCCAGCGGCGAGTCGTCAGGGCAGGCGCGCGACATGACGATGGCGCCCAATGCATGCGCCATTGTGGCGAGGCGCTTTGCCCGAGCCTCGGCAGAGTCCGCACTGTCGGACTTGCCTCGTAACGCTGCTAATTGAGCCTCGATGCCAGCAGCAAATGTGGCCCGCACGTCGTCCTCTTTTTTGCGCGCCGCATCCCCGCACAACGCCGCCATCGTGCAGCCGGTGGCGCGGTTGTCGCGATGCTCACGAGAGAGATACACCTTCAAGAATTCGGACGCTGAACCCTCAGCCGTCAATGCGGTGGACTGCATCAAGCCGCAAGTGGCCGATTCTGCCATCAGATCGGCTTTGGACCGGAAGTGCTTGTAAAAGCCTCCCTGGGTAAAGCCCGCCGCCGCCATCAGATCGGCAATACCGACGCCGTCATAACCGCGCTCGCGAAAAAGCGCGGAGGCGGTTTCAACGATGTGCGCCCGGTTGGCCTGTGCTTGCTGTTTAGTGACCTTCATCGAATACCCAACAACGTTTTGTTCAAGTGTGAGTGCTTCATCATACATTGATGTTGATCGACATCAAACCGTTGACATTTTAGATTATGGCCGTAATCATAAGTGCGTTCCAACAGCAGAATCCTTGAATCTGCGGCTGAAGCTCACACCGTTTCAGCCCGTGCCAAAAACCCTTATGAAGGAATTCATCGCATGACAACGCCTGCTACTGTGCTGATCACTGGCGCCTCCTCCGGGATTGGCGCCACCTACGCCGAACGCTTTGCTCGTCGTGGCCACGACCTGGTGCTTGTTGCACGTGACAAGGCACGCCTTGAGACCCTGGCCGAACGTCTACGTAAAGACACCGGCGTGGCGGTCGACGTGCTGCAAGCCGACCTGACCCGTAGCGCTGATCTCACCGCCGTCGAAACCCGCCTGCGCGTCGACTCCCGTATCGGCATTCTGATCAACAATGCCGGCCTGGCTCAGTCCGGCAGTATGGTCCAGCAAAGCACCGAGGCGATCGAAGGGCTTATCTCACTGAACATCACCGCGGTGACACGCCTTGCAGCAGCAGTCGCGCCACGCTTCGCGCAGGCCGGTACAGGCTCGATCGTCAATCTTGGATCAGTGGTGGGGTTCGCACCCGAGTTCGGCATGACGATTTATGGCGCCACCAAGGCTTACGTGCTGTTCCTGTCCCAAGGCCTGAACGTGGAGTTGTCGCCCAAAGGCGTGTATGTGCAGGCCGTGCTGCCAGCGGCAACCCGCACCGAAATCTGGGAGCGCGCCGGGATCGACCTCAACACGCTTTCCGACGTCATGGATGTTGAAGAGCTGGTAGACGCTGCATTGGTCGGCTTTGACCGTCGCGAGCTCGTCACTATTCCGCCACTGCACGCGGCGGGTCGTTGGGATGCGCTGGATCAGGCGCGCCAAGGGTTGTTGAGCGACATTCGCCAAGCCCATGCCGCCGAGCGTTATCAAGCGCAAGCCTGATATCCATCCCTCTACGGAATCACAGCACCATGAAAGCGCTCACCTTCAAACGCTATGGTAAATCTCCAGGCATCGAATTTGCCCAAGTGCCTCGTCCAGTGTTGAAACCCAACGAAATGCTGGTCGAAGTGCATGCCGCAGCCGTTAACCCGGTCGACAACATGATCACCGCAGGGGTGTTCAAGCCGGTCTTGAAGTTCCAATTGCCGGCCGTCATGGGCAGCGACCTGGCCGGCGTGGTGGCCGAGGTGGGGAGCAATGTGACCCGCTTCAAGGTGGGCGATGCCGTGTTTGCCAATGTGTTCGACCTGGGCACCGGGTCAATCGCTGAATATGTGGCGGTGCCCGAGGCTGTCGCTGCGCCAAAGCCTGCCAACCTGGACTTTGTGCAAGCCGCTTCGATTCCGATGGTCGGGCTCACCTCGTGGCAAGCCCTGAAAGAGCGCGCCGATCTGCAACCCGGCCAGAAAGTCTTCATTCCTGCGGGTTCCGGCGGCATTGGGACGTTTGCGATCCAGCTGGCCAAGTACCTCGGTGCCAAGGTGGCAACCAACACCAGTACCGCCAATGTCCAGATGGTCGGCATCCTGGGCGCCGATGAGGTGATCGATTACAAGCAGCAAGCGTTCGAGAACGTGCTGCACGGCTATGACCTGGTGCTCGGTACGATCAGAGGAGATGCCATCGAGAAGGCCGTCGAGATCCTCAAGCCTGGCGGCAAGATCATTTCCCTCGTCGGGCCGTTGGATAAAGCGTTTGCTCGCGCTCGTGGGTTGAATGTCTTCCTCGAGTTCGTCTTCGGGCTGATGAGTCGCAAGATCGTGCGGCTGGCGAGAAAAAACGGCGTGGCGTATTCCTTCCTGTTTGCGCGTCCTGAAGGCGCCCAACTGACTGAAATTGGCAAGCTGCTTGAGTCGGGCCAAATCCAGCCGGTGATCGACAAGGTGTTTGCGTTCGAGCAGGCCAAGGAAGCGCTCGACTATCTGGCACAAGGCCGTGCCAAAGGCAAAGTGGTGATCAAGATCAAATGAAACGGAACATCATCTGCCGGGCGAGGGCGGGGCAATCTGCGGTACATGCTCTGCCATCAACTCCATCACCCAGTCCATGAACACCCGTAACTTGCGGCTTACATGGCGGTTCGGCGTGTAGGCGATATGCAGCGGCATCGGCGCGATGGTCCAGTCTTCGAACAGCCGGACCAGTTCGCCATTCGCCACGGGTTGCATCGCCATGTAGTGCGGCAGCCATAGCACGCCCAGCCCGGCCTGGCCGGCGGCCAGGTAGGCATTGCCATCGTCGACTGTCAGCGCGTGCCGGCCGTGCACTACCACGGTTTCTTCTGTGCGTCGCAGCGTGTAGGGCAGCGCCTTGCCGGTACGCGCCTGGCGATAACCGACGACACGGTGCGTACCTTCCTGCAATTCTCGCGGGTGAGCGGGCGTGCCATGCAGTGCCAGGTAACCGGGCGCCGCGTACACGCCCAGCGGCAAGTCCGCGATGTGCCGTGCCACTAGCGAAATATCGGTGATTTCTCCACCGCGAATCACGCAATCAACGCTGTCATCGATCAGGCTGATATTCCGGTCGCTTACGCCCAGGTCCAGCTGGATATCCGGGTAGTGCTCATGAAACGCCGGCAAGGCCGGGATCAGGATCAAACGGGCCAGTGGGCTGGGCACGTCGACCCGCAGGCGTCCGCGCGGCGCGGCTGCGGCCCCGGACAGCGCGGTGTCGGCATCATCCAGGGCGGCCAGCAGTAATTGCACCCGCTCGTAGTAGGCGAGGCCATCAGCGGTGACTTTTACCGTGCGTGTGGTGCGGTTGAGCAGCTTCACGCGCAAGCGCGCTTCCAATTGTTGGATCAACTGGGTGACGGTGGTTTTACTCATGTGCAAGGTGCGGGCGGCGCGGGTGAAGCTGCCTGTCTCTACCACTCGCGCAAAGGCTTGCATGGCGTCGAAACGGTCCATGGACGCTCCAGATTGTTTGGGAATCGCAAACAGTGATGGCCAGCATTGCTGGTTTATCCGCCCTGGGCAAGCGCCCTACAGTGTTGATGTCGCTGACCAACCACTGGAGTTTTGCTGATGAACACTCGAGACGCAGTATTTCCCGCCGCACGCCAGGACCTTTACGAGCGCAATCGTTACTCGGCTGCGGTGCGCAGTAATGGCCTGCTGTTTGTTTCAGGACAAGTCGGCAGCCGTGAAGACGGATCGCCCGAACCGGAGCTCAAGGCTCAGGTTCACCGTGCCTTCAACAATCTCAATGCCGTATTGGCTGCTGCCGGTTGCACCTTTGATGATGTGCAGGACGTGACCGTCTTCATGGTCGATCCGCAAAAAATCTTCGAAGACGTATGGGAAGTGGTACCGCATTACTGGGGGCAAGCGCCTTTTCCAACGATCACGGCGGTCGGCGTGACCTGGCTGTATGGTTTTGATTTCGAGATCAAGGTCGTTGCGCGGTTGCCGCAGGCCTGAAGCTGCGGCCGATAGCCCTTATAGCCAGTCCTTGATCTGCGCGCACACCGCCTGGATAGAAATACCGTAGCGATCGTGCAACGTCGGGAGTGCGCCGGCATCGAGAAACGCATCCGGCAGAGCGATTTGCCGGAAGGTCGGCGTCACCCCGTTGCGCAACAGCACGGTCGCCACGGCTTCGCCCAAGCCGCCGATAATGGAGTGGTTTTCCGCCGTCACGACCAGGCGCCCCGACTTTCTGGCCTCGGCCAGAATAGTCTGCTCATCCAGAGGCTTGATGGTCGGTACGTGCAACACCGCGACATCCACGCCTTCCGCCTGGAGTTCCTTGGCCGCTTCCAGTGCGCGCATGGTCATCAGCCCGGTGGAAATGATCAGGACATCGTTGCCCGTGCGCAGGGTCTTGGCTTTGCCAATCTCGAATTTATAGCCGTATTCGTCGAGCACCAACGGTACGTTGCCACGCAGCAAGCGCATCGCACTCGAGCTTTCCCAGGGTCAGGCGTTTCCTGGAGTGGATGGAGGGAGAACTCGGGCACAGTTTCGTGTTTTAGCCCGCAGGTTTATCCGCCGACAGCGCACCGGTTAGGCCGCGCTCGGAGGCCGCTGAAGCCTTTCGCACCCTCAGGGATGTTCTATCACCATCACCGCAGTGGTGTCCGCCTCGAGTGCTTCGAACACGTGAGGCACATTCGCCAGGTAGCTGATGTAGTCGCCAGCATTCAGCAACACAGGTCCCGTCGCCGGGCCGACATGGGCACTGCCGCTGCACAGCACCACGTGCTCTACGGTGCCCTGTGGGTGGGGCTGAGACCGCCGAACTTCGCCGGGTTGCACGTTGAGCCGGTAGATATCGCGCTGCACGCCCGCCGGGCAATCAGCGAGCAGTGTCGCTGCATAATGGGCAGTCTCGGCATAGGCCGTCATGCCCTCATTGGCGCGAATTATCCTCAGTGCCTGCTGGGGTTGTTCGAAGAACCGGGTGACTTGCAAGCCCATTGCAATCGCCAGTGACCACAAGGTTTCGATGCTGGGATTACCGATGCCTGACTCCAGCTGAGACAACGTCGACTTTGCCACCCCGGCGCGCTTCGCCAGCTCGGTCAAGGAAAGCCCGGCGGCCAGGCGCTCGCGTTTGATTGAAAGGGCCAGTAACTCAATTCGGCTGGCGTTATTCCTCAACGTTTCGTTCGTTTTGCTGTTCATTTGTTCTGCATATCATCCTGAAATGGGTTGACGCTTACCCGTGCGCTGTTCAGTATAACGGCCATTAATTCATTATAAAGTTCTATTTTTGAGCCAGGCCCGCGAATGGCGGGTCAGGGTGCGGCAATGCCAACAGCAGGGAAGCAGTGAGTGATGAAGTCGAAAACCCGTGGGACGCTGGAAATGATTTCGGCCATGGTGATCTCCGGCACGGTGGGCTGGTTCGTCATCATGTCGGGACAGAGTCCTGAGGCGGTGGTGTTCTGGCGGTGCCTTTTTGGCGCAATGGCGATGCTGATCGCGTGCCTGATGCTCGGTGTGCTGCGCCGTTGCCGCATCAACGCTCGGCAGTTCTTGCTGGTATGCCTGGGCGGTGTGGCGCTGATTCTGAACTGGGTGCTGCTATTCAGTGCCTACAAACATTCCACTATCGCCATTGCAACGGTGGTCTACCACGTTCAGCCGTTCATGCTGGTTGGTCTGGGTGTGCTGTTCTTCGCGGAACGCCTCAACCTCGCCAAGGTCGGCTGGCTGCTGCTGGCCTTCGCCGGTCTGATGCTGATCGTGTCCGCCAAAGGCAATGGACAGGCCGCAGGCGCCGACTACCTGCTGGGCGTTTGCCTGGCCTTGGCTTCAGCCTTTTTCTACGCTGTCGCGGCGGCGATCACCAAGCGCCTCAAGGACTTGCCCGCGCACCTGATCGTGCTGATCCAGATGGTGGTAGGCGTGCTGGCCCTGGCACCGTTCGTCGACTTCACCAGAGTCACTATGATCGAGGGTGCCTGGGCTTACCTGATCATTATCGGCGTGGTCCATACCGGTCTGATGTCGACCCTTTTGTACAGCGCCATCCAGAAAATCCCCACGACGCTGGTCGGCGCACTGTCATTCATCTATCCGATCGTGGCCATCCTGGTTGACTGGGTTGCCTTCGCGCATCCGCTTGGAGGCCTGCAGGTGATCGGGGCGGGCGCCATTCTGCTGGCGGCTGCGGGCATGAACTTCGGTTGGTCGCTGGGCTGCGCGCCGCGCCAGGAAATGACGTAGAGCCTGTCGCGATGTCGCCGTCGCCTATGACATCACCGCTGCCGGCAGCGGCTTCATGTAGGCTGCGTTCGTTGACCCGATGCGCAGGCACCTGCTTGATGACGCTGAGCAGTTCTTGTTTGTTTTGAGGGACTGCCATGAGTCACCCGCACCTTTTAAAGAACCAATTATGAAAGGTCTTTATATAATCTAGTGGAGTTCTGTTACAGGCTGTCCGGATCACCAAAAAACATTTTGACTAGGCTCTAGGAAGGCGTTTTCAGGTCGATAATGCTGTTATTTGCCCCCCCTTTTGCCCCCAATCGCATTGAGTGTGCGAGTGATCTTGAATGGTGACCTGCGACTGACTCCAGTATGGCAGTACCTGGTATTCGGTGCGCCTTCGCGTTCTTTTGGCACGCAAGCTAAAGCGGCGCTCCCGAGCAACGCAATCAGCGTGAGCGAGGATCTTTATTTGATCCGAAACACACTGGTTTTATGCTTGCCTCTCATTCAGCCCTGATTGTTTCGTGAAATATTTCTGCATAAAGCCGAGCGACGGTCGGTGTGAGGTTGTGTACTGAAGGAATCAGAAAATTTGAGTTGGGGGCGAGTCGTTTTGCGTAGATGACTTCGTAAACCCTGCGAACGATTCCTGGCTCTGTTTCCTCTTGGTCGAAGCCAGGCATTATTCCTACGGCTTTGTAACCCGCATGCTCCAATGCTTGTTGCATATACGGAGCGCTGGTTGTCGCCATACCATAGATCAAGCCCGCTCCCATGAACCTTCCCATTTTTTCTCCGAGGTCTTGGGCAGCTACGGCCAGTTTGGTTTGTCTATGATGTTTGGCTACCGCGCCCACTCGCCCGAAGATGACATCAGCGCCGTCAATTTTTTCCCACGTTGCTATCGCGACGATTTCATGATTTCGGCGGACCACTATAGCGAACATCGCCCGCTCCAGATCGTCTTCGAGCACCACGTTGTCTTCATAAAATTGCTGGTTCAGAAAAGGGCTCCCTAACCCCACCGTAATGGAGGGAAACCACGTCTGGAAAAAAATTATCGCTACATCGATCTCCTCGCGTTTCAGGTAATCCCATGTGTAGCCAGAGGGTAAAACAGTGAAACTGCGAATCTGATCGATCATTGGCCATTTCATGCGGTTCTGCTCGTCTTGATAGTCTAATTGCCTTTCAGGAATCGGTCGGAGAAAGGGGCTTATTCAGTCGCTTCTCTATCGAGTTGTCTGCGATCTATCAGCAATTCCCGGGCGTCTAGTGAGGGGAGGCGGCGGGTTAGACGGCGGTGTTTTCAGGTTTGAGGACAGCGCCCTCGCAGAGTCCTGGGTTATGCCTGGTCGCAAATTGTCTGTGGCGGTCGACCACTTCACCGATGACAAACTGCATCAGCTTCTGGACGAAGGCCGTATCGAGGTTGGCCTCCTGGGCGAGGGCTGTCAGACGTTCGTATTGATGCTGCTCTCTCTTCTTGTCCACCGCTGGCAATTGATGTCGGGCTTTAAGCAAGCCGACCTCATCAGTACAGCGGAACCGTTCAGCAAGCATGTGGATGAGCGCGGCGTCGATATTGTCGATGGTTTGTCTGAATGCCGAGAGTTGACGCGTGATGTCGGAATTGTCCATGGATAACCTCGTGGCAGTTGTTCTAAGGGGCTTGTCTGTACCCTTCCTTGGTCCTTCCATGATTGGACGGAGAACCTGAGCAGGCGCTTTACGCGGGATCGGGCATGTTCAACGATTCCTCCAGCCACTGCATGACTACCTTGAAAGCCGAGTCTGAATTGCGTTCATAGATCAATCCGTGGCCGTTGCCGTGAATACCCAGTGCCGGTAGATCCAGGTGGTGAATGTTGGCACCGGCATTTCGCAGGAAAGGGACAATGCTGGATGCGTAAGAAGCAAACGCTGATGTCTCACCTGTCATCAGCGCTACCGGAACGCCCTGCAATCCGGGAATTTTCAGGGTTGATGGTTCTGCTGCGCGGACTTGCTCCGCCGTCTCGCGAGGCGGATCAAAGGTCAAAGGGGCGGCGGTCAGTCCCCATTCGAGGCTGCCTATACCCGGCGTATGGCCAAATACCGGCCCCATAGGCTCCACTGCCACAATCCCTGCGATCAGGTCGGGTCGACGATCGGCGACCAACCAGCCACTGGGCCCGGAAGCGGAATGCGTAACGATGATGGCCTTACCGATTCTGTCGAGCAGTTCGGCCAGTCGGTCCGCGTCCAGGGTCTGCGAGGCCGCAAGGTCAGCCGGCATGGGGCCGTAAGCTGCAATGAAGGCGTCAAACGCTGCTTCGTCATCCGACTCAAACGGCCACTGCGTTTCTCCACCTCCCTCTGGAAAGTAAACTTCGCGGGCGCGTTCATAGGAGAACGCTGGCCCCATCGGTCCCATGATGTCGGGGTGATACGGCGATCGCCCGTGGCCGGGTCTGTCGACGCGAAAGACTACGAAGCCCGCTTCGAGGAACCGCTGCGCCCATCCCGGGCGACCATCGGGTGTATCCAGCCATTCGGTGCCCTGCAGCGTGCCGCCGTGCACCAGCACCACGGGATAGGCTTGAGTGATGTGCTCAGGGGATTCCCAGGCTACGTACATCGGACCCTTCTGGAAATTTTTACCGTTCTGGGTAACACGGGCGCCGGTCACCCAGAAGTTGCCACGCCGCGTACGTTTTATCGGTGCGCTTCGCCAGGGTTGCTGGGCATGAACGGCTGATTGGGTAAGTGTCTGTGTAGCGAAGACCGACCAGTCCTTGTGCCCGTCTCCCCGGGCTACTGCCGACGTCATTTTCGATCGCACTGCATCCGCAGCAGGCAGTTCCAGGTCCTTGAGACGGCCCGCATCAATAGCCAGATTTATATCCTTGAGGCCAAGAGACAGTTTGAAACCCGGTTCAAAGCTGTTGTTGGCGATGTTCTGCCCATACCGTTGATAACTGGGGCAGGCGAACAGGGTCTGGGTCATGAGGTTGACGAAAATCGAAGGGGTCAGTCCGTGGCGTTGAACGAGTCCGCTTGCTTCGCCCAGCGACTGGATGGCTTGAGTGATCATCATGTTGCCGGCGATTTTCGCGATACACGCGTGTTCAGGCTGATCGCCCAGATACCAGGTTTTTTTCCCGAGCAGGTCAAACAGCGGTTGAACCGTCGAGACAGCTAGCTGCGATCCGGCCGCCAGGATGTTCAACTCGCCGCTCGCGGCCACGGCGGGCACGCCGAAAACCGGTGCCGCGACCAATGCCATGCCGATTGCATCATGCATGCCCTGCAACTCGACCATGAGTGAAGGCGACAAAGTCGACATCACGACATGCACGCAGGCCTTGTCTGCATTTTCCAGAGCAGCGCTGGACAGCAGCACTTCCCTGACGGCGGCATCATCGGCCAGCAGGCTGATGACGACCTCTTGCTGAAAGGCCGAGGACGGGGATTCGAGAACGCTTACTCCTTCGAGATCCATAATCGCAGCGTGACTACGGTTCCATGCCGATACGTGATGGCCGGCCCGGATGAGCAACGGAATGATCGCTCTGGTCATGCTTCCCACACCGATAAAGCCAATCTTCATTTGCAGTCCCTCGGTTGGTGTTTCGACGAAGGTGTATGCAGAGAAGTATGTCGAGCCTGGGATTGCTACGGCACTGCCATTACTGCACTCTCACTGTTCATTTTTGTACGGGGTAGAGTATGGACTGGAGTGATGTGCGGATCTTTCTCGCGATTGCCCGCAGTGGGTCATTGGGCGCTGCCGCCAAGCTGTTGGGTGTTAGCCATCCGACCGTGGGGCGGCGCTTGCAGGTGCTTGAGCAGTCCAGTGGCCAGCCCATTTTCCTGCGTACCACCCAAGGTTTGGTACTGACCGACAGCGGAGAGAAGCTGCTCAGCCTAGCGCAGGAAATGGAGCAGAGTGCGTTGGCCATCGAAAGGCGCCTGGCGGGCGACAGCGCCCAGCCAGAAGGTGTGTTGCGCATTTCTTGCGCTGACTGGTTTGCCTGTTATGTGCTGGCCCCCGTCCTCAGTGAACTGGGGCGACGTTACCCTCTGATTGTGCCTGAGGTTATCGCCGGGCATCGATTGTTTGACCTGGCTCGTCGCGACGCCGATATCGCGTTTCGAATCGTCCCTTTCACCGAACCCGATATTGTTCACCGCAAGCTGATCTCCCTGAGCTATGGGTTATACACGGCCGTCGGATCTGCTGATCCCGAGCCACAGGGCGAGGGGGTTGGTTTGATTACCATGAGTGTTGCCCAGTCTCATTATCCCGATGTGCAGTGGCTGCAGCAGCGTTACCCTCTGGCGCGTACCGTGTTCACCAGTAGCAGCCGCACAGTCCAGGCGCAAATGTGCACGCAGGGGCAGGGCGTTGCCGTATTGCCCCGCGCCTTGGGTGACCAATTAACGGCGCTGCGGTTGATTGATCCGCACGAGCCGCCACCGGGTCGCGACATATGGATGGGCTACCACCAGGACATGCGCCAGATGGACAGCCTTCGTGCTCTTGCCGATCTTGCTTCCATCATGATCGGCAATCAGGCATGCGGTTGACTCACTCTGCTGGGTGCATGGCCGCCGTTTGCGGATCAGTAGCAGGTTGGCGCGTCAGGGTAAGGCTCAATCCCGCGCCTACCGCCAGGCATGCTGCGATGCAGAGTATGGAGACGGTGAAAGCGTGGGTGATGGCAGCCGCGTCCGTATCCGTGCCTAGAAGGGTGTAGAAAATGCCGCCTATTATTGCCACGCTCAGTGACGTGCTGATTTGCAGGGTGGAGCTGGTAATGCCTGCAATCATGCCGGAGTATGCGGGTGCCACACGTCCTGTGATCATGCGCATCAATGTCGGAAGGGCTAATCCTTGTCCGAAACCGATCAGAAACAGAATGACGGCAAGGGGCAGCGCAGCGGGGCTGGCGGACATCGGCGTGTGCGCCACGAGCCAGGCCAAGAGCACAAATCCCAACACTTCAAGCCCCATTCCGACGGGATTGACGTATGCCCCCAGAAAACGCCTGAACTGAGGGGTGGAAAGCGGTCCCAGCAAAAATCCCGCGCCGAAAGGAAGGAAGACGAGGCCTGCATTGAGTGGGCTCGTGTGCAGCGCTCCCTGTAGATAAATGGAAAGCAGCAGGAAAAACACGCCGATCGCGTAAAAGGTGAGGGCGACGAGCAGTGCCCGGGCAAGACCGGGCGCGCGCAGTGCGGCAGGATTCAGCAACGGAGCACCTTGCGCTTGATGCAGGCGGGCTTCGTAGCGCCAGAACAGCCAGGCCAGCAGCGGCACCGCTGCAAGCGACAGCCAGGCCCACAAAGGCCAACCCGATTCACGCCCCTCGATCAGAGGAATGATCAGAGCCGCAAGCGTCACCATCGACAATAGCGTTCCGCCCAGATCCAGCTTGCTTGTCTGTGGTGCGTGGGTTTCCTTGACCACTGGAATGGCGACAAGGATGACCAGTAACGAAATCGGTAAATTCACCAGAAATATCGCCCGCCAGCCCAGGTTCATCAGGTTGAGCGATATCAATATTCCGCCAAGTGCCTGGCCGACTACCGAAGCCAGACCAAAGACCGCGCCATACAGGCTCAGTGCCAAGGGCTTTTCGGAGTCGGGGAATATCGCCTGCACTGATGCGAGTGCCTGAGGTGCCATGATGGCTGCCGTCACGCCTTGCAGCGAACGTCCGGCGATCAACACCCAGGGTGACTCGGCTACACCGCAGATCAGTGAGGCAACGGCAAAGCCAACCAGACCAACGAAGAACATTCTCATGCGGCCATAGATGTCACCCAGCCGTCCACCGGTAATCAGTGTCACGGCATAAAGCGCCGCATACGAGGAGATGATCAACTGTTCGGCGGAGGAGGCCGTGCCTAGCGATTGCTGAATTGAAGGCAGCGCTACGTTGACGATGAAAAAATCCAGCGGCGGTAAAAATGCACCGACCAACAAGATGGTGAACATCAACCAACGCCGCGGTTCCGGGGGGGCGACTTTTGTCTTAGGCATAAGGTCTCCTTCCTGGAACCCTTCGGTTCCAGAATATTCTCGATTGCAGGTCATGCTCTGAATCAGCTGACTCCAATCTAAACGATCAAACCTTCCCTTACGCCTCACATAAATGAACGGCCAATGTTCATTTATGGCAGTGCCGCTCAGCCCCTGACTCCTCTCAAAATGGCCGCACTGTGGTTCCAGTCGAGCCACATAATCGAGACTGAGGAGTCAGATATGTCAGGCAAATTCGCTAATCAGGTTGCAGTCGTCACCGGGGCATCCACAGGGATCGGGTTTGCAATTGCGCAAGGTTTGATTGCCGAGGGAGCCAAGCGTGTTTACATCACGGGTCGTTCTGCAGCCACGCTAGAGGCGGCGGTGGCGAAGCTAGGCGACAGAGTCGTAGCGGTCATTTCCGATGTCGCCAGCCAGGCTGATCTCGATAAACTCAAAGCTACAATTGAGGCGCGCGACGATCAGCTGGACTCAGTGTTTGCCAACGCGGGTATTTGCGAAAAGAACCCGCTGGGCGAGACCACCGAGGCGGCTTATTTCAACATGTTCGACATTAACGTGAAGGGGGTTTTTTTTACCGTTCAAACGTTGATGCCATTGTTGAAAAACGGTGCGTCGATCGTGTTGACGGCCTCTATCTGTTCCAGCAATGGGATGGAAGGACTGAGCCTCTACAACGCATCCAAGGCCGCAGTACGGTCCTTCGCCAGGACTTGGGCCAACGAACTCAAAGGTCGCAAGATTCGAGCGAATGTCCTGAGCCCTGGCTTCACCCGCAGGCCTCTGATGGATAACGGCTTGAAGATGAGCGAGAGCGACATTGCCGCGCTGCGCCAACACGTCGAGCAGATCACTCCGCTGGGGTATATGGCCCAACCTGAAGAAATCGCCTCGTCGGCGCTGTTCCTTGCATCTGCCGATGCGAAATATGTCAACGGTGTGGAGCTGATGGTCGACGGCGGCCTGTCGCAGATCTGAACACGTGCTCAACCGTAGCGCAGCCCTCGCGGAGGGCTGCCTTCGTCGCTTATGCGAAGCCTCAGCAGGAAACCCCATCATGAACATGGAACAACTGACCGCCCGACTGGACGCCCTGGAAAGTCGCGCCGCCATCGAGTCGCTGATAAACGCCTACGCCAATGCCTTCGACCGCATCGACGCCTCGCTCCTGAGCGGTATCTGGCACGAAGAATCAGCACTGGATCTACCGGGTTTTGGCCAAGCCGGAAACCGTGACGAAATCCTCGCGATGGCGCAAAACAGCTGGCGCCAGATGCCACATATGCATCACTGGATGGCCAACCCGCTGATCGATATTAAGGGTGACAGCGCGGTGGGTACGGTGGCTGCGGATTGCCTGTTTCACGACATTGAAAAAGGCCCGGTGCAAGTCAGCGGGCTGTACCACGACAGGTTTGAACGTCGGGACGGAAGATGGGCGTTCTTGTCACGTCGTTTTGAACTGCACTTTCTTACACCTTTGAAGGACTGGGTACCCGTTGCTGGCGAAGAAAAGTATGCGCCGGTCGAGCACCAGAGCCTGGGCAAGCCCTCAGACAGTTGACCTGCGCGCATGAGTTTCAGTTGGGGGCAGCGAACGACAAGCACTGTCCGCCGACGTCGTTCAAGCTCCAGGGAATGACAGCGAAAAACAGATAACCCCGGGCTTTGGCTGTTCGACACGCACGTGACCTTCATGCAGTTGCATGATTGCCACGACGATGGCGAGGCCAAGGCCGTAGGAGTCAGAGTTCTGGTGGCGAGACGCATCGCCGCGGTAAAAGCGGTCGAAGAGTTTGCCCACGGTTTCGTCACTCAGCACAGGCCCTTGGTTCTCCACTTCAATGCGGGCTCCGCCGGGGGTTTCCATCACCCGGATCTGAATCTCGGTGCCCTCGTAGGCATAGCGAACGGCGTTTGCCACCAGGTTGCTCAAGGCTCTGCGCAGCAGCAAAGGGTCAGCGAGCACGTTTCCATCGCCTGTTATCTGTACGGTCATTCGCCGCTCTTCAGCCAAGCCTTCAAAATAGTCGGCAATGCGCTGCGATTCGTCATGCAGCGATAGTTGCTGGCGCTCCACCAGTGCGTGCGCTTCATCGGCGCGCGCAAGGAACAGAATGCTTTCGACGATGCGCGAGATCCGTTCGAGCTCTTCAAGGTTCGAAGCGATCAGTGCCTGATAGTCATCCTCGCTGCGGCGCTGGCGAAGGGCGACCTGGCAATGCCCCATCAGCGACCCCACCGGCGTGCGGATTTCATGGGCAAGGTCAGCGGAAAATTGCGTCAATCGTTGATAACCCCGGGCAAGACGATCGAGCATCGCGTTATAGGCGTCACTCAGCTGTTGCAGTTCAACCGGCGTATCGGAGCTGTCCATACGGCTGTGCAGACGCTCGGGTGTTATCGCTGCCGCATGCGCGGCCATCTTGCGTAACGGACGCAGCCCTCGACGCAGTACCAGGTAACCCAGCAACGCGGTGGCCAGAAACGCAAGGGCAACGGCCAGGTAGATACGTTCGCGATACGCCGCGAGCATAGCCATTTCCTTGCCCATGAGGTGCGCGGCGGTCAGGCGCACTTCACGTCCCCCCGACGTCGTGACGACGGAGGCGGCGCGCAGCATTGTTCCCGAGTCGGTCACGCCGCTACGCAGGTCACTGACGCTCAGCTTTGTATCCTGGCCGATCACGGGCAGTTCAGGCAACGTGACGTTCAGTGGATTTACCTGGATTACCGGTTGCTGTCCGGGCTCTTCAATGATGAAGATGTCGTCTTCGCTGTCGAGCATGTTCTTGAAAATCTGCGGGCTGTCGCGCAGCTTTTCGATGGCGAGTTCGTAGTGCAGCAGCTTGCGAAAATGTTCCAGGCGGCCCATGACCGCATGATCGCTGTACACCAATACCGAGGCTTTCATCGTCTGATACAGATAAACGCCTGCACCGGCCACGGCCAGCATCGCTACCATGGAAAACGCCACGGTCGATCGCAGGGTCAGAGAGGGTTGGCGTCGGGACCGCATGGCCTCACCTCGCAGACATAGCCGATACCGCGAATGGTATGGATCAGCTTGATAGGGTAGGGCTGATCGACCTTGCTGCGCAGGCGCTTGACCGCTACGTCCACCACGTTGGTATCGCTGTCAAAATTCATGTCCCAGACTTCCGAAGCGATCTGTGTCCTGGACAGCACATCGCCTGCCCGGCGCAGAAACAGATGCAGCAGGGCGAACTCCTTGTTGGTCAGCACGATCACCTGCTGCTGGCGTGTAACGCGGCGCCGGACCAGATCCAGCTCGAGGTCGGCGAGGTGGAAATGGTCGGCTTCGCGCACGACACCGCGACGCAAGATGGTGCGGATGCGTAACAGCAGTTCAGTAAACGAAAAAGGTTTGACCAAGTAGTCATCGGCGCCCAGTTCCAGGCCGCGAATGCGGTCCTGCAACTGGTCGCGCGCGGTCAGGAACAGCACGGGGACGTCTTGTCTGGCGCGCAAAAGCTCGATGATCTGAAACCCGTCAATCCCGGGCAACATCACGTCCAGCACGATCAGATCGTAGGTCGTATGCAAGGCCATGTGCAGGCCGTCGGCGCCGTGCTGGGTCCAGTCGACGTTGTAACCGGACTCGCCGAGCCCCTTTTTGAGGTACTCACCTGTTTTGGTGTCATCTTCGATCAGCAGGATATGCATCGTGAGGCGCGCTCGGGTCTCTTCATGACAGGATTCAGCCCGCGACATCGGTATCTCGGCTGTGCAGTGTAACGGGATGAGCGGGCGCAGTCGGTTACATTTCTGTCATTCATGGGCAGGGCTGACGAATGACAAAAATGTCATTCGGCGGTCATCGTGACGTCCCGGTCTGCGGTCGAGGATGGCGGCACATCACCCCATGAGGAATCGTCACCATGCAACTAAAAAACGCCTTGTCTACCACATTCGGTTTGTTGATGCTCAGTGCTGCCGTCATTGCTACCGCGGCTGACATGCCGGTGATCAAACCGCTGCGTGGCACGGTGGAAAGCGTCAGCAACAATACGCTGACATTCACTGTCCGCTCCGGCGCCCAGCAGACTATCGGACTGACTGACAAGACCGGTATCAACCGGGTATCGAAGGCCAATATCGAATCGATCAAATCCGACAGCTTCATTGGCTCGGCGGCCATCCCGCAGGCCAACGGAACATTGAAGGCGCTGGAGGTGACGGTTTTTGACGCCAGCCTGAAGGGCAGCGGCGAAGGTCATTATGGCTGGCAGAACGCGGATGGCAGCACAGGCACCATGACCAACGGTACCGTGGGGAAACTGTCCAAAGCTGACGGCCGCACATTGACCGTCAACTACAAGGGTGGCGAGAAACAAATCGTCGTACCGGACGATGTGCCAATTGCCTACGTCGAGCCAGGCAAAGCCGATGAACTGGTCAAAGGTACGAAAATTGTCGTGTTCCCCGCCGCAGATGGAACCACCGCGCGCGGCATTGCAGTTGGCAAGGATGGCTTCCAGCCACCGATGTAATCACCTGAAAAGGCAGGGGCGCTGCCGCTTGGCAACGCTCCGCTACATGGCTGGTTTCGAGGGGGAAACACGTGAGACAGAAAAAGCTTCATCCCTGGCCGGTTCGCCTCACCCACTGGCTCAACGCCGCCTGCATGGTCTGCATGTTCATGAGCGGTTGGGCCATTTACAACGCCTCGCCACTGTTCGGCTTCAGGTTTCCAGTGTCGGTAACCGTGGGCGGGTGGTTGGGTGGGGCGCTGGCCTGGCACTTTGCATTCATGTGGCTGCTGCTGATCAACGGCGCAATCTATGCGCTGTATGGCGTCGTCAGTCGCCATTTCAAACGTGAGTTGCTGCCCATTGGGCTTGTCGCATTGAAGCGTGATTTTACGGACGCTTTGCGCTTCCGGCTCGTGCATGAAAAGGGTGTCTATAACGCTGTGCAGCGCCTGATGTACTGGATGGTGCTGGCAGCAGGCGCACTCGTCGTCATTTCGGGTGTGGCGATCTGGAAACCCATTCAACTTCAAGAGCTGGTCGCGCTACTGGGCGGCTATGACGTCGCTCGCTACGTACATTTTGCGGCGATGGCGGTAATTGCTGCATTCGTCGTGATTCATCTTGGGTTGGTAATGCTGGTACCCAAAACCCTGCTGCCAATGATTTCAGGTGGGGTGCGGTCGCTTGATATCAGGAGAAATGGCCATGACTGAATCCAGAAAAGGAACTGTTCAGCGCGTCAGGCTTGAACCTGCGCAACAGCTTGAGTTGGAGAATATCCAGCGCCGGCATTTCCTTCGTGCCGGCTTGACCGTGGGTGCGATGTCGATGCTGACCGGCTGCAACCTGCAGGACGGCGATCAGGTTGACAAGGTCCTTTGGGCCATGTCGCGCTGGAACGATAGGGTCCAGGCATGGCTGTTCAGCGGACAGAAACTGGCGCCGACCTTCACCCGCGCGCAGATCACTACGCCATTTCCGTTCAACGCATTCTATGGCCAGGACGATATCCCTGAAGTGGACCTCGCCAGTTACTCGCTCGCCGTCTCCGGTCGGGTCAGGGACAAGGCTCCATGGACACTCGAAAGCTTGCGCAAACTGCCGCAACGTAGCGATATCACCCGTTTGATCTGTGTTGAAGGTTGGAGCGCCATAGGACAATGGGGAGGTGTACCGCTCAAAACCTTTCTGGAACACATCGGTGCCGATACCACAGCGAAATTCGTCGGTTTCAAATGTGCTGATCGCTATTACTCCAGTCTGGACATGCCGACGGCCTTGCACCCACAGACACTGCTGGCGCTGGATTACGCTGATGTCGCGTTGCCGCCCGAGTACGGCTATCCGCTGCGGGTTCGAGTACCCACCAAATTGGGCTTCAAAAACCCCAAGCATGTTGTCGAGATTTTCGTGAGCAACGACAACCCGGGCGGGTATTGGGAAGACCAGGGATACAACTGGTTCAGCGGGATCTGATAGCGCAAAAACTGAACAGCCACGCCAGGAATGCTGGCGAGACTCATGACACCAGACCTGATATGAGGCGTCCCCATGACCTATATATCTGCGGTACCACCAGCTTCATCAGTGTTACCGACTTCAGAAAACAAGAAGCGGGCAACGACCCATAGTGCAGATTTCCAATCCCAATTGCAGGCTCAGTCCAGATCACCTGTGCAGGAGCCGGATACAACCCGCGCTCATCTGTTATCGGAATCGACCACAAACCTGTCATGCCGGCCGGAGATGCGAGCGCTGCTTCAATTGTTGCCATGGCGAAGGAACGCCGACGGTTCTTTCAGCAGACCGGGCCGATCAGTGCCAGGTACGCGAGCCAGTGGCTTGGATATTGCGGACTTCAACTTCCCTGATCGAAACATTCTGGATAGCAGTGAGATTATCAAACACACCTGCGGAAATGAGGAGGGTAGACGGCCCTACTCAAAGTCCTTTGATGAGCGAATCGTGTGTACTTTCAATGGCGAGGAAAGCGAATTCTCTTCTGATGTGATCTGCAAAGAGGGATTGAATGCGTTCGCTACCGCAGTGGCTCTTTCCCCGATAACCCTCACCTGGTTACCGATTGAGATTGTTAGAGCACCGCTACGGTCGCCTGGCGTACGGATTTTTCGCCGTCGCAAGTCCTCTTCAGTCGAGAGCCACCTTCTCGACAAGTCAATTTCAGAGTAAGGGCGTTAAACGGGCGGATCTCGATAGCTCTTTCGCCGCGGGGCTAGTATTTCTATCGAGAAAGCAGCTACGCCAATGCGCGTCTTTATTTATTAGTGGTCTGTCGTTCGCTTACTGGCCGGGGTTTCTAGAGTGGCGAATGCGGTTTTATGAGGCTGAGTCCCAGTGACCCGATTGGACGCCGTTCTGGCACGTGAGTTAGCTTTCGTATCCGTTTATATTTTGGGCTCCACAACCATGACTGATCGTCAGATCATTGTTCCAGATGGCATGAGATTGCTCTGCGAGCATGCTGGTTATGCACCAGCTGTAAAGGTAGGAAAGACTCTTTACTGCGCTGGTCAGGTAGGCCGGACGCCGGAATTATCAGTTATCGAAGACCCAGAGCAGCAGTTTTTGGCAGCTTGGGACAATCTCCGGCTCGTCTTGGAAGCCGGCGGGTGCGAATTTGAAGATGTCGTCGAAATGACAACTTATCACGTCGATATGCACCGCCACATGCCAATTTTTAGACGAGTGAAGGATAAAGTCTTTCCTCGGAGTACTTGTGCATGGACGTGCATAGGTGTCGGTGAACTGGCTCGCCCCGGCCTTCTCGTGGAGATCAAATGTATCGCCGTAGAACGATAACTTTTCTGATAGGCACCTGAATATACAAATCCTGGATGGGTGTTTATCTATGCGGCAGCAGATGTGACACTTCACTCGCCCGTTGTGTCGGCAGGCACGCCATCCGCACGTTCCCACGCCTACTGGCGACGGGCAAGACAGGATTGTTTGAAGCTCAGTGTGATGACACGAAGGGCGACGGGGTTGTCGGTGCCGGCAACGCATAAGCCTGCTTCATCCGCGCCACCTCCGCTATTGGCGTGCGTCCGAAGAGGCGCTTGAAATCGCGGCTAAATTGCGAAGCACTTTCATAACCCACCAGAAATGCCGACTTGGCCGCTGTCAGGTCGTTACGCAGCATCAGTAATCGCGCTTGATGCAACCGCGTCGACTTGAGGTACTGCATAGGCGAGGAATCGGTCACCTTGCGAAAATGCAGATGAAAGTTAGGCACGCTCATCTGCGCTTCCTGGGCGAGGATTTCTACATCCAGATGCTCGTGGTAACAGCGGTGGATTTTGTGAATGGCGCGCGTCACCTTGCCGAACTGACCCTGCTGGGCGATAGCCGCGCGTAGGGTACCGCCTTGTTCGCCAGTGAGGATGCGGTAGTAGAGTTCGCGCAACATTGCTGGTCCGAGGATTTGCGCGTCGGCGCAGTCGCCCATGACTTCCAGAAAACGCAGGGTCGACTGGCGCAGCGGTTCGTCCATGGGCGAGGCGTACATACCCATAGGCTGAGCCACGCGGATGTTCCATACCTCATCTACCTGCTGAATCAGCTCGCCGGCCAGATTGAAATCCAGACGTATGTACACCGCCAGCATTGGCTCCGCCTCGCTAGCGTCGGTCTCCATTGTAAAAGGCACTGGCACTGACACCACCAGATAATGCTGGGCGTCATAGATGTAAACTTCATCACCCAGATAGCCGCGTTTCTGCCCCTGACAGAGGATGACAATGCCCGGTTCATATAAAACCGGCGTGCGCGTCAGCGGCCGGTTGGAACGCAGAAAACGCACATCATCCAGCGGACTCAGGTTGTAACCCTCCAGCGGTGCAAGCTGGTCCATCAACTGCACCATACGCGCAGTGCTCAGGTTCTTGGGTTTCGGCATCGATTGCCCGTTCTCCACTGTTATGCTCAGCCATCCGTGGAACAGCTAAGCGCTTCCCATTGCTCAATACTCTCCGCCGTCCGGTGCAGCTTGTCACGCACCAGAGCCAGGGCGTCACTGCCCAGCAGCAGTTGAGCCGGCGGGTTAGGGCTGTTGATAATAGTCATCATGGCGCGTGCGGCTTTCTGCGGGTCGCCCAGTTGAAGGCCGCTTTTTTCCTCACGGGCTTTTCGCACCGGGTCGAAGGTCGCATCGTAGTCACTGATGCTGCGCGGCGTACGCTGCATCGAACGACCTGCCCAGTCCGTTCGGAAAGACCCCGGCGCCACGGCCGTTACAAAAATATTGAAGGGTGCAAGTTCCTTGTTCAACGTATCAGAGATGCCCTCCAGGGCAAATTTGCTACCGCAGTAGTAAGCAATACCTGGCATGGTGATATAACCACCCATGGACGTGATATTGAGGATATGCCCCGCCCGTCGCTGGCGAAAAAAGGGCACAAACGCCTTGGTCATCGCCACCGCGCCGAATACATTGACGTCGAACTGACGGCGCATTTCCTCCAACGACGACTCCTCGAAAACCCCTTCGTGGCCATAACCCGCGTTGTTAACCAGCACATCCACTGGGCCATACTGATCCTCAACAGCGACGACGACGGCGTCGATGGCATTAAAGTGGGTAACGTCCAGCACCACGCCATGGGCTCTCTCAGGCAAGAGCGTTTGGAACGTTGCCAGAGAGGATTCGCTGCGAACAGTGCCGATCACTCGATGGCCCTGAGCGAGAGCTTCCTTAGCCAGGGCCTGGCCAAAGCCGCTACTAACGCCCGTGATAAAAATGGTTTTTTCTGCACGCATGGGGCGCACTCCTGAATATATAAGGTCAGGCTATGCTAGGGCGGAGAGTGGTTGGGAACTGTGCCTGATTCGATTTTAGTATTGCCTGATTCTATCGGAGTGCTCGGTGAGCAACTTGAAATCTGCTGGCAAAAAACGAGGCCAAAGGAAGAAAAACGACGGGCTTATTTACCTGCTCTAATGTCTGCTTCGTGTCGCAAGTCGTTTTTCGGTAACGCTGATGTGCATGCGGTCTGGCCGAAGGTGTCGCACCTGCGCTCCAAGGTTTTCGCATTTGCAGTAAAGGCTGCGCGCGCAGTTAATCGCCGAACAGATCGAACATCAGGTGCCTGAACCATTTATTGACGGGGCGCGGTTGTATTTGCTGGGCCAGAATAAATTGATGGCGATTTCGGTGAGGCAACGGGACTGGCGGGCTTGCAAATGAATGGATCTCCATGCCCATGAAAAGCCAGAAATGCTCAGCTAAACAGCCTGCCAGACGAAGCCTAAAGGCTCTCAGGGGCGCCAAAAAACATTTTGACTAGGCTCTGGGACAATGTTTTCAGGTCGATAACACTTTTGTTTGCCCCCACTTTTGCCCCCATTCATACCGAGTGTGCGAGTGATCGCAAATGGCGATCTCCGACGGACTTCGCTATTCCCGGCCAGTTAAGCCGTTGGGCCAGGTCGCTGATCAGTCGTTAGGCAAGTGCAACTGCACTTCCATGGCGTCATGAAGGAGTCTGACGACCTCGATCACGTCGTCGTTTGTCACACGATAGAACACTATATGGCGTGGGCTTTTGACCGTTCCATGGGTGTGTTTGGCCTGCTGGCGTGAATAAATGAGGTGATAGCTGCGAAGGCCCGGTGCAAGTTCATCGCGGTCGTGGCTGCCAATGCGATAAGGCGTGTCGGCAAGCGCTTGCAGCGCCGCGAGGATCAGCGCCTGGTAGCGCTGGCGTGCTTGATCGCCGAACTGCGTCTGGGAGAGCCTGAGGATGTCAACAATGTCGGCACGGGCCGGGTTGGAGATCCGATACTGCGGCATACTCAGTGTTTCTCTCTCGCAGGGAGGGTTGCCTCCAGGCTCAAGCTCTCGAGGTAGTGCTCCAGATCACCCTCGTTCACCTGAGTAAAGCGCCCGTGCTCAAGATCCATGATACCGATCGAGGTCGCCTGACGCAGTGCCTCAATTTTGGCGGTGTCTTCGGCGACGCGCTGCTCCAATAAACGTAAACCTTCTCGCATCACTTCGCTGGCATTCTGATAACGGCCGGACTGCACCAAGTCATGGATAACCTGGTCCTGGTGAGGGGTGAGCACAACGTTTCGCGTCGCCATAACTAGCTCCAGTTCTATGCAGACAGGTACTTTTGATGTTGGCATATTATGCCAATTTCGCTCAGGAGAATAGCTTGGGGCCGAAATCCGGCGATCAGGTGACGGCTGACTCGGCGCCAATCAGCAAGGTTCAAAGTCATCCTCACATAATGAAAGCAACCGGCAGATTGATTTGAAGATTGATATGCCTGACTGTGCGTGGGAGGAGGCGCGCGATGTGTGCTTCTCGATCCGCCCTGAAATCGATCGGCATGTTCGATGCCCATCAATATTTGCGTTTAGAGGCATCAAGAGAGGTTCCAATGCCCTACGAGTTAGAAAATCGCCTAGTGATCGGCGTCGCTTCCAGCGCTGTGTTTGATTTGCTGGCATCGGACGCAGTGTTTCAGAGTCAGGGGGAGGAGGAATACCGCAAGTTTCAGCAAAACAATCTGCACGTCCCGCTTCCTAAGGGGATAGCGTTCCCCTTCATCAAGCGTTTACTGTCAGTGAATGACCTGAGCGTCGATCCTACGGATCCGCTCGTAGAGGTGATACTTCTTTCGCGCAATGATCCCGACACTGGGCTGCGCGTACTGAAGACTATCGAGCACTACGGGCTTGGAATGACAAGGGCGATTTTCATGCAGGGAAAATCTCCTTATGAATATATACCAGCACTGAATATCGCTTTATTTTTGTCGGGTGACAAAAAAGACGTGGAAGCGGCTATCAGGGCCGGGTACCCGGCTGGCCAGGTTCTCGATTCAAAATTTGAAGACGACGAAACTGATAAAACCCTACGCATCGCATTCGACTTTGACGGCGTGCTCGCTGGCGATGAGTCCGAAACAATCATGCAGGCCTCTGGATTGTCTGAATTCCATGCGCACGAAGTGAAGAATGTCATGCAGCCCCATAACCCTGGGCCGCTGAAGGAATTCATGGTGCGGATATCCAAAATCCAGTCGGTCGAGGAGAAGCACAAAAAGCTCAATCCTGAATACGAAAACCGCATACGCGTCTCGATCGTCACAGCCCGCAATGCTCCGTCTCATGAGCGTGCGATGAATACACTCAAGAGTTGGGGTGTCATGGCCAATGACGCATTCTTCCTAGGCGGCATCGAGAAAGGAAAAATTTTAGGTGTATTGAAACCACACATCTTTTTCGATGACCAATCAGGGCACCTTAAATCGACTAGCGCAGTTGCTCCATCCGTGCACATTCCTTTCGGCATCACCAACCATGTCGCTACTGTGGATGCGCTAGAGCCTGAAGCGGATCAGGTCCAGCAGGTGATGTAACACGATGGCTTGAGCGCGTAGTACCACAGGAATTCGTATCGGTTCTGTGCTTGAACTGGCCTAATGATCCCGGACACCTCTTAAGGGCGATATGATTCGCCCAATCAGGAGGTTCCATGCAAGAGCGATAGACCTACACCCGCGAGTTCAAGCAACGTGCTGCAAGCATGGTTCTTGATAGCTGCTCAGTTCCCGACGTCTGTGCATCTATGGACGTTGGGCCTACGGCTCTGCGCCGCTGGATTGGTCAGGTCCAATCGTTGTGTAGATACCTATGCCGATCAATGGGCCGATCAATGGGTTAAAACACGTGGCTACCAGCCACCGGGAAACCATTGCCGGGCGAGCTGCACCGTTACGCGCAAGGTGTGCTGGCTTTGTTCGCACGCAAGCGCCTGTTCTTCAGGCGACGCCGGTTTGCTCCACTTTGGCTGGGTTGCCAAGCGCTGTGCATAGCTAGCTTTAAACGCAGGGCTGGCCTCGCCAGTCAGCCGCATCGCTTTAGCATAGTCCGCCTCGAGATCTTCGGGCAGCGAACCACAGGCCAGTTTGGCTTGCTGATAGCGCACGGCGTACATGAAGCCATCGGTGGGGGCTTCGTCGTAGGTGTAGCGGGAGAGTTCTGCGGCCATGGCAGTACCGGTGAGGAATAGGGCGATGAGGAGGGGGCGTCCGTGCATGGGCGGGGAAAGTCTCGGGTGGTTGACGGTGCGTTTGACCTGAACACGAGTTGTATAGCATTGAACAGGCCACTCGTTAACTATGCGTGCCCGGTTTGAATTGCAGCGACCAAGGCAATGGGCCGTCATTGTTGGCCGCTACGAGCCATTCTTCGTATGCCGTTCGGATTTATAGGGTGTAAGAAATGTTTAGGCGTCTCATGGACTTGAGCAAGCGGTTGCGCAAGGATTTTGCTGCTGTAGCGGTTTCCAAGGAACAGGTTCTGCACTCGATGGAGGTGGACCCTCAGGCAGGACCCGTCGGGAGTTTGCCCGTGAATGTGCTGGACTACTGGCACAGAGCGCTGATTGCCGATGACTTGGGTGGCCTGCAAGCCACCGATGTCCGCATCCCGGTGACAAATTTCGCGGGGCTGGCCTGGCCCAACTTCAATCTCGGTTTCGGCAAGCGTCGGGCGCTGGCACTGGGCATTCTCACTGAGCGTGCCGCAGAGGCCCGGCGAAAACAGCAAGCGCAGGCGCTTGAGGCCTCAGAGGACGACGCAGAGGGGGCGCAGGAGGCGGACGAGCCGGATGACGATCCGCGTATTCCCATGGCGCTGGTGTTCCATCAAACCACCTCATCAAGCGATGAGGTCCAGGTCACGTGGCCCGACCCGGATAAAAAGCCTGCGCCGGGCGCGAAAAAAAAACGCCTCAAGCCCGACCGGCTGAATATCGCGTTCTGGTTTCCTTTCGACCTGAACGACAAAAACCAAATATGCCTACCACGCGACCCCAACGATTGCCGGCCGCGTGTGGTCCGCCAATGGCTTGAACCGCAGCCATTGATGGCGGCCAACGACCTGCCGCCGGCCATTGGCCACTTCGATTGCTATCGCGACGAGC
Source organism: Pseudomonas sp. 58 R 12 (assembly GCF_900005865.1). NCBI lineage: Bacteria > Pseudomonadati > Pseudomonadota > Gammaproteobacteria > Pseudomonadales > Pseudomonadaceae > Pseudomonas > Pseudomonas sp. 58 R 12. The sequence goes on from NZ_CVTP01000008.1 coordinate 87,056, forward strand.
TCAAGCTATTTCTCGCGACGTTGAGCCAAAGCGCCAATTTGAGCGGTTATGTCGACGCCTGTTTTGCCTTGTTCGCCCGCGTTCAAGCGGATGGGGTTGAGACGGGAATGGCCCCGATCACGGGGCAATGGGTTGCGGTGCCGCGACAGCCTGGCTATGCAACACGTGCGCTCGCCAACGTGTATGAAGCGATCCCCAATGCGCCGTCCATCGGCGCACTGGAGCAGCTCATAGGCGCCGGACGACACCGTTCGGCTGTCCAGGCAGGCGGCATGGCAGCGCCGCAGGTGACGATCCGGCACGTGGCCATGGTCGATAAGGCCACACACCTCGACAAGCCAGACGTCAATCGCGGCGCAGACCCCTTGAACGAATCGCAGCGCCGCGCATTGCACGCCCTCGGCCGGTTGGGTGAGCAGGTCGGGGTGGTTGCGGTCAGTGGGCCGCCGGGCACCGGGAAGACGGCCATGCTGCGTGCGATGATCGCCAACCAATGGGTGTTGGCGGCTTACGATAACCGCGAACATTGCCCCGTCACGTTTGTGTGCGGGGCGACCAACCAGAGTGTCGAGAATGTGATGGGCACGTTCAATGGTGCCGTAGGCAGGAAGCATGCCCTGGCACGTCGTTGGTTGGACCCTACGGGCAAGCCACTATTGGGTTTCACCGCCAGCGCACCGTCCAAGGCCAAGGGAAAAACCCATCGCAGCAAGTTCACCACGCTTGAGATCCGGCAAAAGCAGTTGCGCATCTTGGGCGTCGGGTCCTCCAGCCTCAAGCAATCGTACGAAGACGGTGTTGCGGCAGCCCTTGCTTTGGCGCGGCACTTTGAAGATGCCTTCCGCGAGCTGCCAGAGTTGTTCAATGCTTTGTTTAGCGTTGAGCAGAAACATCAGGTCAGTGATGCCACGCGTTTTATCTATCTCATGCAGAAGAGTGCTTCGACAACGCCTACGGCGTCGACCCTCTGCGAGCACTTGAATACGCTGAGCCAGGTATTGCGCAGTGGGTTGGCCTCAGCAATCGAGCGCCAGGCTGACATCGACGCGTTGATCGAGCCCGGTGAACTGGCTGCGCGCTTTCCCAGTGAGGCATGGGCATCTTCCTGGGCCATCGACATCCTCGCGGATTTGCGTGTGGCCGCAACCCCCGAGGCGCGCCAGGCGCAGCAGCAGAAATTGCTGGACGTGGTGTGGCGGCCGATTATTTTCCAGTTGGCCGCGCGTTACTGGGAGACGCGTTGGCTGGCCAGTGTGATCGCAACCCCCGAGCCTGGCAGCCGAAAGAACGCACTCAGGCACGCAGCCATGCTGTTTCCGTGCATTGTCGCCACCTTGCATAGCGCCCCACGGTTACTGGGAGAGGGCCGTAGGCCGCTGTTCGCGTTCCTGGATTTGCTGATTATCGATGAGGCGGGGCAAGCTGCGCCGGAGCTGGGTGTGCCGGTGCTTAGCCTGGCTAAAAAAGCCGTGGTGGTCGGCGATATGAAGCAGCTCTCCCCCGTGTCTTCGGTAACACCCGAGGTCGACGCGCGCCAGGTGCAGGACCGTTGGGCCGATCCGTCGTCTTTGGGCGCCTTGCTCGTGCGTGGCGCGGACTCCGCCACGGGTTCAATCATGAAGCTTGCCGGAACCGGGGCATCGTTTGCCGAGGCCATGCCGGACGGACGGCTACGGGACGGACTGCTCCTGCGGGAGCACTACCGTTGTGCAGAGTCGATCATCAATGTGTGTATCGATTTGCTGTACCACGATCACGACCGTGATGCCGAGGGCGGGTTGCTCAGCAAAGAGTTGGAACCCAAAGTGCCCAACCCGCTGGCAGGGCTGTTCGCGGATGCCGAGTTGCCCTTGCTCGAGGGCGAAGCTGAAATGCAGTTGCGCAAACGCATGAAGGCAACGTTCCCGCTACCGCCGCTCGGGTTCTATCAGACCGGAGGCCCGAACGATGAGCCCTGCAAAGGCGACTCATGGTCCAACCCTGGAGAAGCCAAGGCCATCGTGGACTGGCTTAAAGAGCACGGACCGCGTCTGGCGAAGTGGGTCGCCAGGGTCGAAGGCCACCCGGAGCAGCCGATAGGGTTGGAAAAACTTGTCGCGGTCGTCACGCCATTTCGAGGCCAGGTCGAAGCGATAAAGCGTCGGGTGCGCGAAGAACTCGACCCTGATGACGCTGACCTGAGTGAGCGTTTGACCATCGGCACGGTTCATACCCTTCAAGGGGCGGAGAAACCTGTGGTGTTGTTCAGTGCCGTGAATCGGGAAAGCCGCGCCAGCCGTCGAACCGATACCAATCATCGTGAGCGGGTGTTTATCGATCGTGACGATGGGCGCCTGCTCAACGTAGCGATCAGTCGTGCGCAGAAAAGCTTCATTATGTTTGGCCATTCCGATCTGTTTTTTTCCCAGCAGGCGATGGACCCGAACAACGATTTGCCTTCGGCTGTGGTAGGACGATGCTTGGCCGGTGTGCGTGAGCCAGAGCATGAGCGGCTCACCTGCGCCCCGCGGGTGCCAGCGTGCAAGCTCGGTCCCGCCACGCTGATGGTTGTCGAATCCTTGCACAAGGCGAAAATCATTCAAGAACTGGTACCTGGCGGTACTCAGGTGTTCGGCTGTGGCGGTCATATTCGTGACCTCCCAGGCCCCGGTGCGATCAGTTGGCGTGATGGGTTCAAACCGCACTGGCAATTGAGCGAGCGCGAAGGCAGTGACCTGGCGGCGTCCCTACGCAATACCGGCAGCCGTTTACTGCAATGCACTGAGCTGGTGTTGGGGACGGACGATGATGCCCAAGGCGAAGCTATCGCCTGGCACATGATCCAGGTACTCAAGGAAGCACCGTGGTTCATGCATATCCAGAGGGTGCGTCGGGTAAGGTTTCATGCATTGACCACCCTCGAAATGGCCCGATCATTTGAGGAGGGTCGGTGTGTACAGGTCGAGGGCGCTACCGCCGACGAGCGAGCTGGCAGCGCTTGCCGGGCCTTGAATATGGGCTTGGCATATGGAGCCATTGCCCAGCGGGTGCTGGACAACCTCATCGGCTCGGTCTACATGCGTCACGGTATTGTCGGGGGCGGACGGGTCAAGGGGCCCTTGCTCAGGGTACTGGCGGGCCATGGTGACTCCCCGGGGTTACCCGGTAAACGGTTGGGTGTCGCGATAAGCCTGAAAGTGAACGATACCCTCGTGCCGGCTCGCTTGATGGTGCGGCGCGGCAGCGAAGCCTGGCGCGCGTGGGGCAGTGACCGCACAGAGAGCGTTCACACCTTGATCGACCAACTGAGCGACGCGGTGGTTTCACCGACACCTTGCCTGCTCGAGCATGAGGACTTGCTGCTGGCACCTGCTCAAAGCCTGGGCACTAACCTGGTCCTGCAAGAGGCGTTCAGGCGATTTGGCTGGATGCCGTCGAGCACCATGAGCACGTTGCAAAAACTGTATGAGATGCGCGAGGGGCAGGACGAGCCCGAGTCAGCACCGAACGACAATGGTTGGGCTGCATTGGATGCGCAGGGGCGCCTGTTCCTGACCGAGTCCGGACGGCGCCAGGCAGATAAGGTGCTGAACAACCCTTGGCTGAACACAATCAGCGCCAATGCGTTGTTGATGGCCTTCGACGATGCGCTGACTCACCTGTCCCAATTGCCGGATGCAGGGGAGGCGGACTACCTTGCGTTCGTGCACACCTGGGCGGCGCAGTTTGATGATCAGTGCGGCGCGCAGCCGGTTGCGGGCCCCCATGCACCAACGGTCGATGCGCAAGGCGCTGAGGTCGCGCTGTTTTCCCTGCAGCCCGCCGTCGAGCTGAATACGTGGGGCGCGCCTGCCGGTTCGCCTTCACCCGCTGAGGCCGAGCAGCACGACGATGATCCCGCGCCTGGTGCGCAAACCCACCCGGTTTCGGACGGCGGCCGCAGCGGTGCCCACGGAGCACTGGTGCCTCTGGACATCAGCCTGGAGGCCGACAACCCCAAGATGGCCGCGCTTACCCCGAGGCAGCGGCAACTTTACGACCTGATCTCCAAACTGATGTTGGCCTCTTCCCTGCGAGATGGACAGTTTCAGACTGTACGCCGGATTTACACCCTGACGTGGCCGGGTAAACCGGCTGTCCGGCAGGTTGAAATTGGTGTCGAGGTGATAACAGGCAAGCCGGGCAGCTACCCAGGCTGGTTTACGCTGGACCCCGATGGCCTGCACCAGCACACGCGCAATTGGGCGTCGGCAGAGATGGAGGCAGTGCTCGATGAGCAAAGCCCTCGCTTGCAAGTGATAGTGCAAGACCACGGCATACGCACCCGCTCGCTGCTTGAGCCGACAGTCGATCATTTATTGGCGTGGATGCAAGCGCGTGGACACGGTAGGCCCTCGACATTCGGCAAGCACATCGATGATCTCGTACGTGGCAATACGTCGAACGCGCGCGCGGAGGGCACTGCCGATGAATAGCAGTTTTGCCGCCATGACCCTGATGCGAAACGCCTATGAGGCCGCATTGCGCGACCCCTCGGACGCAGTTGCCCAGGCAGCGTTCGTCGCTGCGCACCAAGCGCAACAGCACACGTTTGTTGATTCATTCGACGTCGCGGGCATTACCTACCCGCGTACTGATGGGCACACACTGAGTGAGCGTGAAGCGCGCGAGGTGATTTCCAGAATCCTGTCCAACCCGGCGTACAGCGTATCGGACCTGCGGCCCAGCGTCATTGAAGCGGCCTACCCGCTACAGGCAGACGTGCTGCGTGTGGAAATCGAAGCCACGGTCGCGCGGGCCAATAAAATCAATGGGCTCGACTGGCGAACCGACGCGCTCGATGCCAGCACCAAGCAAGCGATGCGTGAACTGCTACGCATGCCCACCTTGGCGGGCGGCTACAAAATCATTTCCCAGGTCAAGTCCGCGGCCAACGCCCAGGTGTTGAATATCTACCGTGGCTACGATGCCGATCACTTGATCCCCGACAAGGCACTGCGAGGGTCACTGCACAGGGGGCAGTCTTTCAGCCTTGACCAGAGCTACGCGACGTTTATGCAGGATTCACAGAACAGAGGATCGCAGCATAAATTTGTGACGGACGCCCAGAAACACACACGCAAACGGCTGCGCGGCAATCCGACACTGCTCGCGAAAAACCCAACGACTGGCGAGTACCTGGAGCATGTGCTTGAGTGGATGACCCATGTCTATACCACCGCGGATCTGGGTGTGGATGTGGCCGTCAGGAACAGTGGCCTTGCCAACTCGGATGAATTCAAACGTTTCAACGTCAAAGGTTTTGCCTTGGCGCAGGCAGGGTTCATGACGTGGAATGAACGCAAAAGTGTCGGCCGCGCTGTCGCCATGGTGCTCCTGATTGAGGCGCGAGAGTTCTACACGGCGGTCGGCTGGCCCATGGACAGGGAGTTGCCTTTGTTCTACGACGTACCTTCTACAGTGACCCAACAACCGGTGCCTGTGACATGAGCGACAACATAAACCCATCAACACCCGCCCATGGCGTCCGGCGCTACCAGCTTGCCGACCTGACAATGGCCGTCGGTGTGCCCTGGTTTGCCGTGCACGTGTCGGACGAAAGCGGTCATACATCGTCCTGGATTATCAGGGGGGAACTGGACGGTGAGCATTTACGCCTGCAACCACAGGTTTGGGTGCCAGATGCCATCCAGGCCATCGTCAATGATAGCGACGGCCAAGTCTGGGCGATCACTAGCGAAGATGAACTGATCACCAACACCGTCCTTGGACAGGTGGCTGGATGGCGGCAGGTTACGCCCCATCCACAGCTCAACGCGCGCGATGAGTGGTACTCCCGCACACTGGGTTATGTGGCCACGGATGGCCAGAACGTCGAGCTTGCTGAATGCCTGTGTTGGGCGAGCGATGGCTTGTTGATCGGTACGTTCAGCCGCCGGTTGTATCGTTGGACATCGGGCGATGTTGCTCGCCTTGAACACGACGATCACATTGTCGGAACGCTGGGTGGTGTCAACAACATTGTCCAGACGCAAGACGCAATATACGCGCTGGGGTATGCGGGCCTGATCCTGCGTCGGCCGGTGGGCGGGACCTGGCAGCGAATTGATGGACCATGGCCGACTGAGGCCGGCGCGTTCATCAATATGATTGCCGGTGTCGAAGGTCCGAGAGGGGAATTGTGGGCCATTGCGGCGGGCGGTTCGGTCGTCAGCGTTGCGGGTGATGTGACCCGCACCATTGCACAAGTACCCGGTGAGCCTCTGGGCATCACCCGGTTCCAGCGCCAGTGGTTCGTGTCGACCCTCGACGGTTGCTACGAACTACCGGGGGATGGTGACACGGTCCTGATCAAACGCGATATTTTGATGGGTAAATCGATTGATGCCGGGAACTGCCTGATTGCCGTCGATGCCGAGCCACAACACGCCGATCACGCGCAGGTCCACCTGTGGTTGCGCACCAGAAACCGCGATGCTTGGCTGCGCCCAATCATTTGCCGGGCCTGATTGAGGCGTTAAGGCGCAAGCGCGCGGGATACGGGCTTGCTTTCGAGGCCCAAGCCCGTGGTTTCACCTGGTCGGCCAGGCAGGCTCAATTGGTTTGTGGGCCGCGCCCGCGATGCGCGGTGATGCGGTTGTAAATGTTGGGTGCCGTGACCGCCATTTCTTTGCTGATCTCCGGGACTGAGTAGCCTTTGTCATAGAGATGTTGCAAGAAAGCGTCTTGGTCACGCCGGGCAAGCTGGCCGTAAAAGCCGCGATTTATTTCTTTCTGGATGCCTGAGAAAAAACCAAACATAGGGACCTCTGTATTCGACTCGCGTCATGTTGATGGTGGGAGGAGAAGGCGTGGCTTGGGCCGCTCCTTCTGTATGCAAGCCCCTTGTAAACCCCGGATTTGGAGTCTGAGTGAGCTAGCCGGTTGCAGGTTATTCACTCTGCTGCTTATCGGCCATCCCAACCTGGGTAGCACCCAGCATGGTGTGATTTATGCGAACAGACGAATACACGGATGACGAAGTCGAGACAAAGGACAAGTGGGACAAACTGTTCTGGATTGAGCTCGCTAAGCGCAAAGAGCGTTTGGTAACCGGGGATGCACACCTGATGCTTGTTCAATTGCATGATCAAATAGCCCAGGCCATCGATACACCCGGCCAAGTGATGGATGAGCCCATCGAAGGCATAAGGGGGGCTGCGGTCCTTTTGGACGCGTTTCAGTGGCAGTACGACCCGGCTGATGAGGCTGATGACGAACACCAGGCTCAGTTGTTGCGGGACACGATGAATCGCTTCGGAAGCCAGATTGATGAAGTTTGGTCAAGGTTGCAGTTCACGCGGGGCTTCCGACTTGCCGACCTAGCCGTAGAAAACGAACTTGAGCTGATGTGGGGTTGGTGGGTATTCATCAACTCTTCAGCCGGGCGTGAGGAAATGGGTATCACCACCGGAAAGTTCTCATACCATGGCAAGCAGAGCCGAATGGACGAGGACCATGAGCCGCCACGGATGATTGAGGTCCATACGTTCTATAACCGCCCCGGGCAGTCTCCCATCCCTGTTTCCAATCGCAGTGTCAGGAGCTTCACCACTGACATGGATGAAGTGATCATCAACGGCAAACGGGTCACCGATAGTGTAATTGTGGTGTTTGACTCCGAAACTCCAGCGCCATCCAGAAGGGAAATCGTGAACGCCGCTTATTCCGGCAGAGGAATGATTCGGGCACGGCGTTTAGCGGATGCCCGTGCAAAAGGCGATTACGCCAGACTGCAACGCTTGCTCGACGAACCGTCGCCGACCACGGATTTTGTCGACTTATTCGAGCCTGTACAGGCGCATAAATTGTTCAAGACACTCACCAGCGTTGCGCCGTTGATTCGAGGGCTATTCGCCTGGGATCTTCACCATGACCAGGGACTCAGCAAAGCGCAGGCCTGCCGAGTTACGGCGGAAAAACTACCTGGAATGGGCACTACCCCACGCAGCGTCAACAATGCGCTTATATCAGTGGGAGAAAAGATCAACGGCTACCAACCCGAGCAATTGCCTTGGATTTTTCAACGCTTTAGCGATTGAGGGTTCCGTCGCCGGAACCCGGTCGCGTTGAGCTAGGCAGCGCCGTATTGGGCGATACGCCGTTGTGCCAGCGCTTCGCCCTCGGCCTGCGTCGCCGCGGTTTCATAACGAATGCCAGAGGCTTGTTCGCCAATCTGCCCATGGCATCGAAATGCGCACGACGCGCCTCATCGGCAAGCACGCTGATCAAGCTGATACACAAATGGCCAAAGGCCTCCTTGTGCGTCTTCAACCACAGGCTGCGCAGCTTGCGGTCGGCGTGGGCCTCGTCGTCCCCAGGTTCCAGGTAGATCAACACAAAGGGTACGCCATGGGCCATGACGGCCTCGATTTCGGCTTGCCACTGTGCACCGTAGCCCGGTACGACCACGTCGTTGCGCACTATTCAGCGCGGCGGGTGTTGCAGGGCTTCAGACAGCCAGCCCAATAGCTGCGTGCGTTGCTGACGCAGGAAAAAGTGCCCGCCGTCCACCAGGCGCCAGTCGAAACCGGCTGCTGCGTGCCGTTTCCAGCGGCGCGCGGCTTCCACCGTGACCAGGTGATCATCGCTGGCGGCAATCATCACCATCGGCACCGCCAGGGTCGTATCGGTTGCTACGCAGTAGCCTTCCGACAAGGCACTGTCGCGTGCCGCCCAGGTGTCGGACTTCGAGGGCGAATCCTCCTCGCTGTAGTCCGACACTTTGCGCTGGATCGGAAAACTCGGCGCCGGGCACGCCATCAGGAACAGCAACTGCGGGTGGCGACCCTCGCTGGCCAAGGTCCGCGCCACTTCGAGGGCGATCTTGCACCCCAGGCTGCAACCCAGCAATGCCCAGGGTTTGTCGGTGTAGGGCCGGATCGCGTCCATGAGCTGGCGCATCAGTTCCGTCATGTCCTGAATGCTCGGTTCGGCGATGCGGCTTTCGCTGAATCAATAGCCCACTTGGCCTAAGGCTGGGGGCATCCTTTTCAAACCATCCAAAGCATGTCCTCAAATTTGCCCCAAATGTAGCAATTCGCTGGAAGTAAATGGCTATTCGAGACTAGAAAAACGTAGAAATGATCAGCTAACAAGCATGCGCGAAGCCTCTAAAGACTCTCAGGATCGCCAAAAAACATCTGAATCCGCGACCGCAACCAGCGCTCGCCCGGGTCATTATCCTGTGATCCACGCCACGCCATATGCAACTCAAAGCTGCGCACGGGCAATGGCGGGTCTTCCGCACGCAACCCACCCGCCGAGGTCAACGCCTCGGCCGCGTAGTCCGGCACGGTCGCGAGGATGTCCGTGCCCGCGAGCAAGGTGCCCAGGCCGTTGAATTGCGGTACGGCCAATACCACGTGGCGTTTGCGGTCGAGTTTTTCCAGTTCTTCATCAATGAACCCGCTCAAGTCGCCGGCAAATGACACCAGCGCGTGGGGGCGGGCGCAGAAGTCGTCCAGGCTCAGCGAGCCCGGCACGCTGTCGGCGCGCAGCAGTTTTGGCAGGCTGCGGCGCAGCACTTTGCGCTTGGCGTTGGCCGGCAAGTCCGCGGTGTAGCTGACACCGATGGAGATTTCGCCGGAGGCCAGCAAGCCGGGCATCAGGATGTAATTGACGCGACGCACGACCAGCACGATACCGGGTGACTCGGCGCGCAGGCGTTTGAGCAGTTGGGGCAGCAGGGCGAACTCGACGTCGTCGGACAGGCCGATGCGGAATACCGCGGTGCTGGTGGCCGGGTCGAATTCAGCGGCGCGGCTGACCGCGGTGGAAATCGAGTCCAGCGCCGGGGAGAGCAGGGCGAAGATTTCTACCGCCCGGGCCGAAGGTTCCATGCTGCGGCCGGTGCGCACGAACAACGGGTCATCAAACAGCCCGCGCAGGCGTGACAACGCCGCGCTGATGGCTGGCTGGCCGAGGAACAGTTTCTCGGCGGCGCGGGTCACACTGCGCTCATGCATCAAGGTTTCGAATACGATCAAGAGGTTAAGGTCGACACGACGCAGGTCGTTACGGTTCATCTTGTGTCCTGGAAGAGTCAGCTGACTTGACGAGAGCGGGCATATAACAACAATGGCCAGCACGAATCTTACGGGGAAAGGCTGTTACTCTGCACAGGAAAATTGAGTTTTCTTACAAGAGCTGAGGTCTATTCCTCAGACGCGGAATCAATGACAGACATGTCGACTATTAATGGCGACCGGTGGTCTTACCCGTAAAGCCCAGATAAAGTTCATGGCATTAGAGGTTACTTTGACGAGGTTTGCGATGTCCCGCACGATCCGTTTTCACAAGTTTGGTCCGGCCGAGGTGCTCAAATGCGAAGAGCATGCAGCCGCGCAGCCCGCACCGGGCGAAGTGCAGGTGCGTGTCGAAGCGATTGGCATCAGCTGGTATGACATTTTGTGGCGCCAGAACCTGGCGTCTTCCCATGCAAGATTACCGTCCGGTCTTGGCCATGAAATGGCCGGGGTGGTCGTCGCCGTAGGCGATGGCGTGGATGACTTGGCAGTGGGCGATAAAGTGGCCAGTTTTCCGGCCGAGAGCCCCAATGACTACCCGGTGTATGGCGAGCAGATCGTCCTGCCCCGTTCTGCCCTGACCCGGTACCCGGATGTCTTGAGCCCTATTGAAGCGAGCGTGCATTACACGCCGCTGTTGATCGCCTACTTCGCCTACGTGGACTTGGCACGGGTCAAGCCCGGGCAATTTGCCCTGGTGACTGACGCCAGCCACTGCGCCGGTCCGTCCTTTGTACAGCTGGGCAAGGCCCTGGGTGTGCGGGTGATTGCCGCCACCAAGGACAGCGCGGAGCGTGAGTATCTGCTGTCGCTCGGTGCGGAAAAGGTCATCGTCACCGAAGAGCAAGACCTGCTGATGCAAATCAACAAGTTCACCGACAACCGCGGTGTCGACGTGGTGTTCGACGGTTTGGGTGGCCCGCAGATGTCCTTGCTCGGTGACGTACTGGCACCGCGTGGCAGCCTGGTGCTGTATGGCTTGCAGGGCGGTAACCAGACGCCCTTCCCGGCGTGTGCGGCGTTCCAGAAGAACATTCAGTTTTTTGTGCACTGCATCGGTAACTTCACTGGCAAACCGGAGCTGGGCATCATTCAGGACCACGTAGCCTTGCAACGGGCGTTGCGCGATATCAACCAACTGACAGCTGACCGCGTGCTGGTGCCGTTGAAAACCACCGTGTTTCCGTTCAATCAGTTCGTGGAAGCGCACCGATATATGGACGAATGCCCGTGCCGCGAGCGTGTTGCGTTGCAGGTTGAGGCTGTTTAGTACGTAGGAAGGTTCTCAAACGAGTCTTCCTGGCACCTGGCGCATGGGGCAAATGCGCCATTTGACAGGGCTTAAACTGTACCCCGCTTCAGGTGCCTGGCTGGCACTTTAACCCCTGAATCCTGACTTTTTCGCTGACGCCGCCCTGAATTCCAGTGCGGCGTCTTTGTGTGCGCGTGATTTATGCGCTGGCCGTTGCTCATCTGCACTGGTTTTCGCCAGGGTTCTGTATCTATTAATCATTATTCCAGCATTGATAATTGCGTCTTCACTTTCATCTCAAGGACTGAGCAATGATTGAATATCTGACACTACTGTTGCGAGCGTCTGAAACTAATGTCGCGGCGTTCGCGTGGCCTGAAGGAAATAGGTGCGCTCATGAAAAGTTTCGTGCCCATGAGTGGGAAAGTTGGTGGGTACGCGTGTCGGACACTTCTTTTAATAGTCGGTTAACGGTGTGTAAGAGTTTGTCGGAAAGTTCCTAGGACTGTGATCGGATTTGTTTTGGCCCAATAGATCCAGAGGTTTGCGCGCTTGCAGGGCTTTTGGCTTTGCCCTCGGACATTCGTGTCGTTGTGTTGCGCGGTGATAGTGTCTAGTCATCGGCGCACAAGGCTCTGCGCGAATTTCTTACATGCGCAATCGGTCGAGCAAACACTGTCAGCAGTTGCTTGAAACTAATATTTCAACTCAGGTAGTAAAACGATGAGCACTATCCATGAACAGGCTATGAACTATGTTTACCAGCAAGTTCTGCAGCGTTTGATCGGGCACTTTACTCGCGCAGAACGCACGGCACTCCAATTGCTGGTCCAGCGAATCGTCGTGGCAGCCGGCGGCATGGAGCAAGTGGGAGGTTACAAGGTGCTGGTGGCGCATGGTGGTGGCGAAGTGAGCAGCTACACCTTGGCGTTGTTGCGTGCCGCGCAGTTGACGATCGCTGGCCGCGCCCCGCATACCTTTCACTTGCGGGTTGCGACGCTGCGGCATGCTGGCATGACCGAGGGCAGGCTCGACAGCCTCAATCAAGGCTATGGCCGCCTGTTTCTGCACGATGATCCACGGGTTGATCTACTGATGGTGGATCGTGAGGAAGTATTGCCCTTCAACCACCTGCGACCCGCCTCTGTCGTTGGGCGAGAAAGCAGCCAGCGCAACAGGTTGATTGTCGGCCATCTGAGTTCCGGTGACTGCCGCGCCACGGTGTGCAGTGACACCTACCTGGCGTTGGGGGATTTTTACCAGCGCGTTACCTCTTGGAATGGCGGGGTACACGCACTGGTCAGCGGGGACTCCCCGCGCAAGCAGAGTCAGTTTATTGCCTGGCTCAAGAACACGGCTGTGGGCGCTGGGATGGCGATGCCTGAGGCCTGGCCGTCGTCGCTTACCGCGCTGTTCGCACGTATGGATGAATGGAGTACCGGTTATTACCGTGATGCATACGGGGAGCATTATGTCGCCAGTGACAACCCCAGCAAGACCGGCCACCGTAACCTGTCCTACATCGGCGTTGCCGATTTGCTGGACAACGTAGACCTCTCATCCTCGCCCATGCTCACCGAGTTCATGGCCTTTGCCCCTGATCCGCTGGGGTTTCATTTCAGCCATCCAAGCTATTCCATCCCGCTGCTGATGGCCCATCTGCGCGGGTTGCAGGCTCAATGCCTGCGAGATATGGACTATGAAGAAGGGGTGCAAGGCTTTATCCAACAGGCAGGACACTTTTTGAGGCGCATGCACATGCCCGAAGAGTTACTCACGCAGGCGGGGACCCGTGAAGGGCGCAGCCAGGCGAGCACCCACGCCCAGCAGTTCTTCGGTCTGGACGAGACTCAATTGATTTGCCTGCTGTTCTCGCCGTTTATCCATCATGGTGAACGCCTGGAAGGCTATTTGCGCCAGTGCCATCCGGGCATGCTGGTTGCTTTGCCCGAGCTGCACAAGGTCCTGCAGGGCAAGCCGTCCGCTGAGATGTTGCAACAATGGATCACTGACACCAGCGGCTTGCCAATGCCCTTGCTGCAGCAGCTCTATCGCAAACGTCCGTTGGTCAATGCGGGCGGCAAATTGCGCAGTGCGGGTGCCACGGCCCATGACAGCGCGCAGGCCTGTCAATTGTCCGGGCAATGATACTGCGCGGCGAACGGCGGGCGGATTTCGCGTATCAGGCGGTTTACCGCTACATGATCAACCTGATCAACGACGTCAGTACTGACGCGCGGGTAAAGCTGCCGTCCCTGCGGCAATTGGCGGGGCGGCTGAACGTGTCGATCTCGACGGTCCAGTACGCGTACTCGCTGCTTGAGAAGGAGGGCAGGGTCTATTCGGTGGCCAAGTCGGGCTATTACGCCTGGCCTATGTCGGCAAACCCGCTGGCGTGGGCGGCTGGCGACCTGCTCGATCGGCTTTACGCAGCGGCGCGCCGCCCGGGCATGGTGGTGCTCAGTGGCGATGAACCTGCGTTGCTGGTGTCACTGGATAGCAACCTGTTGCGCCTGGAGCGGGAGTTGGTGCGCCAATACCCGCAACATCTGCAACCCTGGGCCCAGCCCTGCGGTGTCTGGGAACTGCGCGCAGCGCTGGCCGCGCGTTATACCTCTTCGCCCACTCGCTGTTGGCATGCCGATGACGTCTACATCGGCGCCGACCTGCGCGGTGTGCTGGACATCCTTGTCGAAGTCTTGGGCCTGAGGGGGACGACGGTAATTGTGGAATCACCCTGCGACTGGCTGGTCTTGCGCCTGCTCCAAGATGCCGGGGTACGTATTATCGAGTTGCCCTGGACGCTGCAGGGGCGCCTGGACCTGGTGACTCTTGACCAATTGTTGTGCGATGAGCCGGTGCACCTGGTGTTGCTGTCGTCGGCCGTCAGCCTGCCGGCAGGTGTGGCTATGCCGACCCAGGACCGCCTGGCCGTTGCGCAAATGCTCGATCAGTACGGTTGCTGGCTATTGGAAAACGACACCTATGGCGAATTGGGGTTCACAGAACCGCAGGCAGCCTTGCGCGAACTGGTGAACCCCGAGCGACTGATGGTGTTTTCCTCTTTCGAGAAAGTCCTTGGGTCGGAAGCCCCTTATGGTTATCTGCTGTCTCGGCGCATGAGCAGTGAATTGCAGCGCCAGTTCCTGCTGCGTTCCTTTCGGTTGTCGTCGATTCGCCAGCGAGCGATTGCCCGCCTTTATCAAAGCGGGCGCATCGACCAGCACCTGCGCACACTGCACCTGCAGTTACGCCAGCAGGCAGAGGAAATGCGTCACCGCCTGGATCAGCATCTGGGGGACCAAGTGGCCTACCGCGTGCCGACTGCCGGGGCGACGTTTTGGTTGGGCGCCACAAAGCCCGTGGATATGCGCCAGGTGTTCCAGCGCCTGCTCGCCCAGCAGATAGTGATTGCACCCGGCGAGCTGTTTAGTGTCAGTGGCCTGCATCAACAGAACCTGCGCCTGAGCTACGCCTTTCACGGGCAACCCGACCTGGATATCGCCCTGGCTGCTATAAGCGAAGCATTGCATCAGGCGCAGACCGGATGATCGCGTGAAGTTTCTCTTACTGTTGTAGGATCGATAACGTCGCGCAGCAGTCCAACTCTCAGTAAACTGCCATTTTTTCCAAATTCTTCTTTCCGAGGTTTATGCATGACAATCAGTCCTTTTGCGGGCAAGCCGGCGCCAGCCCAGTTGCTGGTGGATATCCCGCGACTGGTCACGGCCTATTACACCGGCCAGCCTGATGCAGCAATCTCCACCCAACGTGTGGCTTTTGGTACCTCCGGGCACCGGGGCAGCTCATTCGAATTGAGCTTCAACGAATGGCATGTGCTCGCCATCAGCCAAGCCATCTGCCTGTATCGTGAAGCCCAGGGCATCAACGGCCCACTGTTTGTCGGCCTCGACACCCACGCGCTGTCCACGCCCGCCGGTGCCAGCGCGCTGGAAGTGCTGGCTGCCAATGGCGTGCACGTGATGCTGGCCGAAGGCGATGAGTACACGCCGACCCCGGCAATTTCCCACGCGATCATCTGCTACAACCGTGGCCGCACCAGCGGCCTGGCCGACGGCATCGTCATCACGCCGTCGCACAACCCGCCGCAGAGTGGCGGCTATAAGTACAACCCACCCAACGGCGGCCCGGCAGATACGCACGTCACCAAGTGGATCGAAGCCAAGGCCAATGAACTGTTGGCCAACAAACTGGCCGGGGTCAAGCGCATCACCCATGCACAGGCGCTCAAGGCCGACACCACCCATCGCCATGATTACCTCAACAGCTATGTGGCTGACCTGGTCAATGTGATCGACATGGACGCCATCCGCAGCGCCGATCTGCGCCTGGGTGTGGACCCGCTGGGCGGAGCAGGGGTGCGCTACTGGTCGGCGATTGCCGAGCACTACCGCCTGAACCTGGACGTGGTGAACACGGAAGTCGACTCGACGTTCCGCTTCATGAGCGTTGACTGGGACGGTCAGATCCGCATGGACCCGTCCTCCAGCTACGCGATGCAGGGCCTGATCGGTCTCAAGGATCGCTTTGACGTGGCCTTCGCCTGCGACCCGGACCACGACCGCCATGGCATCGTCACGCCGTCCGGTGGCCTGTTGGCACCGAACAATTACCTGGCAGTGTCCATCGATTACCTGTTCCAGAACCGTCCTGACTGGCGCGCTGACGCCGCCGTGGGCAAGACCGTGGTCAGCAGCGGGCTGATTGATCGCGTGGCTGGACGTATTGGCCGTCGCCTGTACGAAGTGCCGGTCGGCTTCAAGTGGTTTGCCGATGGACTGTTCGACGGTTCGTTGGGCTTTGGCGGCGAAGAAAGCGCCGGCGCCTCGTTCCTGCGCAAGGATGGCAGCGTATGGAGCACTGACAAAGACGGTTTGATCCCGGCGCTGCTGGCAGCGGAGATGACCTCGCGCAAAGGCCAGGACCCAAGCCAGATCTACCGCGGCCTGACCGACGCCCTGGGCGAGCCATTTGCGATTCGCGTGGATGCCAAGGCCACGCCGGCGCAGAAAGCCTTGCTCGGCAAGCTGTCACCGGACCAAGTGACGTCCACTGAATTGGCCGGGGAAAGCATCCAGCAGATCCTTACCCACGCACCGGGTAACAACCAGGCGATCGGCGGCTTGAAGGTGATGACCGAAAACGGCTGGTTTGCTGCACGGCCATCGGGTACTGAGGACATTTACAAGATCTACGCCGAGAGCTTTATTGGCGAAGATCACCTCAAGCAATTGGTGGAAGAAGCGCAGGTGTTGGTAGACGGCGCCATTTCTCAGTAACACCCCAAAACCAGTGTGGGAGCGGGCTTGCTCGCGAATGCGGTAGATCAGTCAGCACATTGGCGACTGACACTCCGCATTCGCGAGCAAGCCCGCTATTGGGACAGCGTCAGGCCAGGTCGACCAAGACAATTTCGCTGTCTTCAATCGCAGTCACCCGCAACACCTGCTCATCCTCTACCGCAATGCCGTCTCGAGCTTGCGCACGCAAGCCATTGACTTCAATCACGCCGGTCGCAGGCACCAGATAAGCCCGTCGACCGCTGTCCAGCCGGTACTCAGCACTTTCCCCAGCCTTCAGATTTGCCGCAACCAGCCGCGCATCCGCCCGGATCCGCAGGCTTTCGCTATCGCCTGCCTTGCCACTGGCCAGTGTTACAAATCCTTCGCGATCACCTTTCGGAAACGGCTTGGCTCCCCAGGAAGGCGGCAATCCGGCTTCATTCGGGATAATCCAGATCTGGAAAATCTGGGTCGGCGTATCTTCCAGGTTGTACTCGCTGTGAGCGATCCCGGTGCCTGCACTCATGACCTGTACATCTCCCGCTTCGGTGCGGCCTTTGTTGCCGAGGTTGTCGGCATGGCTGATCGCACCTTCACGCACATAGGTGATGATTTCCATATCGCGGTGTGGGTGCTGCGGGAACCCGGTCCCCGGCGCGATGATGTCGTCGTTCCAAACGCGCAGGTTGCCCCAGTGCATGCGGTTGGGGTCGTGGTACTCGGCAAATGAAAAGTGGTGATGAGCGTCAAGCCAGCCGTGGTGGGCGCCGCCCAAGGAAGTGAAAGGTCGAAGTTCAAGCATGATCGTCTCCTGTGGATGCGCTTATGATCCTGCAGCCCATGATCGATAAAAAGCGTAAAAAATGCCTGATTCCTATCGATTTACTTGATTGGTTAGTGACGTTTTGACTTTCAGTTCATCGCCTAACTGCATGACTGCAAAGCAATTGGCTGGAACTGAACGTCGATTCCGGCGACCATGGGGCCCTATGTAAACACCTTGTTCACCGCAGGAGTCCGCGTGTCGCAACAACCGCCTGATTTGCCCCCCGAACTGCGCCCTCTGGCTGAAATGCCTTGGTTGAAGCGCCTGGCCGCGCGCCTGTTTGGCCATGGTCTGACTCGCCTGCGCGCCCAGCACCGGTTTTCATGGCTGCACGGTCAGGCCGACGGTTTTCGCAGCGGGCATGAAGCGGGTGTGGAATATGGCTATCGCGAGGGCAAGGCTGACGGCCTTGAGGAAGGTCGGCAAGTGCTGCTGATTCGCGACTTCCGCCCGGACGAGCACCGTGCGCCGGGAGTTGATGACAGTCTGTTTGATGACTGGCGCCTGCCGCTCACCGCCGAGTTGAAAAAGCGCATCAAAGCGGATGTTGCGCGATTGCTGCCGGCTCACGCCCAGCCCAGCGCCGCGCAATGGAAGATGATTTTCAGCGATACACCGTCTACCTCGGTGATTGCCGGTGCCGGTGCCGGCAAATCCACCTCCTTGGTACTGCGTATTTTGCTGCTCACCTATTACCTAGGCTTTGAGCTGAGCTCAATGACGGTGGTGACCTTCACCCGCGAGTCACGCAAAGACTTCATCAACAAGCTCATGGAAATTCTTAGCCTGTGGGGCCAACCCCTTGGTATGAAAGAAGCTCAGGCCGTGGTGCGCACTTTTCACTCGCGCATCCTGCCAATGGTGCGCAGCCTGCCGGGCTTCGAGCGCCTGCAGGCGTTCGAGAACCTGAACTCGGGCGTCGAAGACGCTGACAGCAACCCATTCGACCTGCGTATCAACGAAGCCCAGCGCCAGCAGATGAATGCCTGCTATCACCGCCTGCACGGGCAGCACGCGCGTTTTCGTGAGCTGATTGCGCCACTCGCGCGCCACGGGCTGCAGCTCAAAGCGTTGGAGCGGGATCATCCGGATGTGCAAAAGCGCATGGCCGTGACCGAGTTGGCGGCCAAGCGCGATGAAGAACTCTGCGATGCGATCGAGGACCTGTGGTTCCGTGCGGGCGCCTGGCCGATCAAAGGCATTGAGCCCAATCGGCAGCCTGTGGAGATTAACGGCGCGCAATTTCACTGCCATGGCTATATCCGCGAGCTGGACGCCTGGGTGGTGCTGGGCTTTGATTCACGGGAAAACGCCCAGATCAGCCGGCCCAACGCAAAGCTGTCGCTACGCGCAGAATGGGCCGTAAAGCGCACCCTTTTTCAAGCTTTCTGCCGTAAGCCTTTGATATGGCTTGATAGTTATGAATCATCAAGGCGTCTTTTAAGCAGCTTGGCCGGTGATGCCACGGCAGGGCCAGGTTTTGATTACAAGGTTAAAGGTGAATTGGCTTCGGCGCCGTTGCTGGACAGTTTCGTGATGGCTGCCGGGTTTATCGAGAACCTTGGCCTGGACGTACCGACTGCGGTTGGGAAGATGAGCTTCGCCAAGGATGACCCGGACCGCTTTTTCTTCGAAGCCCTGAGCATCTTCTGGAAAGCCCTGGAAGATCACCTGCTGGACCAGTCGCCACCGATCATGACCTACAACCGCATGTTCTCGCTGTTTGGCGAAAATACGCCGGAAAACCTCAAGCTGCTCAGCGACACGCTGTTGCGGCCCTTGTCGCATTTGATGATCGATGAGTTCCAGGACGTTTCGCCGCAAATTGTCTCGTGGATCCGCGCCAGCCTGCGCGAGATCCGCAGCCGTGGCCCGGCCATGCACGTCGGGCGTGGCGCCCAGCGTTCATCGCTGCTGTGCGTGGGGGATGATTGGCAGTCAATCTACGGTTGGCGCGGGAGTTCGCCAAAATACTTTATGGCGTTCAACAACGAATTCCCTTCACCGGCCACCACCCGCGTGATGCTGGGCGAGAACTACCGCAGTCATCAACACATCATCGACGCGGCCGAGCATATTGTGCGTGCCGCGCCGGCGATCCCCGGCAAGAAGGCCAAGGCCAGTGGCGCGCCCAAGGCGTTGGTGCCGGTCAAGGTGCTGGAACGGGACGACGCGGCATTGGGGCGGCTGTTGCTGGAGCACTACCAGAAGGGTGAGTCAGTGTTGATGCTGTATCGAAAAAGTAGCGATAAGCTGTTGATTCAAGAGCATATTCAGTCTGTAATTAATGTGGATTCTAGCTTGCCGCCGCCGATGCGCAGGTTAAAGCAACTGACCTATCACAGTGCCAAAGGCTTGCAGGCTGATGCGGTATTTCTGCTTGGTGATTGCCAGCATGTCACGAGCTCGCCTTACAAGAACCAGGTGTACCGCATGGCGGGCCTGGGTAAGGACGGTGATAGCGAGCCGTATGACAATGCGCAAAAAGACGAGGTGCTGCGCTTGGCCTACGTGGGCATTACCCGGGCGGTGAGCCACTGCTATTGGTATGTGGAAAAGCCCGAAGCACAGGCGGTGAATATGCCGAAGGCATCGGAGCGGGTGGATGGCAAGAAAGCGTTTTTTGACGATCAACGCAGCTGAGACACACCGGACTAAATGTGGGAGCAAGCCCGCTCCCACATGGGTAATTCAATGTCCGATAGAGGTGGGTCAGGCCCGCAATGACTGCGGCGGCACAAACGACTCCAGCTCATCCTCCACCGCTTCAATAATCCGCTCCACATCCGCCGCATTCATCACCGTTGCACAAGGGATTCCGGCGATGGCAATCAGCGTCTCGCCGCTGGCGCGGTCGAACAGGCGGACGATCATGCTGCCGGGCGCGTCCATGCTGCCCTCAAAGCCCATCGGATGAAAATGCCAGCGCATCAGCTGGCAGGCGTTGGGGAACGTCACTTTGTTCATATTGCCCACCTTGTTCATTGAGCGCTTCCTTTAGCTCGTGGCAGGGGGGCCAGGACCTTCACTGGTCATGGCGTCGAAGCACTAAAAATAGCATTCGTTCGCAATCGCAAGGTGACTTTTTTGGTCCCGTTCGGCAGTTGTTTTCCATTCGGTTGATGTGGGTCATGTCCTGCTTGAAAGTAGGCGAAAGGCCACTAGTCAGAAGTTCCAATTGACCATTGAAGGCCCCAGCGAAATTCGGCACTCTCCACGGTTTACCCGCCGCCGAGCCTGCCATGCCTGACATCGCTGCTGACGATGACACCCAGCAATCCCAGGTCACACGTGAACTGGTGACGCGCCACCACCTGTGTTGGCGCCATCGGGATCTGGAGGGCGTGATGTCCTACTACCACCCGGACATCCAGTACCACGATTTTTTCCAGAACCGTGTCGTCGGTTTCGCTGAATTACGCGAATACCTGCAAGCCAGCATGCCCCGCGAGGCTGACGAGGCGATTGAGCATACCGACCGCATTCGCGCCGAGGGTGACACCGCGTTCATCCAGTACCGCATCACCCTGCGTGGCGGCCAGGGGCTGGTGTCGTTTCGCACCAGCGAGGCCATCACCGTACGGGATGGATTGATCTGGCGGGTTAACGAGTACGCGTCCCTGGTGCATGAGCAGCCGGCCCAAGCCGCGCGGCCGTCGGTCAGCCGTCTGGGCCTGTCGCCGCAGCAATTGGGGCACATGGCCAATGACCTGCAGCACTATTTTGAGCGCAAGCAACCCTACCTGGACCCGGAGCTGGACCTGCAACGGGTTGCCAAGGAGTGTGGCTACAGCCGCAATCAGATTTCCTACCTGCTGAACCAAGTGCTGGGGCAGAGCTTCTACCGCTACGTCAACCAGGCCAGGCTCCAGCATTTGCTGGCCGCGCTGGATAAGGCCGTACCGCCGATCAAGGTCGACGACCTGGCATTTGCCGCCGGTTTCAACTCACTGTCGGCGTTCTACAGCGCGTTCCGCCAGCACACGGGCCAGTCGCCCAAAGCCTACGTCAAACAAATTTCCCTGCGTGCACGCGCGCAAGACAGCCCCTGACAGCGCGCTCTAGGATCCACCCTATCGAAACGAGGTAGGGGAACCTGGCATGCCGGCATGGCGCACTATCAGCTTATGGATGGACCAGTTGGACGACCCGCTGCAAGCGCGGCCGGCGCTGGCGCATGACCTGGACGTCAACGTGGCCATTATCGGCGCCGGTTACACCGGGCTGTGGACCGCGTATTACCTGAAACGCCAGGCGCCCGAGCTGAACATCGCTATCATCGAGGCGCAAACCGCTGGGTTCGGCGCCTCCGGTCGCAATGGCGGTTGGCTGATGGGCAACCTGCTGGGTGAAGACCGTTTGTTGGCCGGCCTCGATCCCGAACAGCGCCGTGCCTCCTTTGACCTGTTACACGCCATCCCGGATGAAGTGGCCCAGGTGCTGGCGCGTGAAGGTATCGACTGCGACTACCGCAAGGGCGGCGCCCTGTACTGCGCTGCGCGTTACCCCGAGCAGGAAGGCAGCCTGCGCCGTTACCTGGACAAACTTCACGCCCAGGGCCTGACCGAAGCCGACTACCGCTGGCTCAGCCCGCAACAACTGGCCGAGCAAATCCGCATCGCCAAGCCCTATGGCGGTATCTATGCACCTCACGTCGCGACCATCAACCCCGCGAAGCTGGTGCGCGGCCTGGCGCGGGTGGTTGAAAGCATGGGCGTGACGATCTACGAAAACAGCCCGGTCACTCACTGGCAGTCCGGCAGCCTGCGCACCGCCAAGGCGGCTGTTCGGGCGGCCTGGGTGGTGCCAGCGGTAGAAGGTTATGCCACGACCTTGCCGCCACTGGGCCGTTACCAATTGCCGGTGCAAAGCCTGATCGTCGCCACTGAACCGTTGCCGGCCAGTACCTGGGACGAAATCGGCCTGCGCCATGGCCAAGCCTTTGGCGAAAGCAGCCGCCAAGTCACCTACGGACAGCGCACGGCGGATAACCGCTTGGTGTTCGGCGCGCGGGGCGGTTATCAATTCGCCGGCAAACTGCGGCATGACTTTGATTTGACCGACAGCGAAGTGGAGCTGCGTCGCTATCTGTTCGGTGAGCTTTTCCCACAGCTCAAGAACGTAAGGATTACCCATTCCTGGGGCGGCAACCTGGGTATGTCGCGCAACTTCCGTCCGCACATGCTCTGTGACCCCAAGACCGGCATCGCGCTGTCTGGCGGTTATGGCGGGGAGGGCGTCGGCGCTACCAACCTGGGTGGCCGCACGTTGGCCGACCTGATCCTGGGCCGGGACACTCCGTTAGTCCACCAACCCTGGGTGATCCGCGAACGCGGCCTGGATGCGCTCAAGCCCTGGGAGCCCGAGCCCTGCCGCTGGTTGGGTTATAACGCGATCATTCGCAGTTTCGTCCATGAAGACCAGGTGCTGGCCAACCCCAATACCGCCCCTTGGCGCCGCAAGCTGGCCACCGGCGTGGCCGGGTTCATGGAAGGTTTCATGCACTAAGTCGTTTCACTCACACGGGAAAACCCATGAGCATCACTCAATTCAAAGACACGCTGAACGCCCACTTGCCGGACTCGTCACCGGTGGCCGTGCCCTTGGGCGAGCCCATCGCCGTGGCCTCGACCCTGAGCGTTGAGCGCAGCGATGGCGTCGAAACCGGCATCTGGGAATGCACCCCAGGCGTGTGGCGTCGACAGATCAAATCCCAGGAGTTTTGCCACTTCATCCAGGGCCGCTGCACCTTCACCCCTGATAACGGTGAAATCGTCCACATACAAGCTGGTGATGCACTGATGTTGCCGGCCAACAGCACGGGCATCTGGGATATCCAGAAAACCGTGCGCAAGACCTATGTATTGATCCTGTAACGCTTTGATCCTTGATCGCCTGCCATAACAACAGCCCTAAAACCGCCAGGAAATCGAACCATGAAAGCCATTGCCCTGTTGCCCTTGATGTTGGTGGCCTCTATCAGCCAGGCCGCCGAGACGGTGAAAATCTACAACTGGTCGGACTACATCGCGCCGGACACCACCAAGAACTTCCAGAAAGAAACCGGCATCGGTTTCACTTACGACGTGTACGACAGCAACGAAACCCTCGACGGCAAGTTGATGACCGGTAAATCCGGCTACGACGTGGTGTTCCCGTCCAACCACTTCATGGCCCGGCAGATCCAGGGCGGCGCGTTGAAGAAGCTCGACAAGAGTCAGTTGCCCAACTGGAAAAACCTTAACCCGGTGTTGCTCAAGGCTGTGGAAAACAACGACCCGGGCAACGCCCATGGCTTTCCTTACCTATGGGGCAGCACCGGTATTGGCTACAACATCGACAAGGTCAAGGCCGTGCTGGGCGACAACGCGCCGGTCGATTCCTGGGACTTGATCTTCAAGCCGGAAAACATGGCCAAGCTGCAGAAATGCGGGGTGGCGATTCTGGATAACGGCCCGGAGCTGTTGCCGGCCGCGCTCAATTACTTGGGCTTGCCGCACCACAGCAAGAAAGCCGAAGACTACAAGAAGGCTGAAGCGCTGCTGATGAAAGTGCGACCTTATGTGGCGTACTTCCACTCCTCGAAATACACCGCCGACCTGGCCAACGGCGATATCTGCGTGGCGGTCGGCTTCTCCGGCGACATCCTGCAGGCGGAAAGCCGTGCCAAGGAAGCCAAGAACGGCGTGAATATCGGCTACAACATTCCAAAGGAAGGCGCCGCGATCTGGTTCGACATGGTCGCCATGCCCGCCGATGCCCCGAACGAAAAAGCCGGTTACGCGTTCATGAACTACCTGCTGCGCCCGGAAGTGATGGCCAGCATCACCAACTATGTGCATTACGCCAATGGCAACAGCGCGGCAGACAGCCTGGTAGACCCGGCGATCAAGGCGGATACCAAGGTGTACCCGAGCCCGGACATGATGGGCAAGTTGTTTGCGCTGGAGGCGATGCCGTTGAATATCGACCGGGTGCGTACGCGGGTGTGGAACACCATTCGTACCGGGCGCTGATTGGTAATATTTGGTCGCGCCTTGGGTTCGCTGTTAAGTCGTTTTTGCCTGTAGCTTCCTTGACTCCTTTGATTGAACAGGGAGCAAGGAATGCTCATATCAAACAGGTCTGGACGTTTGCGCCTAGGCAGAGCTTCAGCGGAGGGTGGCGTGTACCTGCTGACAGCCGTGGTGGACCGGCGAGAGCCCATCTTCGATGATTGGTGGTTGGGGCGCCTAGTGGTACGGCAACTGCGCGAGGCACATGAAGATGAGTGGGTGGATTCGTTGGCATTTGTAGTGATGCCAGACCATATTCATTGGCTTGTTCAGCTTCAGGACAAGACGTTGTCGGAACTCATGTGCCGAATTAAATCGCGCAGCAGTTTGACGGTTAACCGTGCCTTAGGCCGCAAAGGTCGGCTATGGCAGAAGGGCTATCATGATCGTGGCGTTCGGCGTGAGGAAGACTTGAAAGACTTTGCGCGTTACGTGGTGTGTAATCCGATTCGCGCGGGATTGGTGAAACGCGTTCATGATTATCCGCTTTGGGATGTTTGGTGGCTGCGTCGGCCGCACCGCCGATCTCACTGACAGCTAAGGGTTTTCCAAATCATGCCCCAACGACTGGATAAACAACGAAAACAGCTCCGGTTGTGACGAGATATCCAGCTTGGCGTACAAATGCCGACGGTGCACCTTCACCGTGTCCGGCGATATCTTCAGGCGTTCGGCCATGGCCTTGGAGGAAAACCCGCGCAGCACCAGGCGGGCGATTTCCAGTTCGCGGTCTGACAGCACGCCGCAGCCAAATTGGCTCAATGCATCCTTGATCTGGCTGTCCATCGCCGGCGCCCGCCGGTTGCTTTGTTGCCAGTGCTGTTGCATCAACGGCAATACCCACGCCGCTACTGTCGTCATCAGCCCGGTTTCCTCAAAACTGAAGGGCCGCTGCATGCCCAGCGACAGCGATAACGTCCCCGCGCCCGGCAATTGCAGGATGAACTGCACCTCGTCTTCCAGCACGTTGTCGTGGAAGTAATTGAGGAAGTATTCGCTCTGGCGAAAATGATCCGGCGCCACTTCCTCCAGGCGGTACACGCCGCTGGCATACCCCTCGCGACAGGCCTGGAAAAACGGGTCGAGCAGATACAAACCATTGAGGTACACCAGCATCGACGCCGGTTTGCTGCTGGGCTGGGCGTCGTATTCCTCCAGGGCCTGGGGTGCGCCATCCAGCGGATAGAAGATCGCCAGGGCGTTATCGAAGGGCAGGCACTGGTGCAACAACAGCACCAGTTGTTTCCAAAAGCGTTCGGTGCCGATGTGCGCGACAGTGCGGCCCAGGCCTGCGTGCATGCCGACTTCCCGGAACAGGCTCATATCAATGGCTCCCACCAGCAAAAGATCGGCCAAGGGTTCGGCTTTTGCCGGGTGTCGTCAAGGGGAGTACGCCAATAGGGGAATTGGCTGACATAAGCGCAATGTTTATGTTCGTGATCATTCAACGGGAAAGATATCCCGAAAAAACATCATTTTTCGTTTCTGCCTCACACCAAGAACAACGACAGAGGATAACGATATGAGCACTTCCCCCGCGCCCGACGGCGTGTTGAAACCCACCTTGAGTGTCTTCGATGTGGTCGCCATCACCGTATCTGCGGTGACCCCGGCCAGTTCCGTGTTTGTGATCGCGCCCTTTGCCATCCAGCAAGCCGGCAGTGGCGTGTTCCCGGCGTTTGTGATGGCCGGGTTGCTCGCGCTGATGTTCGCCTTTTGCTACGCCGAACTGGGCCGCGCCCACAACAGTGCTGGAGGTGAATATGTGTACGCCAAGCGTGTGTTCGGTGGCATGGCGGGCTATGCGACGTTCTTGACCGTGCTGGTGATGTTGCTGTTTATCCCGCCGGTGCTCGCCACGGGCGCGGCGACTTACCTGAATAACGCTCTGGGTACGACGTTCGATTCCCAAACCGTCGCCCTGGTGATCGTGGTGTGCAGTTACGCGCTGGGCATCCTCAATATCAAGCTGAATGCCTGGATCACCGGCACCTGCCTGCTGTTGGAAATCGCGGCGTTGCTGGTGATCGTGGTGATTGGCTTCGGTAACCCCGTACAGCCGGCCAGCGTGCTGTTCCAGCCGCAAATCGTCGAAAACGGCGTGTTGCACATGGCGCCCTGGGCCCTGGTGATTGGCGCGGTGGGCATCGGCCTGTTTTCCTACAACGGTTACGGCCCGGCGGTGTTGTTGGCCGAGGACATGAAGTGCGGCGGCAAGGGCGTGCACAAGGCGGTGCTGTGGTCCCTGGGGCTGGTGGTGATCATCGAGTTGGTGCCAATCACTGCACTGTTGATCGGTGCGCCGTCGCTCAGTGAGATGATCAGCAGCCCAGACCCCATCGGCTACCTGTTGACCAGCCATGGCAATGAAACCTTGTCGCGCCTGGTCAGCGCCGGGATCTTCCTGTCGGTGTTCAACGCGATTGTCGCCATCGTGATCCAGATCGGCCGCGTGGTGTTTAGCAGCGGGCGCGATGCGCTGTGGACGCCAGGCATCAACAAGCTCTTTACGCGCATTCACCCACGCTGGGATTCGCCCTGGTTGGCTACGCTGTTCCTGGCGATCCCGTCGGCGCTGCTGAGTTTCAGCTCCAACCTGGCCGACCTGACCTCCTTCAGCGTGTTGCTGATCATGCTGGTGTACCTGGTGGTGGCGTTGAGTGCGTTGACGAGCCGCGTGCTGCTGCGTGATCGCGAGCATCCCTATCGCATGCCGCTGTGGCCGCTGCCGGCGTTGCTCGCGGTGCTGGGTGCGGGCTATCTGTTGGTCACCCTGGTGGCGGCAGCCTCGATCCGCGACATCATGATCATCATCGGCTTGCTGGCGCTGTCGGTGATTCTGTATTGCATCAGTGGCCGGTCGAGTCCGGTCTTCCAGAAATTGTAAGGAGTGGTTATGCGCGCACGTCAATTGGGCATCACGTTGGGGCTGGGCACGCCCGGTGAGTGGAACGCGATCACCGATGTGCCCGGGGTTCGGGTCGGCCACAGCACGCTCAACACGCGTATCGACGGCAAGCACGTGCGTACCGGCGTCAGCGTGATTCAGCCGCGCGCCGGGGAGGCACGGCAGCAACCGTGCTTTGCCGGGTACCACGTGCTCAATGGCAATGGTGATGCCACTGGCCTTGAGTGGATCAGCGAAGCGGGGCTGTTGACCACGCCGCTGGCCATCACCAACACCCACAGCATTGGCATTGTGCGCGACAGCCTGATTGCCCTGGAGCGCGAGCGCCTGGCAGACCCGGCGGTGTACTGGTGCATGCCGGTAGTAATGGAAACCTATGACGGCTTGCTCAACGATATCTGGGGCCAGCACGTCGGCCCTGAGCACGTGCGTGAAGCCGTGGACAACGCCGAAACCGGCCCAGTGCAGGAAGGTGCAGTTGGCGGCGGCACCGGAATGATCTGCCATGAATTCAAGGGCGGCATCGGCACGGCCTCGCGACGTTTGTCGGCGGAGCAGGGCGGTTGGACCGTCGGCGTGCTGGTGCAGGCCAACCATGGCAAACGCCAGGAACTGCGGGTAGATGGCTACCCGGTGGGGCGCCAGCTAATGGAGATTTCCTCGCCGTTTGCCCAGCAAGGCACACCGGGCATGGGCTCGATCGTGGTGATCCTGGCCACCGACGCGCCGCTGTTGCCGCACCAATGCCAGCGACTGGCGCAGCGCGCATCCATCGGCATTGCGCGTACCGGCGGCGGCACCGAGGATTCCAGCGGTGACCTGTTCCTGGCGTTTTCCACGGGTAACCGGGATTTGCCAGCGGCGGATTACGGGCGCAAAGGCCTGCCGTTCAGCAGCACGCTGCAGATGGTCAACAACGACCACATTTCGCCGCTGTTCAGCGCGGCGGCAGAGGCGGTGGAAGAGGCGATTGTCAATGCGATCCTGGCCGGCGAGGACATGGTCACTGATGACGGTGTCCGGGTGCCTGGCCTGAGTGGCGATACATTGCTGGCAGTACTACGCGAGACAGGGTGGAGTATGTCCCGGTAATAGGGGGCAAGCGCAGTTATTAATGCAAGTAATGGCTGTTTAATGTTGCCAATGACACCCTGGCAATATAGTGGATCCATTAATTAACAGCGCCGCTCAACTTGCGCGGCGTTAGCGCTATTTAATATTTAAATAACTGCGCGCTGTTTTTTGTCGGACAAAACCAAGGCTGTCCAATAAACACGGCACTGAACTTAGTTGAGTTGAAGGCAGGCTGATTTCTAACGCTGGAAAAGATGTAGACGAAAGATTTCAAGTTGTGTCAGTTTCGTGACGCCTTCAAAAGAGGCGAGTGATAGGACGATCTCGCCCGCGGGGTTCCTATCGATCAAAGACTGATGCACTTGCAAACAAGGAAGTACGTTTATGTCAAAAGTAAAAGACAAGGCTATCGTGTCGGCGGCGCAAGCCAGCACCGCTTACTCGCAAATCGATAGCTTCAGCCATTTGTACGACCGTGGCGGCAACCTCACGGTCAATGGCAAACCCTCCTACACCGTTGACCAGGCAGCCACCCAGCTGCTGCGCGACGGCGCCGCGTACCGGGACTTTGACGGCAACGGCAAGATCGACCTGACCTACACCTTCCTGACCTCGGCCTCTTCGAGCACCATGAACAAACATGGCATCTCGGGCTTCAGTCAGTTCAACACCCAGCAGAAAGCACAGGCCGCACTGGCCATGCAGTCCTGGGCGGACGTGGCCAATGTCACCTTCACCGAGAAAGCCACCGGCGGTGACGGCCACATGACCTTCGGCAACTACAGCAGCGGCCAGGACGGCGCGGCGGCCTTCGCCTACCTGCCCGGCACCGGCGCAGGCTACGACGGCACCTCGTGGTACCTGACCAACAACAGCTACACGCCCAACAAGACCCCGGACCTGAACAACTACGGCCGGCAAACCCTGACCCACGAAATCGGCCACACCCTGGGCCTGGCTCACCCTGGCGACTACAACGCCGGGAATGGCAACCCGACCTACAACGACGCGACCTATGGACAGGACACGCGCGGCTACAGCCTGATGAGCTACTGGAGCGAAAGCAACACTAACCAGAACTTCAGCAAAGGCGGCGTCGAGGCTTACGCGTCCGGACCGCTGATCGACGACATTGCCGCGATCCAGAAGCTCTACGGCGCCAACTACAACACCCGTGCCGGCGACACCACCTACGGCTTCAACTCCAACACCGGGCGTGATTTCCTCAGCGCTTCGTCCAATGCCGACAAGCTGGTGTTCTCGGTGTGGGACGGTGGTGGCAACGACACCCTGGACTTCTCCGGTTTCACTCAGAACCAGAAGATCAACCTCAATGAGGCTTCGTTCTCGGACGTGGGTGGTTTGGTGGGCAACGTGTCCATCGCCAAGGGCGTGACCCTCGAGAACGCCTTCGGTGGCGCGGGCAACGACCTGATCATCGGTAACAACGCCGCCAACGTGATCAAGGGCGGGGCCGGCAACGACCTTATCTACGGTGGCGGTGGTGCGGACCAGCTGTGGGGCGGCGCCGGCAACGACACCTTTGTGTTCGGTGCCAGTTCCGACTCCAAGCCAGGGGCTGCGGACAAGATCTTTGACTTTGCCTCGGGTTCGGACAAGATCGACCTCTCCGGCATCACCAAGGGTGCAGGCCTGACCTTCGTCAATGCCTTCACCGGGCATGCCGGCGATGCTGTGCTGACCTACGCCGCAGGTACCAACCTGGGCACCTTGGCCGTGGACTTCTCCGGGCACGGCGTGGCGGACTTCCTCGTCACCACCGTCGGCCAGGCAGCGGTCAGCGACATCGTAGCGTGATACACGGGCGCGGCGCCTCGGCGTCGCGCTTTACGGATGGAGCACAGCGATGCAGCGTTTTTTCAAATTGATCGCCTGCGTGTTGCAGGTGATGTTCGTGTCGGCAGGAGCCCACGCAATGGCGAGCAGTCTTGTATTACCTACCACCGCCCAGTTGGCCGGCCATTGGCAGTTGCACCAGCAGGATCGGGTGTGCGCGCTGGACCTGCTGGAGCAGGCCAATGCCTTGGGTGGCGACGTGGCGTGTGTCGAGCAATGGCTGGGCGACAAGCCCCTGAGCTGGTCGCCGACACCGGACGGAATTTGGCTGATGAACGCCGAGGGCAGCGGGATTACCCACCTGAACCGCCAGAAAGAAGGTGAATATAAAGGTCGCACGCCCACCGGGCTGGAAGTTGTATTGCAACGCACACCTTAGTTGTTGTTATAAGTTTATAACTTGATTTTATTAGTTGGCCACCCTGTGCGTCGGGGCAAGGGCAACTTTTGCGCGCAATTGGGTTCAGGGAAGATCAGAAATCATGGCTAAGTCCCATGCCGTCGCGCCGTTATTCAAGGCGCTGGGTGAATACAAGAGCATTTTGATCAGTGTTGGCTGTTTCACTGCATTGATTAACCTGTTGATGCTGGTGCCGTCGATTTACATGCTGCAAGTGTATGACCGCGTGCTGTCCTCCCAGAATGAAACCACCCTGGTGATGTTGACGCTGATGGTCGTGGGTTTCTTTGCGTTTATTGGCCTGCTTGAAGTGATCCGCAGTTTTATCGTGATCCGCATCGGCAGCCAGCTGGAGCGGCGTTTCAACTTGCGCGTCTACAAGGCCGCGTTTGAACGCAACCTGCAACGCGGCCAGGGGCATGCCGGGCAATCCTTGGGCGATTTGACCCATATTCGTCAGTTCATCACGGGGCCTGCGTTGTTCGCATTTTTCGATGCGCCGTGGTTTCCCATCTATCTGTTCGTGATCTTCCTGTTCAATGTGTGGCTTGGCGTGTTGGCCACCGCCGGTGCCGTGCTGCTGATAGGCTTGGCGTGCCTGAATGAATACCTCACCAAAAAACCGTTGGGGGAGGCCAGCGGTTACTCCCAGCAATCCACGCAACTGGCCACCAGCCACTTGCACAATGCCGAGACCATTCAGGCCATGGGCATGCTCGGCGCGCTGCGCAAACGCTGGTTTGCGGTGCATTCGCAGTTCCTTGGCCTGCAGAACAAGGCCAGTGATACCGGTTCGGTGGTCACGTCGTTGAGCAAGTCCCTGCGCCTGTGCCTGCAATCGCTGGTGCTGGGGCTCGGCGCGTTGCTGGTGATCAGGGGGGATATGACCGCCGGGATGATGATTGCCGGTTCGATCCTGATGGGCCGGGTACTCAGCCCCATCGACCAGTTGATTGCGGTGTGGAAGCAATGGAGTTCGGCCAAGCTGGCCTACCAGCGGCTGGATGAGTTGCTGCGCGAGTTTCCTCCGGAAGTCGAGCAGATGAAATTGCCGGTGCCGCTCGGCCAAATCAGTTTCGAACAGGTCAGTGCGGGCCCGCCCGGAAAGCGTGTGGCGACCTTGCAGCAGGTCAGTTTCAACCTGGGCGCCGGTGAAGTGCTCGGTGTGCTCGGCGCGTCGGGCTCTGGCAAATCCACCCTGGCGCGTGTGTTGGTGGGGGTATGGCCGACGCTGGCCGGCACCGTGCGCCTGGACGGCGCGGATATTCATCGCTGGGACCGCGACGACCTGGGGCCGCACATCGGCTACTTGCCCCAGGACATCGAACTGTTCAGCGGCAGCATCGCCGACAACATCGCGCGCTTTCGCGAAGCTGATCCCGAATCAGTGGTGCGCGCCGCGCAGCAGGCGGGCGTGCATGAACTGATCCTGCGGTTGCCCCAGGGCTACGACACCCTTTTGGGCGACAACGGCGGCGGCCTGTCCGGCGGCCAGAAACAACGGGTGGCGCTGGCCCGCGCGCTATATGGCGGGCCGCGTCTGATCGTGCTGGATGAGCCCAACTCCAACCTCGACACCGTCGGCGAAGCCGCCCTGGCCAGCGCCATCGTGCAGATGAAAGCCCAGGGCAGCAGCGTGGTGCTGGTGACTCATCGTTCTTCGGCGCTGGCCCAGGCCGATAAGCTGCTGGTGCTCAGTGAAGGGCATTTGCAGGCGTTCGGGCCGAGCCAGGAGGTGCTGCGGGCGTTGTCGGGTCAGCAGGAAGCACCGAAGGAAAAAACCGGCGTCAGTTTCAGTCGTCAGTACCAGGCCGGAAGGAATCCAGGCGCATGAGCAGCATCACTTTTGAACCGCGTTTCAAAGAGCGCGACGCCGGGTTCTTCGCCCGGATGGGCTGGTTGCTGACGGTAGTCGGCGCGGGCGGATTTTTTCTGTGGGCCAGCCTGGCCCCGTTGGACCAGGGCATTCCGGTACAGGGCACGGTGGTGGTATCCGGCAAGCGCAAAGCGGTGCAAACCCTCAGCCCTGGTGTAGTCAGCCGGATTCTGGTGAAGGAGGGTGAAACGGTTAAACAAGGCCAGCCACTGTTTCGTCTCGACCAGACCCAGCACCAGGCCGACGTGCAGTCACTGCAAGCCCAATACCGCATGGCCTGGGCCAGCGTGGCGCGTTGGCAGAGCGAGCGTGACAACCAAACCCGCATTACTTTTCCTGCCGAGCTGGGCGCCAATCCCGACCCCGCCCTGGCGCTGGTACTGGAAGGCCAGCGTCAATTGTTCAGCAGCCGTCGCGAAGCGTTTGCCCGCGAACAGGCCGGCATCCGTGCCAATATTGAAGGCGCCACTGCGCAACTGAACGGCATGCGCCGTGCCCGCAGCGACCTGACGGCGCAGGCCCAATCCCTGCGCGACCAACTCGGCAACCTGCAACCGTTGGCCGACAACGGTTACATCCCGCGCAACCGCCTGATGGAGTACCAGCGCCAGTTGTCCCAGGTGCAACAGGACTTGGCGCAGAACACCGGCGAAAGTGGCCGCGTGGAGCAGGGCATCCTCGAATCGCGCCTGAAATTGCAGCAGCACAGCGAGGAATACCAGAAGGAAGTGCGCAGCCAATTGGCCGACGCACAACTGCGCAGCCTGACCCTGGAACAGCAACTCACCTCAGCCGGGTTCGACCTGCAACACAGCGAAATCAACGCCCCGGCGGATGGCATCGCGGTCAACCTCAGCGTGCACACCATCGGTGCCGTGGTGCGCGCCGGCGAGACCCTGTTGGAGATCGTGCCTCAGGACACCCGCCTGGAAGTGGAAGGGCACTTGCCGGTGCACCTGGTGGACAAAGTGGGGACGCACCTGCCGGTCGATATCCTGTTCACCGCTTTCAACCAGAGCCGCACACCGCGTGTGCCGGGAGAGGTGAGCCTGATCTCCGCCGACCAGATGCTCGATGAAAAAACCGGCGCGCCGTATTACGTGCTGCGCACCACGGTCAGCGACGCGGCACTCGAAAAACTCCACGGGTTGGTGATCAAGCCAGGCATGCCCGCCGAGATGTTCGTGCGTACCGGCGAGCGCTCGTTGCTCAATTACCTGTTCAAGCCGCTGCTCGACCGCGCCGGCTCCGCGTTGACCGAGGAATAGACATGAAAGCTGTGTTTATCGCCTTGCTGTTGACCTGCGCCAATGCCCAGGCCGCGATGGGCCCGTTCGATGTGTACGAGCAGGCCCTGCGTAACGATCCGGTGTTCCTCGGCGCTATCAAGGAGCGTGACGCCGGCCTGGAAAATCGCGCCATCGGCCGTGCTGGGCTGCTGCCCAAGCTGTCGTACAACTACAACAAGGGCCGCAATAACTCCCAGGCCACCTTGCCGGATGGGCGCGGCGGCAATTATCACGACGACCGCAACTACAACAGCTACGGTTCCACCTTCAGCCTGCAGCAGCCACTGTTCGACTACGAGGCCTACGCCAACTACCGCAAAGGCGTGGCCCAGGCGCTGTTTGCCGATGAAAGTTTTCGCGACAAGAGCCAGGCGCTGCTGGTGCGGGTGCTGACGTATTACACCGAGGCGCTGTTTGCCCAGGACCAGATCGACATCGCCCGCGCCAAGAAGAAGGCCTTTGAGCAGCAGTTCCAGCAAAACCAGCACCTGTTCCAGCAGGGCGAGGGCACTCGCACGGATATTCTGGAAGCCGAGTCGCGCTACGAACTGGCCACCGCCGAAGAAATCCAGGCGATGGATGAACAGGACGCGTCCTTGCGGGAGCTGGGTGCATTGATCGGCGTGCAAAGCGTCAACATCAATGACCTGGCCCCTTTGAACCAGGGCTTTGCCGCGTTCACCTTGACCCCGGCCAACTATGACACCTGGCATGAACTGGCGATCAGCAACAACCCCACACTGGCGTCCCAGCGCCAGGCCCTGGAAGTGGCCCGTTACGACGTGGAGCGCAACCGCGCCGGGCATTTGCCCAAGGTCACGGCGTATGCCAGTTCGCGCCAGCAGGAGTCCGACAGCGGCAATACCTACAACCAACGCTATGACACCAACACCATCGGCGTCGAAGTCAGCCTGCCGCTGTATGCCGGTGGCGGTATCTCGGCGTCCACCCGCCAGGCCAGCCGCGCCATGGAGCAGGCCGAGTACGAACTGGAGGGCAAGACCCGCGAAACCCTGATCGAGCTGCGTCGCCAGTTCAGTGCGTGCCTGTCGGGGGTGAGCAAGTTGCGGGCGTATCAGAAGGCGCTGGTGTCAGCCGAAGCGCTGGTGGTGTCGACCAAGCAGAGCATCCTTGGGGGGGAGCGAGTCAACCTGGATGCGCTAAACGCTGAGCAGCAGCTGTACAGCACTCGGCGTGACCTGGCGCAGGCGCGGTATGACTATTTGATGGCTTGGACCAAGTTGCATTATTACGCGGGGAATCTGCGGGATACGGATTTGGCGAAGGTGGATGAGGCGTTTGGGCCGCGGTTGTAGCTGGGGGTTTGTCGGGGGGAGATGGAAATCAGCCGGAGCTGGAATGCAATCCACTGTGGGAGCGGGCTTGCCCGCGATGGCGGAGTGTCATGCAGCGGCTATGTATCTGAGATACCGCTATCGCAGGCAAGCCAGCTCCCACATTTGACCTGCGTTGCCTAGTCTTCTTTGCGCACGGTGGCTACGTCGTCGGCTTTGACACGGATGCGTTTGCCGGCGATGTCGGTGAATTCGTAGAAGCCGTCGGCAGTCTTGGTTTTTGGGGTGTCCCTGGTCAAATACTGTGTGCCATTTTGCAGCGTCACCACGGTTTGCGTCGCGCAACCGGCCAATACCAGAAAAGTGAGTGCAACCAGTGGCAGACTCAAATTCTTCATGTTCATAACCCTTACCTTAACCCTGAAAAGTCCCACGCCAGAGGCCGCGGGCGACAAATGTTACGCCATCGACTCACCCATCTGATCACTTTTATGCAAAAAGTTGCAGGCGCCATTTATCTATTACCGATTGCAACCTGGCATCTGCGACGGCACTCTGTATGCATAACCAGTACTTGATCGCTGTGCGCCATGGCCAATCCCCTCGAAGACCCGCTCTATTACCTGCATAACTTCCGCCAGGTCCTGCATTGGCTGGGGCAACGCTATGCAGATCTGCTCGATGCGGACGAACAGCATTTCATTCAGCAATTTGACAGGTTGCCGCAGGCTTCCCAAGCGTTGTTGGTGCGCATGGTGATGCGCAAGGGTGTGCATTTTCGTGCGGGCAAGCTCAATTACCTCGAGATCGGCTGTCCGCACGCCGCTGCCGGGCCGTTGTTGGCACTGGGTTGGGTAGATGATCAATGCCTGCTGGGTTTTGAAGAGCTGTTCGCCTTGTTGCAGAAAGGCGAACTTCTCGCGACGTTCAAGCCTTGGATCGACCAACCCAAAGCGAGGAAAACCGACTGGATGGAGGGGTTGGCGGCGCAGTTTGCCGACAGCCGCAGTTTCGCCACCTGGTGCCCCGCCCTGGCTGACACGCTGTACAGCCTCACCGTGATGGATTTGTGCGACCGCCTGCGCCTGATGTTCTTTGGCAACCTGCATCAGGACTGGTCAGAATTCGTGCTGGCCGACCTTGGCATCTATACCTATGAAAAAGTCGAATTCTGTGCCGAGTCCCGGGGGTTGCGCAGCCGTGACGACGTGCACGGATTTTTGTTCTTGCACCAGTGCCAGCAAGCTTTTGAAACGGGCCAGGCGTTGCAAGAGGTACTCGTGCGCATCGCCACCCTGAACACCGACAACCCCTGGCTGGAAAAACGCCGGGCCAAGCTGTTGTTCCAAGTGGGCCAGTACTGTGAACGCAATGCGGAACTGGGTTTGGCGGAGCAGATTTATCGCGCGTGCGCCTACCCAGGTGCCCGCGCGCGACTGATCCGCGTGCTGGAGCGCCAGGAGCATTACACCCAGGCCATTGCCCTGGCTTACGCCGCTCAACACATGCCGGAAAGCGCCGCCGAGCAGCAACACGTGTTGCGTGTGTTGCCACGCCTGCGCCGCAAATTGGGCGAACCGGCTTTGCCCAAAACCAAGCCCCGACCGGTCACGCGACTGGATCTGGCCCTGACGCTGCCCGAGCCGTTGATGTCGGTGGAGTACTGCGTGAAGGCTCACCTCAGCGAGCCCGATGGGCCGGTGCATTACGTTGAAAACGGACTGATCAACTCGCTGTTCGGCCTGCTGTGCTGGGACGTGATCTTTGCGCCGCTGCCAGGTTCGTTTTTCCACCCATTCCAGCGCGGCCCCGCAGATTTGCACAGTGAGGACTTCCACCAGCGCCGCGCGCCGCTGTTCGCCGGTTGTTTCGAGCAGTTGCAGGACGAGCGCTATAAAACCACCATCCGCCAGCGCTATAGCGAAAAGTGGGGAATCCAGTCGCCCTTTGTGTTCTGGAACCTGCTTAGCGAAGAGCTGCTGGAACAGGCTTTGGCGTGCCTGCCCGCCGAGCACCTGCATTACTGGTTTGAACGGCTGCTGCTGGACATCCGCGCCAACCGCACTGGCATGCCCGACCTGATCCAGTTCTGGCCCGAGCAAAAGACCTACCGCATGATCGAGGTCAAGGGCCCTGGCGATCGCCTGCAAGACAACCAGTTGCGCTGGCTGGAGTTCTGCGGTGAATACCAGATGCCGGTGACGGTCTGCTATGTGCGCTGGGCAGAGTCCGCTTGAGTTACAGCGTTGCCGTGCGTGCACTGTGCGAGTTCACGGCCAAGGTCGGTGACCTGGACCTGCGCTTTACGCCTTCCCCCAGCGCCCAGGAAGGCATTATCGGCCACCGCACCGTCGCTTCACGGCGCAGCAAGCACTACCAGAATGAGGTCGCGCTTGAAGGCGACTACCAGCAGCTCAAGGTGCGGGGCAGGGCGGACGGCTATGACCCGGACGCCAACCGTCTGGAAGAAGTCAAAACCTATCGCGGCGACCTCCACGCCCAGCCCGCCAACCATCGCCAACTACATTGGGCCCAGGTCAAAATCTACGGTTGGCTGATGTGCCAGAAACTCGGCCTTTCGGACATCGACCTGGCACTGGTGTACTTCGATATCGTCGGCGAAGGCGAGACAGTGCTGAACCAACGCTTTCAAGCGACTGAGCTGGAGGCGTTCTTCAATCAGCAATGCGCGCTGTTCCTCGGTTGGGCCCAGCAGGAAATGCAGCATCGCGAAGCGCGCAACGACGCCGCGCACACCCTGGTTTTTCCCCATGCCGGGTTTCGTCCTGGCCAGCGTTCGCTGGCCGAGTCGGTGTACAAGGCCGTCAGCACCGGGCGTTGCCTGATGGCCCAGGCGCCGACGGGTATCGGTAAGACCATCGGCACGATTTTCCCTTTGCTCAAGGCCCTGGCGCCCCAGCAACTGGACAAGCTGTTCTTCCTCACCGCCAAGACCCCCGGCCGCAAGCTCGCCCTGGATGCGGCCCAAGTGCTACACGCCAGCAGCCCCGGCCTGCCATTGCGCGTGCTGGAGCTGGTGGCACGGGACAAAGCCTGTGAACACTTGGACAAAGCCTGCCACGGCGATTCCTGCCCCCTGGCCCAAGGCTTCTATGACCGCTTGCCCGCCGCGCGCATTGCCGCGTCCAAGGTGCGCCTGCTCGATCAGCGAAACCTGCGCGACGTCGCCCTGGCCCATGACGTTTGCCCTTACTACCTGAGCCAGGAAATGGCGCGCTGGGCCGACCTGGTGGTCGCCGACTACAACTACTACTTCGACTTTGGCGCCATGCTGTTTGGCCTCGCACAGCTCAATCAGTGGCGCGCCGCCGTGTTGGTGGACGAGGCGCACAACCTGGTCGAACGTGCCCGTTCGATGTACAGCGCCAGCCTTGACCAGTACAGCCTCAAGACCCTGCGGGACACCGCGCCCGAAGCCTTGAAGAAACCGTTGCAGCGCGTTAACCGTGAGTGGAACGCGCTGCACAAGGGCCAGCTCGCGCCCTACCAGGCCTACGCCGCCCGACCCGAAAAACTGTTGCAGGCCCTGACCCTGTGCGCCAGCGCCATGGGCGACTATTTCAACGCGCACCCCGAGTCACTCAGTGGCGACCTGCAAGCGTTTTATTTCGAGGTGCTACAATTTGCCAAGGTTGCCGAGCTGTTCAACGAGCACTTTATTTTCGATATCAGCAAGCGCCAGTTCAGTGGCAAACGCAGCAGCTCTACCTTGTGCCTGCGCAACGTGGTGCCCGCCGAGTTCATCCGCCCGCGATTGACCGCGGCCCGCAGCAGTGTGCTGTTTTCCGCCACCCTCAGCCCCCGTCATTACTACGCCGACTTGCTGGGCCTGCCGGCGGATACTGCGTGGATCGACGTGGAGTCACCGTTCAAGGCCGAGCAACTGCAGGTGCGCATCGTCGATGCAATCTCCACACGCTTCGTGCATCGCAACGCTTCGTTGGAACCCATCGTTGAGCTGATCGCCCACCAGTACACCCAACAGCCTGGCAACTACCTGGCGTTTTTCTCAAGCTTTGATTACCTGCAGCAGGTGGCGCAGTTGCTCGGCGAACGACATCCGCGGATCGTGCTCTGGCAGCAGTCACGCGGCATGACGGAGGCCGAGCGCCAGGCCTTTCTTGACCAGTTCACCGAGCACAGCCAGGGCATCGGTTTTGCCGTACTGGGTGGCGCATTTGGCGAGGGCATTGATTTGCCCGGCGCTCGCTTGATCGGTGCCTTTATTGCCACCCTCGGGCTGCCCCAGCTGAACCCGGTCAACGAACAGATGAAACTGCGCATGGGCGCGATCTTCGGCGCAGGTTACGACTACACCTACCTGTACCCCGGCATTCAGAAAGTGGTTCAGGCGGCGGGCAGGGTGATCCGTAGCCAGCAGGATCGGGGCGTGGTGATGTTGATCGATGACCGGTTCGGCGAGGCGCGGGTGCGCCAGTTGTTGCCGCGTTGGTGGGCACCGACGATCAGAGCGTGACGCCACACAGTCGTTCGCTCAAGGCCCACAACCGCTCGGCGTGCTCCAGGTCGACGGCCCACGGATAGACGCCGTTGCGCCCGCGTTCATCGTGAGCGGGGGCGGCCGCATCGCAATCTTCGCAGTACAGGCCGCCCAGCCCCTCAAGTTGGGGACTGACGCCACACCACACCATCGTCGCGGCGCCTTGTTCAGGGTTCTTGTAATGACTGGCCGGGCGAATATTCCCGTGTTCATCCAGCGCGCCGACGAACGCCAGGTCGTCTTTGTCCAGGTAACGGAGCAGGTCAGTGAGGATTTCACCGGGGTGTACCGAAAACGCGCGCACATCGCATGCCCGGCCACGCTGGTCCAGCGCCACGGCGAACAGCGCGTTGGCGGTTTTTGACTGACCGTAGGCCAGCCACTTGTCATAGGCACGGCGTTCAAATTGGGGATCTTCGAAGTGCAGGGGGCTCAAACGATGCCCGAGGGACGACACCGTCACCACGCGCGCACCGCTTGTTTTACACAAGGCCGGCCACAGGCGGGCGGTCAGCTGAAAGTGACCCAGGTGGTTGGTGGCGAACTGCGCTTCCAGGCCGTTGGCGTTCCTTTGCAGTGGGGTAGCCATGATCCCCGCGCTGTTGATCAAAAGATGCAACGCCCTCCCGGACGCCAGGAAGTCCTGGGCGAAGCGGTCAATAGAGGCCGCGTCGAACAAATCCAGGCTGGCCAGTTCAACGCCGCGGATCCCGCGTAGGTTGCGCTCGGCTTTAAGCGCATCGCGTGCAGGAACGATCACCTGCGCGCCTGCGCCCGCCAATGTCCGTACGGCCTCCAGGCCAATGCCGGAATAGCCACCGGTAACGATAACGGTCATACCGTGTAAATCTTTACCCGCCAATGCTTGTGTGGCTGTCGTCGCACCGTCGAATCCGCTGTTAATAGGGGTTTGCTTGCTGGTCATAAGGCTCTCCACTCAGGAGGACCTATAGTGTTTTTTTGGGGCCGGACTCGGAATAGCCTAAAGTCTGTATTTCTGTCGCGATCGTCCGGAGCTTTTTTATTTATGGATATCCTGTCTGATGTGGTGGCGTTGTTACGCAGTCACCGCTCGTATTTTGCGGGTTTGAAGGCGGGCGGCGACTGGGCGCTGGATTTTCCACCACCGGGTGGCATCAAGTTCAACGCGGTAGTAGAGGGCGAGTGTTGGCTGGAAGTAGAAGGGATGATCGTGCCCGTCCGGCTGTATGAAGGTGATTGCTTTCTATTGACGCAAAATCGACCGTGGAAATTATCCAGCCACCTGGCACTGGAGGGGGTCGATGCTCGGCAGGTCTACAGCAAGGCCGTGGGCGGTATCGCCAGCCTGGGTGATACGGCTGATCTGTTTCTGATTGGCGGACTGTTTTACTACGGTGATGAAGCCCGCCTCTTGCTGGAGGGATTGCCACCGGTGGTGCGTATCAGTGCTCGCTCCGACCAGGCCAGTGTGTTGCGTTGGTGCCTGGAGCGCCTGTCTCTTGAATACGCCAGCCCGAAGCTGGGTGCGGCGTTGATGACCGAGCATTTGGCGCAAATGATGCTGGTGCAAATCCTGCGCCTCTATCAAGCTTCCCTGGGCGCCAGTACCACCGGTTGGCTGGCGG
Source organism: Pseudomonas sp. 58 R 12 (assembly GCF_900005865.1). NCBI lineage: Bacteria > Pseudomonadati > Pseudomonadota > Gammaproteobacteria > Pseudomonadales > Pseudomonadaceae > Pseudomonas > Pseudomonas sp. 58 R 12. Next base: position 128,366 of record NZ_CVTP01000008.1, read on the forward strand.
CATTGACCGATCCGAGGTTGGCGCCGGTACTGGCGCAAGTGCACGCAGAACCGGCACGGCGTTGGACATTGAGCGAAATGGCAGGCACGGCCAATCAGTCTCGCTCGACCTTCGCCCAGCATTTCAAGCAACGTGTTGGCATGGCACCTCAGGCATATCTGACCCGCTGGCGTATGCATTTGGCGGTGCAGGCGTTGAACACCTCCAGCAGCAGTGTGTCCAGCATCGGCCAGGCATTGGGTTATCAGTCGGACAGCGCATTCAGCAGTGCTTTCAAACGTTTGATGAATTGCTCACCGCGAGAGTACCGCGAGCGCAAACTACACAAGGACGCCACTGATGAACGCTACCCGGCAGCACAGGATCCAGGTCAACGGCATTGAATTAAGTGTGCAGGTCACGGGAGCCGACGAAGGTCCGCCGATCTGGCTGCTCCATGGTTTTCCGGAATGCTGGCACTCCTGGCGCGAGCAGATTGGCGCATTGGCGGCTGCGGGTTACCGAGTGTTCGCCCCGGAAATGCGCGGCTACGGCCAGACCAGTTCGCCCGCCGCGATCGCCGATTATGATCTGCTGACCCTGTGCGGGGATATCCAGCAGGCCATGGACCATTTTGGCCATGCGCAGGTGGTGATGGTCGGCCATGACTGGGGGGCAGTGGTGGCCTGGCACCTGGCGTTGCTCGAACCCCAGCGTGTCACGCGCTTGGTCACGATGTCCGTGCCTTTCGCCGGACGCGCGCGGCGGCCGGTGATCGAAATCATGCGTGAGCTGTACGCCGACCGCTTCAACTACATCCTGTATTTCCAGGAGCCGGGCGTTGCCGAGCAGGAGCTGAACGCTGACATCGAGCGCACGTTGCGCCTGTTCATGCAGGATCAGGATGTGTTTTTGCAAAAGAAACCGCCGAGCGCCCGGTTACTTGAGGGCGTTCCCGCGCCCGGCGCATTGCCGCAATGGTGTTCCCAGGCAGATCTGGACGTCTACGTAAAAACCTTCGCCGACCACGGTTTTCGTGGCCCGCTGAACTGGTACCGCAACTTTGAACGCAACTGGCAACGCACCGAATGCCTGGCTGGCCAGCAGGTGTTGCAACCCACGCTATTCCTGATCGGTGACCGAGACCCGGTCGGGATATTCGAGGCCCACACGCTCAAGCGCATGCCCGATTCAGTGCCTCACCTTGAACAACACGTGCTGCCCAACTGCGGCCACTGGATCCAGAACGAACAAAGCCAGCAGGTCAACACGCTAATCCTCGCGTTCCTACAAAAACCGTAAACCCACCCCAACCAAATGTAGGAGCGGGCTTGCCCGCTCCCACATTTTGATCAGCGTCGTGTGCTAAACCACTTCCAGATATGAACTATGAATCGCCTGCGCCAACTCCCGAACCGTGTCAATGAATTCCGTCAACCGGCTATGCAACCCATCCTCAAGAATCTCATCAATCCCCGTATACCTGAGCCGCGCCTCAAACTCCGCCGCCAACCGCTGCGCCGTGCGCCCGTAACTGCCGGGCAAGTCCGCCAGGATATGACTCAACTCCTCGATACACGCATGCAACGAACGCGGCACATCACTGCGCAACAACAGCAACTCTGAGACCGAGCGAGCATTCAACGCATTCGGATACAACTCGGTGTACGCCTCGAACGACGACAACGCGCGGAGCAGGGCGCTCCATTGGTAATAACCGCGTGCCGACAAGTCACTGACTTCTTCCGACTCCTCGCCAAACATCTCATAGCGCGCATCCAGCAGGCGCAAGGTGTTGTCCGCACGCTCCACGAAGGTGCCCAGGCGGATAAACCGATAGGCGTCATTGCGCATGATCGTCCCGGAGGTAGCCCCCCGGAACAGGTGTGAACGCTGCTTGACCCAATCACAAAAGTGGCTGATGCCATGCCGCGCCAGGCCGCCGGCGGCGATGCTGCGCATCTCCAGCCAGGTGGCGTTGAGGTTTTCCCACATGTCGGCGGTGATACGCCCGCGCACCGCATGGGCATTGCCGCGGGCCGCGCGCAGGCAGTTATAGATGCTGGCGGGGTTCTCTTCGTCGAGGGCAAAGAAGTGCAACATGCGCTCGGCATCCAGCTGCGTATGCCGCTCAAGGTAATTGTCCAGGGTGCCGCTGCTGAGCAGCGACATGGCCAGTTCATCCAGGCCATCACTGCGCCCGGCCTGGGGCATCAACGACAGGGAGTAACTGACCTCGAGCATGCGCGCCAGGTTCTCGGCGCGCTCTAGGTAACGGGACATCCAGTACAGATCTGCGGCGGTTCTACTCAACATACTCAGTCCTCCACCACCCAGGTGTCCTTGGTTCCGCCGCCTTGCGACGAGTTGACGATCAGTGAGCCTTCCTTCAGCGCAACACGGGTAAGGCCACCAGGTACCAGGCGGGTTTCCTTGCCCGACAGCACAAAGGGCCGCAGGTCGATATGCCGCGGAGCAATGCCGTTCTCGACAAAGGTGGGGCAGGTGGACAGGCTCAGTGTGGGTTGGGCGATATACGCGTGGGGTCGGGCCTTGATGCGTTGGCGGAAGTCCTCGATCTCGGCGGCGCTGGAGGCCGGGCCGACCAGCATGCCGTAGCCGCCGGAGCCCTGGGTTTCCTTGACCACCAGTTGCGGCAGGTTGGCCAGGACGTGGGACAGCTCATCGGGTTTGCGGCACTGGAAGGTCGGCACGTTTTGCAGCACCGGTTCTTCATCCAGGTAGAAGCGGATCATCTCCGGCACATAGGGGTAGATCGACTTGTCATCAGCCACGCCGGTGCCGATGGCATTGGCCAGCACCACGTTGCCGGCGCAATAAGCGGCCACCAGACCGGGCACGCCAAGCATCGAGTCGGGGTTGAAGGCCTTGGGGTCGAGGAAGGCGTCGTCGATACGCCGGTAAATCACGTCCACCGGCTTGGGGCCGTCGGTGGTGCGCATGAACACCTTGAGGTCCTGTACGAACAAGTCGGCGCCTTCCACCAGTTCCACGCCCATTTCCCGGGCCAGGAACGCATGCTCGAAGAACGCACTGTTAAAGCGCCCAGGCGTCAGCACCACCACGTTGGGGTTATCCAGGCGGCTGGCGCTTTTCAGGGTCTTAAGGAGCAGGTTGGGGTAATGGTCCACCGGCGCGATGCGCTGCTTGGCGAAGACCTCGGGGAACAGGCGCATCATCATTTTGCGGTCTTCGAGCATGTAGCTCACGCCGCTGGGGGTGCGCAGGTTGTCTTCGAGCACGTAGTAGGTGCCGTCGCCATCGCGCACCAGGTCGACACCGGAAATATGCGAGTAGATGTCGCGGTGCAGGTCCAGGCCGACCATGGCCTTCTGATAACCCTCGTTGCCCAGCACCTGTTCCGCTGGAATGATCCCGGCCTTGATAATGCGCTGGTCGTGGTAGATGTCGGCAAGGAACATGTTCAACGCGTTGACGCGCTGGATACAACCGCGTTCGATCACGCTCCATTCGCTGGCGGGGATGCTGCGGGGGATGATGTCGAAGGGGATCAAGCGCTCGGTGTCTTGCTCGTCACCATACAGCGTGAACGTAATCCCGGCGCGGTGGAACAGCAAGTCGGCTTCACGGCGACGCTGGGCCAGCAGCTCCGGCGGCGTATTCGCCAGCCAGCGGGAGAAGTCTTGATAATGCGCACGGCACGCGCCGTTTGCGTCATTCATTTCATCGAAGAAAGATCGAGCCATTCCAGTACCTTGTCAGTGCCGAGGATAGCCAAGTGGCACTGCCGCTTCAAAAAACGCATTTTTATAAGGCCGTGGCTGAAGGTGCCAACCGGCCTGGTCCTTACTTTCTTATGGGGTCGGCTCTGGGTCGGTGGGTAACGAATGCTCCTGTAACCGGGCAAGGCAGGTGGGTGATGAAAGGGTTAAGCAATGCCTGTGCCGAAACCGCCAATAACCCTATTGTAGTGAGCGGGCTTGCCCCGCGCTGGGCTGCGCAGCGGCCCCCAAAAGGGCGGGAGCGCTACGCAATCCGGCGCGGGGCAAGCCCGCTCACTACAAAATGCGCCAGATTGGTGCGCGAACTAACTTGAACTTCGCCGCCGCCCCTTCCTTCTAAACAGACTCGATCCAAAACGGAGCACGCATGTGCCCAGAATCATATCCCCTGACAGCCCAGAATCGACCCTGACCGATCACAGTGAGCACAACGCCAAGATCTTCGGCTCACCCAAAGACCGCCTCGACTTCTACCGGCGCGAGATACAGTACGAAACCTCGATCCTGGCCAACCGCACCGACGCCTACCTGACGGCGCAGTCGTTCTTGGTCATCGCCTTTGTGTCTGGCATGGGCAACCTCAACCCGGAATGGGGCAAATTGTTCACCCTGGTGGTCCCGCTGTTCCTAGCGCTCCTGGGCATTCTCAGCTCCCTCAACGCCTGGCCCGGCATCCGCGCAGCGTATGACATCATCGATCACTGGCACTTCAAACAGAGCGAACTGCTGCGCAGCGAGCCGGTGATGGGCTTGGCTTATGACGAGTCGCCGCTGTTTTCCGAAGTCGAGTCCTCGCACAAGGGCTATCGCAAATCCTTGCTGTTCTCGGTGCGTACACCGTGGATCTTCATGGTGTTTTGGATAATGCTCGCCGCCTATGCGTTCTACATTCAGGTCGATAACCCAGGCTCATAAGCAAGTTGAACTTCATTGCCCAGGGCGTGACCTTACCTTTACGCAGGCTTCATTTTCCCAACACTGCGAAGAGGTGACCCATGAGCACACACGACGATCCCCAAGTCAGCGGTCGCAACGACCCGGCCATCGACGGCGGCGAACCAGCACCAGGTACTGCCGCCGACGCGCCCAAAGACCCGGCACCCGCCAAAGACCCCAAGGCTGAAGAAAACGACTACAGTCCAGACTTCGAGCCTGAGCCAGAGCCCAAGGCTGAAACCGATGCCGATATCGATACCCAAGGCGGTTAGAGGAGACGGTCATGTCAAAAGAACTTGATGAGGAACTCAACGACCCAGGCAATGAAGACCCTGGCTCGTTGATGGATGACGCAGAAGTGCCGCTCAACGATCTGGATGAAGCGGCGGATGTGGGCAATACCGAGCATCAGGACTGAGTGTTGACCTTGGCTCGTCGTTCATACCACGCCAGCATTGGCTGGGTACTCAGGCCATGAACGACGATGCTCAAGGCGATCACTGACAAGGTCAGGTTCACCGCCACCACACTGCTGGTACCGATCAGCCCATGATTGAGTGCGTAGAACAGGTAATAAATACTGCCAATCCCCCGTATACCGAACCAGCCCATCAGGCCGCGCTGCCGGTGATCGACCAGGCTGCCCCAGGGCATCGCCAGCACACTGACGGGGCGAATCACGCAAAACAGCAGCGCCGCCATCGGCAGCGCCCGCCAATCCCAATGGCTCACCAGCACGATCCCCAGCACCGTCACCAGGAACACCTCCATCGAGCGCTCGACCAGGCTACCAAATGACAGCATGTCGCCCATCATCACGCCGGCGGCGATCTGCGTATCCTGCAGATCGCTCACATCCCCCTGCAATGCGCGCTCAGGCTCGACTTCCAAGTGACCCACCACCGGCAGCGCCAAGTGCTCCGACGGTGTCTGCGAATGACCGGTAGAGCGGAACTCCGCCTGGCGCAAGCCGAGCCCGGCGGCAAACACCGACAGGAAGCCATAACCGCCCACCGCCTCGGCGACCACGTAGGCCAGCGCAATCAGGGCGAGCGTCAGGTAATCGTTAGGCGAGAGCGTGCTGTCACTGTGGGTGATGCGCAACCACAGCGTCACGCGGCCAATGCCGCGCCCCATCCAATAGCCGATCAACAGCCCGGCGGGCACTGCCCAGAGCAGGTTTTTCAACGCCCAGCCGCCCAGCCAATCCCCGTCAAACCCACCGTGCTGCATAAATAGCAGGGCAAAGATCACAAAGGGGAAGGCCGTGCCGTCGTTCAAGCCTGCTTCGCCGGACAGGCCGAAGCGCAGCGCGTCGTAATCCTGAGCGTTATTGACCTGCACCAGGCCCGCCAGCACGGGATCCGTGGGCGCCAGGATCGCACCCACCAGTAACGACGCGCCCCACGGCAACGCAAACACGTAATGCAGCGCCAGGCAGATGCCAAGGATGGTCAGCAACATCACCGGCCCGGCCATGCCAAACGCGATGCGCCAGGTGCGATGTTTGAGCGGCAGGCGCAGCTTCAAGCCGCTGACGAACAGCGAAAACAGCACGGCAACTTCGGTCAGGTGTTCCATCCAGCGCGCGGAGTGCTGGATATCCAGGTGCAGCAAATCCACGCCCAGTGGGCCGATCCCCACGCCCAACAGCAAGCACACCGCCGAGGTCGTGACAGGCATCCAGCGCAGATAGGAGGAGGTGAGGGCAAGGGTAAGCAATACAGCGCCCAGTACGGCCATCCATAGAATAAAAGTCATCGAGCATGCACCAGGGCCGTGGTCTGTTCAGGTTTGAGAGCACGCGCCGCAAGCAGGTTCAATGTGATTGCGGTCTCGAACATTCATTCGCGACCTATTTGACCCATAAACGACAGCCCGCTAAAACCAACCTGCGCCGGCGTGCTGGTGTTCGAGAAACGCCTGGGCGACTACGTGGAAGAAGGCCAGCGTGTGCTGGATCCGTAGCGCTCCCCCCCAACTCGACGCAACTGTGTAGTGAGCGGGACCTCTCAACGCTCCAGCAACAAGCGCTCCAGGGTTTCCACCGGCAACGGCCGGCTGAACAGGTAACCTTGGATCTGATCACAACCGGCCTCTTTCAAGAACGCCAACTGCGCCTGGGTTTCCACGCCTTCAGCCACCACCCGCAGTTTGAGGCTGTGGGCCAGTTCAATGATGGTGCGGGTGATCGCCGCGTCCTGCGGGTTGGTGGTGACTTCGCGGATAAACGCAATGTCGATCTTCAACGTATCGATAGGAAAACGCCGCAGGTACGCCAGGCTCGAATAGCCGGTGCCGAAGTCATCGATGGAAATCTTCACGCCCATGGCGTGCAGGCGCTGCAGGCTGGCGATGGTGTGCTGGGTGTTTTCCATCAAGGAGCCTTCGGTCAGCTCCACTTCGAGCCAATGCGGCTCGACCCCGGTTTGCGCCAGGGTGCGCGCGATATCGGCAATCAGGTCGCCTTCGATCAGTTGATGGCCGGAGACGTTCACCGACACCTCCACCGCACCAATGGCGCCACGTTGCCACTCGGCAATCTGTTGGCACACCTGCTCTATCACCCAGCGTCCCACAGGCACAATCAGCCCAAGGCGTTCCAATATCGGCACAAACACGGCCGGGGATACGGGGCCGTAGTCGGGCCTCTCCCAGCGCAGCAGCGCTTCGAGGGCGCAGAGGCGGCCGCTGGCGATATCGACCTTGGGCTGGTAATGCACGGTGAAGTCTTCGCGCTCGACGGCGTGGCGCAAGGCATTTTCGAGGTCCTGAAGGGCCAAGTCATGCACATTCATTCCCGTTTGCAGTTGCCCCAGCTCGCGCGAATGGCTTGCCAGGTCACCACGTTCTTTGAGCCGCAGCAGGTTGCGCACTCGTAACCACAACTCGACACGCTCGACCGGCTTGCTGATGAATTCCTCGGCACCGGCCTCCAGCCCACTGACACGGGCGCTTTGCTCACTGAGGGCGGATAACATGATGATCGGAATACCCGCGGTGGTGTCATCACCCTTTAATTGGCTGGCGACTTCATAGCCGTCCATGCCCGGCATCATCACGTCCAGCAGGATCAGGTCCGGGGGCTGCTGCGCCACCAACTGCAAGGCTTCTTCACCGCTGCTCGCACTCAGGGTCTGGTAGCCCTCGTGTTGCAGCAGGGTTTCCAGGAGTTTGCGCACCTGGGGTTCATCATCAACGATCAACAACGTCGCGGGTTGGCTGGCCATGGAGCGGACTCATGTGAGGGGTCTGTTGGGCGTTTGCAGCAAGGTGTCGATCACTTGGTACAGCTCTTTGTAACGCAACGGCTTGGTGATGTAGGCGTCACACCCGGCGAGCCGGGTCTTTTCGCGGTCTTCTTTCATCGCCATGGCCGTCAGGGCGATCACCGGGATGTGTGCGGTCAGCGGGTCTTGCTTGAGCAGTGCCGTGGCCGCCAGGCCGTCCATGCCGGGCAGTTGAATGTCCATCAGGATCAACGCCGGCTGTTGTGCGCGGGCCAGGGTCATGCCGGTTTCGGCATCGGGTGCCCACAGCACCGTGTGGCCGGCATTCACCAACAACAAGCGCGCCAGGCGCATATTGGCTTCATTGTCTTCAATGATCAGGATCTCGGCCATGCTGCCTCCGGCGTGCGATGCAGCGGCAACCACGCGACAAACCGCGCGCCACAGCCTTCACGGCTGGCCACGGCAACACTGCCGCCGTGCAAATCCGTTAGTTGCTTGACCATCGCCAGCCCCAGGCCGGTGCCTTCGAATTTGCGCGCCAGGCCGCTGTCGATCTGGCTGAACGCCTTGAACAGCTTGCCCATGTCGTCCTCAGCGATACCAATCCCGGTGTCGCTGACGCTCAACTCGAGGAACTGTTGATGCGCACTGTCGGGCAAGTCGAAGCGGTACACCGGCCATTCGCCGGGAATCTGCCCGACCTGCTCGCGGGCCACCTGGCGCACCGTCAGCGTCACTGAGCTGCCGTGCTCGCTGAACTTCACCGCATTGGCCAGCAGGTTGTAGACGATCTGCTTGGTCTTGCGCAGGTCCAGTTCCAGGCAGCCGAGGTCTTCAGGGCTTTCCAGCTTCAGTTGAATACGTTGCAGCGCGGCCTTTTCCCGCACGATCAACAGACTGTTGGCCAACAAGCCGGAAAGCTCCGCGCTCTCCAGTTCCAGCTCCATCATGCCGGCCTCGACCTTGGACAGGTCGAGAATGTCGTTGATCAATGACAGCAAGTGCTGGCCGCTGGTGAAGATGTCACCGATGTACTCGCGCTGGGTCTCGCTCATTTCGCCGACCAGCCCGTCCTTGAGCGCCTCGGAAAAACCGATCACCGCATTCAGCGGCGTGCGCAGTTCGTGGGACATGGTGGCGAGGAACTCGGACTTCATGTGGCTGGCGTGCTCCAGCTCCAGGTTCTTCTCTTCCAGGGCGCGCTCGAAGCCTTTGCGTTCGGCTTCTTCCTGCTTGCGCGCGGTGTTGTCGGTGCCGATCAGCAGGTAACCGATGATCGTGTCATGCCGGTTGCGCAAGGCGGTCACCGACACCATGGCCGACAGGCGACTGCCATCCTTGCGGATATAGGTCAGCTCGTAGATGTCTTCGATACCCCGGGAGGCCTTGAACACCAGCGCTTCGAAGCCCGGCGTGATCGGCGTGTCCAGTTCCTGGCTGAGCGCGGCCGCGCGGGTGACCAGTTCGATGGGGTCGGAGATATCGGCGGGGGTGATGCGGTTGACCACATCGGCGGCGGCATAGCCGAGCATGCGTTCGGCGCCAACGTTGAAGATCTGGATCACGCCTTTCTCGTCGGTGGCGATGCTCGAGAAATAGGCGCTGTTGAAGATGGCGTCTTGCAGGGCGCCGGTCTTGAGCAGGGTTTTCTGGCGTTTGAACTCGACGATTTTTTCGGCGCGCGATTGCGGCTGTTCGGGTAACGGTGTGTCCATCGCTGTGGCGTTCCGTGGTATTCAGGCCCGTCATCGTCAATCGGCGATGGCGCAGAGCATGCTCACAGAAGATCGCTTGGAGGCGACGAGGAGGAGATGAGGTCCTTGGACAATAGCAGAAATTATGGCGTTTTGATGGCTGGCTAAGGGAGAAATACCTTCGAATGGATATATTCGATCCGAAAACAGTGGTTTTCGAATTTGAGGGTGATGAAACGTTTCATCAATCGACAAATGGTCAACGCAAGCGCTTGCGTAAGAAAATGTATCTGAATTAGAGTCGGCCCACTCGATTACAAAAATAATAATTCCAGGAGCTCATTCATGAGCCTTGAACCCTTACTTGAGATGCAGGGCATCAGCAAAACCTTCAATGGTTTGCGCGTGCTCAAGAATGTCGGCCTGAAGGTCTACCCCGGCGAAATCCACGCCTTGATGGGGGAGAACGGTGCCGGCAAATCGACCTTGATGAAAATCCTTTCCGGCGCCTATCAAGCCGACCCCGGCGGTGAAATCCGCATTGCCGGCCAGCCCATCCCCACCTTCGACCCCGCCACCGCCAAAGCCCTCGGCATTGCCGTGATCTATCAGGAACTGAGCCTGTGCCCGAACCTGAGCGTGGCCGAGAACATCTACCTGGGCCGCGAACTGCGGCGTGGCTGGACCATCGACCGCAAAGGCATGGAGGCCGGGTGCATCGAGGTGCTGCAACGCCTTGGCGCGGATTTCACCCCGTCAACGCGGGTCAGCAACCTGTCGATTGCCGAGCGCCAACTGGTGGAAATCGCCCGCGCCTTGCATGCCCACGCCAAGATCCTGGTGATGGACGAACCCACCACACCCTTGTCATCCCGCGAGACCGACCGTTTGTTCGCGCTGATCAAACAGCTGCGCAGCCAAGGGTTGGCGATCATCTATATCAGCCACCGCATGGCCGAGATCTACGAGCTGTCGGACCGCGTTTCGGTGCTGCGTGACGGCCAATACATCGGCGAGCTGACCCGCGAGGCGCTGTCGGCCGAAGTGCTCGTGAAAATGATGGTAGGCCGCGACCTGTCGGGGTTCTACAAGAAGGAACACGCTGCGTATAACCCCGGCAACGTGGTGATGCGCGTGCGCGACATGGCCGATGGCAAGCGCGTGCGCAACTGTAGTTTCGACCTGCATGCCGGCGAAGTGCTCGGTATTGCCGGCCTGGTCGGGGCAGGGCGCACCGAACTGGCACGGCTGATCTTTGCCGCCGACCCACGCACCTCCGGCACCCTGGAAGTGGTCGGCAAGACCATCACCCAACTGCGCACCCCGGCGGATGCGATTCGCGCCGGCGTCGTTTACCTCACCGAAGACCGCAAGGCCCAGGGCCTGTTCCTCGACATGAGCGTGGCCGACAACATCAATGTCTGCGCGTGTGTACCGGATGCGCATGCCGGCGGTGTGCTCGATCGTGGCCACGCGGCGCAACGCGCGAGGGACGCGATCCAGTCACTGTCGATTCGCGTGGCGTCGGGCAAGGTCAATGTCGGCGCGCTGTCCGGCGGCAATCAGCAAAAGGTGCTGCTGGCGCGACTGTTGGAGGTCAAGCCGCATGTGCTGATCCTCGACGAGCCTACACGCGGCGTGGACATCGGTTCCAAGTCCGAGATCTACCGCATCATCAATCAACTGGCGCAGGCCGGTGTCGGCATTGTGGTGATTTCCAGCGAGCTGCCGGAAATCATCGGCACCTGCGACCGCGTGCTGATCATGCGCGAAGGCCAGTTGGTGGCCGAAGTCGGCGGGGCTTCCGGCCACGTCATCTCCCAGGAACGTATTATTGACCTCGCCACCGGTGGCGATCAGGTGGTTGCCAATGGCTGAATTGAACGTTGCAACAATAGGTAAAGCTGAACGCGCACGCGAGTTGATGCGCACCGTCGGCATGTTGCCGGTGCTGATCCTGTTGCTGGTGGGCTTTGCCTTGGCCAGCGAGAACTTCCTGACGGTGCAGAACCTGTCGATCATCACCCAGCAGGCCTCGGTGAACGTGGTGCTGGCGGCGGGCATGACCTTTGTGATTCTCACGGCGGGTATCGACCTGTCGGTGGGCGCGATCCTGGCCGCGTCGGCGGTGGTGGCGTTGCAAGCGTCGATGTCGCCGCAGTTCGGCATGTTCGGGATTGCCGCCGGTATTGGCTTCGGGCTGTTGCTGGGCCTGGTCAACGGCGGATTGATCGCCTTTATGCGCCTGCCGCCGTTTATCGTCACCCTCGGCGCACTGACCGCCATGCGCGGTTTGGCGCGCCTGTTGGCCGATGACAAGACCGTGTTCAACCCCGACCTGCCGTTTGCGTTTATCGGCAATGACTCGGTGCTCGGTGTGCCCTGGCTGGTGATCATTGCCGTCGCGGTGGTGGCGCTGTCGTGGTTTATCCTGCGGCGCACGGTGATGGGCGTGCAGATCTACTCGGTGGGCGGTAACCCGGAAGCGGCGCGATTGTCGGGGATCAAGGTGTGGAAGGTGTTGCTGTTCGTCTACGCCATGTCCGGTGCGTTGGCCGGGCTGGGCGCGGTGATGAGCGCTTCGCGCCTGTTCGCGGCCAACGGCCTGCAACTGGGGCAATCCTATGAGCTGGACGCGATTGCCGCGGTGATCCTTGGCGGCACCAGCTTTACCGGCGGCGTCGGCACCATCGGCGGCACGCTGATCGGCGCGCTGATCATCGCGGTACTCACCAACGGCCTGGTGCTGCTGGGCGTGTCGGATATCTGGCAATACATCATCAAGGGCATCGTGATCATTGGCGCAGTGGCGCTGGATCGTTATCGCCAGTCCGGTGCGCGGACCTGATTTCACTCATACAACAATCACAAGAGAGACCCGCATGAACGTCAAACGTATCTTTCCCGTTATTGCCTTGGCTGCCTTGATGTCCCAAGCCGTCGAAGCGCGCGAACTCAAAGCCCTCGGCATCAGCATGGGCTCGTTGGGTAACCCGTATTTCGTGACCCTGGCCGATGGCGCCACGGCGCGGGCCAAGGAGCTCAATCCCAACGTCAAGGTGACCTCGGTGTCGGCCGACTATGACTTGAGCAAGCAGTTTTCGCAGATCGACAACTTTATCTCGTCCAAGGTCGACCTGATCCTGATCAACGCGGTAGACCCGTCCGCCATGGCCTCGGCCATCAAGAAAGCCCGCGACGCCGGCATTGTCGTGGTCGCCGTGGATGTCGACGCCAAAGGTGTGAACGCCACCGTGCAGACCGACAACGTCGAGGCCGGCAAGCTGGCCTGCCAGTACCTGGTGGATAAGCTCGCCGGCAAGGGCAATGTGATCATCCAGAACGGCCCGCAAGTCACTGCCGTGACCGACCGCGTCAAAGGGTGCAAGGCGGCACTCGCCAGTGCGCCGCAGATCAAGGTGCTGTCCGATGACCAGGACGCCAAGGGCTCGCGCGAAGGTGGTTTGAACGCCATGCAGGGTTACCTGACGCGCTTCCCGAAAATCGACGGCCTGTTCGCGATCAACGACCCGCAAGCCATCGGCAGCGACCTGGCGGCCAAGCAGCTCAAGCGCAGCGGCATCGTTATCACGTCGGTGGACGGCGCGCCGGATATCGAGAATGCGCTGAAGACCGACACGCAAATCCAGGCGTCCGCCAGCCAGGACCCTTGGGCCATGGCGCAGACCGCGGTGAACGTGGGCAATGACATTCTCAATGACAAAGCCCCAGCCGAAGCGGTGACCCTGCTCACGCCAAAACTGATCACCCGTGACAACGTCGGTACGTACAGCGGTTGGTCGAGTAAACGTTGAATCAGTGAGAGGAACAGCGCCGTGGTCACCATGGATGACGTCGCAAGCAGGGCGGGGGTGTCGACATCGACGGTGTCCCATGTGTTGAACGGTACCCGCAAGGTCAGCCCGGCCACGGTGCAAGCGGTGCAGCAGGCAATCCAGGCGCTGGGGTACATCCCCAACACCCTGGCGCGCTCGCTGGCCCGGTCAAGTACAAGCACGATTGGCGTGGCGATCTCGGCGCTGTCCAACCACTACTTCAGTGAAACGGTGCACGCGATTGAAACCGAATGCGCCAAACACGGCTACATGATGCTGTTTGTCGACACCCACGACGACCCGGAGCAGGAGCTGCGGGTGGTCACGGCGCTGCATCATCGGCGGGTCGACGGGATTGTGCTGGCACCCTCGAACGGCTCCAAGGCGCTGGAGTACCTGCGCGCCAACGAGATTCCAGCGGTGCTGGTGGACCGCATGATGAGCGAGCAGTTTGACCAGGTCGGGGTGGACAACGCCGAGCCCACCCAGGCCCTTATTGAACATCTGATCGCCCATGGTCACCGCCGCATTGGCTTTATCGCCGGACGCGAGGGGTTCAGCACCACCGATGAGCGAGTGGCCGGTTACCGCGCGGCGTTGCACGTGGCGGGGCTGGCGTTTGATCCACAGCTGTTGGTCAATGGCGGCTCCAACACAGAGCCGGCACGCCAGGCCACGGCGCAGTTGCTGGGCCTGGCCGCGCCGCCCACGGCAATCATGGCCGGCAACAACCTGATGACCCTCGGCGCCATGCACGCGCTGCGTGACGCACACATCGCCGTGCCGGGGCAGATGGCCTTGGTCGGCTTTGATGATTTTGACTGGGCGGACTTTTTCGTGCCGCGCCTGACCTTGATCGCTCAGCCGGTCAAGGCACTCGGCGCTCGCGCTGTCGGCCTGTTGTTGCAACGCATGGCTTCGCCCACGGCACCGCCCCAGAGCATGCGCCTGGCGCCAACCCTGCAATGGCGTGACTCATGTGGCTGTAGTTGATTGGAAAACCACGTATGAACCTTCCTGTTTCCCTCGGAATAGACCTCGGCACCTCAGAACTCAAGGCCATCCTGATGGACCTCGACGGTAGGGTGCTGGCCCACGCCGGCGTGCGTCTGAGTGTGTCGCGGCGCCACAGCGGCTGGTCCGAGCAGGCGCCGGAAGATTGGTGGCAGGCGTGTGTGCAGGCGTTGGGGCAACTGCGTGCGCACGAGGCGTTTGCGCGTGTGGCGTGTATCGGCCTGTCCGGGCAAATGCACGGTGCTGTGTTGTTGGGGGAGGACAACCGCGTGTTGTATCCCGCAATCCTGTGGGACGATTCGCGCGCGATCGCTGAGGCTGAACAGTTGGGGGCGGGGTTTGCCGACGTCACGGGCAGCCTGCCCATGGCCGGGCTCACGGCGCCGAAATTGCTGTGGTTGCAACAGCATGAGCCTGAGGTATTCAAGGCCATCGACTGCGTGTTGTCACCCAAGGACTACCTGCGTTTGCGCCTGAGTGGCGATCGTATCAGCGAGATGTCCGACGCTGCCGGGACGTTGTGGCTGGATGTGGCACAGCGTGAGTGGTTCGCCCCGATGCTGCGCGCGACGGGCCTTGTGCCGGAACAGATGCCCAGGTTGGTCGAAGGCGGCGCCGCGAGTGCGGGTTTGACGGCAACCGAGCTAGGGCTGTCGACTGACGTAGTGATTGCTGGCGGCGGTGGCGATAATCCGGTGGCCGCCGTGGGTATCGGTGCGATCAACGCAGGCGATGGCTTCATCACCCTCGGCACCAGCGCGGCGATTGTCGCCATCACTGACCACGCTGCCGGCAACCCAGCCAATGCCGTGCACAGCTTCTGCCATGCGTTGCCCAACCGTTGGTACACCATGGGCGCGATGCTGGCCGGTGCCAGTTGCTTGCGCTGGGTGACGCGGCTGACCGGCACGGCGGATGAGCAAACGTTGTTGGACCACGTGCAACTGCAGTTGCCCATAGGGCAGCCTGTGCCTTTGAACACACCGCTGTTTCTACCGTACCTCGCCGGTGAACGTACCCCCCATAACGATCCGTTGCTGCGCGGTGGATTCATGAGCCTGGGCCATGACTGCACGCCCGCCATGCTCGGCTACGCGGTGATGGAAGGTGTGGGCTTCGGGTTGCTCGATGCCTTGCACGCCGTGCAATCGGCGGGTGCGAATGTCGGTGCCTGCGCCCTGGTGGGGGGCGGGGCGCGCAGCGAATACTGGGCGCAGTTGCTGGCGAATATCCTGCAGCGGGAAATCTTCACCTTGCACGGCAGTGAGTTGAGTGCGTGCATCGGTGCGGCAAAGCTGGGGTTCCTGGCGATCGGGGGGGGGGAGGCGTTGTTGCAGGCGGGGATGCCGGTGAAGGCGAGGTATTTGCCTGATGCCACGCAGCGGCCGGTGCTGGAAGCGCGGTACCGCAAGTTCCGAGGCTTGCTGGTAGCGGCCAAAACGCTGCACGAATAAACGAAGCCGTTCGAATTGTGGGCGCTGGCTTGCCTGCGATAGCGGTGGGTCAGCAATGCAAGTATCAACTGGCAGATCGCAATCGCAGGCAAGCCAGCTCCCACATTAGAACTGCCGTGTTAATCCCCCAGCGGTGGCAAACGCCGTTTCACCGGGGTTTTCTTGACGATGGCCGTGTTGGTTTCCGCATAGGCGTTAAGCCGGTCAAGCAAACTGTCCAGATGATCCATGGTGCGCACATGCAGCCGCGCAATAAAACAATCCTCGCCCGTGACCTTGTCGCACTCCGTGAACTCGGGGATCGCTTGGATCTGGCGCTCCACCTCCTGCAATTTGCCGGGTAACGGGCGAATGCGCACGATGGCCTGCAACAGATAGCCAAAATGCTTGGGGTCGATATCCACGGTGTAGTGGGTCAACACGCCGCGCTCTTCAAGACGCCGCAAACGCTCGCCAACACTGGGCGAAGACAGCCCGGTAATGCCGGCCAAGGCCTTGAGCGACAGGCGTGAGTCGTCCATCAAAGCGGCGATCAGTTGCTGGTCGATGGTGTCAATCATGGGGTCCGCCTAATAAGTAAAGGCTATCCAGGTGTTTGACCTTTTTTAGTCACTGGAGCCGCTCTCAAGCAGATTGCCATAATTGAGCCTCACTTGAGGAGCCTTAATCATGGACATATCCATCCGTCGCGGGTCGTGGGAAATGGTCGCCGCCATGCTGATCTCGGGCACCATTGGCTGGTTTGTATTGGTCTCTGGCGTGTCGGTGATCGAAGTGGTGTTCTGGCGCTGCGTGATCGGCGGGCTGACACTGTTGCTGGTGTGCGCGCTGCTCGGGTACTTGCGCCTGGACCTGCTCAGCTGGGCCAAGGTCGGGCTGGCGATGCTCAGTGGCGTGGCGATTGTCGGTAATTGGTTGTTGCTGTTTGAGTCCTATTCCCACGCGTCAATTGCCATCAGTACGGCGGTGTACAACGTGCAGCCGTTCATGTTGGTGATGTTGGCGGCGGTGTTCCTGGGTGAAAAGATCACCGTGCAGAAGCTTGCGTGGCTGAGCGTGGCGTTTCTCGGGATGTTGGCGATTGTTACCGCCCATGGCGATCAACAGAGCAGCGGCGCAGATTACCTGGTGGGTATCGCGCTGGCGTTGGGCGCAGCGTTTTTGTATGCGATTGCGGCGTTGATCATCAAGCGTTTGAAAGAGGTACCGCCGCATTTGATGGCGTTGATCCAAGTCGCAACCGGGGCGGTGCTGCTGGCGCCTTTAGTGCCCTGGAACAGCCTGCCAACGGCGCCAGACGCCTGGGCCGCACTGGTAACGCTTGGCGTGGTGCACACCGGCTTGATGTATGTGTTGCTGTATGGCGCGATCCAGAAATTGCCGACGGCCATCACCGGAGCACTGTCGTTTATCTACCCGATTGCAGCGATCTTCGTCGATTGGATGGCTTTCGGGCATCGCCTGGGCTGGCTGCAATGGCTGGGGGTCGTGGCGATTCTGCTGGCGGCTGCCGGCCTGCAGCGCGGCTGGCGCTGGCCTGTAGTGAGCGGGCTTGTCCCGCGCTGGGCTGCGAAGCGGCCCTAAAATCAGACACTGTGTTCTACCTGGAAGAACGCGGTGTTTTTTATTGGGGCCGCTTCGCAGCCCAGCGCGGGACAAGCCCGCTCACTACAAGCTGTTCCAATATTGGCGATGGATCAGTGCGTGCCCTGAAAGATGATGTTTTCCGGGTTGAAATGCTCCACCGCACTGCCCGGCTGCGGCAGACCGAGGATGTGCCCCTTTATCTTGCCCACCACGTGCATCTCGCACGGCTTGCAGTCGAACTTCAAGGTCAGCACTTCATCGCCATGGATCAACTGCATCGGCGCTACCTTGGTCTTCACGCCGGTGACACCCTTGGCCTGTTTAGGGCACAGGTTGAACGAGAAACGCAGGCAGTGCTTGGTGATCATCACCGGCACTTCGCCGGTTTCTTCGTGGGCTTCGAAGGCGGCGTCGATCAGCTTCACACCGTGACGGTGGTAGAAGTTGCGGGCTTTCTGGTTGTACACATTGGCCAGGAACGACAGGTGTGCTTCCGGGTACACCGGCGGCGGCGAGGTCTCGGCTTTGCGGCCACCGCGCGGGTGAGCGGCGATGCGTGCGGCGGTCAGCGCTTCAATCACTTCGCGGCGCAGTGCCTTGAGCTGTGAGTTGGGGATGAAGAACGCTTGCGGTGCATCCAGCTGGATGTCCGTCGCGTGGTATTCGGTGGTGCCCAACTGGCCGAGCAGGTCGCGCAGGGTGTCCAGCGCCTGTTCCGGCTTGTTGGCCACGCCGAACGGGCCGGGCAGGGTGACGCTGGCGCTGATGCCTTCTTCGCTGGTGGCGGTGACTTCCAACTGCTCTTCACGCAGGCGCGCGGCCCACGCCAGCCCGATACGGCGCTCGGCGGAGGTCTTTTGCAAGGCCTGCTGCCAGTTATGGTCCAGGTTGCGGTTCAGCGGATGATTCGGGCGCAGTTGATGCAGGCCGGCCGGCATTTCGTTCGGCTCGACGCGGTAGCGGTAGCGTTTCTCGCCGTCTTCCTCGAACTCGCCTTTAGGCTCGGCGATGTTGGCGCGGAAACCCACGACTTCACGCTTGACCAGCACATTGAGGCCGTCGCCGTTGGACAACGGCTCATGGGTGACAACCTGCAAGTCGCGCTTGCCGGCTTTTTCCACCACACCCACCGGCAAGCCGGTAAACGTCGGGGTGTCGAAGGCGCCGATGTCGATCTTGCGGTCGCTGACGAAATAGTCGGTGCTGCCACGGTGGAAGGTTTTTTCCGGGTCGGGCAGGAAGAAATGCGCCGTACGGCCGCTGGACGCGCGAGCCAGGTCCGGGCGGTCTTCAAGAATCTCGTCGAGGCGCTGGCGGTAATAGGCGGTGATGTTCTTCACATAGCCCATGTCTTTGTAGCGGCCTTCGATCTTGAACGAGCGCACGCCGGCCTCGACCAGGGCGCGCAGGTTGGCGCTCTGGTTGTTGTCTTTCATCGACAGCAGGTGCTTTTCAAACGCCACGACGCGGCCCTGGTCATCCTTCAAGGTGTACGGCAGGCGGCAGGCCTGGGAGCAGTCGCCACGGTTGGCGCTGCGGCCATTTTGCGCGTGGGAGATGTTGCACTGCCCGGAGAACGCTACGCACAAGGCGCCGTGGATAAAAAACTCAATGGCCGCATCGGTTTCATCAGCGATGGCGCGGATTTCCTGCAGGTTCAGCTCACGGGCCAATACCAGCTGCGAGAAACCGGCCTGGTCGAGGAACTTGGCGCGGCCGAGGGTACGAATGTCGGTCTGGGTGCTGGCGTGCAGCTCGATGGGCGGAATATCCAGTTCCATCACGCCCAGGTCTTGCACGATCAACGCATCGACGCCGGCGTCGTAGAGCTGATGGATCAGCTTGCGCGCGGGTTCCAGTTCGTTGTCATGCAGGATGGTGTTGATGGTGGTGAACACGCGCGCGTGGTAGCGGCGTGCGAACTCCACCAGGGAAGCGATCTCACTCACTTCGTTACAGGCGTTATGGCGCGCGCCGAAGCTCGGGCCGCCGATGTAGATGGCGTCGGCGCCATGCAGGATGGCCTCGCGCGCAATGGCGACATCGCGGGCGGGGCTGAGCAATTCGAGGTGATGCTTGGGCAAGGACATAGTTTTTTTAGTCAGGCTTGTCACGGTTGAGGCGCGCATTGTAGCTGTGAAACGCTGGGCGGGCACCTACCGCAGGGCTGGCGGCCTATGCGTCCCATGCTTAGAGGGTGCAAACCCAATCGAATGTGGGAGCGGGCTTGCTCGCGAATGCGGTGGATCAGCCAATACATCTGTCGACTGACACACCGCATTCGCGAGCAAGCCCGCTCCCACATTTTTGACCGAGTTCGGCTTAGGCCTTGGCGGCCATTGCGGTGACTTCCACGCGCATGCCTTCAACCGCAAGGGAGGCCACACCCACCGCCGCGCGCACGGGCCAGGGCTTGGCGAAGAAGCGTTTGTAGACCTCATTAAAGGCGGCGCGATCGGCCATGTCGGTGAGGTAGATGGTCAAGTGCATCACCCGATCCATGGAACTGCCGGCCTTTTCCAGCGCGACTTTCAAGGCTTGCAGGGTGCATTCGCTTTGCAGGGTGATGTCGCCCAGTTCCAGGCTGCCATCGGCGCGGGTCGGGATCTGGGTGGACACCAGGATGCCGTTGAAGCCGATCACATCCGATGAAATCGAGTCGGCATCTGGGTCAGGGGTGTAGTGCAGGTCGTGGTTGGCCATGGGCGCCTCGCGTTGGCAGGTTCAGAAAGGCGCCCATGGTCCTCGAAAACGACAGCAGGGGCAAACTACGCCCAGCGGCGGAACAGCACACTGGCATTGACGCCGCCAAAACCGAAGCCATTGGACAGTGCGTATTCAATCGCCATTGGCCGGGCTTCACCGCGCAGCAGGTCCAGGCCATCGGCGAGGGCGTCGGGGTTTTGCAGGTTGAGGGTGACCGGGGCGATCTGATCGCGCAGGGCCAGTACGGTGAAAATGGCTTCGATGCCACCCGCAGCCCCCAGCAGGTGGCCGGTAGCGGATTTGGTCGAGCTTATTGCAAGGCTGCCGTTGGCGCCGAACACCGTTTTAATCGCGGCCAATTCACCTTTGTCACCCACTGGCGTCGACGTGGCGTGGGCATTCAAGTACTGCACCTCAGCCGCCTGGATTCCGGCCTGGCGCAGTGCCTGCACCATCGCCCGCCGTGCGCCATCGCCGTCTTCAGGGCCGGCCGTCATGTGATAGGCGTCGGCGCTGGTGCCGTAGCCGACCAACTCCGCAATCGGCTGTGCACCCCGCGCCAGGGCATGTTCCAGCGCCTCGATGACGAGGATGCCGGCGCCTTCGCCCATGACGAAACCGTCACGCGCCTGGTCGAATGGCCGCGAGGCCCGTTCAGGTGTGTCATTGAAGTCGCTGGACAACGCCCGCGCTGCCGCAAAACCCGCCAGGCTGACCCGATGGATCGCTGCTTCGGCACCGCCGCACACCGCCACGTCGACTTCACCGGCGCGAATCATCCGCGCTGCATCCCCAATGGCCTGCACACCCGCCGCACAAGCGGTCACCGGGGCACCCAGTGGGCCTTTCAACCCGTAGTTGATCGACACATGCCCGGCCGCCATGTTGCTCAGAAAGGAGGGAATAGTGAACGGCGACAACCGCCGCGGGCCTTTGCTGTCGGTGGTGCGCACAGCATCGGCAATCGCCGGGAAGCCGCCCACGCCTGAGGCAATGATGGTGGCAGTGCGCTCTTGCTCTTCAGGTGTTTTCGGTGCCCAGCCGGCTTGCTTCAGTGCTTCATCCGCCGCTGCCAGTGCGAACAAAATAAAGCGGTCCATCTTGCGTTGCTCCTTGGCCGCCAGCAGCCGATCAGGATCAAACCCGGCTTCCGGGTCCTGCTGCACGCTTTGCACCTGGCCGCCAATGCTGACGGCCAAGTCTCCAATCAACGCCTCCGGCAGGCGACGAATGCCCGACTGCCCGGCCAACAGGCGTTGCCAAGTGGATTCCACGTCAGCGCCCAGCGGCGTCAGTGCGCCCATGCCTGTCACAACGATGCGTTTATTCATGATCAATCGACTCCAGTTGCGTTGAGGGAACAGACCCTATGGACGTCACTATCATCATGAAAGTAACATGGCGTCACGCACATTTGTACTCATCCACAGGTTACCGCCATGCAACGCAAGTCCCTCACCCGCGACGAATGCCCCATCGCCCGCAGCCTTGAACGGGTAGGGGAGTGGTGGAGCATCCTGATCATGCGTGACGCATTGCAGGGCCTGCGCCGGTTCGATGAGTTCTCGCGCAGCCT
Organism: Pseudomonas sp. 58 R 12; assembly: GCF_900005865.1. Classification (NCBI taxonomy): domain Bacteria; kingdom Pseudomonadati; phylum Pseudomonadota; class Gammaproteobacteria; order Pseudomonadales; family Pseudomonadaceae; genus Pseudomonas; species Pseudomonas sp. 58 R 12. Next base: position 150,145 of record NZ_CVTP01000008.1, read on the forward strand.
GGGCATCGCGCCCAATATGCTCACACGCCGTCTCAACGCGTTGGTGGAGGCGGGCATGCTCGAACGCCGGGCCTACAGCGAACGCCCGCCGCGCCATGAATATGTGCCGACGGCCAAGGGTGAGGATTTCCGTATGGTGCTGATGTCACTGGTGGCCTGGGGCAATCGGCATTACGCCGAGGAGGGCGCCAGTGTCGAGTTGGTGGAGCGCGAAACGGGCAGGCCGGTACAGCCGATGTTTGCAAATGCCGAAGGGCGTGTGGTGCCGTTGGACCAGTGCGTGTTGCAGGCTGGCCCTGCAGCCAGCGCCGGCATGCGCGAGCGGTTGGCACTGCTCGACGCAAAGCCTTGAATGACGGGGGCTGCAGCAATTATCTGGCGCCAGAAAATAAACATTTTTGCCGCGTCAAGTCGCGTATTTCCCAGCCGATAGCCAATCAAGAGATTAGTTTTTCCGCGCGGCTGAGGGTACGTCATGTTCAACAAAACACTCAAAACCGAACTGGCGGCCAGGACGGCCGAATCCACTGAGTACAAAGGACTGATCGTCGCACTGGAACGCTCCATGGCCGTGGTCGAATTCGACCTCAATGGCAAGGTGCTGCGGGCCAACGATAACTTTCTCAAGACCCTGGGCTACAGCGCGGGTCAATTGAGCGGCAAATCCCACCGCGACTTTTGCTTGCCGGCGCTGACCAGCAGTGCAGCGTACAGCCAATTCTGGAGTGATTTGAAAGCCGGCAAGTTTGTATCAGGCACCTTCAAGCGCGTCGATGCCAATGGCAAGACGGTCTGGCTGGAAGCGAGCTACAACCCGGTCCTGGATGAACGCGGCCAGGTGCTGAAAGTGGTCAAGTACGCCTTGGACGTCACCGCCAAAGTGGAGCAGGAAGCGGCCACTTCCAGCAAACTGGTCGCGCTGGACCGGGCAATGGCCGTGATCGAGTTTGACCTCGGCGGCAACGTATTGGACGCGAACGCCAACTTCTTGAACGTGATGGGTTATTCGCTGGCGGAACTCAAAGGCAAACACCACCGCCTGTTTTGCGAACCGACCCTGGTCAACAGCAGTGAATATGCCGACTTCTGGCGTCGCCTGAACAACGGCGAATTTTTCACCGGGCAATTCAAGCGCCTGGGCAAACATGGCCGGGTGGTATGGCTGGAAGCCAGTTACAACCCGGTCTACGACGGCGACGGCAAGTTGGTCAAGATCGTCAAGTTCGCCAGCGATATCACCGAGCGTGTGGAGAAGTTCGAGGAAGACTCCCGTGGTGCTTCACGGGCCTACCATATTTCGTCCGAAACCGAGCGTTTTGCCGAGCATGGCACCCAGGTGATCCAGGAGACCGCCAGCGAGATGCGCCGCATCGCCGACAACATTGGCGCTTCTGCGCGACTGGTCGGGCAACTGGGCGATCGTTCGGAGCAGATCACCGCCATCGTCAATACCATTCGCGGTATCGCCGACCAGACCAACCTGTTGGCGCTCAACGCGGCCATCGAAGCGGCACGTGCGGGCGATCAAGGGCGCGGCTTTGCGGTAGTGGCCGATGAAGTGCGGCAACTGGCCGGGCGCACCAGCCGTTCCACGGCGGAAATCGCTGAGATGATCGGCATGATCCTCTCGGAAACCCGTGACGCCGTCACCAGCATGAACGCCACCCAGGAAGGCGCCCAACGCGGTGTCAACCTGGCGGATCAGGCGGGCTCGGTCATCCTGCAGATTCGCACCAGCACCAGTGATGCGGTGCAGGCCGTGAGCATGTTTGCGTCGAAGCTGGACGAGTCGGAAGTGATTCCCAAGACCGCCGTGGGTTGGATGGGCTGATGTGGAGAAGGGGGGGTTGTGGTGAGGGGGGCTTTGGTCAGGGCACCCCTTATTGATCGCGCCAGCCTTGGCGCTGCCGGTGTCGAGGGGGCGGTAGAGGTTGCCGCCGCAGAATCTGCGGCGGATTTTTCACGCCTGCAAGGCGGGCGTATCAAACGAAGGGTGCTCCGATATAAGGCGCTGCCATTCCATCCGGAACCACGGCGTGAATGGGGCCTGTGCCGATGAAAGTTGGGCTGATATTTCAGCGCGGGTCTGCCACTTGATCTCGCTGACTTCTTCGGTAGTCGGCAACACCTTAGCGTCAGATTGGGCAACCAGCACATGGCACAATTCGTGTTCCGCACCGATTTCACCAAAGTGCGCATGGTATTCAAAACTATAGAGAACGCGGCAGGAGGCAGAAATGCCCAGTTCCTCGCGCAGGCGACGAGACGCGGCATCCGTAATGCTCTCGCCAGGGGCTGGATGGCTGCAGCAGGCATTCGACCAGAAGCCTGGCCACAGCATTTTGCCTGCGGCACGCCGTTGGAGCAGATGACGCCCCGCGCTGTCGATCAAATGTACCGAAAATGCGCGATGGCGCTGTCCCGCCCCCAAGTGGGCGACGCGTTTGTCACAAACACCGATTTCTACGTCCTGTGCGTCAACTAACACCACATTATGGGTCATTTTGTATGTCCTTCAGTGCTATGCCTTTTACTCAAGAGTGGGGACTTGTCCCCAGGCGCTGACTAATGTCATCGCTGCGTCGGTAAACGCTGGATCCGCACGCAGGTTGGCCATGGCATTCAGGTCTTCCTGGGTGAGTAGCCCGAGTTTCAGCAGCGCTGGCCCTGCCTGTGCAGTGGTTGACGCCCAGAAGGTATCGGCTGGGCTGCTGTCGCCGATTCGGCCTTCGACGGTGCGGTGCGTAACTTTCGCGAGTCCAAGGGCACGTAATTGGTCGGGGAGGGTATCGGCCCAAAGCATGTCGGAACCGATAGACTGCTCCAGCAGCGCGATGCCGGCCTGGGCCACTTTGCGGAACAGCGGGTGCGCAGTGTTCAAGCTCGGTTGCAGGCTCACGTCTTCGATTACCAACCAGCCACCAGGGCGCAGCCAAGTGATCGCTCGCGTCAATACATCTTCGCGCTCACTGAGGTGACACAGCAGCGCCCGTGCGTGCACGACATCAAAGGAGGCAGCAGGGAACTCCTCGGTTGCCGCATTATGGGAGAGCACCCGAATGCCGGGTAAACCAGTCAGGAATCGGGTATCGATGTCGGTGGCCGTGACCGTCGCATCAGGATATTGCTGGGTCAGCCAACCCGCGAACGATCCAGCGCCAGCGCCCAGATCGAGGATAGCGGGCTTGGCCGGCAGCTCAAGCTGATCAAAAACCGTGTGGCTCAACGGGTCAAAGGCATATTCCAGGGTGCGCAGCCGTTCCAATTGGCCGGCGTGCTGATCACCGAGATAGCTGCTGGTGTAGTCGGGCGCCTCGGCGGCGTCGATAGCGGTCATAGTGAGACCTCCAGTCGATCGGGCCCGCGGTTGAGGAACCCACGCTCGATGGGCTGAAAGCCCGGCGACCAGCGTACGTTTGGATAGGTCTGCAGCAGCAGGCGAGCGCCGATCGTGATTTCCATCCGTGCCAGCAGCGATCCGAGGCAGAAGTGACGCCCCGCGCCAAAAGCGAAGTGACTGGTCGACTGATTGCCGCGCGCCATATTGAAGGTGTCCGGGTCGGTGAATTGGTCCGGATCACGGTTGGCCGAACCGATCAGGCAAGCCAGGGTCGCGCCAGCAGGAATCGTTCCGGACGGCAGTTCCAACGCTTCACGGGCCTCTCGCAATATGAGCTGCAGCGGAGGGTTACGTCGCAGGGTTTCGGCGAGCGCATCGTCCATCAACTCTGGATTGGCCATCACCGCATCCTTGAGGCCTGGCTCGCTCAACAGGTTGACGATGAGATTGGCCAGCGCGCCGTGACTGGTCTCGCTGCCCGCTGTCATGAGGATCGCACAGTAGGCCCTCACGAACGTCTCGGACAACGGCTGACCGTCAATGCAGGCTGCCAGGAGTTGCGAGATCAAATCGTCTTTCGGCTCCGCACGGCGGGCGTCGATGTGTGGCTGGATGAAGTCGTAGAAACTGTCTCGGTTGGATAACCCACCGGTCAACAGTGAAGGATCCTGTCGATAGTTACCCATATAAGCGAAGCCGATGGCACACCAGTTCTTTAGCTGCGTCACCTCCTCGCAGGTTTCAGCCGGAAGACCCAGCACCTTGGCCATCACCCGCACCGGCAGTGCGGTGGTGAAATCTTCAATAAGTTCCACCTGGGAGCGGCCGCGCATGCGTTCGAGCAGATCGGTGGTGACCGAGATGATGGAGGTTTCGAGCACGGCGAGTGTTTTGCTGCGAAATGCTGGGGTGAGCAACGCCCGGTGCTGAGTGTGTTCGCAGCCGTCCATGGCGACTAGCGTGTGTCCCAGCAGCGGTCCGATCTGCCAAGCGTAGTTATTACTGCTCACCGCTGGATGGGTGAGTGCGGCTTTGACATCCACATGGCGACTGACCAGCCACACATCGGTGGGCTCGTCGTAGACAATCGGTAGTGTGGTACGCAAACGCTCATACAAGGGGTAGGGGTCGATTTCGAACTGTCGGGACTTGAGGGTCGGCGGGGTGAGATTCAGGTCCACTTGCCGGCCGGCCTGCGCCGCGGAATCGTTGGCATGCAGGTGATACCGGGAAACGCTACGGTGCCAATCGCCCGCCGCCCGCACAATGTGTCGCAGCCGATCCGGGTGGTTCGCGGCGAACGGCGGTTGATCTGCCTGCCGAGTGGCGACAGTGGTGAACTGCGCGACCGCCGTATTTACCATCTGATGGGCGGATTCGATTGCGGCTGGCCAATCGAGGCCAGCGCTGCCCGCCAGTATCGAGACTAGATTGAAGCGCTCACCACACACCACATCTTTGGCAATCGAATGGATATCGTTCGTCCAGGCAATAATGTCGGCACTGTGTTCGCGTAACCTGTTCCACCCTTCGATGTCGGCTGAAGGCTGGTAGGGGTCGAGCGTTTCGGCCCCATCGATCAGATCAAAGAAGAACAGCGCGCCAAACGAGTCCCGACGCAGCGGCAGATACTCGGCCAATGTGAGCGTCGTGTCGGTTTCGCGCATTCGTACCAGCGTCGCCTGCGCATGCAGATGCCGGATCAAATGCCGCACGAGCCTTTGTCGCCAACGCTCGTCACCCAAGTACCGGGTCTGTGGCCACAGATCATCGACCAGGGCAACGAGCATGGGGTCGTCAAATCGGTTCTTGTCACCCGACAGGTCAGCACTGTTCTGCTCGGTGACGGCCCGCACCGCACTGACGAAACACGCCAACGTACCGTTTTCCGCCCATGGCCCGTCGTCGATGCGGTCATCGAGAATGAGTGCCCACAGATACCAGCACACCAGGATCTCGGCCCGATGCGTGGGCGCTTCCCCGCACAGCGCTATCCCCAGTTCGAGCAGTGGAGTGGTGCTCAGACGATGTGCACCGCGGCGGCCGATCAAACCGTAGCGCTGGGCCCAGGCGAGAGCATGCGCGCGCAAATGAGCGCTGTCGGTGCGGGGTGGCGGACAGGAGAAAGGAAGGTCTATCTGAGGAATAATCAGCGTTGATCGCGGTAAATGATCGCTATGGCCGTGGCCGTGGCCGGTGCCGGGATCGCTTTCGCGGTGTTCCGGGGGCATGAAACTCTCCTTTTTTATAGATAATTGACGGCTATTCCAGGAAGCCGCCTGTTTTGCGACCACTGGCCATGGATGTCCGAAACGCCCTGCGGAACGCGTCGAGATCGTTGCCCCAGCCGTTCCGGCGCTAGCGCCTTATCGGTCAGCTTTCCAGCCGGCGTGACCTTACTCGAAAGCGAACAGCGTTCGATGTCGGAAAAGGTTGAGATTGATACGGAAAAAGCCGCTGGATACGGCGCGCAAAGGCCCAGCGCCTGAGTAGTTATGTCGACTTGTCTTTTGTGGGGACAGCGCGAAGCAATGCTGACCAGATGCAACAAGGGCGGTAGGAGGAGGGCAATTAAACAGGAGAACCTGGGGTTACCGCAGGCGGGTAATCGGTTCTTAACCTGAACGAAAAGGGACCGATGTCCCCTCGTTCGGGCTTGAGTCTTACTCTTTTACGTCCATGAACTCTTCAGCCCACGCCACGTAGCTTTCCGGCAACGTGTACGTGTGCGTCAGCTCGGTGGCGCTGAGGTTGTCGGTGCTATGGGTCAACTGGCGCTGGGCACGCAAGCTGTCGTAGGTAGCCTTGATCGCGGCAAAGTAAGCGCCGTGGCCGGCAACGACTACGCGCACACCGAGGCTGGCCAGCCGCTGGGCGTCATTCAACTTAGGATTGCCATACGTCACCAGCATCAGCGGCACCGTCAGGTTCTCCGCGATCTTCTCCAGGTGCTCGAAATCAGCCACACCCACCATGCAAATCCCATCGGCACCGGCTTTCTGATAAGCCAGGGTCCGCTCGATGACCGCTTCGGTCGGCAACACACCTGCGTTGGTCCGCGCAATGATCGACAACTCTGGATCAACCCGCGCCTCCAGTGCAGCCCGCACCTTGCCGATGCCTTCTTCAATGGAGATCAGGTCGGTGGACTTACGCCCAAATTGCGCCGGCAGCAATGTGTCTTCAATCGTCAACGCGGCCACACCGGCGCGCTCAAGTTCTTCGACAGTACGCATTACGTTCAGCGCGTTACCGTAGCCGTGGTCAGCGTCGGCAATGTACGGCAACTGGGCGACGCGACCGATGCGGGTGGCCTGTTCAACAAACTCACTCAGGGTGATCAGCGCGAAATCGGGTGCGGCCAGTACCTGCAACGAAGCGACTGAGCCACCAAGGATGCCGACTTCGAAACCCAGGTCGGCGGCGATACGCGCCGACATTGGGTCGAATACGGAGGCGGTTTCAACGCACGTTGGGGTGGCTAGCAATTCACGGAATTTGCGGCGCAAGGCTGAGTGAGAGAGTTTCGGCATGTTCTTTCCTGGTTCTGGTCATCGTCGAGTGACGATCAATGTCTATTCGTGGTGGTGCGAGATTAACACGCCAGGAAACAGGGGATTATGACGTTTAAGGCAGGCGTATGCGTTTAACGCATACGGCCTCTTCAAAGCAGCGGCAAACGGTTGATCACCTTCATCTCGCGCAGCGAGATATTTGAGCGGATGTTGAACACGCCTGGTAGCTTGCGCAGCACTTTCTCGACGAATCGGCTGTAGTCATCAAGGTCTTTAGCGACGACCTGCAACAGGAAGTCGGCTTCTCCTGTGGTGTTGTAACAGGCGAGCACATTCGGGCTGTCCAGAATGATCGCTTCGAACTGCGCGGTTACATCTTCGCCATGCTGGGTACACGCGATCTGTACGAACGCCATGACGCCGATACCGAGTTTGCGACGATTGAGTACCGCCTGAAAACCCTCGATGACCCCAGACTCTTCAAGCCGTTTTTGCCGCCTCCAGCAGGAGGCCTCGCTCATCGCCAATTGCTCGGCCAATTTCGCATTGGACAGCTTTCCATCCCGTTGTAGACGGTCGGCAATTTCAAGGTCAACTTTATCGAGTTTTTCCACAGTGAAAGATCCTTTCAGCAGACCCGCAGGCCAAATCAGTTTCTTGCAGAACTTACTGTAATGGCGCCTTTATAAGAAAGGTAAATTCATAAGATCAACGCATAATGAATGAACACTTCAAATTAAGGGGGTTCTATGAAGGCCGTGGTCTACGAAGCATTTTCAGCACCGCCCACGCTGCAGGTGGTTGCCGACCCGGCACCGGAAGCACATGGCGTCGTCGTAAAAGTAATGGCCACCGGCGTGTGCCGGAGCGATTGGCATGGGTGGGTCGGGCACGATGCGGACATCGAGCTGCCGCATGTGCCCGGGCATGAATTGGCGGGCATTGTCGAGGCGGTGGGCAAGGACGTTGTGAGGTGGAAAATCGGCGATCGCGTCACCGTTCCGTTCGTGGGTGGCTGCGGCGCCTGCCCACAGTGCAATGCGGGTCACCAGCAAGTCTGTGACAGCCAATTTCAACCCGGCTTCACGCACTGGGGGTCGTTCGCCGAATACGTATCGATTCATCAGGCAGACCTCAATCTGGTTGCCCTGCCTGACGCTATGGAATATGCCACCGCCGCCAGTCTGGGTTGCCGTTTTGTCACGTCGTTCCGAGCGGTCGTGGATCAAGGCAAAACCACCGCAGGCCAATGGGTGGCGGTGCACGGCTGTGGTGGCGTGGGTTTATCCGCCGTGATGATCGCCAATGCATTGGGCGCCAATGTGATCGCGATCGACATTGCCCAGGACAAGCTTGATCTGGCTCAGTCGCTGGGTGCGGCGGTGACTGTGAATGCCAGTCAAGTCGATGATGTAGTGGGCGCCGTGATGGAAATCAGCGGCGGCGGGGTGCATGTGTCCCTGGATGCCCTGGGACACCCGACGACGTGCTTCAACTCCATTAGCAACCTGCGCAAACGCGGCAAGCACGTCCAGGTTGGCTTGATGCTGGGCGGTAATAACACGCCCATCGTGCCCATGAGCACTGTGATCGCCAAGGAACTTGAGATCCTGGGCAGCCACGGTATGCAGGCTCACCGGTACGATGCGATGTTTGCGATGATCAAGTCCGGAAAACTGTCTCCGCAGCGACTGATAGGGCGCACCATCAGCTTGGAACAGTCCATAGACGCGTTAATGAATATGGACAGGTTCGAAGTTGCCGGTGTCACTGTGATTACGCAGTTTTGATCAACTAGAGCGCCCATCCAGCCTGATAAGCGCGCAGGCAGGAGGAGGGCGCCGTCGCCGCATCGCCGACACCTGCCAAAGGTTCGGCATTCAAGCTGGGGTCAACAGGCGCCGTACTTCGGCGATGATCAAATCAATCTTGAAGGGCTTATCCAGCACAGCATCAAACAAGTCTGATCTTTCCATGCCGACATGGGCTTGCGCACCACTCACCAGAATAATAGGCAAGTGATTGAGCGACGGCAGCGCACGTACGGCCGTTGCGAACTCGAGTCCGTCCATAACGGGCATCATGAAGTCGGTAATGATCAACGCTGGCCGTTCCCGCTCCAGCACTTCAAGGCCTTTGCGACCATTACCGGCCTTCACGACCATGAATCCTTCATCCTCCAGCGCATAGCCGAGAATATCGGCGATCAAGTATTCGTCGTCGACGACAAGGATGGTGGACATGTCAATTCAACCTAACCAAGTACTTATGATGCTGAGCCTGGTAGCGCAGAGTGTGCGGGAACTGAGGATGCATGTCGGGAAACCTTTCTCAGTTCAACGGTTTGGTCACGGACGACCACCTCCAGCAATGAGGTGTCATAGAAGCTGTCTCTCACTTTAAGAATGGAAAGCGTCCTCTTTAGTTCAAGTTGAATTTCCTGGAAGCGCATCAGCATCAGGTTGTCGGCGATGCTGGACAGTTCAGAGGCGGGCGCGCTGACCTCGGAGCCGACAAGGTCGTGGATCTCGATGGATGCAAATACCGTGACGCCCCTGGAACGCAGCTCGTTCATCAGAGCGCTGTAGAAGTCGGTGATGCGCGCGGGGTTATTCGACACGCGGGTCATCCCGCTCAAGCTGTCGATGAACAGACGCTTGATGCCTTTCTCCTCGACCACGCGCAACAAGCGTGCACCCAGCCCGTCGAGCAAACCTTCGGTAGTCGGTTGCCAGGCGATCGTCAGCGCGCCACTGTCTTCCAGCTGCTTTATATCGATGCCCAACGATTCGCCTTTCAGGCGCAAGCGCTGCGGGCTTTCATAGAAACCAAAGTGCAGGCCCGGCGACTCTACCGTTGATTCAGCCAGAAACTTGAGGCCCAAGGTGGTCTTGCCGATCCCTGATGGCCCCATCACCAGCGTGACGCTGGAGCGGTGCAGGCCGCCATTCAGGATGTCATCCAACGACCCGATGCCACTGGGGATACGCGTGAGGTCGGCGTTGTCGTGTGAAGACGGGTAGCTATAGAGGCTTTCCAGGCGCGGATAGACCATCAGGCCGTCGTCAGTGATTTCACACTCATGCAGGCCGGTCAGGGCGCCGCTGCCTCGGGTCTTGCGCAATTGAATACGCCGGACCGAACGCGTACCGAACAACTCCTCACCCATTTCGATTACACCGTCGACCATCGTGTGCTCGGGGCTACCGTCATCCAATCGCGAGCTGGTCAGGAACAGGACGGTGCAACCGGCAAAGGCGGCGTGACCTTGCAGTTCAGAAATGAATTTCTTGGTATCGATCGGGGAGTCGGCTTTGGAGCGGGCGTTGAGTAAACCGTCTACGACCAAGACCGTGGCCTTCTGCCGGCTGATTTCGCGCCGTAGCAGCTTGACCACTTCATCAAGACCTTCGTTTTCCAGTGTGTCAAACGCGCTGACGAACTGAATTTCCGCGCCCACCCGGGCTGCGTCAAAGAAGCTCAAGGTCGACAGGAACTGGAACAGCCGGTCATGGGACTCGGCCAACAGCGTGGCAACCAAGACACGCCCGCCGTTGCGCGCATGGTGGAACCCAAGCTGGTTGGCCAGAATGGTTTTGCCGGACCCAGGGCGACCCTGAATGATATAGGAGGCCCCAGCGACCAGTCCGCCCTTGAGGAGGACATCCAACCCTTCGATTCCGCTTTGAAGGCGATTTAGCTTTTCCACAGTACGACCCTGATCGTTAAACCCAATGGGCAGGATGCTAACGCCATTCGAGCGTTGGGGCCATTCAGGATTTGCATAACCTACGCTTTCGGTACTCCTGGCACATCCATATTTATCCTGCGCCAAAACGCTTCAGAAAAACTGTAAACCGAGAAAGCAATCAGCCCCAAGGCCATCACCATCAAAATCAACCATCCACCCGGAAGGTTCTGGAGCGCGTCGAGCGCTTCCTTCATACCAGGTGGGTCCATGGCTTGATAGGTAGAACCGCTGACTGCCAGTAGTAGCGCAATTTCTATAAACACGACGCCACGTGCCATGAGACCGAACCGAGACACTGGCCGGACGTAGCGCATGACATCTTCATCGGCATTAAAGTATTTCTCGAACGACGCCTTCCATCCCTTAATGATGTGAGCCACTCCAACGCCAAGTGGAAGGAGGGCGATCAGGTACACCAACACGTTCGAGTACTCCCAAGACAACAGATGCGCCAGCCAATCTTTGGTTTGCCCTCCGGAATTGCCCGAGCTTCGAATGCCGCTCATGAGGAGGCCGAGTGCAAAAAACGCTAAAGCACCGTTGACGACACCTCCGGAAAACAGGCCCGCTCGAATAACCAAACCCTTGAGTTCTGTGCCGTGATGATCGACATCACGCGTCGCTTGCAGGACACGCCAACCTGCAAAAGCGAGCAGACCTGCCACCACAAGCCCAACCAAAAAATAGCCGAACGGCTGGCCTAGCAAGGCTTCCAGGCTCTTATGGCTGTCCTTCGGTTTTGTCGAATCGTGTGCTGCCAGCAGCGCGAAGATACCGATGATCAAATAAAGCACGCCCCGAGCGGCGTATCCGCCGCGAGCGAGTACTACAAGGCTGTGTTGCGTGGACATTGGATCTATTCCCAAGAGTGATACAAGAGCAGACCCATCTTGCCGGGAGGGGTTCGATTGAGGCGATGCCTCTTTCGATGCTCATCAACGTTGAACTTATCAAGGTGCTCATCCCCCTAAAGCAGTGCAGATGACCTCTCGTTCAGGTTGACCTGGATATACCCACTTACTCGCAAAGATTTGGTGATTTATGAAGCGTGAACAAGTAGAAGGTGTTGCAGAAAAAGTTGCTGGGAAGGCACAGAGTGTCGTCGGGAAACTGTTTGGTGATTCGAAGCTTGAAGCTGAAGGCGCTGGACGCCAAGCTGCCGGTCAACTGACCCAAACTTATGGAGATGCACTGGACAGCGTATCTACGTTTGTTAAAGAGAAACCGGTTGCCGCACTTGCAATTGGTGCAGTTGCGCTCTTGGTTCTAGACCGTCTCTTGCGCCGCTGATTCAGACCAGCAGGCGTATAACGTCTTTTGGTTGCGGTGGCCCCGTATTGACGGTTTCCACCGCAATGAAATCTCTGGAAAAAAGATAGTATGGAAATGTCAGACGTTAAGCTTGCCCGGGTAACGCGCAAAGATGTTGACGAGCTTCTACACGCAAATCGGGAAAGCCGGGAATATCATGGCTGCTGGGTACAGCCGTTCACAACCGCTGCGGGGTTCGAGGAGTGGTATTCGGCTCAAATCATAGGCGCAAGCGTTGGGCTAGTGGCCCGCGATAGAGAATCTGGCCACATTGTCGGAGTCACCCATCTAAGCCAGATCTTCTATAAAGGATTTCAAAACGCCTATCTCAGCTACTGGGGCATGGTCTCGTTTGCTGGGACTGGAAGAATGTCCCAGGCGGTCGAGTTGACAACGATGTATGCCTTTGAGGAGTTAGGGCTTCACCGTATCGAAGCCAATATTCAACCTGAAAATGTGCGATCAATAGCTCTGGTCAAACGTCTCGGATTTCAGAAAGAGGGGTTTTCTCCGAAATACCTTCAGATCGCCGGGGTCTGGTGCGATCACGAGCGCTGGGCACTTCTGGCCGATGAGCGCTAATCGTGCGGGGTTTCCGTTGCGGGACTTCCTTGCTTGACTTGTATGCTCGGCATATTGGCTAGCTCAAATCATGCAGGTCTTTCCCGATAGGCTGACTCAAAGACCATTCAGAAAACTTTACCCGCAACCCTTGCCGTTCCGGTGTGCAGCACATGGGGCCAACTGTATAGCTTTGCGCTTCTGGAAATGGTGCAAGCCTGAGCAATGGCCAAGTCACGCCATCCGTTGAATACTGCAAGCGTAGCGCTCCATCGGAAATGGTTAAGCGAAGCCAAAAATCATTTGGGTTACCGGTGAAGCAGCTAGGCGCCCAGTCCGACCGGCCTTTGGTCAGGACGCTACTGATCATTGGCATTCCATCGTTATATTCTATCCCTGCCTTGAGCCAAGTCTCCTCATTGAGCCTGACCATAATGCCCGCCTGATCATAGAGCTCGCGAAAATCGGCGTTAACTCTGACCTGAGCCGTAAAGCTTCCTGATGTTGCAAACCCTAAGAAATGTCCGCTGTCGCGTATGAATCCGTAGTGCGTTTCACGCCAGAAGTCGGTTTGTGAACCGGTAACCACCTCCAAGGTGCCGTCAGTAAAGGCTTGGCAAAAGCTCGGCTTGTTCAGCCAATTGGCCGTTCGCCAAACTGACGCATCAATGTCCTGACTGACCTCTACAGTCTGCTTCCTATCCATCCTGTCACCTCCACAATTTATTGGGTGGGTCTGCGTTGCAAACTACTGACGAGCCTGAGATTACTGGCTCAATGCTCTAAAAGTTAACGCGACTGTTCATCGATTGATGTTTATAGACCTGGTCTCCTCGACATCCCTAGTCTCGCCGCCTCGACCTCCCACGATCCCAGTCCAGAGGCTAATGGATGCTCGTTCAAAAAAACATGCTTTGGGACCTGGTTGAAATCTGGCAGAAACCAGACGGAAGGCACATTGGATATCTAAAGTTGTTACGCACAGGGCAGATAACTCCTATGTCGTTTATATCCGCAACAAAGTTCAAGGATCGAACCCATGACCCCGCGCCAATCTATCCGCATCACCCCTCCCGGTCATCCGCGTTTTCGCTGGTTCGCTTTCATTCCAGTCGTACCGGCCGTGATTTGGACACTCGTGCAATCAACCTCTGCGGCCAATCTGGCGGCCTGCGCGGTACTGGTGCTGATCGGCCTCGGTGCCTGCGCCTGGAGCGCGAGTTCGCAGCGTGACGCAGTACAGCTGGGCGTTGCGCGGGCGCAGGCGGATCTGGCCGACGCCGACGCGGCGCGCACCGGCATGGCCTCCCGGACACAGCTCGATGAGGTGTTGCTGGGCGCCATGCCGATCTGGGCCAAGCAGGTGGAAAGCTCGCGCCATCAGACCGAAGAAGCGATTGTGAGCCTGGCTAACCGGTTTACCGGGATCGCCGCGCGCTTGCAGGAAACGGTACAAGCCTCGCAGCACGCTGCTGGTGAACTGGATGGCGACGCCGCCGACGGGGCGCTTGAGGCGCTGGCCCGCAGTGACAGTGAACTGAGCCAGGTGATCAATTCGCTCAAGGCCACTCAAAGCAGCCGTGACCAAACCCTGGCCCAGGTCCGCAGCCTGACCGCCTACACTGGCGAACTGCGCACCATGGCCGCTGATGTGGCGGCGATTGCCGCACAAACCAACCTGCTGGCCCTCAACGCAGCCATCGAAGCGGCACGTGCCGGTGAGGCCGGTCGCGGCTTTGCGGTGGTGGCCGACGCGGTGCGCAGCCTGTCGAGCAAATCCAGTGAAACCGGCCAGCAGATGTCGGCCAAGGTTGACATCATCAATAGCGCCATTACGCAATTGGTCCAGGCCGCGTCCAGCAGTGCCGACCAGGACAGCCATTCGGTGGCCGAGTCCGAAAACAGTATTCAAGTGGTGCTCGAACGCTTCCAGAACATCACCGGGCGCCTGGCCGAATCCGCCGACCTGCTCAAGCAGGAAAGCTACGGCATCCGGGATGAGATGACCGAAGTGTTGGTGAACCTGCAATTCCAGGACCGGGTCAGCCAGATCCTCAGCCACGTACGAGACAACATGCACGCCCTGCATGAGCACCTCCTGCAGGCCAGCCGGGCCCCGGACCAGGCCTTGGCCGTCGACGCCCGCCAATGGCTGGCGCGCATGGAAGCCACCTACGCCACCGACGAGCAACGGCGCCTCCATCATGGAGAGGCGGCCGTGCAGCAGAATTCTCAAGACATCACCTTCTTTTAGGAGCACATCATGGCGAAGAATGTATTAGTGGTCGACGACTCCAGCAGCGTGCGGCAAGTGGTCGGCATCGCCTTGAAAAGCGCCGGTTACGACGTCATCGAGGCCAGCGACGGCAAGGATGCCCTGGGCAAGCTGACCGGGCAGAAAGTGCACTTGATCATCAGCGACGTGAACATGCCCAACATGGACGGCATCACCTTCGTCAAGGAGGTCAAGAAGCTGGCCAACTACAAGTTCACCCCGATCATCATGCTGACCACAGAGTCCCAGGAGTCGAAGAAGGCCGAGGGCCAGGCCGCTGGCGCCAAGGCCTGGGTGGTCAAGCCGTTCCAGCCTGCGCAGATGTTGGCAGCCGTGTCTAAACTGATCCTGCCTTGATCCCGGCGCCGGGGAGGCTCCCATGCCGATAACCACTGAAACAGTCGACGACACTGCCCACGTGCGCATTGACGGCGAGCTTACGATCTACACCGTAGCGGAACTGGCGGGGGCGCTGCTGCCGCAGATGGGCGCGGCACCCCGCCTGGAACTGGACCTGTCTGAGGTCACGGAAATGGATGGCGCCGGCTTGCAGTTGCTCGCGGTCATCCGGCGTGAAGCCGGCATCGCCGGTACCGCCTTGAGCGTGACCGGCCAGAGCCAGGTGGTCATGCAGACGCTCCAACTGTGTCGCAGCGCGGCCTCGTAGTCAGCGCTTCCCACGTTTTTTGATCGACAAGGAAAGTCCCGGTGAGCATCAATCTCGATCAGGCACAGCAGACATTCATCGTAGAGGCGCGCGAGCTGTTGCAGGCCATGGAGCAATCCCTGCTGCAATTGGAAAGCGAGCCCGGCGACCAGGATGCCATTGGCGCGATTTTCCGCGCCGCACACACCATCAAGGGTTCGGCGGGCCTTTTCGGCCTGGCGTCGATCGTGGGGTTCACGCATATCGTCGAAGACGTGCTTGACCGCCTGCGCGAAGGCAATGTGGCGGTGGACGCCGCATTGATCGCGCTGCTGCTCAAGTGCGGCGACCACATGCTCGAACTGGTCGAAGTGGTCGCCAACCGCGGTGAAGCGCCGACGCCTGCGGCTCTGGAGCGCGGTGAGGCATTGCGCGAGGCGCTGAGTGCCTATCAGCCGATGCGAACCGCCACTGCCATCGTCGAAACCGCTGAGGTGGCCGACGACGCGGCGGTCGAAGTGCTCTGGCACATCTCCCTGCGCTTCGGCGTGGATGTGTTCCGTAATGGCATGGACCCCCTGTCATTTCTGCGCTACCTCGAGACCTTGGGGCAGATGATGCAGGTCACCACACTGACCGACAGCATCCCGCCCATGGACAGCTGGGACCCGGAAAGCTGCTACCTGGGTTTCGAGATCGACCTGCGCTCGACCGCCGGCCACGCCACCCTCAACGAAGTATTCGACTTTGTGCGTGACGACTGTGAAGTGCACATCAGTGCCGTCGACGAAGCGCCCGCCAGCACGGCGGCCATCGCTGACGCCCCGGTGACGCAGGCCGAGCCAGGCCTGGTGACGGCCGCACCGCAGCGTCCGGCAGCCAGCGAGGCGAAACCCCGCGACGGCAATTACGTACGCGTCAACGCCGACAAGCTCGACGAGTTGATCAATCTGGTTGGCGAGCTGGTCATCGCCAGCGCCGGCGCGAGCCTGCTGGCCCGTTCCTGTAACAACGACCCCTTGCAAGAGGCCACCTCGACGGTATCGGGGCTGGTGGAAGAGATCCTCGATGGCGCCCTGCATTTGCGCATGATCCCGATCGGCGACACGTTCAACCGCTTCCGCCGCGTGGTGCGCGATATCAGCCAGGAGCTGGGCAAGGACATCGAACTGAGCATCAGCGGCGCGGAGACCGAACTGGACAAGACCGTGGTCGAGAAGATCGGCGACCCGCTGATGCACCTGTTGCGCAACGCCATGGACCACGGTATCGAAAGCGCCGATGCGCGGCGTGCGGCCGGCAAGTCCGCCAAGGGCCACCTGAGCCTCAATGCCTACCATGACTCGGGGAGCATCGTCATCGAGATCGCCGACGACGGTGCCGGGCTCAACCGCGAACGCATCCTGCAAAAGGCCCAGGAACGCGGGCTGGTGGCCGGCGGTGCGGTGCTCACCGACCAGGAGATCTACAACCTGATCTTCGAAGCGGGGTTCTCCACCGCAGAGGCCGTGACCAACCTGTCCGGGCGCGGCGTCGGCATGGACGTGGTCAAGCGCAATATCACCTTGTTGCGCGGCACTGTCGACCTCGACAGCCGCGCAGGGCAGGGCACCGTGGTGCGCATTCGCTTGCCGCTGACCCTGGCGATCATCAATGGGTTCCTGGTCGGCATCGACCAGTCCACCTACGTGATTCCCCTGGACATGGTCCAGGAATGTATCGAGCTGGATGAACACCAGCGCCAGTCCAGCCGCGACACGGGCTATCTGGATCTGCGTGGCGAGGTGTTGCCGCTGGTGCACCTGCGTGATCACTTCAGCCATGAAGGCCCTGTTGGCCGACGCCAGAATGTGGTGGTGGTGCGCTACGCCGAGCATAAGGCCGGGCTGGTGGTGGATGACCTGCTCGGTGAGTTCCAGACCGTGATCAAACCCTTGGGCAAGTTGTTCGGCGCACTGCGCGGCATCAGCGGCTCGACCATATTGGGCAGCGGCGCGGTGGCCCTGATCCTGGATGTACCGGCACTGCTCAACCAAATCGTACACCTGGAAGCCCGCACGACCCAGGCGCCTCAGTCGCTACCGGTCGTCGCCCGCTGACGTATTTGCAATTCCATGGAGGTTCCTCGATGAAATGGTTCTACGATCTTAAAATTTCCACCAAATTGATCTGCTCATTCCTGGTGGTCCTGGCGCTCACCGGGGCCATGGGCGGCTTCGCCGTCCTTCAGCTCGGTGCCGTCAACCAGGCCGCCCAGGACATCAAGGGCAACTGGATGCCCTCCATGCGCGCAGCGGCAGGCATGCGTTTTTTTGCCGCCAACTACCGCTTGAAAGAAAACCGCCACATCGGTACCGAGATTGCAGAGGAGAAGGCCCAGGCCGAACGCGAAGCCATCGACGCGCGCCAACAGTTCGAAACCCGCATGGGCACCTACGAGCAATTGCTGTCGAACGATGAAGATCGACAGCTCCTGGCCAGCGTGAAAAGCGCTTGGGACGCCTACCTGGCATCCAGCAAGCAGTTGCTCGAGTTTTCCCGGCAGAACCAGGAAGCCCAGGCGCGCGGTTTGCTCAGGGGAGAGTCCAAGAGCCATTTTGATGAGGTGACCACTCGCCTGCAGAAAATGGTCGAGCTCAATGACGCCGGCGCGACTGCCGCCGGTGACAAGGGCTCGGCGCTGTACGAAAGCGCACGCGTGTCGATTATCGCGGTACTGGTCGCGGCCCTGTTGATCGGCCTGGGCCTGGCGGTATTCATCGCACGGATCATTTCCCGCCCGTTGCGCCAAGCCGCGAGCGCCGCCGAGCAATTGGCCGAAGGCAACCTCAATGCGCACATCGAGCCGGGTGGGAAAGATGAAACCGGCATGGTGCTCAACGCCATGCGCAATATGGTCGGCAAGCTGGCGCATATCATCGGCGAAGTGCGTAACGCCGCCGATAACCTGGCCAGTGCCTCCGAGGAGGTCAGCGCCACCGCGCAATCGATGAGCCAGGCCACCAGTGAGCAGGCCGCCAGCGTCGAGGAAACCAGTGCGTCGGTCGAGCAGATGAGCGCCAGCATCAACCAGAACACCGAAAACGCCAAGGTCACCGATGGCATGGCCAGCAAGGCCGCCAAGGAAGCCACCGAGGGTGGCGAATCGGTCCAGCAGACGGTGGTGGCGATGAAAAAAATCGCCCAGCGCATCAGCATCATCGATGACATTGCCTACCAGACCAATCTGCTCGCGCTCAATGCCGCCATCGAGGCTGCTCGGGCCGGCGAGCACGGCAAGGGTTTCGCCGTGGTAGCCGCCGAAGTGCGCAAGCTGGCTGAACGCAGCCAAGTAGCCGCCCAAGAGATCGGTGAACTGTCCTCCAGCAGCGTGGACATGGCCGAGAAAGCCGGCAAGTTGCTCGACGAAATGGTGCCTTCCATCAACAAGACGTCCGACCTTGTGCAGGAAATCAGCGCCGCGTCCGAGGAACAGGCCGCCGGTGTCGCGCAGATCAACACCGCGATGACCCAGCTCAACCAGGTGACCCAGCAAAATGCCTCGAGCAGCGAGGAACTGGCGGCCACGGCCGAGGAAATGAGCAGCCAGGCCGAGCAACTGCAGCAGGCCATGAGCTTCTTCGTGCTGGATTCGGCGCCCAAGGCCGCGGTTCAAAGCAGCAGCGTGGACAGCCCGGGCAGCAAGCCCAACCGTCAGGCACCACGCCCGAAACCACCGGCGCAGCGCAAGGCGTTCGCCTACACCATGGCCAGTGCCCCGGACGAAGCAGATTTCACCCGCTTCTGATCGCACGATCAATACGGGCCTTACTAGGGAGAGTGACATGGGCGCAGTAATGACGAACCGGCAGACCGCGGTGGCGGTAGATGAGGATGCGCAGTACCTGACCTTTATGCTCGGCGGCGAAATGTTCGCCATCGGCATTCTGGGGATCAAGGAAATTATTGAATACGGCAGCCTGACCGTGGTGCCGATGATGCCTGCTTTTGTGCGCGGGGTGATCAACCTGCGCGGCGCGGTGGTGCCGGTGGTCGACCTGTCGGCGCGCTTTGGGCGGGCCAACTCGGCGATCACGCGGCGCTCCTGCGTGATCATCATCGAAGCGAGTACCGAAGATGGTCAGCCCCAGGACATCGGGCTGCTGGTCGATACGGTGTCTGCCGTGCGGGAGATCCCGGCCACGCAGATCGAACCGCCACCCAACTTCGGCGCGCGAATTCGCGCCGATTTCATCAGCGGCATGGCCAAGGTCGACGGCAAGTTCGTGATCGTGCTGGAGGTGGACAGGGTGCTGTCTATCGATGAGATGTCCAGCCTCGCCGAGGCCGGCCAGGCGCCGGCCCTCGACCTCGACCCGCGTTGAGACCCGACCATGCAAGACACTGTCTCCATCGACGACCGTGAATTCGGTCAGTTCCAGACCTGGCTGTACCGCGCGGCCGGCATCAACCTGTCGCCGGCCAAGAAAGCCCTGGTGGCCGGGCGCCTGTTCAAGCGCCTCAAGCACTATGAGCTGCAGAGCTATGGTGAGTATTTCAAGCTGATCATGAATGACCAGCGCAAGGGCGAATTGCAGGTTGCGCTGGATTTGCTGACCACCAACGAAACCTATTTTTTTCGCGAGCCCAAGCACTTCGACTTCCTGCGTCAGCAGGTGCTGCCCCAGGCCGTGCCTGGCAAGGTGTTTCGCGTGTGGAGCGCGGCCAGTTCCTCGGGCGAAGAGCCCTACAGCCTGGCGATGACCCTGGCCGAAAGCCTCGGCAGCACGCCCTGGGAAGTGGTCGGCTCGGACATCAGCTCCCAAGTGCTGGCCAAGGCGCGCACCGGCCATTACTCCATGGAACGCACCGAGACATTGCCCCAGCCGCTGCTGGCCAAGTACTGCCTCAAGGGCATTGGTCGCCAGGAGGGCACCTTGCTGATCGACAAGGCCTTGCGTAGCCGCGTCAATTTTGTCCAGGTCAACCTTAACGAAGCGCTGCCCGCCCTGGGAGAGTTCGAGGTGATCTTCCTGCGCAACGTGATGATTTATTTCGACCAGCAGACCAAGAGCCAGGTAATCGCGCGCCTGCTGCCGCTGCTCAGACCCGGCGGCTACTTGATCATCAGTCACTCGGAAAGCCTCCACGGCGTCAATGACACCCTGAAGCTGGTGGCACCGTCGATTTACCGCAAGCCATGAAAAAGCCTGTCGGTACGGCCGAAGTGGTATTAGCCCCTGGGCAGGTCAGCTTTGCGACGCAGTCGACGCGCCTACGAACCTTGCTCGGTTCCTGCGTGGCGATCACCTTTTGGCACCCGCAACGGCTGATCGGCGGCATGTGTCACTTCATGCTGCCGGGGCGCCTGCGCGACCACCAGCCCCTGGATGGCCGATATGCCGACGAAGCCCTGGAACTGCTGCTGCGCCACGCCGAGGTCAATGGCACGCATGCACGGGATTACCAGGTCAAGTTGTTCGGCGGCGGCAAGATGTTTCCCGAGCAGCAGCGCCGCCTGCCAACGCAGGACGTGGCCAGCCTGAATATTCGCGCAGCGCTGGCCCTTGCCGAGCACTATCACCTGCACCTGACAGCCCAGGACATGGGCAGTACCGGTTACCGCACGATCATGTTCGACCTGTGGAACGGCAACGTCTGGGTCCGGCACCAACCAATGGGAATAATTCAACAAGATGCCTACCAAAAAAATCAGTGTGCTGCTGGTCGATGACTCGGCCGTGGTGCGCCAGGTACTGCTGGCGATCCTCAGCGATACGCCGGATATTCACGTCATGGGCGCCGCCTCCGACCCGATTTTCGCCATGGACAAACTCGCCCGGGAATGGCCGGATGTGATCGTGCTGGACGTGGAAATGCCACGTATGGACGGCATCACCTTTCTCAAGAAAATCATGAGCGAGCGGCCGACACCGGTGGTGATCTGTTCCTCGCTGACCCAGAAAGGCGCGGAAACTTCCCTGCAGGCGCTGTCGGCGGGTGCTGTGGAAATCATCACCAAGCCCAGCACCGGGTTGAAGAGTTTCCTGATCGAGTCGGCGGCCGAGTTGGTTACCGCGATCCGCGCCGCAGCGAATTCCAACGTCAGGAACCTGGGCAAGCGAAGCGCCAGCCCGGCACGGGTCCCGGCCAGCAAGCTCAGTGCGGATGCGATCCTGCCTGCCGCCAATGGCCATGCCATGGCACAGACCACCGAGCGTATCGTCGCCATCGGCACGTCCACCGGCGGTACCCAAGCGTTGGAGGCGGTACTGACGGCATTGCCGAGGGTGTGCCCAGGCATGGTGATCGTGCAGCACATGCCAGAAAAATTCACCGCCTCGTTTGCCGAGCGCCTCAACAGCTTATGCGAGGTCGAGGTGCGCGAAGCGCGCAACAACGACCGCATCCTGCCTGGCCTGGCCCTGATCGCCCCTGGCGGCAAGCACCTGATGGTCACTCGCAGCGGCGCCTATTATCACGCCCAGGTCATTGATGGACCGTTGGTCAACCGGCACCGGCCATCAGTGGATGTGCTGTTTCGCTCGGTGGCCAAGTTCGCCGGCAAGAACGCCACCGGCATCATCATGACCGGCATGGGCGACGACGGCGCGCGCGGACTCAAAGAAATGCTTGAGGCCGGGGCCGCGACAGTCGCCCAGGACGAAGCCAGTTGCGTGGTGTTCGGCATGCCCAAGGAAGCCATCAAACTCAACGCCGCCCAGCGCATCATGGCACTGGAGGATATTCATCAAGCGATTTTGTATAAGTGAACTTGAGGCGCATGACACCTCCTGTGATTTATCGAACACCCTCTGAATGAGGGCACGAATGTAACGATCTGACAGGCCAGCTCGACCTCTGACCGTTGTGACTAGTGGAGTACTCTCCTTGTAAGACGGCAAAGGGGGAAGGGGGGAAGGGAGAGTGTGGTCCGATAACGCTTCAAGTAGGCTTCAATATATTCGTCTCGCACGCTAATTTTCGCGGCCTTGTTGCCCTTACCGACAACGTTGAACCACCCGTTTTCACCGTCGTACTTGAACGAACCCATCGTAGGCTTCCAGTTGTCCCAACCGACGAGATCAGAGATTCGGAGGTAGAGAGAGGGTGGCCACAATGAATAGCGTAGGCTCGTGCCTAGGATCCTCTGCAGCCATGACTTCTGCGGTCTCGATTACATAATTCCACTGGAGCGGAGTCAGCGCCTTACCAGGGCTGATCACCGTGTTGCGCTGCTTAAAGTTGGATTCTTGTTTGACGGACCGAATAGGATTGGCGTCAGTGGTCAGGCCTTCGTCGATTGTGTACTGGAAAAAACTGCCACAAACCCCATCGGGCCAGCACACCAAATGAGAGTGGCTGAGATACAGGGATTAACCACCCACAGCATAATACACAATTTAACATAATATACATTATGCGAAGTTTTATCTATAGAGCTGGGCAGCCCTGAAGGCTGCTTTTACCAGCTGACCAGGCTGACCAAGCCGAACTTCTCGCATCAGAGCAAACGCCACCCACAAATATCCAGCGACGCCTCACTCTAAATCTGGCGACGCCAAAAAAGCCCTGCGACGGTTAACTCGATACGGCCCAGCTCAGCGACGCTGACTAACTGGCAACGTGCTTGGAATCGTAATAGCCGCAAGTACGCAGTTGCAGGCTGTAAATCCAAATGCCGAACACCAAGGCGTACTCCTTGAATACTGGAAGCGACAACACCTCTCCGAAGGAATTACTGCTCAACAGGCTCAGTGTAGAAACCGCACCCAACGCCAACGCCAGAATAAAACACAACGAGTTGCTCTTTTTCCTGCACAGCAGCATCAAGCCGCCTGCGAAGGTCAGCAGCGTGACGGCACAGACATTGATAAAGAGCAAGATCGACATGTCGCCCATCCGGACCATTGGAAATCCTACGTATCCCACCCAGAGACCGGCTTGCAGCAAGACAATAGTGCAGTAGAAAACCGTCATGAAGACCGGCGCGGGACGTGTGTTGTACCAAGGTTGGGAGGTGCTTGTTTCCATAGCGATGTTGCTCCTAAGTGTTGGGCATGGTCGGGAATTATAGGGCAATGAACTGGTTACCCCAACGCTTGTACCCTGCTCTTTATTAATGCAATTAAGGTATAACTCAACTAAATAGTCATTTAGTTTAGTTATATATGTTGACCAACAAATGGGTGAGAAAAGGTCAGCGAGACAAAGGCGGTTGTAGACCGCCGCCTGAGCTAAGGAGATTCGTGGAAAGTTGGAGGCAGCCCGGTGTGCAGTGTGCCAAAGGGGCACGGAACCTTAAGTCCCCTGCCCTGATAGCAAGCACAAAAATAACCATTAAAATCAAATAGTTAAGCGCCTAAAGCGTGAAGCGATCAACTGACTGCGACAGCTTGCCCGCCAACGACGACAACTCGTCCGTGGTTGACGCCGTCGTTGCGATGACCCGGCTATTACCCTCCGACATACCCGCAATCATCTCGACCTGATGCGCAATTTCATTGCTGGCCAGGCTTTGTTCCCCGATCGTACGGGAGATATCGTTGACCATTTCCGTGGTGTTCAAGGTGGCCTGGAGAATTTCGCGAATCGCCCGCTCCACCTCGGCGGTCACCGCCATGCCTTTATCCACTTGGGCTACGCCCTCCTCCATGCTGGTCACCGCTTCCCGCGTGCTTTGCTGGATACGCCCGACCATGCTGGCAATCTCCTGGGTCGAAGCACTGGTGCGTCCGGCAAGGCTGCGGACTTCATCGGCGACGACAGCAAAACCACGCCCTTGCTCACCGGCGCGTGCGGCCTCGATTGCGGCATTCAGGGCGAGCAGGTTGGTTTGATCGGCGATCCCTTTGATCACCTGGATAATGCTGAAAATCGCCTCGGACTCCTTGTCCAGCGTGCGGATAACCTGGGCGGATTGCTGCGCGGAACGGGCAATGCCGTCCATGTCACTGACCACCTGATGAATCACCCGGCCGCCGTCCTTGGCCAAGGTTTCAGCCTGGTTGGCCATGTCCAATGCGCGCCCGGCGTGCCGAGTGATTTCTTCAATGCTGGCGGTCATTTCACTCGCGGCAGCAGCCATGGTACTGGCCGCTGCGCTTTGTTGCTGGCTGCTGCCAGCCACTTCATGACAACCGTGGCTCAATTGCTCGCTCATGTCATTGACACCATGAGCGTTGCTGCGCACCACTTCGATCATGCCGCGCAAATCCCGCTGCATGGTGGCGAGGCTGCGAATCAATGAACTGGCTTCGTCCTTGCGTTTGGGCTCGACAATCGGTTCGCTCAGGTTGCCACTGGCAATGCTGGCAGCAATGCGGCTGGCCGTCTGCAGCGGCCCCATGATGCTGAGGATGACCCAGCGGCCCTGAGCCAATAGCAATAAAAGGCTGGCGATCAGCACGGTGCCCAGGGTGAAGTTGGCGTTGCTGATGGTATGGTGAGTGCCAACGCTGGTCTGTTGGGTGTTGGATTCAATCAGCTCACTCAGGGTTGCCATTTGTTCTTCAAGCCGGGTGAAAGCGGTGTTGAACGTATCCAGTTCGCTGCGAGCGGCTTCCGGATTGTCCAGCGCCAGGGCGACGATGCGCTCGCCTGCACCTATATAGCTATCGAGGCTCGGGCGGATTTTTTCCAGGTTTGCCTTGAGCGTATCGTCCAGTGGCAGTTTCAGGTTGTCCGCCAACACTTGGCGAAAATGCTCGGCGTGTTCCTGCAGCGAACTGTTGACCTCGGCCTTGGTGCTGGTGCTTTTACCCAAGCCCACCAGCATGGCCGATAACACATCGGCGCGCAGGGCGTCGTGCATCATGTCGGCTTCCATGTGGTTGCGCAGCACCGTCATGCTGACTTCATTTTCCTGCACGGCGTCACCCATCCGGGTATTTCCCAGGTAACTGACAAAGCTCATGATCAAGGCGGTAAGCAGTCCTGTCACAATCAACAGAATCAAGCGTAATTTGATCGTCATGCAGATATCCCCGTATCTGGTGAGCCGGTTGGAAAGTCAACCGCAGAAGCGCCACTGGTCACGTTATCGGCCGCTACCACGAGTTATTGAAGCCCACGTTTGCGGTTTTGTACGGATCCCTTAAGCTGATCGACCTTTGCTTCGCCCGGAACTGCCCCATGCCTCAACGTATCGCCCACCTTGCCTTGCTCCTTGGCTTGATCACTGCCGTCGGCCCCTTTGCCATCGACATCTACTTGCCGGCCCTGCCAACCCTGGGCGCCAGCCTGTACGCCTCGCCGGCGCTGGTACAAATGAGCCTCACGGTGTTCTTTGTCATCATTGGGGTTTGCCAGTTGTTCTACGGGCCGATCAGTGATGTGTTCGGGCGCAAGCCACCGATCTATGCCGGCCTGGTGATTTTTGCCGTGGGCAGTGTGGGTTGCGCGCTGGCGCCCACCATCGAAAGCCTGATCGCCTTTCGCGCCGTGCAGGCGTTCGGCGCGTGCGCGGGCATGGTGATTCCCCGGGCTATCGTGCGTGACCTGTACACCGGGCATGAAGCCGCGCGACTCATGGCGCTGCTGATGCTGGTGATGAGTGTCTCGCCCATCCTCGCGCCGCTGGCCGGCAGCCTGGTGATCTCGCTGTGGAGCTGGCGTGAAGTGTTTGCCGTACTGGCGGTGGTCGCCGTGGCGTGCCTGATAATGACCATCGTGCAACTGCCGGAAACCCATCCCGCCGAGCGCCGGCTGGGCAAAACCCTGGGCAACGCATTCAGCAGTTATGGGGCGTTGCTGCGCGATCCGGTGTTCATTGGTTTATCGGTGGTCTGCGGCTTCGGCCTGGCCACATTCTTCGTGTTTATCGGCAGTGCGCCGTTCGTGTACATCGAGTACTTCGGCCTGACACCTACGCAATTCAGCCTGTGCTTTGCCCTGAACGCCGCGTCGTTCTTTGCGATGAGCCAACTGACCGCCCGCCTCAGCGCGCGTTTTGGCCTGGCGCCGCTGATTCGTTGGTCGGTAGTGGCCGTGGCGGCGGTCATGGTGCTGCTGGCAATCACCACGTTGTGGGTCGACAGCCTGGCATTGATGATGACGCTGCTGTTTATCGGCTTCGGCTTTCTCGGCCTGTTGCTGCCGGCGGCCGGCGTGTTGTCCCTGGAGGATCATGGTGCGATAGCGGGTTCGGCGTCGGCCTTGCTCGGAGCGATCCAGATGATTACCGCCGCGCTGTCCATGACCCTCGTCGGCGTGTTTGCCGATCACACGCCCGCGCCGATGTTGGTCGGCATCGCACTGTGTGCCATCGCGGCGATGCTCACCACGTGGTGGACGTTGCGACGCTTGCCCGCGCACCTGGCAAGCGCCCCGCCCTCCGCCTGATAGGCTCAGGCCCGACGTAAACCATTCGTCGGGCCCAACCGGCATCCATTACAACTATCGCCGGCCTGCTCATTACTAATCCCATAGCACCTTTGGAAACCTATGGAGATTGAAATGACTGACTACCCTCGCCCGCCCTTCACCCCGCAGGCTCAATCCGTGCCCGGCTCCCAGAAAAAAATGGACCCGTACCCCGATTGCGGCGAGCAGAGTTACAAAGGGGCTGGTCGGTTGGCCAACAAGATCGCCCTGATTACCGGCGCCGACAGCGGTATCGGCCGCGCGGTCGCCATCGCGTTTGCCCGCGAAGGCGCCGATGTGGCCATCGCTTACCTGGACGAACACGAAGACGCCAAGGAAACAGCACGCTGGGTCGAAGAAGCCGGTCGCCAGTGCCTGTTGCTGCCCGGCGACATCGCGCAGCGCAGCGTCTGCCAGGCGCTGGTCGACAAGACGGTCGAGCAATTCGGCCATATCGATGTGTTGGTCAACAATGCTGCGTTCCAGATGAGCCATGAAACGCTGGATGAAATCTCGGACGAGGAATGGGTCAAGACCTTCGATATCAACATCACCGCGATGTTTCGCCTGTGCAAGGCGGCGGTGCCGCATATGAAGGCCGGCAGCTCGATCATCAACACGTCGTCCGTCAACTCCGACATGCCCAAGCCAACGCTGATGCCTTACGCCGCCACCAAAGGCGCGATTGCCAACTTCACCGGTGGTCTGGCGCAATTGCTCGGCAGTAAAGGCATTCGGGTCAATAGCGTCGCGCCGGGCCCGATCTGGACGCCGTTGATTGTGGCGACCATGACCGATGAAGACGTGAAGAGCTTCGGCAGTGAAACGCCGCTGGGTCGGCCTGGGCAGCCAGTGGAAGTGGCGCCGATTTACGTGTTGCTGGCCTCGGATGAGGCCAGCTATATCTCCGGCTCGCGCTACGCGGTGACCGGCGGCAAACCCATCCTCTAAACCCTGCCCAATACCCTTGTGGGAGCTGGCTTGCCTGCGATTGCATCACCTCGGTACACCAGAAATACCGAGGTGACTGCATCGCGGGCACGCCCGGCTCCCACAGGGGATCCCCTTCGCCGGTTCTACAGATCAAACCGATCCACCGCCCGCCGTCGCTCATTGTCATCGCGCACGTCATAGCTGGCAGTGGTCTGGATATTGGTGTGATGCGCCAGTTTTTGCGCGATCGACAGGTCATGCTCCTCGATCACCCGCGTAATAAACGAGCGACGGAAGTCATGGGGCATGATCTTCACCCCCACCTGCTCGCCGCGCTGGCGCGCAATGTAGTAAATCGCATGCTTCGTGATGCGCTCGCGGGTGATATGGCTGCCGCGGCGAATGCGGTTGAACAGGAAGCTGTCGTCCTGCTCACCCTCCTTGAGCTGCTCACGTCGAAACGCCAGCCACGCCTGCAACTTAGCGAACGCCCAGTCCGGCGCGTACTTGATCAACGCTTTGTTGCCCTTGCCGATCACCCGCAGGCTGCGCTCTTCGAAGTTGATCTGCGCCAAATCGAGGTTGACCGACTCCGACTTGCGCATGCCGGAGCCATACAGAATGCCGATCACCGCCGCGTCCCGCAGGCCTTGCGGGCGTGGGTCGGCGGCGCAGACTTCCATCATTTCGCGGATCAGGCTGCGCCGCAGGTTGCGGCCCTGGCTCAGGCGCGTGCCGGGTGTGGCCTTGACGGTGCGCATGCGCAGCAGGTGTTCCTGGCTGATCAGGCTCATACGCCAGGCTTCGTTCATCACTCCACGCACGGCATTCACGTACAGCGACGAGGTGTTTGGCGCATAGCCATCTTCGCGCAAAGCGGCGACCAGGGCGATGACGTGTTCGGGTTGCAGCAGATGCCAGTCGATGTCTTCGAGGTTGATGTCCTCGAAGCCCAGGCGGTCGGCTGCATCTTGCAGTACGTAGCGCATGGTCAGTTGGCTGGAGGGGGCCAGGCGGGTGAGGTAGAGGGTCAGCGGGTTGCGGATAGACTCAGTCAAAGTAAATCAGCCTTTGGATTAAATACCTCGAGCAAGCCTTTGTTTAATCGAGGTATTTAGTGAATTGGCGAAGGCCGAGTCTAACCCAGGACGGGCCCTGGCACAAAGTCACGGGGCGGTGTCGTCATCCTCGGTGGGCTCCTGCGGCTGGACCAGGGTCTGGCTCCAGTCGCTGTCCTGCTTCTGCATCAGCGCGAACCAGTGCTGGCGCATGAACGTCAGGTACGCTTCCGGCGCCTTGGCAAAGTCCTTCTCGTCGCCATAACACCCCGGCAATGGCAATTCGGTGCCCTGCTCCTTGTATTGGCTGACCAGCGCCTGCTGCCCGGCCACGCTGCAATCCTTGGGCAATGGCATGCCACGCAGTGCGCCGGCCTCTTCGTCCCACCAGGCCGCACCGACGCGGTCGACACCGCGCAGACGGTACTTCTGCGACTTGCCGACATGCATGATCAGCTTGAATTCGTTAGGGCTGACGTCGCTGGTGCAGGTGCGCGAATACCCCACGGTAGCCTGCGTGATGCCGTCGCCGGTCAAGTCGGTGACCTTGGTGGCGGCCCGGTCGAAGCGCAGGGACGCGTCGAACTCGCAATGCTGCACATCGTCGTACAGCATCCACACGCGTTTAGGGCGGTTGCCGTCGATCAGGTACTGGGCCGCGTACACAAAGGCGGACTGGGTACCGTCGTCGTCACGCTCGCTGACTTGCTCGGCGAGCACCAGCAAGTTCTTGCCTTGTTTATCGTCCCAGGTATAGGCGGCGATCTGCTTGCCACGCACTTCCACACCCTCCGGCACCTGGTCGATGCTGGTAAGCGCCACCCCGTCATCGGCCTGCACGGTCGTGACACACGCCACGCTCATCAACAAACCCATCAACACTGGCCGCAACTGGCCGCGTAAAAGCTGCACGCTATTCATCCGATCACCCTGGCAAGAGACGGCTTACTTTACCGGCACTTGGGGTGCATTGCAGAGAAGATTCTTCACTAAAATTCGGTGGCCGAGCGTGCGTGCCCAAGTTGAACCCTAAGCACCAGAAACAGTTCCTATTTCGCCAACCAACTAAAGCCCTAAGCCCCTTAGTTGTTTAGCTGAACCCTAGCTGTCTACCTGTCAAATAAACGAGTTTTTCATCAGCCTTTCATATCTGTTCCACATTTTTACGCTTAATCTTAAACACAGCACTTCATAGCAAACCGCGCTATATCGTCTAACCTATTGATTATGCTTCACCTTTGGCGCCGCTTCTAAATCTGCGGACCGGGCTTTTGCCCAATGACAGCTGCTGTTTCCACGCTCCAAGTTGCTCTAACCCCGAGGTCATGAATCTTTGAAACCCTACCCTATTCATTGCGTGTCGATCGTTATCCCGGTCTACAACGAACAAGAGAGCCTGCCTGAATTGCTGCGTCGCACGACGGCAGCCTGCAAGCAACTGGCCTACGAATACGAAATCATCCTGGTGGATGACGGTAGCCGCGACAATTCGGCCCAATTGCTGGAAGACGCCGCCGCTGAAGACGGCAGCAACGTGGTGGCGGTGATCCTCAACCGTAACTACGGCCAACATGCGGCGATCATGGCCGGTTTCGAGCAGTGCCGGGGCGAAGTGGTGATTACCCTTGACGCCGACCTGCAGAACCCGCCCGAAGAAATCCCGCGCTTGGTAGAACAAGCCGCCCTGGGTTACGACGTGGTCGCCACGGTGCGCAACAACCGCCAGGACTCGGCCTTCCGCCGCTGGCCTTCGCGCCTGATCAACCTGGCCGTACAACGTTCCACCGGCGTGGCCATGACCGACTACGGCTGCATGCTGCGTGCCTACCGCCGCACCATCGTCGATGCAATGCTCGCCTGCCGCGAACGCAGCACCTTTATCCCGATCCTGGCCAACGGCTTTGCCCGCCACACCACGGAAATCCTGGTGCACCACGCCGAGCGCGAACACGGCGAATCCAAATACAGCGCCATGCGCCTGATCAGCCTGATGTTCGACCTGCTGACCTGCATGACCACGACCCCACTGCGCCTGCTGTCCATCGTCGGCTTCAGCCTGGCGGCGCTGGGCATGCTGTTCGCCTTCGCCCTGATCATCTTGCGCCTGGTGTTCGGTGCCGACTGGGCCGGCGATGGCTTGTTCGTGCTGTTTGCGGTGCTGTTCGTGTTCACCGGCGGCCAGTTCATCGGCATGGGGCTCTTGGGTGAATACCTGGGCCGTATGTACAGCGACGTGCGTGCCCGCCCACGCTTCTTTATCGAAAAAGTGCTGCGCAACACGCCGGCAGCACCGGCTCCGGTGGTCGTCGTTGACGGCCTGGTGTCCTCCCATACCTCTACTTCTGCTGATCAGGTCCAATCATGAGTTCAAAAGCTGTTGTATTCGCGTACCACGACATTGGTTGTGCAGGGATTGAAGCGCTGCTCAATACCGGTTACGAAATTGCTGCCGTGTTCACCCATGCCGATGACCCGAAGGAAAACAACTTCTACGGTTCCGTCGCCCAACTGTGTGCGCGCAACGGTATTCCTGTGCACGCCCCGGAAGACGCCAACCACCCGCTGTGGATCGAGCGTATCGCCAAGCTGAACCCGGACTACATCTTCTCGTTCTACTACCGCAACCTGCTGAGCGAGCCACTGTTGGCCACCGCGCGCAAAGGTGCGTTCAACCTGCATGGCTCCTTGCTGCCCAAGTACCGTGGCCGTGCCCCGGCCAACTGGGTGCTGGTCAATGGCGAGACCGAAACCGGCGTGACCCTGCACCGCATGGTCAAGCGTGCCGATGCCGGCGCGATCCTGGCCCAGCAAAAAGTCCTCATCGAGCGCAGCGACACCGGCCTGACCCTGCACGCCAAACTGCGCGACGCTGCCAGCAACCTGCTGCGCGATGCCTTGCCGCAATTGGCCGCCGGCAAACTCGCTGAAACTGCCCAGGACGAAAGCCAGGCCACCTACTTCGGCCGCCGCACCGCCGCCGATGGCAAACTGGAATGGAAAAAACCGGCTGAAGAATTGTTCAACCTGGTTCGCGCTGTCACCCAACCGTACCCTGGCGCCTTCTGCGCCGTGGGCGAGCACAAGCTGATCGTGTGGCAAGCCGAAGTGCTCAAGGGCAACGAAGGCCTGGCGCCGGGCCGAGTGATCAGCGTCAACCCGCTGCGCATTGCCTGCGGCGAAGACTCACTGGTGATCAAGTTCGGCCAGCGCAACGACAACGGCCTGTACCTGGCCGGCCCGTCCCTGGCCAACGAACTGGGCCTGGTCGACGGTTCCGTGCTGCGCGGCGCCGAGTCCGGCCGCAAGCCACGCCGTACCCGCGTGCTGATCCTGGGTGTGAACGGCTTTATCGGGAATCACCTGTCCGAGCGCCTGCTGCGTGACGACCGTTACGAAGTCTACGGCCTGGACATCGGCTCCGACGCCATCGAGCGCCTGCGCAGCCACCCGAACTTCCATTACGTGGAAGGCGACATCAGCATCCACACCGAGTGGATCGAGTACCACATCAAGAAGTGCGACGTGGTCCTGCCGCTGGTGGCCATCGCCACCCCAATCGAATACACCCGCAACCCGTTGCGCGTGTTCGAACTGGACTTCGAAGAAAACCTCAAGCTGGTGCGCTACTGCGTCAAGTACAACAAACGCGTGATCTTCCCGTCGACCTCCGAAGTCTATGGCATGTGCCAGGACCAGTACTTCGACGAAGACACCTCGAACCTGGTGGTCGGCCCGGTCAACAAGCAGCGCTGGATCTACTCGGTCTCCAAGCAACTGCTGGACCGCGTGATCTGGGCCTACGGCGCCAAGGGCCTGAACTTCACCCTGTTCCGTCCCTTCAACTGGATGGGCCCACGCCTGGACCGCCTGGATTCGGCACGTATCGGCAGCTCCCGCGCCATCACCCAGCTGATCCTCAACCTGGTGGAAGGCACGCCGATCCGCCTGTTCGACGGTGGCGAGCAGAAGCGCTGCTTTACCGACATCGCCGACGGCATCGAAGCCCTGGCACGCATCATTGATAACGACAACGATGCGTGCAACGGCCAGATCATCAACATCGGCAACCCGGAAAACGAAGCCAGCATCCGGCAGTTGGGCGAAGAGCTGCTGCGTCAGTTCGAAGCGCACCCGTTGCGTGGCAACTTCCCGCCGTTCGCCGGTTTCCGCGACGTTGAGAGCAAGGCGTTCTACGGCACCGGTTACCAGGACGTGGCGCACCGCAAGCCAAGCATCGAAAACGCCAAGCGCCTGCTGAACTGGGAGCCAACCGTAGAGATGAGCGAAACCATCGGCAACACGCTGGACTTCTTCCTGCGCGAAGCCATGCTTGAAATCGCGGATAAGCACTAATGCAGGCAGGCTTGCGCATCGACGTCGACACCTACCGTGGCACCCGTGAAGGTGTGCCGCGGTTGCTCGAAACCCTGGATGAAGCGGGGGTGAAAGCGACGTTCTTCTTCAGTGTCGGGCCGGACAATATGGGGCGCCACCTGTGGCGCCTGATCCGCCCGCAATTCCTGTGGAAGATGCTGCGTTCCAACGCCGTCGGGCTGTATGGCCTGGATATCCTGCTGGCCGGCACCGCCTGGCCGGGCAAGCCGATCGGCCGTGACCTGGGGCATTTGATGCGCCAGGCCAAGGCGGCGGGGCATGAAGTCGGCCTGCACGCCTGGGATCACCACGGCTGGCAGGCCAACACCGGGCGCTGGAGTGAAGCACAGCTGGTCGAACAGATCCGTCGTGGCGTCGACACCCTCAGCGATATCCTCGGCGAACGCGTCGACTGTTCGGCCGCCGCCGGTTGGCGTGCGGACGAGCGCGTGGTGCAAGCCAAGCAAGGCTTCAACTTTCGCTACAACAGCGATTGCCGGGGCACCAGCCTGTTTCGTCCTACCTTGGCCGATGGCAGCGCGGGTACCCCACAAATTCCGGTAGACCTGCCGACCTTCGACGAAGTCGTCGGGCCGGTGGTGTCTACCCAAGACTTTAATGCGTTCATTCTCGACCGCTTTGCCGCGTCGAAGCTCAACGTCTACACGATCCACGCAGAAGTAGAAGGGATTCTGATGGCCAATGATTTTCGCCACTTGCTCGCCCAGGCAGCGCAGCGCGGCATCGACTTCAAGCCGCTGGGCGATTTGCTGCCCAGCGACCTGACCACCCTGCCCCAGCAACAACTGGTGCGCGGCACCTTGAGTGGCCGTGAAGGTTGGCTCGGAGTGCAGCAGGCATGATCCGTCGCATGGCCCTGCCTTTGCTCTTGTTGGCGTTTGGCGTGTTTTACCTGCTGCCGCTGGCCACTCACGGGCTGTGGATTCCGGATGAAACCCGTTACGCGCAGATCAGCCAGGAAATGCTGCTGACCGGCAAATGGGCCTCGCCGCACTTCATGGGCATTCGCTACTTCGAGAAGCCTGCAGCGGGCTACTGGATGATCGCGCTGGGCCAGGCGATTTTCGGGCAGAACCTGTTTGGCGTGCGGTTTGCGTCGGCCTTGAGCACCGGCCTGAGCATTGTGCTGGTTTATCTGGTCAGCCGCCGCTTGTGGAACGACCCGCAAAAAAGCCTGGTCAGCACCGTGCTCTACATGAGCTTTATCAGCGTTGCAGCCCTGGGTGGTTACGCCAACCTCGATCCGCAATTCACCTTCTGGGTGAACCTGACCGGCGTGGCCTTGTGGTTCTGCTTCGACAGCACCACTCGCAATGGTCGTCTCGGGTCCTGGGCGCTACTCGGCCTGGCCTGTGGCATGGGCTTTATGACCAAGGGTTTCCTGGCCTGGCTGCTGCCGGTGTTGATCGCCCTGCCCTACGCGATCTGGCAAAAGCGTTTGCGTGAGCTGCTGGGTTACGGCGTGGTCGCCGTGATCGTGGCGATCGTCGTGAGCGTGCCGTGGGCGTTGGCGGTGCACCTGCAAGAGCCGGACTACTGGAACTTCTTCTTCTGGCACGAGCATATCCAACGCTTCGCCGGCGACGATGCGCAGCACGCCGAGCCGTTCTGGTACTACCTGCCGTTGCTGGTTGCGTTCAGCCTGCCGTGGGTCGCCCTGTTGCCGTCCACCTTGAAACAGGCGTGGCTGGACAAGCGCAGCGCGAAAATCGGCTTTGTGTTGCTGTGGCTGCTGATACCCCTGGCATTTTTCAGCCTGGCCAAGGGCAAGCTGCCCTCCTACATCATGCCGTGCCTGCTGCCGCTGGCCTTGCTGATGGGCAATACCCTGGCCGACAAGCTGGCCCAGGGCCGCTACCGGGCATTGCGGATCAACGGCTGGCTGAACCTGGTCATTGGTGTAGTGGTGCTGCTGGCGCTGAGCTGGTTTCAACTGAAAAAACCGGTGTACGCGCACGGCCAGGAAACCCTCAGCCTGGTGCTGGTGTTCACCTTCCTGTTCGGCTGGATCCTGGTCAACTTACTGCAGGCCGCGCAGCCATTGCGTTTGTGGGCTGCCCCCATACTCGGCAGCTGGTTGATGGTCGCGTTGTTGCCGGCCGCGTTGCCGCACTCGGTGGTGTACAACAAGACCCCGGATCAATTCATCATCGACCACCTGCAGGAACTGCAACCCGCCACCGCATTGCTCAGCAATGACCTGGGCGCGGCGTCGGCGCTGTCGTGGCGCCTGGCACGTCCGGACGTGACGCTCTATAACACCGTCGGCGAAGTCAAATACGGCCTCGCCTACCCGGATGCCGGCCACCACAAAATAGACACCACCCAAGTCCAGCAATGGATGAGCGATGCGCGCCAGAAAGGTCCGGTCGGCGTGGTGATGCGCGTTAAAGGTGACGATGAAATCGCCGAAGTCGCCTTGCTGCCGACTGACGGCAAGCGCTATGAGCAAGGCAACATCGTGATTCTGATCTTCCCGCAGGTGAATCCATGATCACCCTGCTGCTGTTATTGGCCGCCTGCCTGCTGACGTGCATGGGCCAGGTCTCACAGAAGTTCGCCGTGGAAAGCTGGCGCGACCTGCCGCAGGGCTGGGCGTTAAAGCTGCGCTCGCCGTGGTTGTGGTCGGCGCTGGTGTGCCTGGGCCTGGGCCTGCTGGTGTGGCTGCTGGTGCTGCAGCGCCTTGAAGTGGGCATTGCCTACCCCATGCTCAGCCTGAATTTCGTGCTGGTCACACTGGTGGCGCGGTTTGTGTTTCATGAGCCCATCGACGGCCGTCACTGGCTGGGCGTGGCGCTGGTGATCGGCGGTGTCGTGCTGCTAGGGCGCCACGTATGAGCCGGGTACAAGGTTTTGCCTTGGCCTCGGGCAGCGTCGGCCTGGTCAGTGCTGCCCAGTTGGGCATGCGCTGGAGCATGACGCGCCTGCCGCAGCCCAATGAATGGTTCACGGCAAGCATTGACCTCGGTGCCCTCGGCGTCGTCGTCCTGGCGATCCTGGCCTACGCGCTGTCGATGCTCTGCTGGCTCGGCGCGCTCAAGCACCTGCCGCTGGGCCGCGCCTATTCGCTGTTGAGCATCAGCTACGCCCTGGTGTACCTGCTGGCGGCCAGCCTGCCGGCGTTCAACGAAGATTTTTCCGTTTCAAAAACCCTGGGGGTGGCGCTTGTCATCCTCGGTGTGCTGGTTATCAACTCTCGTCGTGCTAGCGCTACAAGTCCCAGGAATGCCCCATGAAAATCAGTGTATTTGGTAGTGGTTACGTCGGCCTGGTGCAGGCCACCGTATTGGCCGAAGTCGGTCACGATGTCATCTGCATGGACGTCGATCAGAACAAGGTCAAGCTGCTGCAGCAAGGCCATGTGAGCATCTTCGAGCCGGGGCTGGCGGCGATGGTGAAGGAAAACCTGGAGAGCGGGCGCCTGCATTTCACCTTTGATGAAAAGCTGGCCGTCGAGCATGGTGAAGTGCTGTTTATCGCCGTGGGCACGCCTTCGGATGAAGACGGCTCGGCTGACCTTAAGTACGTGCTGTCAGTCGGCGATGCAGTGGCCCGTCACCGCAAGGAACCGGTAATCCTGGTGGAAAAATCCACCGTGCCCGTCGGCACCGGCGACACCCTGCGTGCGCATATCGAGAAAGCCCTGCACCTGGCTGGCCGGCACCTGGAGTTCGACATCGTCTCCAATCCGGAATTTCTCAAGGAAGGCTCGGCCGTTGCCGACTGCCGCCGCCCGGACCGCATCATCATCGGCTGTGAGCGCGAAGAAGTACGCGATGTGATGCGTGACCTCTACGCGCCGTTCAATCGCAACCACGACCGCATCATCTTCATGGACCTGCGCAGCGCCGAACTGACCAAATACGCCGCCAACTGCATGCTCGCGACCAAGATCAGCTTTATCAACCAGATCGCCGAGCTGGCTGAACACTTGGGCGCGGACATCGAAGCCGTGCGTCTTGGCATCGGCGCCGACTCGCGCATTGGTTACCACTTCATCTATCCCGGTTGTGGCTACGGCGGCTCATGCTTCCCCAAAGACATGCGCGCCCTGATCCACAGCGCCAAGCAAGCCAACTGCTCCAGCGACCTGCTTGAGGCGGTGGAAGCCATCAACCAGCGCCAGAAGAGCAAGCTGTTCGAACGGGTCAATGCGTACTTCAAGGGCAACCTGCGCGGCAAGACCTTTGCCCTGTGGGGCCTGGCGTTCAAGCCCAATACCGACGACATGCGTGATGCGCCAAGCCGGGTGCTGATGGAAGCGTTGTGGGCCGCCGGCGCCAGTGTGCGTGCGTTCGACCCGGAAGCCATGCAAGAAACCCAGCGCCTCTACGGCGATGACCCACGACTGATGCTGATGGGCACCCCGGAGTCGACCCTGGGTGGGGCCGATGCGCTGATCGTCTGCACCGAATGGCAACAGTTCAAGGCGCCGGACTTCGACCTGATCCACCAACGCCTGAAAACCCCGGTGATCTTTGACGGTCGCAACCTCTACGACGGCGAACGCCTGGCGCGCAAAGGCTTCCAGTACTACCCGATTGGCCGCGGCGACTCGTGCAACTTGCCGATCCCCCAGCAGCAGTGGCTGCCACAGGTCGTGGAAGCCTGAGACGTGAACAAAGCTCGACCGCCCTTGTTAAACCCAACGATCCGTCGCCAATCCCTTGGTGTGGGGTTGCTGGCGTTGTTGCTGTTTATCGCCGGCAGCTGGCACCAGGCGATTATTGGCTTCGACTCACGCTTCGTGGTGTTCGCCCAGGAGATGTTGCGCCATGGGCCTAGCTTTTTCCCCACCACGTACGGGCAGCCCTATGCGGATTACCTGGCTACGTCGACGCTGCTGACGTGGTTGCTGTCCTTGCCATTGGGCCAGGTCACCAGCCTCACCGCGTGGCTGCCCACGGCGATTGCCTCGGCGTTTATCGTTACCCTGGTGTATCGCCTGACCGCGCCCCACTCCCAACGCTGGGGCCTGCTGAGCATTGCACTACTCTTGCTAAGCAGCACGTTTATCAGCGAAACCCGCTCGGTGTCCCTCGACCAGATGCTGGCCGCGATCTCCCTGGCGGTGTTCTACCTGGGTTATGCCCATGACCACTTCGGTGCGGGAAAACGCCTGCACTGGCTGTACCTGCTGCTGATTGTCGGCTTTGCGGTGCGTGGGCCGATTGGCCTGGTCATCCCCACTGGCGTGTTGTGCAGCTACTACCTGATCAACCGGCAATGGCGCCAGCTGTTCAGCTTCGGCTTACTCGCGCTGGCGTTACTGGGGGCGTGTGTTGGCCTGTTGTTGCTGATGGCCAAGCTGAGTGGTGGCGAAGGCTTCATGCAGGACGTGATCCGCATGCAGTTCCTCGGACGCATGGATGGCAGCGAAGGCTCCAGTGGCGTGTTGTATTACTTCACCAGTTCCCTGGGCAACTATGCCATGGCGTACCCGATGGCAGTGTTGGTGCTGCTGGCGATGCTGATCAGCGGGCGGCGTGCCCCAGGGCCGGCGTTGCAGTTGGTGTGGTACTGCGCGGGCGCGGGGCTTCTGGTGATGCTTGGCCTGTCGATTCCCCAGGCTAAAAAGGCGCGCTATGTACTGCCGATGTTGCCCATGGCGGCAATTATTGCGGCGTATCCCTTCCACGTAGCGCACGGGCGCCTCTTCGCCTGGCTGCGCGGGTTGATGCTGGGTATCTGGACGGTGTTACCGACGCTGTTGATTGTCGGGTTGCTGTTCGCGAGACCGCGCT
Organism: Pseudomonas sp. 58 R 12; assembly: GCF_900005865.1. NCBI lineage: Bacteria > Pseudomonadati > Pseudomonadota > Gammaproteobacteria > Pseudomonadales > Pseudomonadaceae > Pseudomonas > Pseudomonas sp. 58 R 12. The sequence continues at coordinate 189,017 of NZ_CVTP01000008.1, forward strand.
ATCCTGAACAAATGAGCCATCTTGGCTGGGTGTTCGGCGTGCTTGGGGGGCTGCAGGTCCTGGCGCTGCTGGCGTTGTTCAAGACGCGGCTGCGCCCGGTCGGGCCAGCGTTTACAGCCGTATTGGCGGTCTGGGCCACCTATATTCTGGTGGTCGAACCGCTGGAACGCAGTGTCTACGACACCCGCACCTTTACCCTTGAGGTCCATGAGCAGGTGATGCAACAACGGGCGCCGGTGGTTTTGCACGGTTTGGGCAAGGACGCCAAGGCCATCAAATACATGGTCAACGTCGACTGCGACCAAGTGCCGTTGTTCACCCAGCAAGCGGCCGACTTGAAGCCGATCCAAGGGCCCGCTTGGCTGGTGATGAGCGCTGCGGACTACGAAGGTTTGACGGACCCGCGCTTTCGTTCCATTACCCCAACCCTGACCGGCGAATTCGACCGCAACCCTTACGTGCTCCTGCACCTGGCGAAAACCGCGCAACCTTGACCCCTGCGCCGGCGCTCCCGACGCAGAAAACTCCTACGTAGCTTTACGTAATGGCTGGTGCCTTTTCCCTTTCCTGCGCCCAAAACCCGACTGTAAACTCGCCTGGGTGCGGTATTTATTTACCGCCACAGGTCATGGGTCATAACAAGGACGAGAGGACAACACCGTGCCAGATCATGTTTCGCTTGATAAGCCTGCCCTGACCCGTGCCGAAGTGCAGGCCGCCTACGTGTCCAAGCTGCCTTTGGACCGGCTGATGGGGTTGCGCGATGCCTTGGTGGCATTGAAAGGACCGTTGGCCAGTGAACCGGGGTTACAGGAAAACCTTCACAGACGTTTTTTGGACGAAGAAACCCGTAATCGCGTGCTCGGTAAGGTCTGTTGCTCTCTGCCCAATTAACGCCGTTACAATTCATTATTCTTGCACTCAAGCTTCATTAATATGCATTGGCACCCTTTCTCCAGGGTCGGCACACTGCAGAGGTTCTTTCCCCCAACGGTTGGAACGCTCAAAGGGCTTTTCCGGGCGACCAGACAAGCCTTTTTTTTGCCCGCTGTTTATGGACTCCCTTTCAATGCTCGCTCGCTGGCTCCCCGCTGCAATCAACACCCGCCCCACCGAATGGAGCCGTGCTGCCATCGGCATGGCCGTGGGCACACTCTTCAGTGTCTGGCTATGTGCCCAAGTGTTTGGCATGGAGGTCGCATTGCACCTGCTCGGCCCGCTTGGCGCTTCGGCCGTGTTGCTGTTCGCCGTGTCATCGGGTGCATTGGCGCAGCCCTGGTCGATCATCGGCAGCTACCTTTGCGCGGGTGTCGTCGCCCTGCTGGTGACCCGAGTTCTCGGCCCGTCCCTGGGTGGCGCCTGCTTGGCGGCGGGCATGACGGTGGTGCTGATGTGCTGGCTGCGCTGCCTGCACCCGCCGGCCGGTGGCCTAGCCATGACGCTGGTATTGGCTGACCCGGCGTCCGCCGCACTGGGTTGGTATGAGTTAGGCGCGGTGCTACTCGGAGCCGGCGCCTTGTTGACCTGCGCACTGGCCTATAACAACGCTACGCGCACGCGCTATCCGAAAGCCGCCGAATCACCGGCCCCCCTTTTGCCCTACCCCAACGCTGATCGAGACCCCGCCATTACCGCCGCCGATTTAAAACTCGCGCTGGCCGAAATGGAGCAATTCTATGACGTGGAGCCCACAGCGCTGGAACAACTGATCCACGCAGCGGAAACCCACGCCAGGCGCCGCAGTATTGGTGAAGTGCTGGCCAGTCGGGTGCCTTGAGGCCGTCACCCACTCGCTGCATAAATGCAAAAACGACCTGCATGATTGAAGGTTGTACTGGGCAAATTTGCACTGGTACGATCAAGGGATGTTTCGTTCGCGAACATCTTGATAAAGAACAATAAAAGCAGGGAGTTATCGATGACTGCTCAGGTTTCAACCGAGGCAAGCCACGCAGATACGCATCAGGACGCAGTGCTCGCCGAGATTCGCAACCATATCGGCCACCTCACCCTCAATCGCCCCGCCGGCTTGAATGCCATCACCCTGGACATGGTGCGCCGCCTGGCGTCCCAACTGCAGGCGTGGGCCGATGACCCCCAGGTGCACGCCGTGGTCCTGCGCGGTGCGGGCGAGAAGGCCTTTTGTGCCGGCGGCGATATACGTTCCCTATACGACAGCTTCAAGAACGGCGACAGCCTGCACCAAGACTTTTTTGTCGAGGAATACGCGCTGGACCTGGCCGTTCACCATTATCGCAAACCGGTGCTGGCACTGATGGACGGGTTTGTCCTGGGCGGCGGCATGGGCCTGGTGCAGGGCGCCGATTTGCGCGTCGTCACCGAACGCAGTCGCCTGGCGATGCCGGAAGTGGCGATCGGTTACTTCCCTGACGTGGGCGGCAGTTATTTCCTGTCGCGTATCCCCGGCGAGCTGGGCACCTACCTGGGCGTCACCGGGGTGCAGATCCGCGCAGCCGATGCGTTGTATTGCGGGTTGGCAGACTGGTATCTCGACAGCGCGAAGCTCGCCGAGCTGGACCAGAAGCTTGATCGCCTGCAATGGCATGACTCACCACTTAAAGACCTGCAAGGCGTGCTCGCCAAACTGGCTGTGCAGCAACTGCCCGACCCACCGCTGGCCGCTTTGCGCACGGCCATCGACCACTTCTTCGCGCTGCCGGATGTACCGAGCATCGTTGAGCAGCTTCAGGAAGTCACCGTCGCCGATAGCCACGAATGGGCGCTGACCACCGCCAACCTGATGAAAACCCGCTCGCCGCTGGCCATGGCCGTCACCTTGGAAATGTTACGTCGCGGCCGCCGCCTGCCCCTGGAGCAATGTTTTGCCCTGGAGTTGCACCTTGACCGGCAATGGTTCGAGCGCGGCGACCTGATCGAAGGTGTTCGCGCCCTGATCATCGACAAAGACAAGAGCCCCCGCTGGAACCCGCCAACCCTGCATGGGCTGGCGCCCAGCCATGTAGAAAGCTTCTTTCATCACTTCAAGCAGGTTGCAAACTAAGCCATGCAAGACATTGAATACACAGAAGAACAAGTGATGATCCGCGACATGGCGCGCGACTTTGCCCGTGGCGAAATCGCCCCCTACGCGCAAGCCTGGGAGAAAGCCGGCTGGATCGACGACACTCTGGTGGCGAAGATGGGCGAACTGGGCCTGCTGGGCATGGTGGTGCCGGAAGAATGGGGCGGTACGTATGTCGATTACGTCGCCTACGCCCTCGCCGTGGAAGAAATTTCCGCCGGGGACGGTGCCACTGGCGCATTGATGAGTATCCATAATTCAGTGGGTTGCGGACCAATCCTCAACTACGGCACAGATGCACAGAAGCAAACCTGGCTGGCGGACCTGGCCAGCGGCCAAGCGATTGGCTGCTTCTGCCTGACCGAACCCCAGGCCGGCTCTGAAGCCCACAACCTGCGCACCCGTGCCGAACTGCGTGACGGCCAGTGGGTCCTCAATGGCGCCAAGCAGTTCGTCAGCAACGGCAAGCGCGCCAAGCTGGCCATTGTGTTCGCCGTGACGGACCCGGAGCTGGGCAAGAAAGGCATTTCGGCGTTCCTGGTGCCTACGGCAACTCCCGGGTTCGTAGTGGATCGCACCGAGCACAAGATGGGTATCCGCGCTTCGGACACCTGCGCCGTCACCCTCAACCAATGCACGGTGCCCGAGGCCAACCTGCTCGGCGAGCGTGGCAAGGGCCTGGCGATTGCCCTGTCCAACCTGGAGGGCGGGCGCATCGGCATTGCTGCCCAGGCATTGGGAATCGCTCGTGCGGCGTTTGAGGCGGCGCTGGCGTATGCCCGTGATCGCGTGCAGTTCAACAAGGCGATCATCGAACACCAGAGCGTGGCCAATCTGCTGGCAGACATGCAAACCCAGCTGAATGCCGCGCGCCTGCTGATCCTGCACGCCGCGCGACTGCGCAGCGCCGGCAAGCCATGCCTGTCGGAAGCCTCCCAGGCCAAGCTGTTTGCCTCGGAAGTGGCGGAGAAAGTCTGCTCGTCAGCCATGCAGATTCACGGCGGGTATGGGTACTTGGAGGATTACCCGGTGGAGCGTTACTACCGGGATGCGCGGATCACGCAGATTTACGAAGGGACCAGCGAGATTCAGCGGATGGTGATCGCCAGGGAACTGAAGAATTATCAGATCTGACTGACGCACCACAAAACCAATGTGGGAGCGGGCTTGCTCGCTCCCACATATTGATCTTCAGTGTTTATACAATTGTGTTACTTATCTTTAAACTCCGGCGCACGCTTGGCCACAAACGCCGCCATGCCTTCCTTCTGATCCTGCGTTGCAAACGCTGCGTGGAACACCCGGCGCTCAAAGCGCACGCCTTCCGACAGGCTCACTTCAAACGCACGGTTCACGCTTTCCTTGACCATCATGCTGATCGGCACTGATTTGCCGGCAATCAGGGTGGCGACTTTCAGCGCTTCTTCCAGCAATTCATCGGCCGGCACGATACGCGCGACAATTCCGCAGCGCTCTGCTTCCACGGCGTCGATGAAGCGTCCGGTCAGGCACATTTCCATGGCCTTGGCCTTGCCCACCGCGCGGGTCAGGCGCTGCGTGCCGCCCATGCCTGGCAGTACGCCGAGGTTGATTTCCGGCTGACCGAACTTGGCGTTGTCACCGGCCAGGATGAAGTCGCACATCAACGCCAGTTCGCAACCGCCACCCAAAGCGAAGCCGTTGACCGCGGCAATGATCGGTTTGCGACGGTTGGCTACGCGATCGCTGTCGCTGAACAGGTCGTCCAGATAAATCTGTGGGTAGGTCAGCTCGGCCATTTCCTTGATATCGGCACCGGCGGCAAAGGCCTTTTTCGAGCCCGTCAACACGATGCAGCCGATTTCGGGGTTGGCTTCCAGGCCATCCAGCGCCTGGTTCAATTCGCTGACCAGTTGCGCATTCAGGGCGTTAAGGGCTTCCGGACGATTGAGGGTAATCAGCCCGACGCGGCCCTGGACTTCGAGCAAGATGGTTTCGTAACTCATGTATCGGCTCCTTAAAGATTGCGTGAGATGACCATGCGCTGGATATCGCTGGTGCCTTCGTAAATCTGGCAGACCCGCACATCGCGGTAGATCCGCTCCAGGGGGAAGTCGCTCAGGTAACCGTAACCGCCGAGGGTTTGCAAGGCAGCCGAGCAGACTTTCTCGGCCATTTCCGAGGCAAACAGCTTGGCCATCGAGGCTTCCACCAGCGCTGGCTTGCCGCTGTCACGCAGGGCGGCGGCGTAATGCACCATCTGCCGGGCAACCGCGATTTGCGTGGCCATGTCGGCCAGTCGAAAGGCCACGGCCTGATGCTCGATGATCGGTTTGCCGAAGCTTTCGCGCTCGCGGGCATAGTCGCGGGCCGCTTCGAAGGCTGCGCGCGCCATGCCCACTGCTTGCGAGGCGATGCCCACGCGGCCACCCTCGAGGTTGGCGAGGGCAATCTTGTAGCCTTCGCCCTCCTCACCCAGCCGATTGGCGACCGGCACCTTCAGGTCTTCAAAGAGAATCTGGCAGGTGTCAGACGCATGCTGGCCGAGCTTGTCTTCGACCCGCGCCACGCTGTAGCCCGGCGAGTCGGTCGGCACGATAAACGCGCTGATCCCGCGTTTGCCGGCAGCCGGGTCGGTGACGGCAAACACAATCACCACACCGGCGTTCTGCCCGGACGTGATGAATTGTTTGCAGCCGTTCAGTACGTAATGGTCGCCGTCCAGGCGCGCGCGGGTTTTCAGGCTGCTGGCATCGGAGCCGGCCTGAGGTTCGGTCAGCGCAAAGGCACCGAGCATCGCGCCGCTGGCCAGGGGTTTGAGGAATTGCTCTTTCTGCTGGTCGTTGCCGAATTTCAGGATCGGCACGCAACCGACCGAGTTGTGCACGCTCATGATGGTCGAGCAGGCACCGTCGCCTGCGGCGATTTCTTCCAGCGCCATGGCGTAGGCCAGGTAACCGGTGTCGCACCCGCCCCACTGCTCCGGCACCAGCATGCCGAAAAAGCCCAGCTCGGCCATTTCACTGATGGCCTCCTTGGGAAAACGGTGCTCGCGGTCCCATTCGGCAGCAAAGGGTTTCAGGCGCTCCTGGGCAAATTGCCGGGCGGCGTCGCTGATCTGCAGTTGTTCTTCATTCGCCAGCATGATGATAAGTCCTTAGTACAGGCATTCGACGGCCATGGCTGTGGCTTCACCACCGCCGATGCAAATGGCGGCGACGCCGCGCTTGAGGCCGTTCTGGCGCAAGGCCGAGAGCAACGTCACCAAAATCCGCGCCCCTGAGGCGCCGATTGGATGGCCCAGGGCGCACGCGCCACCGTGGATGTTGACCTTGGCGTGGGGGATTTCCAGCTTACTCATGGTCACCAGGCTGACCACGGCAAAGGCTTCGTTGATCTCGAACAGATCGACTTCACCCAGGCTCCAGCCGGTCTTGGTCATCAGCTTGCGAATCGCCCCCACCGGTGCCACCGGAAACAGCCCCGGCTCATCGGCAAATGCCGCATGCCCATGGATCACTGCCAGAGGTTTCAGTCCGCGCTTCTCAGCTTCGGACTGGCGCATCAGCAGCAGCGCCGCCGCACCATCGGAAATCGAGCTGGAGTTGGCCGCCGTGACGGTACCGCCTTCGCGGAACGCCGGTTTGAGGCCACCGATCTTGTCCAGTTTGGCCTTGGGCGGCTGTTCGTCATGCAGGATGGTTTTCTGCTCTTTGCCCACGGTGACTTGCACCGGGACGATCTCCGCAGCAAAGCTGCCATGGGTGATCGCCTCCTGTGCACGTGTCAGCGAGGCAATGGCGAACGCGTCCTGGGCCTCACGGCTGAAACCGTTATGCAAGGCGCAATCTTCGGCAAAGGTGCCCATCAGGCGGCCCTTGTCGTAGGCGTCCTCGAGGCCGTCGATGAACATATGGTCAAGTACGCGGCCGTGGCCCATGCGGTAGCCGCTGCGCGCGCGGTCCAGCAGGTACGGCGCGTTGGACATGCTTTCCATGCCGCCGGCAATCACCACGTCGACGCTGCCGGCCAGCAACGCATCATGGGCCAGGATCGCCGCTTCCATGCCCGAGCCGCACATCTTGTTGAGGGTGGTGCAACGGGTGCCCTTGTCCAGCCCGGCACCCAATGCGGCCTGGCGAGCGGGCGCCTGGCCGAGGCCTGCGGGTAGCACGCAGCCAAACAACACTTCATCCACGGCGTCGCTGGCAATACCGGCACGCTCAACGGCGGCACGAATCGCGGCGGAACCCAGCTGCGGCGCCGTCAGGCCCTTGAGGTCGCCTTGGAACGCGCCCATGGGCGTGCGCACGGCGCTGACAATAACGATGGGATCAGTCATGGGAAATACTCCTTACTTGGCAGCCATGCGCAAGGCGCCGTCGAGACGGATCACCTCGCCATTGAGCATGCTGTTTTCAATAATGTGCCGCACCAGCGCGGCGTATTCGGCGGGTTTGCCCAGGCGTGGCGGAAATGGCACGCCGGCGGCCAGGGAGTCGCGCACTTCGGGCGTCATGCCGGCCATCATCGGTGTTTCGAAAATGCCGGGGGCGATGGTCATCACGCGAATGCCAAAGCGCGCCAGCTCACGTGCGGCGGGCAACGTCAGGCTGGCAATAGCGCCTTTGGAGGCGGCGTAGGCGGCCTGGCCGATTTGCCCGTCGAATGCGGCCACGGAAGCGGTATTGATGATCACACCGCACTCGCCATCGTCATTCGCCTCGGTTTCAGCAATGGCGGCAGCCGCCAGGCGCAGCAGGTTGAAGCTGCCGATCAAGTTGACGTTGATCACCTGGGCAAAACTCGCCAGCCCGTGGGGGCCGTTTTTGCCGAGGATTTTTTCGCCACGCACCACTCCGGCGCAGTTCACCAGCCCATGCAAACCGCCAAACGCTGCAACCGTGGCCTGCACGGCGGATTCGGCAGCCGCTTCCTGGCTGATATCTGCCACTGCACTGCGGGCGTTCTCGCCGAGCTGCTGGGCCTTCGCCGCCACCGCGTCGGCGTTGAGGTCCACCAGCATCACTTTGGCACCAGCGGCAATGAGCATTTCAGCGGTAGCCGCACCGAGACCGGAAGCGCCGCCGCTGACCAGGAAGATCTTGTTTTCAATCTGCATTATTGTTCCCTTGAACGGTCCGAATGGTCGGAATAGTCGCTCTGGAGCGCCAGGGCGGCAATGGTCAAAACCTTCAAGCTAGCTGACTGTTTTGGCCAGTCATCGACCCCGCCGCTCAACAAGCGATGGGACGCATGCTGCTCACGGGTTTGACACCTGCCATGCTCTGACCGAAGCTGACGGCTTTGCTCTCCTGCCCACGCTTTCGGACGCCTGCATGTCAAAGTCACGCCGTTACTCCATCATCGGCCTGTGCGCCCTGTTGTCTATTGTGCTGATCTGGTATTTCTCCCGTTCCACCCCGGTGGCCGTACCTCCTGCGATTGCCCAGGGTTACTCCAAAGCCCTGAAACAGGCGCGCAACGGTGAGCCAGGCGCCGCCCGCGTGTTGTACCAGCAACTCGGTCGGCCGGACCTGTCGCCCGAGCGCCGCGCGGCGTTGCACGCCGAACTGCCCAATTACCCTAGCCCTCAAGCCTTGAAGCTTGCAGATAAAGACCTGAGCAGCGAATCGGCGCTGGTCCGCGAGGCGGCCATCCACAGCATTGTCGGCCTGGTGCCCACCGGCCAGCGCACGCTGTTGCTCGGCCCGGTACTGGACGATCCCGAACAAGCTGTCCGATTCACCGCCGCCAACGCCCTGCTGGGTCTGTCCCCCGACACCCTGGGCCTGTACTTCGGGCCTTTGCAGCAGGTGCTGGATGAGTTTGTGAAAGAGCTCAAGGCCCAACCCGAAACGGCTGAAGGCTGGATTCAACTGGCGCGCCTGTACATTCACAGCGCACTGTTGCCGCAAGCACAAGATGCCCTGGAACAGGCCATGCGGCTGCAGCCGGACAACCTGCAAGCCGTGGTGGCGCAGATCGAGCTGCTGGATAAACAGGGCAAGACCGACGAGTCCCGCCAGCTCCTGGCGCGCCAATTGGCGGCGCACCCGGAATCAGCGTATCTGCAACACGCGTTGGGGATGTGGCTGCTGCACCATGGCGAGCGCCCCTATGCCCTGCTGGGTCTATCCAAAGCGGTGGAGTTGGAACCGGGCAATCAGGATTACCGCTACGACCTCGCCACCACCCTGCACGCCCAGCAGGAACTGGAAGCCGCCCAGCGACAACTGGAAGAGATCATCCAGCGCCACCCCGCCAATCGCAAAGCCCGGGTTTTGCTGGTCAACTATTGGAAGGAAAGCGGCCAGCTCCAGAACGTGCAAGTGCTGCTCGCGCAACTGGAACAGCAGAATCCCGACGATCCGGCGCTGCAACAAGGTCTATAGCGCTTCAGCAAAATGTTCTGAAAAGCCGACGCGCCGCACAAACCTCCTGAAACGGTTGAACCCCCGGAATACACAACGGTCAAGAGAATATGGCGCGTTCGAACGAACGCGCACCTCTACTCGTATGTGACCTGAGGGCACTTCTTGTCTACATCCAATGCGCTATCAAGTGACAAAGCAGCCACCGGTATCGTCGGTCTCGACGACATTCTTGCCGGCGGTTTGTCTCGCAGCCATTTGTTCCTGCTCGAAGGTGAGCCTGGGACCGGCAAAACCACCGTCGCCCTGCACTTTCTTCAGGACGGCGCCAAATGCGGCGAGCGATCCCTGTACATCACACTCTCGGAAACCGAGCGCGAGTTGCGCCAGGGTGCCAAGTCCCATGGCTGGGACCTCGATGAAAACATTCACATATTCGAGCTGACGCCGCCCGAAAGCATTCTCGACACTGATCACCAGCAAAGTCTGTTGTATTCGTCCGATCTGGAATTGGGCGAAGCGACCCGGCAGATATTCGAAGTGGTGGAAAAGGTCAAGCCGACCCGCGTGGTGATCGACAGTTTGTCGGAAATCCGCTTGCTGGCGCAGAGTTCGCTGCGCTATCGCCGGCAAATCCTGGCGATCAAGCACTACTTTGTGCGCTATGACGCCACGGTCCTGTTGCTGGATGACTTGACCACCGAAGCGCTGGATAAAACCGTACACAGCGTTGCCCATGGCGTTATCCGCCTGGAAGAGCTGACGCCGGTCTACGGTGCCGAGCGGCGCCGGGTGCGCGTCGTCAAATACCGTGGGCAAAAATACCGCGGCGGCTTTCATGACTTCACCATTGCCGGCGATGGCATCCACGTATTCCCGCGACTGGTGGCCGCCGAACATCGCGCCGGCTATGTCCGTCAAACGCTCACCACCGGCATTGGCGAATTGGATGCATTGCTGGGTGGCGGCATCGAGACCGGCTCCAGCACGTTAATCCTAGGCCCAGCCGGCACCGGCAAGTCGCTGATTTCGATTCTGTTCGCTGCTGCCGCCGTGTCGCGTGGAGAGAAAGCCGCGCTGTTTATTTTCGATGAAGAACTCGGCCTGTTGTTCGAACGCATGCGGCAGTTGAACATCGATCTTCCAGCACTGCAGGCAACCGGCAATCTTTTCATTGAGCAAGTGGATGCCGCCGAGCTGTCACCGGGTGAGTTTTCTCACCGCGTGCGGCGTTGCGTGGACGAACGCGGCATCAAGACGGTGGTGATCGACAGCGTCAACGGTTTCCAGGCCGCCATGCCGGAAGAGAACTCGCTGATCCTGCACATGCACGAACTGTTGCTTTACCTCAACCGACGTGGTGCCGCGACCTTCATGACCGTTGCCCAGCACGGTCTGGTCGGTGACATGCAGGCGCCTGTCGACCTTACTTACCTGGCAGACACGGTGATCCTGTTGCGTTACTTCGAGGCACTCGGCAAAGTCCGACGGGCTATTTCCGTGATCAAGAAACGTACCGGTACCCACGAGTCGACCATCCGCGAGTACCGCATCGGCGCCGGCGGCATGGCCGTTGGTGACCCACTCGAGTCGTTCCAGGGCGTATTGCGCGGGGTGCCGACGTACATGGGGAGTGAAGCCCCGCTGCTCGTGGACCCGTTAGAGTGAGTATGTCGTTACCTGTATCCGAGCGAGCAATCATTCTTGCGCCGATGGGACGCGATAGCGTACTCGCGTCAATGATGCTCAAAGAAGCGGGGTATGGCAGCCTGATTGCCAGCGACTTGCCACGACTGTGCGAGGCGCTGGAGCAAGGCGCCGGCCTGCTGATCGTGGCGGTCGAAGCGTTGCGCGGTGTTGACCTCAATACGTTGCTTGATTGCCTGCGTCGCCAGCCGCCCTGGTCCGATTTGCCCATCGTGCTGATGACTCACCATGGCGGCAAGGAGCAAAGCGGCTCGTCTCACCTGAGCAATTTGCTTGGCAACGTGACCTTTCTGGAACGACCGTTTCACCCCTCCACGCTGATCAGCCTGGTTACTACTGCCGTGCGCAGCCGGCGCCGGCAGTATGAGGCGCGCGACCGCCTGGTTGACTTAAGTGAGAGCGAACTGCGCCTGCAACGTACGTTGGCAACCTTGGAGCAGCAGGTCGAAGAACGCACCATGCAGCTGCGCAGCAACGAGGAAGCCCTGCGCCAATCTCAGAAAATGGAAGCCGTCGGCCAGCTCACTGGCGGTATCGCGCACGACTTCAACAACATGTTGACGGGGATCATCGGCAGCCTGGAAATGCTGCGAAGGCGTATTGCCCGAGGCAAATTGGACGACCTGGACAGCCTCATCGATCTGGGCGTCACCTCCGCTAACCGTGCGGCGAGCCTTACCCATCGGCTGCTGGCGTTTTCGCGCCGGCAATCACTTGACTCCAAGCCCGTGGAGATCAACCAACTGGTAACTTCGATGGGTGAGTTGCTGCAACGCAGTATCAACGAAAGCATCGCCCTGGACATGCAACTCGCCCACGAACCGTGGACCGCCGAGGCCGACCCCAATCAGTTGGAAAACGCCCTGCTCAACCTAGTGATCAATGCCCGTGACGCGATGCCCAACGGTGGCCGCCTGACCGTGGAAACCAATAACCGCCACCTCGACAGTGTGTTCACCGCCGCCTACGGCACCCTGCTGCCGGGTGACTACGTTGAACTGCGCGTCAGCGACACGGGCTGTGGCATTCCGGAAAGTGTTATCGGCCGCGTGTTCGACCCATTCTTTACGACCAAGCCCATCGGCCAGGGCACGGGACTGGGTTTATCGATGATCTACGGGTTTGCCCGCCAGTCGCGTGGCCATGTGACCATTCACAGCGAAGTGGGCAAAGGCACGACGGTCAGTCTGTTTCTGCCACGGTTCATCGGCGAAATCGCCGCCGAGTTAGTGGCTGACCCAGCGCTTTTGCCTTCCGCCAATGCGGGGGAAACGGTACTGATTGTCGAGGACGACCCCGCCGTGCGCGTGCTGGTCAGCGCGGTACTCAAAGAGTTGGGTTATGGCTATGTCGAAGCGGGTGACGCCAACACGGCGGTGCCGATCATCGAGTCGGAGCAACGTATTGACTTGATGATCAGCGACGTTGGCCTGCCCGGCATGAATGGCCGCCAACTGGCGGAAATCGGCCGGCAGATCCGTCCGGATCTCAAGGTGCTGTTCATCACCGGTTACGCCGAGCATGCAGCGGTGCGTGGCGGTTTCCTTGATCCTGGGATGCAGTTGATCACCAAGCCGTTCACCTTTGATTTGTTGACCGTAAAGGTCCGGGAGATGATCAAACAGTCAGTCGACATGACGGACCGCTGACGAGCAACCGTCACTCGTCCTGCATTACTTGGTAATTAGCAGGCAGGGTAATCGTGGAATCATTTAGTGCCTTCGGTACACGAACAGGTAGGAAACCCTCGCGTAAGGACGCTGCGAACCTATTCGACAGTCCCGACTGAGCATGCACTGATGACCCTGTCTGCACACCTCTCCACTCCGTCGCTTGCCCATTTTGTCCCATTTGAACCCCCGTTTATCCAGACATCGCGCCTGTCGCTGGCGGCTCTGCAAACCGACGCTTCTGTACAGCCGCCAAGCGTTGATGGTGACAGTCAACTGGCTCAGCGATATGCCCAACAACCGTTGACGCTGCAAACGACCGTGCTGCGCATTTGGAGCAGCAGAAGGTTTTCGCAGGCGGCGCGCACTTGAACCATGAAGATGCGTTCGAACACCAAAAGCGAGAGATGGGGGATATCAATAACCGACACACATTTAACGACCAGATCATTAATCGAGTGTTGGCTGCATTTGCCACAATACATCTGGACGCTCAAGAAGGCGCAATTACCACCCGGTTCTGTGGGTTACATGACGCCAGATCAACTCGCGGCCAGGGTCAAAAATGATCTGGAAACGGTCCTGGGTGTCATCACCCTGCCCATCGATCCACACTCGTCCTACCATCGCGATCAGGTTCGCGTTTACACCTTCAAGTGTGCTCAACGCAAACGTACAGAAGCTTACGCCCTGAGAGGGGGAAATGAGCGGCGCCTGCCGGCAGGCGCCGTATCCTTCAGGCCAACAACCGCTGGATATGCTCTTGCAGCGTATCCAGGTCAAACGGCTTGGCCAGGATCGGCGCGTTGCGCGTGATGGGGCTGTTGCAGTCAAGGATTTCCTGCGGGTAACCGCTGATGAAGATCACTTTCAGTTCCGGGCGCAACTTCATCGCCGGCTCGGCGATCTGCACCCCGGAAATCCCGCCGGGCAGGCGGTAGTCGGTCACCATAAGGTCCAGGTGCGGCTTGGTTGCGAGGATTTCGAAGGCCTGCTCCCCATCGATGGCCTTCAATACCCGATAGCCGAGGCCGGCCAGGTACTCGCCCAGCACAAACATAATGGATTCGTCGTCCTCGACGATCAGAACGACATCTTGCGCATCTTCACTCATGGGAAGCCTTTGTCCGGTCAATTGCTGCAATTACGACCATGGGGTCACGCAGAGGTTGCGTCGAGGTGACGATTGATTTCATGCCAATGCCTCGAGGGGCAAACACACCCGAAACAAGGCGCCCTCGCCTATCTGGCTCTCGACCTCGATAGTGCCGCCATGGGCTGCAACGATCTGCTCGGAAATAAACAGCCCCAGGCCGAGGCCCGCAGCCACTTGGCTGGCAGACACACGCTCGAACTGCTGGAAAATTCGCTTCTGGTTTTCTTCACTGATACCGATCCCGTGATCACGCACTTCCACGCGAGCTTCGCCGTGTTCGCTGTACACGCGCACCTGCACCGGGCTTTTGGCGCCGTAGCGCAGTGCGTTGGTCAACAGGTTGGTCACCACCTGTTCGATGCGGAACTCGTCCCAGTTGCCTTCCACGGGGCCGTCGACGATCAGTTCCATGGAAGAGCCCGCCGCCGCGACTTGGGGGCCGAAGTTCTCTACCAGGTTGCTCACAAGCTGCGCCAGATCGAAACGAGCCGGGCGGATCGACAACTTGCCGGTGCGGATGCGCGACACATCGAGCATGTCTTCGATCAGGCGAATCAGGCTCTGGATCTGGCGCTCGTCGCGGTCGACCATGGCGTGCATCTTGTCCAGGGTGAATGCGGCGGCGTTATCCCGGGCCAGGTGCATCTTGCGCAGTTGGGTCTCGAGGATCAGGCCATTGAGAGGCGTGCGCACTTCGTGGGCGACGATTGACATGAAGTCGTCACGCATACGGACCGCCTGCTCCAGCTCGGCCTGCGCGGCCTGCAGGCGCGACAGCAACAGTTCTTGCTCGCGACGGCTGCGCTCAAGCGCTTCTACCTGAAGCTTCATGGCTTTGCTTTGGCGGTACAGGTCAACGAACACATTGACCTTGCTCTTTACCGCATGGATATCCAGCGGCTTGTGCAAGAAGTCGACGGCGCCGCTTTCATAGCCCTTGAAGGCGTAATTGAGCTCACGGCCGGCAGCACTGACAAACACAATCGGGATGTTCTTGGTCTTTTCGGTGCCGCGCATCAATTCGGCCAACTCAAAACCATTCATGCCGGGCATCTGTACATCGAGAATCGCCAGGGCGAACTCGTGCTCCAGCAACAGGGACAAGGCCTCGTCAGCGCTCAATGCCTTGAACACCTGCCGGTCCTCGCGCTTGATCAGCGCTTCGAGGGCCAGCAGGTTTTCCGGCAGATCGTCGACGATCAGCAGTTTGGCCTGCACAGTACTTAACATGGGGAATATTCCAGGGAAGCCAGCAGTGAGCCAATCCGGCTCAACGTTAGAATGTGGTCGGGTGTATGCAGCGCCAGCGCTGCACGGGGCATGACAGCAATGCGTGCTTCAGTGGGTTCTTGCACCACAGTAGTTCCACCTTGCTGCTTGACGTGGGCCAGACCCCGGGCGCCGTCATGGTTGGCGCCGGTCAACAGGATAGCCATCAAGCCTTTGCCGTACGCATCGGCGGCCGATTCAAACAGGAAATCAATTGCCGGCCGCGAGTGGTGCACACGGTCTTCCTGGCTCAGGGACAGGCTGCGATCCTGCTCCACCGACAGGTGGTAGCCGGGCCCGGCGAAGTACAGGGTGCCGGGCTTGAGCATTTCCTTGTCACGGGCCTCCACCACTCGCATGGCAACACGCCGGTCGAACACCTCGGCCAATTGGCTGCGGCGTTCATCCGGCAAGTGCAGCACGGTGATGATCGGCAAGCCGAAATCCGCTGGCAATTCGCTGAACACCGTCAGCAAGGCTTCCACGCCACCGGCAGACGCACCGATGACGATAGCCTCTATGCCCCGGACCGATGCCGGGCTGGCAGCCGCTTGATTCATAGTTTTCGGTAGATCCGTTCCTGTTTGACCAAGGGTTCAAACTGTTTGCCGTACGCGGAGAAGTCCAAGGTTTCCTTGCTGCCCAGCACCAAAAAGCCGCGATGGCACAGCGACTCATGGAACAACCCAAACGCGCGATCTTGCAATTTTTTATTGAAATAAATCAACACGTTACGACACGAAATTAATTGAGTTTCTGAAAACACACTGTCAGTCGCCAGGCTGTGGTCGGCGAACGTGACATTCTCGCGCAGCGTCTTATCGAAGATCGCGTAATCGTAGGCTGCCGTGTAGTAGTCGGCAAATGAGCGTTGCCCGCCCGCCTGCTGATAGTTGGCCGTGTAGGCCCGTACGTTTTCCAGGGAAAAGATGCCTTGCTTGGCCTTCTCCAACGACGCCGGGTTGATATCCGTGGCGTAGATGATCGTACGCTCCAGCAAGCCCTCTTCACGCAGCAGGATGGCCATGGAGTACACCTCCTCGCCCGTGCTGCAGCCGGCGATCCAGATCTTGATCGACGGGTAGGTCTTGAGCAACGGCACCACTTCCTGGCGGATCGCCAGGAAGTGCGACGGGTCACGAAACATCTCGCTCACCGGGATCGTCAGAAATTGCAGCAACTGCATGAACGCCGCCGGGTCGTGCAGCACACGCTCCTGCAAGGCGGAAATGGTCGCACAGTCGAACTGGCGCAACGCATGGGCCACGCGGCGCTTGACGGACGCACCGGAGTAGTCGCGAAAGTCGTAGCTGTACTTGAGGTAAATCGCCTCAATCAACAGGCGCAACTCAATGTCACTGCTTGTTTCCAAAAAACGTCGCTCCACTTAAATGCGTTCTATCTTCGGTAGCCACACGCGAATCAAAGAAAACAGGCGGTCCAGGTCAATCGGCTTGGCCAGGTAATCATTGGAGCCGGCGGCCAGGCAGCGTTCCTGATCGTCCTTCATCGCTTTGGCCGTGACTGCGATGATCGGCAACTTCTTCCAGCGCGGGTCCTGGCGGATCAAGGCGGTAGCCTCGTAACCGTCCATTTCCGGCATCATCACGTCCATCAACACCAGATCGATATCCTCGACCTCGTTGAGTTTGTCGATGGCTTCACGGCCATTGCGCCCAATGACCACCACGGCGCCTTTGTGCTCCAGGGCGCTGGTCAGGGCGAAGATGTTGCGCACATCGTCGTCCACCAACAGGATCTTGCGCCCCTCGAAGACCTTGTCGCGGCTGCGCGCAGTCTTGAGCATCTTTTGACGATCATGGGACAGCTGGGACTCGACTTTGTGCAGAAAGAGTGTGACCTCATCCAGCAGGCGTTCCGGTGAACGCGCGCCCTTGATGATGATCGAGCGCGAATACTTGCGCAGTTCGGCCTCTTCGTCGCGGGTCAGGTTGCGCCCGGTGTAGACGATCACCGGCGGGAACGAGCAGATGTCCTCAGTGGCCATGCGCTTGAGCAGCTCGTTACCGAGCATGTCGGGCAGCTTGAGGTCGATAATCATACAGTCGTAGACATGGTTGCGCAGCAGGTCGAGGGCTTCCTGGGCGAAGCCAACGGCGGTGATCTCGATGTCATCGTCGCCGATCAGGCGGGCAATGCTGTCGCGCTGCAGGTCATCGTCTTCCACCAGCAGTACGCGCTTGACCTTCTGGGTCAGCTTGGCTTCCAGGCGTGCAAAGACGTCCTTGAGCTCTTCGCGGGTGGTGGGCTTGACCGCATAACCAATGGCGCCCATGTGCATGGCCGCCTCGACACGGTCTTCAACGGAAATCACATGCACCGGGATATGGCGGGTGTTGGCGTGTTCTTTCAGGCGTTGCAGCACGGTCAGCCCGGAGTGGTCCGGCAGGCGCATATCCAGCAGGATCGCGTCAGGGATGTACTCTTCGGCCAGGCTGTAGCCTTCGTCTGCGCCATGGGCCACCAGGCAGTTATAGCCGAGCTCGTGGGCCAGGTCGAACAGGATGCGGGCGAAATTCGGCTCGTCTTCCACCACCAGGATGCAGCGCGTGGTGAAGGGGGCCTTGTCGCGGTCGTCGGCGAAACGCGGGATCTGCTTGGCATCGGCTACCGGCAGCGGTGTTACCTTGACCGGCATTGGCGCAGGCACCACGACTGCTTGGCGTGGTTGTTCGACCGGTGCCGCGTCTGCTTCGCGCTCTACATACTGCTCCGGCAATACCAGGGTAAAGACACTGCCCTTGCCTGGCTCGCTGGTCACACTGATGTAACCGCCCAGCAGGGTGGCCAGGTCGCGGGAAATAGACAGCCCGAGGCCGGTGCCGCCATAACGGCGGTTGGTGGTGCCGTCGGCCTGCCGGAAGGCTTCGAAGATGCTTTCCTGGTGGTCCGGGGCGATACCGATGCCGGAATCGCGCACCGTGAAGGCAATGCCTTCCCCAGGTGCACGGGACACCGACAGGCTGACCTCGCCTTGCTCGGTAAACTTGAGCGCGTTGGACAGCAGGTTTTTCAGGATCTGCTCCAGGCGCTGGCGGTCGGTAAACAGCAGGGTCGGCGTACCTTCCTGCACGTCCACCTGGAAACCCAGTTTACGATCGGCCGCCAGCGGCTCGAACATCCCGCGCAGGCCGTCTACAAGGCGCGCCACGCTGGAGGTTTCCGGGCGCACTTCCAGCTTGCCGGCTTCGACCTTGGAGATGTCGAGGATGTCGTTGATCAGGTTGAGCAAGTCATTGCCGGCGGAATAGATCGACTCGGCAAACTTGACCTGCTCAGCGCTGAGGTTTTCCTGGGGGTTCTCGGCCAGCAACTTGGCCAGGATCAGCGAGCTGTTCAGCGGTGTGCGCAGCTCGTGGGACATGTTGGCGAGGAATTCAGACTTGTACTTGCTGGAGCGCTGCAGCTCTTCGGCGCGATCTTCCAGTGCGAGCTGGGCCTGGTTGAGCTCGATATTCTTGCGGTCCATGGCGTCGCGCTGCTCGGCGAGGGTCTCGGTTTGCTCGGCCAGTTGCTCGTTGGTCTGCTCCAGCTCAGCCTGCTGGGTTTCCAGGTGGGCCTGGGACTCTTTGAGGATGCGTGACTGTTCTTCCAGCTCTTCGTTGGCGGTCTTGAGCTCTTCCTGTTGCACTTGCAGCTCTTCGTTGAGCTGCTGGGTCTCGGCCAGCACTTCCTGCAGGCGTTGACGATACCGAGCGGCCTCGATGGAGGTGCCGATATTGCTGGAGATCAGCTCCAGCAGCTCGACGTCACGCTCTTCCAGTGGGCGCAGGAAACCCAGCTCAATCACCCCATTGACCCGCTCGTCATTGTTGGTCGGCACCACCAGTACGCTACGGGCAGCGCCTTCACCCAGGCCAGAACTGACTTTGAAATAATCCACTGGCACGTCGTCCAGGCGAATCAGCCGATCCAGATGGGCTGCCTGCCCAACGATGCCTTCGTCGCTGTAGATGGCCTGCTCCCGTTGCTCTTGCTCGCGGGAGAAACCGTAGGTGGCCACGCGCTTGAGGCCGCCGTGTTCTTCGCGCACGTACAGCGCGCCAACGACCGAGCCCATGTACTGGGCAA
Organism: Pseudomonas sp. 58 R 12; assembly: GCF_900005865.1. NCBI lineage: Bacteria > Pseudomonadati > Pseudomonadota > Gammaproteobacteria > Pseudomonadales > Pseudomonadaceae > Pseudomonas > Pseudomonas sp. 58 R 12. Next base: position 208,307 of record NZ_CVTP01000008.1, read on the forward strand.
AGAATTGCAGGATATTGCGGCCGAGCATGTTCAAGGTGAGTTGGCCGAGGACCTGTTCAGCCAGTTCGGTCTGGCCATTGCGCAGCCAGGCTTGCCGTTCCAAGCGTCGCGCGATCTTCTGTTGTGACGCGAGGTTTTCGCTGTAACTGTCTGATAATGAAACAAGATTCTTACGGCCGATATAAGCCAGGAAACCGCTTAACCCCAACACAAATGCCAAGTACAAGGTGACACTGATCACCGTTGTGCGGGTGACCTCTTCATTGCGGGCGATGCGGAACTGCTGCTCCATCGCCACCGCGTCGTCATATTCCTTGCGGATTTCGTCAGTCAGGCGCTTGCCGCGGCCGGCCTTGACCGCATCGCGGTAGTCGCCGCTCGTACGCTGCAGATCAATCATCGACTGGGCATAGTTGTTCCACTCGGCCTGCAATGCTTCCAGGCGTTTGAGGCGGTCCACCTGCTGCGGATTGTCCGCCACCAACTCCTGCAAATTGCGCAGGTCGGCGATGATTCGCGCCTTGGCCACTTCGTAGGGGTCGAGGAAATGCTCGTCACCGGTGATCAGGAAGCCGCGCATGCCGGTTTCCAGGTCCACCGTCAGCTTGGACGATTCATTCAGGTTATTGATAACCCGATCGGTGTGTTCCACCCACTGGATTACCGACAACAGGTAGGTGATCAGCACGACGAAAAACACTGCACTGAGCACACCCACACTCAGGGGCAGTGCAACGTTTCGGCTCAGGAGGTTACGAAAGCTCTTTTCATCGACGGACGACGCGGGAGTCATGGAAATGCCTTGGCCAAAGGTGGAAAAACCGGGAGTTTGCCGCAAAGTGGCGGGCAAGACTATTTTTCTAGAACGGTTTTGTACAGATTCCTGCGAAGGAACCCGCTATTCTCTCTCGTCTTTTCTATCGCATTGTTTTTACGGCCAGCGGGAACTTGTCATGAGTGCCCGCTTACTCAAGGAAGAGGCCTGTCAGAACGGCCGCGTGTAAACCCTTGCCTTTTTTGGGAATTCGATTATGTCTGCAGTCACCTCCACCATCCTTGTCGTCGAAGACGATGCCATCGTGCGCATGCTCATCGTCGATGTCTTGGAGGAGCTGGAATTCAGTGTGGTAGAGGCGGCCGATGCCGAGGAGGCGCTGGCTCTGGTGCAAAACACCGACCAGGTGATCGACCTCCTGATGACCGACGTCGGCCTGCCAGACATGGACGGCAAGCAACTGGCGATCAAGGTCCGCGAACTACGCCCTGCCCTGCCAATCCTGTTCGCCAGCGGCTATGCCGAGAATATCGACGTGTCTGCCGGCATGCAGGTCATCGCCAAGCCGTTTTCCATCGATCAACTGCGCGACAAAGTCAAATCGATGTTGCCTGCGCTGTAATCCCGGCTTGTCTTCAGTGCCGCCTGCATGGGCGGCATTTTTGCGTCAGATGTTCAGAGATTAACGTGACCTTCGACCAATAAAACCGGAAACTCAGCGCTTCCCCGCGCCACCCCTACTCATTCTTCAAAACGCACTCACGAAGGACGCAACAACATGATTGGAAAACCGACGCGCCTGCTGTTGGCGAGCCTCTCGATACTCATGAGCACCGGCGCCTGGGCTGACTTCACGGCAACACCGAGTGAGGCCCGGGCGATTGCCAAGGAAGCCTACCTGTATGGCTACCCGGTGGTGGAGATGTACAAGACGCTCTATACGCAGGCCGTTGATCAAGGCGGCGCCAACTTCAAGGCGCCGATCAATCGGCTGGGGCATTCCGCCCAAGTGCTCAGCCCGAAAGACACCACGCAGGCCAAGGCGAACCCTGACACGCCCTATTCCTTCGTCTGGATGGACCTGCGCAGGGAGCCGATGGTGCTGACGTTGCCCGGGATTGAGGACGATCGCTATTACTCGGTGCAGTTGATCGACCTTTATAGCCAGAACATTGCGTACCTGGGCACTCGCAGTACCGGCAACCATGGCGGCCACTACATGGTCGCGGGTCCTGATTGGAAGGGCCAGCAGCCTGTGGATGTGGACCGGGTGATCTACAGCGAAAGCAACTTGGTCTACGCGCTCTACCGCACGCAGTTGTTTGATGAAAAAGACCTGAACAAGGTCAAGCAGATCCAGAACGGCTACAAGGTGCAGCCGCTGAGCGGCTATGTGAAGCAAGCCGCACCGGCCAAGGTGGCAAAGATCGAGTGGCCCAAGCCCACGGCGGCGATGACAGACAGCCCGCAACTGTTTCGCTACCTGAACTTTATGCTGGCCTACGCCAAGCCTCAGGACAGCGAGAAAGACCTGCTGGCCCGCTTTGCCACCATCGGCATCGCGCCTGGCGCGCCCTTCAAGGTCAGCCAGCTCAGCGCGGAACAGCGCAAAGCCCTGGAACAAGGCATAGCAGATGGCAAAGCCGAGTTTGCAGCCTTCAAGAAAGACAAGCTCGACACCCTTCAGGTCACCAGTGGCGAACTGCATGGCAGCCGTGATCGCCTGAAAAACAACTACCTGTACCGCTACGCCGGCGCTATCCAGCGTTTGTTCGGCAATTCGGCCGAAGAAGTCAGCTACATGACTTACGCCGTCGACAGCGAAGGCAAACCGGCCAATGGTGCGCGTCATAGCTACACCGTTCACTTTGCCAAAGACCAACTGCCACCGGCCGATGCATTCTGGTCGCTGACCATGTATGAAGCCAAGACCGGGCAACTGGTGCCCAACCACAAGAAACGCTACCTGATCAATTCACGGATGCTGCCCAACCTCAAGCGCGACGCCGACGGCGGCGTGACCCTGGCGCTGCAACACCACGAGCCGCCGAAGGCAGAACAGAGCAATTGGCTGCCCGCGCCGCCCGCGCCCTTCTACGCGGTACTGCGCATGTACCTGCCCAAGCCGGAAGCAGTTAATGGCCAATGGAAGCTGCCACCCCTGACACCCCAGAAGTAGCAGCGACTGGCCGGCAGTTGTGACACCAACGAGCCGGCCAGGATGGGGTTGAGGTTCAGTGCTTTTTCAGCTTCACATAGGACTGGTGCAGGTCCGACGCCCAGCCGTCGATAACGCCTTTCACATCGCTGGACTGCATCACTTGGGAATCATTGGCCAACGGCTTGCCGGTGCCTTTGTGTACCACTTGGGCGAGTACCTTGCCATTGGCGCCGTCGAGAAACTGCGCTTCGGTGCCCAGGGTGGTTTCCTGGTCACGGATGCCGGTACCGGTACTGACCGCCGCAGCCACCAGAGCGACCGGAATAAACTCATAGGGCTTGAGGCCTTCGGTCTTGCTGCCGACCGCCGTAATCGCCGCGCGCACCACAATGACGCCTGGACCTGGGCCATTGGCCAGGGGCAACGACTTGGCCAGTTCACGCTTGAGCGCCTGGTTGAAATAATCGTTGATGCCACGCAGGGTGCTGTCCGGAATCTTGGCGGTGGCCTGGGGCTTGGGGTAGAACTGCGTCGGTTCGATGTACACCGCGCTGTAGCGGCTCAAATCCAGTGTTGGGTCGACCCAGCGCATCACTTCGGCGCCCGAAGGCGACTTGCCTTGCTTCAGTTGGCTGTAATCCGAGAGAAAACCCGAGTATTCATCGGGTTGCGTAATCTTGCTGGCACAGCCCGCCAGCCCAAGCGAAGCGACGCACAGCACGGTAACGACTTGCCTTAATTTCATCTTTTGAACTCCCTGGCGGTCGGCGTTGGAACATTGAGCTGTAGGTATAGCTAATCCTGGGCAAATAGCCCTGCTCCAATCACCTGCCGTTCAGGCGCGTTCGCGAGGAATCAGGCTCTGCAACTGCGACGCCAGGAAGTTCGCGTCAAAGCCGAACGTGTCCGGGTCTTTAAGGCCATTGGTCTTCTTCCACAGCCAATCGTTTTTATCCGCAGGCAGCACCAGGGAAACGCTGCCATGCCGCGCGGCGGTCAAACCCATTACGGAGACGGAGATCAACCCACCCACCCCCATCACATCCGGCACGAACTCCACCGGTTTGCCGGTGATCTGCACGGTCAGTTTCTCGGTCTTGAAGGTCGACGTCTCCACCGGGATGCTTGGGCCGCTGGCCACGTAAGGCTCTCGGTGCACTTCAAGCAACCCCACCGTTTTCACCGGTTCCAGCCATTGCTCGATCTGCCCGAACAACGCGTCGAGTTTTTGCGCCCAGCGGGCCGACTGCACGTCGAATTGCTGTTTTTTATGCGCTTCGCTATCGGCGTAATGACGAAGCATCTCGCCCAGTTGCTGTACATCGTCCATTGCGGATCTCCTCCGGTGAGCCAGGTTGCGAAGCTCAATCATGGCAGATGCGGTGGCCGGCCGTGCGACTAACGCTGGCAAAGCAACTGATCCGCTGCAATGAGGTTCCTCTGAGTCTGTTTTGTTTTACCCACGCTTCCTACAGTGCCGCCACTTGGAACCGTGGGAGGACTGAGCATGAGCACAGCAACAATCGGGCAGGCCTATAACTATAAAGTCGTCCGCCAATTCGTTATCGCCACCATCGTCTGGGGCGTGGTCGGCATGGCCATGGGTGTGTGGATCGCCTCGCAGCTGGTCTGGCCGGAAATGAACCTGGATTTACCCTGGACCACCTTTGGCCGCTTGCGCCCCTTGCACACCAGCCTGGTGATCTTTGGCTTTGCCGGCAGTGCGCAGTTTGCCGCCAGCTATTACGCGGTACAGCGCACCTGCCAGGTACGGTTGTTTTCCGACCGCCTCGCCGCGTTTACCTTTTGGGGTTGGCAGTCGGTGATCGTGATCATGTTGATCAGCCTGCCGCTGGGCTACACCACCACCAAGGAGTACGCCGAGATCGAGTTCTCCGGCGCGGTGTGGATGACCGTGGTGTGGGTGGCCTATGCCCTTGTGTTTTTCACCACCGTGGTGCGGCGCAAAACCAAACACATCTATGTGGGCAACTGGTTTTTCGGCGCATTCATTTTGGTGATCGCCATGCTGCATGTGGTCAACCACCTGGCGATCCCGGTGGACTGGTTCAAGTCATACCCGGTGTATTCCGGGGCGACGGATGCCATGGTGCAGTGGTGGTATGGGCATAACGCCGTAGGGTTTTTCCTGACCACTGGCTTTCTGGGGATGATGTACTACTTCGTACCAAAACAAGTCGGACGCCCGGTGTACTCCTATCGCTTGTCGATCGTGCACTTCTGGGCGCTGATCACCCTGTATATCTGGGCCGGCCCGCACCACCTGCACTACACCGCCCTGCCTGATTGGGCGCAGTCCCTGGGCATGGCAATGTCGTTGATTCTGCTGGCACCGAGCTGGGGCGGGATGATCAACGGCATGATGACCTTGTCGGGTGCCTGGCATAAATTGCGCACCGACCCGATCCTGCGTTTCCTGGTGTTGTCCCTGGCGTTCTACGGGATGTCGACCTTCGAAGGGCCGATGATGGCGATCAAGACCGTCAATGCCCTCTCCCACTACACCGACTGGACCATCGGCCACGTGCACGCCGGGGCACTGGGCTGGGTGGCGATGATCACCTTCGGCTCGCTGTATCACATGATCCCGAAGGTGTTCGGCCGCGAGCAGATGCACAGCGTGGCGCTGATCAACCTGCATTTCTGGCTGGCAACCATTGGCACCGTGCTGTACATCGCCTCGATGTGGGTCAATGGCATTACCCAGGGCCTGATGTGGCGGGCCATCAACGATGACGGCACCCTCACCTACTCGTTTGTCGAAGCCTTGCAGGCCAGTCATCCGGGTTTTGTGGTGCGGTTTGCCGGTGGCGTGTTCTTTCTCACCGGGATGGTGTTGATGGCCTACAACACCTGGCGCACGGTACGCGTCGCGGACTTGAAACTGGCCCAGCTTGATGCGCGGATCGCCTGATATGTGGGGTTTGCTGATGGTGGCGTGCCTGTATGGCGCGGTGGAGTACTGCTTGCGCGGTCAGACGGACAAGAGCCTGGACGACGCCAGCTTGATGCCTTTCGCCGATGACCCGGAGGCGGCGCGGCGCGTGGAGCAGGCGACTGGCAAGCAGATCAACGCGGTGGCGCCGGAAGAGGCCAAGCCGGGCTGGGCCAATCTGGACATGTGAAACTGCACCGGTCATTTCGCGGCCAACTGCGTATGACTATCCAGGCGTCAATGCGTAAGGTGAAGCGACTTTCCGTGTCAGGAGCATCGCATGCGCACCATCGGCCTTATCGGCGGCATGAGCTGGGAGTCCAGCGCCGAGTACTACCGCATCATTAACCAACGCGTGCGCGACACGCTCGGCCCGCTGCGCTCGGCGCAACTGTTGATGTACAGCGTGGATTTCGGCCCGGTGGAACAGGCCCAACACGCCGGCCGCTGGGATGACGCCGCGCTGATTCTGGAAGAGGCCGCACGCCGCTTGCAGGCGGGCGGTGCTGACTGTGTCGTGCTGTGTACCAACACGATGCATTTGGTGGCGCCCCGTATTGAAGCCGCGGTGTCGATTCCGTTCCTGCATATTGCCGATGCGGCGGGTGCGGCTGCGGTGGACGCCGGCACGCTGACGGTCGGTTTGCTGGGCACCGCGTTCACCATGGAGCAGGACTTTCTCAAGTCGCGTCTGGCCGCCCAGGGGTTGACCGTGCTGGTGCCTGAGGTGGACGAGCGCCAGGCCGTGCACCGGATCATCTATGAGGAGTTGTGTGTTGGCGTGATCAGTGACGCGTCACGCAAGGTTTACCAAGGTGTGATCGAGTCCCTGGCCGCACGTGGCGCCCAGGCGATCATCCTCGGTTGCACGGAAATCAGCCTACTGATCAAGCCGGAGCACAGCGACCTGCCATTGCTGGACACCACCGAGCTGCATGCGCAGGCTGCGGTGGCGTTTGCCTTGCAGGACTAAGCCGAGGTGCGCAGGCGCGCCATGCTCACGGTATCGACAAACTGGCCGTCGCGCAGGGCGTAATCGCGCAATACGCCTTCGACCTCGAAGCCGAACTTACGGTACAGCCCTTGCGCCGCTTCGTTGTCGGCGTACACGGTAAGTTCTACTCGGCGCAGGTTCATCCAGTTGTCGGCGACGTCCAGCGCGGCCGTCAACAACCGGGAGCCAACCCCCTTGCCCTGCCACGCCGTCGCTACGCCCATGCCGAAGGAACCGACGTGGGCCCGGCGTACACGCTGGTATTGTTCCAGGCCAAGCTGGCCGATCACTTCACCGCCGTGCACGGCCACCAGCTGGAGACGGCGCTCGTTGTCCTGGACCAGCTTGTTGCGCCACGCCTCGACCGACTGAAAAGGCATTTGCAGCACCTGACGGCACACCGCCGGTTCGTTATAGAGCGCTGCGACGCCCTCCAGGTGGGCCTCGGTGAAGCGCTGGATCACGATGTGGGGTTCAGGTGTGTGCATGGTGTTTCATCCTTTGAAAGACACGTGGCCGGCCAGTGTAGGGGCCAAGCCTGCCCGATGGCTAGGGCGCCGGCATGGTCGACCACAAGGCTGGCCAATCCCCCGAAGCGACCCCGGTGCAGCGCGGCATGATGTGAAACTCGCTGAGCTGGAAACGCTCGCCGTCAAACACCCAGGAACCTGCGCCACCACAATCACCGACTCCACGCTGCTTGTAGAAATAACTCAGGGTGCCGGAGGCTTCGTCATACCACACCGAGCCTTGCAGCGCGGCGCCATCCAGGGGCAACGGCTGCACATTGAGAGGCGTTTCTGTGTAGGGCGCTTGTCGCTGGCGGCTGTTGACGTCGTACTCACAGTTGTAGGCCGCACAGTCGTACCTCACCACGGTCATCGCTTGCTGCGCCGTCAAGGCACCTGCTTGTGCTTCGGCGTCACCCTCCTCGGGCGTGGCCGCCTTCAACGCGACCGCTACCAGGCCCGCCTGCTCCTGCGCGTTTAACGGCGGCGGTGAAACAAATTTGCGCAGCACCGGCGTCGGCAGGCGTGGCGGTACCTCATTGGCAGCGCCCTTACCGGGTCGGACCAGCGCCGTCACGTTATCCACGCGCCCCTGCACCGCATCCATTAACAGCAGCGAAGCACTCAGCCCGCTCAATGACACATGCGCGTGCTCATCGCCTGGCAACTGCAGTCGCTGACCGTTGCGCAAACGCTGTAACCAGCGCCGCGCCGAAGCGTCCTTAATCACCCCATAGGACTGCACCTCGGGATCCCCGCCCTGATCGTCCAACTCAACGTGCAAATCGCGGGTCAACGCCAGGCCCAGCGGCTGACCGTCCAGCAGCAAGGTGGAAAGGTCCACGGCTTCACCACGGTGATCGAAGCGCAGACGCAGATACCCCTTTGGACCGGCCTGGTGCCAGAGGTGCAACGTCAGCGAGCTGTAGTCTTCTTCATCAACGCCGCTGGGTGCGCTGAGGGCATGGCAGTTGCGCAAGTTGTCGCAACCGACCACCCATTCCTTGATTTCCCGCAGCAGTGGTACGGTTTCCGAGGGGGGTTGTGCGAAGGCTGGCGCGGGGGTGCCGGTCAGTATCAGGGCCAGGAGTGCGGGGCGCAGCATGGGGACTCTCCGTGTCGAAAAGACGCGGATTGTCCCATGTATGGGGCGTTACGTCAGTGCCTGGAAGCGGTGCGCCATACCCGCGCGATGTCCGCCGCGCGCTCACTCAACAGACGCGGCGCCTCACTGCACGCCTGCTCCAGGCTCATCGGCCCGGAAGGCAAGGCGAATGCGGCGTCCACGCCGTGGGCGTACATCTGTTCGTAGCCTTCGCCCAATGTGCCCGCAACCACAATCACCGGCACGTTGTGTTGTTGGGCAATACGCGCCACACCGAACGGCGTTTTGCCCCGCAAGGTCTGGGCGTCGAAGCGGCCTTCGCCGGTGATCACCAGGTCGGCGCCACGTATGGCTGCATCCAGGCCAACCAGTTCGGCAACCACCTCCACACCGGCACGGAACTGTGCACCCAGGAACGCTTTGGCGGCAAAGCCCAGGCCGCCGGCGGCGCCGCTGCCGGGTTCGTCGCGCACATCCTTGGGCAGCACCTGGGCGCAGTGGTCGGCGAAGTGGCCGAGGGCGCCGTCCAGTAGTTGGACTTGCTCGGGAGTCGCGCCCTTTTGCGGGCCGAATATCGCCGAGGCACCGTGGGGGCCACACAGCGGGTTGTTGACGTCGGCAGCGATGTCGAAGCTCACCTGCGCCAGGCGCGGGTCGAGTTGTTCAAGGCGGATCTGTGTCAGGCGAGCCAAGGCGAGACCACCGGGTGGCAGCGCTTGGCCTGCGGCGTCGAACAGTTGCACGCCGAGCGCCTGCATCGCACCCGCGCCGCCATCGTTGGTGGCACTGCCGCCAATCGCCAGGATGATGCGCTGGGCACCGGCATCCAGGGCTGCGCGGATCAGTTCGCCGGTGCCATATGTGGTGGTTGTGCATGCATCGCGCTGGCCCGACGGGACCAGTTGCAGACCACTGGCTTCGGCCATTTCGATGATGGCGGTGTGGCTGTCGGCCAGCCAGCCCCAGTTCGCCTCGACCGTGGCGCCCAGCGGACCCCGGACGGTCTGGCGACGCAGTTGGCCATTGCACGCGGCGAGTACCGCTTCAACTGTGCCTTCACCACCGTCCGCCATCGGACACTGGACCAATTCGGCATCCGGCCACACCTGGGCCAGGCCTGCCGCAATGGCCTGGGCCACGCCCTCGGCACTCAGGCTGTCCTTGAACGAGTCGGGGGCGATGATGATTTTCATGGGCTTTCTCCGGTTTTTATAACGCCCATGCTGCCAGTTGGCACCGCCGCTGACGCCGGTCCAATGCACAAGTACGGCTGCGCTTTGTTGTTCATTCCGACAAAGCCTGGGGCAGCAACTGCACGCCCAGATAGAGCGCGAGCATGCCGTCGAGGGTCAGCGGGTCGACACCACTGAGTTCGGCGATGCGTTCCATGCGGTAACGCAGGCTGTTGCGATGAATGCCCAGCGCATCGGCACAGGCCTGGCTTTGCCCATCGTGTTCGCACCAACTGCGCAGCGTTGCCAGCAGTTGGCCGTTGCTGTCCTTGGCGAGGACTTTGCGCAGCGGGTTGAGCAACTCGTCGAGGGCATCGTCGTTGCGATGGCGCCAGAGCATCACCGGCAGGCGATAACGGTTGAGCGTCAGCAAGCGCGACTGCGGCAATACATCGCGACCATAGGCGAGCAGGTCACCCACGCGTCGATAGCAGCGGCGCAACCCAGCCAGCCCGTCCGCTTGCCCGCCAACGGCCACGCGGAGGATATTCCAGCCCAGCCCTTCGAGTTTTTCCAGCAGGCGAGGATTATCGACCTGTACCGCCGCCGGCCGGCACCACAGCAGTGAATATTGCGCCGAGCTGACACACCAGCTGTCCGGATAACGTGAGGTCAGCCAGGCACTCAAGGCCTCTGCCGATTGCCCCGCGCCCAGCTCAAACAGGTAGGGCGTGCGCGCCAGCTGCGGTTTGAGGCCCAACTGTTGGGCTTCATCCACCAGGCGCGGCGAGTCGCCGGTTTCGGCCAGCAGCAAGGCGAGCAGGTCATCACAACGCTGACGCCGCCATTGCTGCTCCGCCTGCTGGTGGCGGTGGCTCACCAGCATTTCGGCGGTCATGCGCACCAGTTCGGCGTAGGTGCGCAGGCCTTCCGGTTCGCCGGTAATGCCCAGCACGCCAATCAGGCGCTGGTCGTGCATCAGCGGCAGGTTGATGCCCGGTTGCACGCCCTTGAGGTGCTTGGCGGTCTGACCATCGATTTCCACCACGCGGCCATTGGCGAGCACCAGTTGCGCGCCTTCATGACGGGTGTTGATACGCTCAGGCTCACCGCTGCCAAGAATCAGGCCCTGGCTGTCCATGACGTTGACGTTGTAGGGCAGAATCGCCATGGTGCGATCGACGATATTCTGCGCCAGGTCATGATCCAGCTCGAACATGGGGCTAAATTCCTTGGAAAGCGGGTTGTTCATAGGCACAGCGCAAAGCAGGGTTCGCTGTGCGCGAGCACAAAGACAGCAGCCTGCCAGGTGGCCGAGACTCTTTGGGCGATCAACGTTACCCTCGCATCGCGAAAAATCATAATAAAGAGAGAACGCCATGTCACAGAGCGCCGCTACCGCACTGGCCACCGATGACGATAAAAACGCCATCTACAAGCGCATCACCCTGCGCCTGATCCCCTTCATATTCATCTGCTACCTGTTCAATTACCTCGACCGGGTAAACGTTGGCTTTGCCAAACTGCAGATGCTCGATGCCTTGAAATTCAGCGAAACCGTGTATGGCCTCGGCGCCGGGATCTTCTTTATCGGCTACGTGCTGTGTGGCGTACCGAGCAACCTGGCGTTGACCCGGTTCGGTCCGCGCCGCTGGATTGCATTGATGATGATTGTCTGGGGCACGCTGTCCACTTGCCTGCTGTTCGTCACCACGCCGACGCATTTCTACACCCTGCGCCTGTTTACCGGTGCGGCTGAAGCCGGCTTCTTCCCCGGTGTGGTGCTGTACCTCTCGCAGTGGTTCCCGACGTTCCGCCGTGGGCGGATCATGGCGCTGTTCATGTCGGCGATCCCGGTCTCCGGTTTGCTCGGCAGCCCGTTTTCCGGCTGGATCCTCAACCACTTCGCCGCCGGCCAAGGTGGCCTCGCGGGCTGGCAGTGGATGTTCCTGCTGCAGGGCATTCCGACCGTAATCCTGGGCGCCCTCGCCTACTTTCTGCTCAGCGACAGCTTTGCCAATGCCAAGTGGCTCAAGCCCCACGAGCGTGCGGTGCTGGAAGCCGACCAGGCCACCGACCTGGCGAACAAACCCAAAACCACCACCGACTCCCTGGCTGAGGTGTTCAAGAACCCGGCGATCTGGGCGTTCGGCCTGATCTACTTCTGCATCCAGAGCGGCGTGTACGCCATTAACTTCTGGCTGCCGTCGATCATCAAGAGCCTGGGTTTCAGCGATAACCTGGTGATCGGCTGGCTCAGCGCCATTCCGTACCTACTGGCGGCGGTGTTCATGTTGCTGGTGGGGCGCTCTGCGGACCTGCGCAAAGAGCGGCGCTGGCACTTGGTGGTGCCCATGTTGATGGGCGCGATCGGCCTGGTGATTGCGGTGAATTTCGCCACCACCCCGGCGATTGCAATTCTCGGCCTGACCATCGCCACCATGGGCGCCCTCACCGGCCTGCCGATGTTCTGGCCGGTGCCGACCGCCATGCTCAGTGCAGGCGCGGCGGCGGGCGGGTTGGCGTTGATCAACTCCATGGGCCAGATGGCTGGCTTTCTCAGCCCGTATATCGTTGGGTTTGTGAAGGATGCCACCGGGTCTACCGATATGGCGCTGTACCTGCTCGCGGCGGTGATTGTCGGGGGTAGTGTGTTGGCGTTGCGGATGACGCGTACCTTGAAGGCTTAATGCAGTCCGTGTGGGAGCTGGCTTGCCTGCGATAGCGGTGGTGAATTCACTACCGCTATCGCAGGCAAGCCAGCTCCCACATTGTTGTCCGGTGTTTACAGCTGGCCGCCGCCGTCGATGTCGATGACAGCGCCGGTCAGAAAGCCGTTTTCCATGGCCAATACATACCCCGCCGCCACTTCTTCCGCCTGCCCTACCCGGCCGACCGGCAACCCACCGCCCGCCTTGGCAAACATGGCCAGACGCTGGTCTTCAGCCAACCCTGCATACGCTGGCGTATCAATCACCCCCGGGCAGATCACATTGACCCGACGCGGTGCCAACTCCTTGGCCAATTGCTTGCCCAGCGCTTCGGTCGCGGCATTGATGCCGACCTTGATGAACTGCCCAGGCACCAGTTTTCGACCCAATTGCCCGGAGGTCAGGCAGATGCTGCCGTGTTCGTCGAGAAATGGCAGTGCCTGCTGGACAGCCCGCAGCGAGCCCCACAGCTTCACGTTGAAGTTGTCCTGAGCCTCCAGCAAATCTGTTTCGAGCAAGGTCTTGGCGCGTACGCTCGGCCCGGAGGTATAGACCAGGTGATCAAAGCGCCCCACGCTTTCAAACAGGCGTTGCAGCGACGCGGTATCGGTGACGTCCACCGGTTCGCTGCGCAGGCCGTTTTCGACGCCACGCGCCAAGCGGCGCCCGGCAACTACCACCTGTGCACCACGCGCGGCGGCGGCCTTGGCGACTGCCGCGCCAATACCGCTGCTGCCGCCGATCACGATGACGGTTTTGCCGTTTAAGGAAGAAGCCATGGGGAAAATTCCTGATTGAAAAAGTGAGTGTTCATCTTCCCAGCTTGGCAATCAGCGAAAAATCCCGGTAAAACGACAAGATCTTTAAAGGATTTTTACAAATGAGCTCGACCCTCGACCTTGAAGTCTTTGTGCGCACCGCTGACACCGGCAGCCTGTCTGCCGCTGCACGAGGCTTGGGCTTGACTCCAGCGGCAGCGAGCATCGCCCTCAAGCGCCTGGAAACCCGGTTGGGCATCCGGTTACTGGCGCGCTCCACGCGGAGCATGCGGCTGACCGAGGAAGGCCGGCGCTACCTCGAGAGCGTGCGCGTGGCGCTGGAAGCACTGGCTGAGGGCGAACAGGCGATCAGGCAGCAGGGCCACAGCCTCAGCGGCTTGCTGCAACTGGCGGCGCCGTCGGATTTCGGGCGCAATGTGCTGCTGGGCTGGCTGGATGAGTTCAAGCGCGAACACCCCAACATCCGCCTGCAGTTGCTGCTCAACGACAGCAATGCCGACCTGTTCCGCGACACCGTGGACATTGCCTTGCGTTTTGGCGTACCCCGGGACTCCAGCCTCGTGGCACTGCCGGTGGTGCCCGATCACCACCGCATCCCCTGTGCCAGCCCGGATTACCTGGCGCGCCATGGCACGCCCCGAACACCGGCCGATCTGGCGCAACACAACACGCTGCGCTACATGCGTCAGGGGCGGGCCAACAGTACCTGGTACTTTCGCCAGGGTGCGCTGCTTCAGGAGGTCGAGGTCACGGGCGACTACTTGAGCGATGACGGCGAAATCGTCCGGCGCTGGGCATTGGCCGGTCACGGCATCGCCTATAAAGCCAATCTGGATATTGCCTGCGACATCAAAGCCGGTCGGCTGATGCCCTTGCTGCCTGATTGGCAAGGCGAGCCGACGCCGTTCAACCTGATGTGCCCCCACCGCCTGCAAGTATCGGAACGGGTGAAGGTATTGCATCGCTTTTTACATGTGCGTTGTCAGGCCTTGCTGAGCACCTGAAGAAACGCTTAGAGGGCTTGTCCCAGAGCCTTTGAGTCTGGTATTGCATGGGGCACGTTTCCCGCTTTGAGGAGTTATCCATGATTTACCGCACATTGGGCCAGTCCGGTTTGAAGGTCAGCGCCTTGACCCTGGGCACCATGATGTTTGGCGAACAGACCAACACCGAAGACTCGCTGCGCATCATCGACAAGGCCTGGGACCAGGGCATCAATTTTATTGACACGGCGGACGTCTACACGGGCGGACGCTCCGAGGAAATTGTCGGCGAAGCTATCACCCAGCAGCGCCAAGACTGGATCGTGGCGTCCAAAGTCGGGTTCGGCCCGCCGGACGGCCTTCCCAACCGCAGCGGCCTGAGTCGCAAGCGCATTTTCAACGCACTGGAAGCCAGCCTCACGCGCCTGGACACGGATTACCTCGACATCTATTACCTGCACCGCGAGGACCACAACACGCCGCTGGAGGTGACGGTGTCGGCGATTGGCGACCTGATCCGCCAGGGCAAGGTCCGTTACTGGGGCCTGTCCAACTATCGGGGCTGGCGCATTGCCGAAGTGATTCGCGTGGCCGATCGCCTGGGCGTGGACAAACCCGTGATCAGCCAGCCGCTGTACAACATCGTCAACCGCCAGGCCGAAGTCGAGCAGATCACCGCCGCGGCTGCCTACGGTTTGGGCGTGGTGCCTTACAGCCCACTGGCGCGGGGCGTGCTCAGCGGCAAATATGCCCCGGACGTGACCCCCGAGGTCGGCAGCCGTGCGGCGCGCCAGGACAAACGCATCCTGGAAACAGAATGGCGCGTGGAGTCCCTGCGCATCGCCCAGCAGATCCAGCAATACACCCAAGGGCGCGGCGTCGGGATGGTCGAGTTTGCAATTGCCTGGGTGTTGAATAACTCGGCGGTGAGTTCGGCGATTGTCGGGCCACGCACCGAGGCGCAGTGGGATGCCTACATCGGCGCACTGGATGTGAAGATCACGGCGGAAGATGAAGCGTTCATTGATTCGCTGGTGACGCCGGGGCATGCGTCCACACCGGGGTTCAATGATGTGGGGCATTTTGTTTCGGGCCGCGTGGCACGCGCCTAGGCTTTTTTGGTGAACACAATGTGGGAGCTGTCGAGCCCCAGCGAGGCTGCGAAGGCGGCGGTACTGCCAACATCTTCATCGCATGACACTGCGCTATCGCAGCCTCGCTGAGGCTCGACAGCGCCCACATTCAACCTGCTTCGCCTGGAACACCGCGCTCAATTCGTTGGCCCCACGAGAAATTTCCCTGAAAAACGCCCCAAAACAGAGCACCCCTCTCCCGCCAAAAGCACCATAATCACCCTCTTGAAATCCCCCCTCTTGTGTATCAATGGTTTTCGCGAGGACAGTGTGTCTAAAGGTGTTGTGTTATCGGTCTTGGCCTCGGTGTTGTTTGCCGTGATGTATTACTTCACATCATTGCTGACCCCCTTGAGCGGCCTGGAAATTTTCGGCTGGCGCATGTTGCTCACCGTGCCCTGCATGACGGTATTCATGATCGTCAGCGGCGAATGGCGACGGGTGTGGGAGTTGGTGCGGATGTTGGCGGACCGGCCGCGCTTGATTGCCGGTGTGCTGGTGTCTTCGGCCTTGCTGGGCGTGCAGTTGTGGCTGTTCATGTGGGCGCCGTTGAACGGGCGCAGCCTGGATGTGTCGGTGGGTTACTTCCTGTTGCCACTCACCATGGTGCTAACCGGCCGCCTAGTGTGGGGCGAACAGCTTTCGTACTTGCAGCGGGTCGCGGTATTTTTTGCAGGCCTTGGGGTGCTCAACGAGTTGTACCAGGCCGGTGGTTTCTCTTGGGCAACGTTGGTGGTAATCATCGGCTACCCGATGTACTTCATCGTGCGCAAGTACCTTAAGACCGATCATCTGGGTGGACTCTGGCTGGATATGGCGCTGATGCTGCCAGTGGCCTGGTGGTTTGTGCAGAGTGGCGAGCAAGGTTTTGCGGCGATGGATGCCTACCCGAAGCTCTACGCATTGATTCCACTGCTGGGGCTGATCAGTGCGTCGGCGCTGGTGAGCTACATCATCGCCAGTCGTTTGCTGGCGTTCAGCCTGTTCGGGCTGCTCAGCTACGTAGAGCCGGTACTGTTGCTCGGTGTGGCGCTGATCTTGGGCGAAGGGATCAAGGGCGGCGAATGGCTGACCTACATTCCGATCTGGCTGGCGGTGATGGTGCTGGTGTTTGAAGGGTTCAAGCACTTGGTACGTCATCGCAGCGCCTGATTGGCAGGCAATAAAAAGCCCGGCCGAGGTTATCCTCGGCCGGGCTTTTTTACGCTTAGTCGGCGGTCAACACACCACGGCGGACTTGGTCGCGCTCGATCGACTCAAACAACGCCTTGAAGTTGCCCTCGCCAAACCCATCGTCGCCCTTGCGCTGGATGAATTCGAAGAACACCGGGCCCATCAGGGTTTCCGAGAAAATCTGCAGCAGCAGGCGCTTATCGCCCTCAACCGAAGAACCATCGAGCAGGATGCCGCGCGCCTGCAGTTGATCCACCGGCTCGCCGTGGTTTGGCAAACGGCCTTCGAGCATTTCGTAGTAAGTGTCCGGCGGCGCGGTCATGAAGCGCATGCCGATCTTCTTCAATGCGTCCCAGGTCTTGACCAGATCGTCAGAGAGGAACGCCACGTGCTGGATGCCTTCACCATTGAACTGCATCAGGAACTCTTCGATCTGCCCGGCGCCCTTGGACGACTCTTCGTTCAGCGGGATGCGGATCATGCCGTCCGGCGCGCTCATGGCCTTGGAGGTCAGGCCGGTGTATTCGCCCTTGATATCGAAGTAGCGCGCTTCACGGAAGTTGAACAGTTTCTCGTAGAAGTTGGCCCAGTAGGCCATGCGCCCGCGATAGACGTTGTGGGTCAGGTGGTCGATAACCTTGAGACCGGCGCCTTGCGGGTTGCGATCAACTCCTTCGAGAAACACAAAGTCGATGTCATAGATCGAGCTGCCTTCGCCGAAACGGTCGATGAGGTACAGCGGCGCACCGCCAATGCCTTTGATCGCCGGCAGGTTCAATTCCATCGGGCCGGTTTCGATATGAATCGGCTGCGCACCCAGCTCAAGCGCGCGGTTGTAGGCCTGTTGCGAGTCCTTGACGCGGAACGCCATGCCGCACACCGACGGGCCGTGCTCGGCCGCAAAGTACGAGGCAATGCTGTTGGGTTCGTTGTTGAGGATCAGGTTGATCTCGCCCTGACGGTACAGGTGGACGTTTTTCGAGCGGTGGGTCGCGATTTTGCTGAAGCCCATGATCTCGAAGATCGGCTCCAGGGTGCCCGGCGTCGGCGACGCGAATTCAATGAATTCAAAGCCCATCAGGCCCATTGGGTTTTCGTATAGATCTGCCATGATTTGGCGCCTCATCATTCTTGTGTAGTGACGGTTTCAATTGCCAGCAAGGATGAGAGGCACGGGCGGCGCACAGGAGAGGCCTCGCACGCTGCGGGCGAGGAAATCACCAAAGATGAGGGGGGAGCCGAGTAGCTTCATGGTGTCATCAGTCTCTGACGGCCGAGGCTTGCGTGAGCGCAAGTCATATTCTTGTATGCGTAAATCGATTCTACACAGCGTAACCGTATTTGTCCGTACTCTTATCAAATCCCCAATGCCCTGGCACGTGCAAGGGGTTTATTGCACAGGTAGATGCCGAGCAGGATCACCGCGCCACCGGCCAGCATCGGCGCAGTCAACGGCTCGCCCAACAGCAAAGCGCCAGAGATCACGGCGGTTAGCGGGTTGAGCGCGATAAATACGCCGGAACGTGTCGCGCCGATTTGGCGGATGCCATCGTAATAGCCGATATAGGCCAGCGCCGACCCCAAAACGCCCAGGTACACCAGGCTCAGTACTTGCGGGGCATGCAGGCTGCCAATCGCCTCGACCGAGAAGCGGCCCATGATCAGCGTGGTTGCGGTGAGCATCACGGTGCCCATCAATATCGACCAAGTCACCGTCTGCAGCGGCCCGAGGCGCTGGTTCAATCCACGGGAAAACAGCGAGTAGACGCTCCATCCCACTACGCACCCGACGATCAGTAAATCCCCACGCCAAGTGTTGGTTGCTTCGCTCAGCACCTGGGGGTTGCGACTGACGATGACCAGGGCGGCGCCCGTCAGGCATAACGCGATACCCAGGATTTTGCTGGTGTTCAGGCGATCCTTGAATAACCACCAGGACGCCAGGCCGATCACTGCCGGGTTCAACGCCACGATCAATGAAGCCCGCGACGCATTGATGTACTGCAACCCGTAGAAGAAACACAGGTTGTAGAAAAAGATGCCGAAAAAACCCAGCATCACCAGTTGTGCCATTTGCCTGGGGCTTGGACGGGCCAGTGGGATGCGCGCCAGCCCCATGAACGCCAGCAATGCCAGGCTGGCTAGCAGAAACCGCAGGCTGGCCGCGAGCAAAGGGTCGATCGCCGCACTGAGGTAGCGACCGGCCACGAAGGTACCGCCCCAAATCATGGTGACGGCAGCCAACTTCATATACGTGATGCGATCCGAGGGCAAATGCACAGGCTGAGGCTCTAATGACTTGAGGGTTGGCCCATTCTTCTGGTAATACATCGTCATCGTAAAATGAGTGATTACTCATGACCCTGACCCAACTCGAAATATTCTCCCAAGTGGCCGAGCTGCACGGTTTTACCAGCGCGGCCCACCGCCTGGGTATCAGCCAGTCGGCGGTGTCCCATGCAATCAAGGGTCTGGAACAGGAACTGGGCGTGGCATTGTTCAGGCGTCACCAGGCTCAGGTGGAACTCAGTGATATTGGCGCGCAATTGCTCGGGCGCGCCCGGGCAATGCTTGGCCTGGCGAACACCTTGCAACAGGAAGCGGCGGATGCGCGGGGCATGAAACGCGGGACGCTGCGCATCGGTTCCTTTGGCCCGACGGCCTCGAATCACCTGCTGCCGAAGATCCTCAGCCAGTTCCACCTGGATTACCCTGGCATTGAAGTGCATGTGGACGAAGGGCCGGACAGGCAGGTTATCCAATGGCTCGACGAGCGTCGTATCGATATTGGCTTTGTGGTGCTGGAACAGGAACGCTTCGACACCTTCGCCCTGTTCGAGGACCAGATGGTTGCGCTGCTGCCCGCAGACCATCATCTGGCCGCGTGCGAACAGGTCAGCCTCAAGGACTTGTGCAGCGAACCCTTCGCCCTGACTGAGGCCGGCTCCACTGAGCTGGTGGTGCGGCTGTTCAACGAGGCGCGGCTGACGCCAAACGTGCGCTATCGCTGCTCACAGTTGCTGAGCACGCTGGAAACCGTCAGCCGGGGTGAGGCCGTGAGCGTGGTGGCACAAGCCTCCTTGCCGGCTGGGTGCGACCCGCGTTATGTGCAGCGCGCGCTGTCACCGCGTGTGCCACGCCAAGTGGGCCTGGCGGTACTGGACCGGCGCCAGTCTTCCCCCGCAACCCTCGCCTTTATCCGCATTGCCCAAGGCCTGGAACTGTAGCGCTGGCTACTGGCCAAACGGCTAGGTACGGCGAGCGTATTTGGGCCAAGCCAACTATCATCGATTGAATCTGACACAGGCAACAGGCCGTTTACTTCATGCCCCTGACCATCAACGGCCCGCGAAAACGCGCCACGCGTTACTTGATCACATCCTTGAGTGCCTTGCTGCCGATTGCACTCGGGCTGGTCATCCTGCACTGGCAAGCCGAACGCACCCTGCAGCAAAGCACCGCCCAGACAGCCCAGGAAGCCGTGCGCCAATTCGACTTGATGCTCGATAACACCGCACTCGCCGCCCAGGCCTTGCTGCCTTTGGCGGGGCAACCTTGTGACAACAGTGCACAGTTGGCCCTGCGCGAACAGGTCACGCGTCGGCCGTTTGTGCGCGCGACCACCTTGTCCTGGCAGAAAAATATCTATTGCAGCTCGCTGTTTGGCGATAACTACGCGTCACCGGTCAACCCGGATGACTACGTCGACGGCCGCTTATGGTTGATGAATGGCAACCCGGTGACGCCGGATACCGCTCTACTGGTTTACCGGTTGGTCGACGGCGACAAGGCCGCTTTTGCGTCGATTGATGGCTATCACCTGACCAACGCGCTGCGCTTGATCAGCCGTTACGCCTACCTGGTCCTGCAAGTTGGCCCAAATTGGCTAGGGGCTGATGGCAAGGTGCTTAACACCGCCACACCCGTTTTTGCGGTGGCGCATCATCAGCTGGTATCCGATCGCTATCACTACAGCGTCACCGCTGGCATGCCGGCAGGTGAAGTGTGGCGGTACATGCAGGCCCGGTATGCGGCGTTGTTCAGCCTGGTGGTGTTCTTTGGCGTGCTGGCGGGCGTATTGGCGCATTGGCTGCAAAAGCGCTCTTCAGCGCCGACCCAGGAACTGCAACGGGCGCTGGGCGCCAATGAATTCATTCCGTATTTCCAGCCAGTGGTGCGCGGCGATACGCGCGAGTGGGCCGGCTGCGAAGTTTTGATGCGCTGGCAACACCCGAAGGAAGGTCTGGTGCGTCCTGACCTGTTCATCCCCCTGGCCGAGCATTCGGGCCTGATTGTGCCGATGACCCGCGCCCTGTTGCGCCAGACCGCCGCGCAACTGTCGCCGCACGCCGCGCGCTTCAGCCCTGGCTTTCATATCGGCGTAAATATCACCGCACGCCATTGCCAGGACCTGGCGCTGGTGAATGACTGTCGGGAGTTTCTCGCCGCCTTCCCCGTGGGCCAAGTGACGCTGGTGCTGGAACTGACCGAACGTGAGTTGATCGAGCCCAGCGATATCACCCGGCGCTTGTTCGACGCGCTGCATGAACTGGGCGTGATGATTGCCATCGACGACTTTGGCACCGGTCATTCCAGCCTGGGTTACTTGCGCAACTTCAATGTCGACTACTTGAAGATCGACCAGAGTTTTGTCGCCATGATCGGCGCCGATGCACTATCACGGCATATTCTGGACAGCATTATAGAACTGTCTGGCAAGCTCGACCTGGGCATCGTTGCAGAGGGTGTGGAAACCGCTCAACAGTGTGATTATCTAGCCAGTCAAGGTGTGGATTTCCTGCAGGGCTATCTGTTCGGAAGGCCTTTGCCCTGCGATGAATTTATTAAATCCCTAGCCAGCCATTGAATAGCCACACACTCTATGCCCTGAAATAATGTTATTTAGACAAAAGACATGATTTACTCGCAGCGGATTAACTACTACAATTTTTCCTGCCTGTGCAGAATTCGCAGGACGACTTCTTTCTTGGGTCGCCTTAAAGCGCTTGGTTTATAGCTTTGTCTGCAGTTGATATCAGCCAACACCATTATTGGAGTACAGATTTTGTCCAGACTCGCCGAATTTCGCGCAGCAGAAAAGGCCCTTCAAGAGCAGCTTGCCCAGCTGGAATCCCTGAAGAACGACGCCGGCCTGAAGAAAGAAATCGAATTCGAAGAAAAGCTTCAAGCCCTGATGAAGACCTATGGCAAAGGCCTGCGCGACATCATTTCCATCCTTGATCCAAACCCTGGCAAGTCCAGCGCTGCTGCCGCTACCGCACCAAAACAGCGCCGTGCACGCGTGGTCAAGGTTTACCAGAACCCACACACCGGTGAGCTGATCGAAACTAAAGGCGGGAACCACCGTGGCCTCAAGGCCTGGAAAGAACAGTACGGCGCCACCACTGTAGATTCCTGGCTGCGCGGCTGATCACACCGCACTAACAAAGAGCCCCGCTTATGCGGGGCTTTTTTATTTCAACGGTTCGAAATCGAACTTAAATAACGTTTCATCATGTTCATAATCGATGGGCATTACATACTTAAAGTTTCAGGCTATCGCGCACCGAACTGACTTCGTCCTTGCTTGCCTCGTATGCATTCGCCTGCCCCGCGTATGAAAAAACATACGCCTTATCGGCATCAACCGCCCCG
This sequence comes from Pseudomonas sp. 58 R 12, assembly GCF_900005865.1. Classification (NCBI taxonomy): domain Bacteria; kingdom Pseudomonadati; phylum Pseudomonadota; class Gammaproteobacteria; order Pseudomonadales; family Pseudomonadaceae; genus Pseudomonas; species Pseudomonas sp. 58 R 12. The sequence goes on from NZ_CVTP01000008.1 coordinate 230,413, forward strand.
ACCAATGTTTGCGAAAGCACGTGACGCCCGTTTTCGGTTATCACACAGGTAGTTTCCAGCGCATCAAGACGGCTCAATGTTGTAGGGCGCATCTTGCTGCACACACTTTGATAACCGCCCTGGGCAAAATCTTTCTGAATCGACTTGCGCATCTCCAGCAGTACACCTTGAAGATTAACCTTGTGCCCCGCCTCAATCGGCGTGCCGGTCAACTCCATGACCATCAAGGTCGCGCCGTTTTCATCGTTCTTGATCGCCCGTTGCCGAGAGACAGGCTGAGGTTTACCGGGCGCGTCGCCATCGGGCGTCACCTCTTCGATTTGCCAGCCGCTGGGCCAATGAATCTCAGGGTCGGCCGCCAATACGAAAGGACTGCCCAACAGCAAACACACAGCGCTCAACAACGGTTTACGAAGTTCGATCATTGCGAAAAACACCCAAGGTTCAAGCGCCAAAGTTTGAGGCCCTGCCCCACTGGTCGCAAGGCCTGTGTGGCCTTTTTCATTTGGCGCGCGGCGCAGGCCTTGCGTATCATGCCCTGGCTGCAAGGATGCCAGCCGCAAGCCAAGGACCTGCTCACATCTTAGAGCCGCGTTTGCCCCATTTTTTCTGGAGGGCCCATGAGCCTGCACGAACTGAACACTTTCCCGGGCGTCACTGCCCAACCTGACACCGCCACCACGAACTTCGTGTTCAACCACACCATGCTGCGGGTCAAGGACATCACCCAGTCGCTGGACTTCTACACGCGCGTCCTGGGCTTTTCGCTGGTTGAGAAACGCGACTTCCCGGAAGCCGAATTCAGCCTGTACTTCCTGGCCCTGGTGGACAAATCCCAGATCCCGGCCGACGCTGCCGAACGTACCCAGTGGATGAAGTCGATCCCAGGTATCCTGGAGCTGACTCACAACCACGGCACCGAAAACGACGCCGACTTCGCCTACCACAACGGCAACACCGACCCGCGTGGCTTTGGCCACATCTGCATCTCGGTACCGGATATCGTCGCGGCCTGTGAGCGTTTCGAAGCCCTGGGCTGTGACTTCCAGAAGCGCCTGAGCGATGGCCGCATGAAAAGCCTGGCATTCATCAAGGACCCGGATGCGTACTGGGTTGAGATCATTCAGCCAGCGCCGATGTAAACAAAAAAACCCCATGATCGCTCATGGGGTTTTTCATTTCCGGCCCGGGATTTACGCCGGCGCGGAAGTACGGATCAAGTGATCGAAAGCACTCAGTGAAGCTTTGGCGCCCTCGCCCACTGCGATCACAATCTGCTTGTAGGGCACAGTCGTGACGTCGCCGGCAGCAAACACACCTGGCAATGAAGTCTCGCCACGCGCATCGACGATGATCTCGCCGCGAGGCGTCAGCTCGACAGTGCCTTTGAGCCAATCGGTGTTGGGCAGCAAGCCGATCTGCACGAAGATACCTTCGAGGTCGATAGTCTTAAACTCGCCGCTGTCGCGATCCTTGTACGCCAAGCCGGTGACTTTCTGGCCATCGCCTTTCACTTCACTGGTCAGTGCACTGGTGATCACGTCAACGTTCGGCAGGCTGTAAAGCTTGCGCTGCAACACAGCGTCGGCGCGCAACTTGCTGTCGAACTCAAGCAAGGTGACGTGGCTGACGATCCCGGCCAAGTCGATGGCCGCTTCAACGCCGGAGTTACCGCCGCCGATCACTGCCACACGCTTGCCCTTGAACAACGGGCCATCGCAGTGTGGGCAGAAACACACGCCTTTAGCCTTGTATTCCTGCTCGCCCGGCACACCCATTTCCCGCCAGCGAGCACCGGTGGCCAGGATCACGGTTTTGGACTTGAGCGTCGCACCGCTTTCGAAGCGAATCTCGTGCAACTCACCGGCGTTTTTCGCAGGGATCAGGCTGCTGGCACGCTGCAGGTTCATGATGTCCACGTCGTACTGACGCACGTGGGCTTCCAGGGCGCTGGCCAGTTTCGGGCCTTCGGTTTCCTGTACCGAGATAAAGTTCTCGATGGACATGGTGTCCAGCACCTGCCCACCAAAACGCTCAGCCGCCACGCCGGTACGAATGCCTTTACGTGCGGCGTAGATCGCAGCCGCAGAACCGGCCGGGCCACCGCCGACGACAAGGACGTCAAAGGCGTCTTTGGCGCTGATTTTCTCGGCGGCCTTTTCGATACCGCTGGTGTCGAGCTTGGCGAGGATCTCTTCCAGGCCCATGCGGCCCTGGCCGAAGTTCACACCATTGAGGTACACGCTCGGCACTGCCATGACCTGGCGCTCGTCGACTTCAGCCTGGAACAACGCGCCGTCGATAGCGACGTGGCGGATGTTCGGGTTAAGCACAGCCATCAGGTTCAGCGCCTGGACCACGTCCGGGCAGTTCTGGCACGACAGCGAGAAGTACGTCTCGAAGCTGAACTCGCCTTTAAGGGCGCGAATCTGTTCAATCACTTCGACACTGGCCTTCGACGGGTGGCCACCGACTTGCAGCAGGGCCAACACCAACGAAGTGAATTCATGGCCCATGGGGATACCGGCGAAACGCAGGCTGATCTCGGCACCCGGGCGGTTGATGGAGAACGAAGGCTTACGCGCATCATCGCCATCGGTTTTCAGGGTAATCAGCGTAGTGAGGCTGACGACGTCCTGAAGAAGGGCAAGCATTTCCTGGGATTTCGCACCGTCGTCGAGAGAGGCAACGATCTCGATCGGCTGGGTGACCCGCTCCAGGTATGACTTCAACTGAGCTTTAAGATTGGCGTCCAACATACGGGCGATTTCCTTGAATTCTGGGTATAAAAAAACGCCCGAGCGAATCTCGCCCGGGCGTTTTTGAGGGCGGTTGCAGCTTACTGGGTAGGTGCGGAATACCGCCCTTGAGGCTTCACAGACTTAGATCTTGCCGACCAGGTCCAGGGACGGAGCCAAAGTGGCCTCGCCTTCTTTCCACTTGGCTGGGCACACTTCGCCTGGGTGGGCAGCTACGTACTGAGCGGCTTTGATTTTGCGCAGCAGCTCGGAAGCGTCACGGCCAACACCACCGTCGTTCAGCTCAACGATCTTGATCTGACCTTCTGGGTTGATCACGAACGTACCGCGGTCTGCCAGGCCAGCTTCTTCGATCAGTACGTCGAAGTTGCGGGAGATGGTCAGGGTTGGGTCGCCGATCATGGTGTACTGGATTTTGCCGATGGCTGGCGAAGTGTTGTGCCAGGCAGCGTGGGCAAAGTGGGTGTCGGTGGAAACGCTGTAGATCTCGACGCCCAGCTTCTGGAATTCGGCGTAGTTGTCAGCCAGGTCTTCCAGTTCGGTTGGGCAAACGAAGGTGAAGTCGGCTGGGTAGAAGAACACAACGGACCATTTGCCTTTCAGGTCAGCGTCGGTCACATCGACGAAGTTGCCGTTTTTGTAGGCGGTCGCTTTGAACGGTTTTACTTGGCTGTTGATGATAGGCATCGTTGACTCTCCGTCAGGGTTTGTAGAAGGGCTTAGTAAGTTGATGAAGTGAATCCTACCGACTCTCTCTGACGATGGCTCATTGGCAAACCTCATGCTGACGATTGGTTTTCCCTATCAGGTGACTGTATTAATAGAAGAAATCTCAAAGCAGCGGTTGCGTCGCCAAAGTCATGCCTAGAAAGGGCGTCGCTTCAACATAGCGCATGGCAGATTTCATGTCGCTCCAGCCGACGTAACTCATCAACGACTTCAAATCCCAGCCACTGCGATGCGCCCACGTGGCAAAGCCTCGGCGCAATGAGTGGCTGGTGTATTGCTCGGCGGGGATGCCGGCGCGTTCCAGCGCCTGGCGCAACAATGGAATCACGCTGTTGGGGTGCAACCCCTCCGCCCCGAGGTTGCCCCAGCGATCAATGCCGCGAAACACCGAGCCACGCACCAGGGCCGAGGCACTGAGCCATTCACTGTAGGCTTGCACCGGGCACAAACGCAGCAGCGCCGGGGTGTGATAAGTCTTGCCGAGGTTGTCGCGGTCGCTTTTGCTGCGCGGTAGATAAAGGCTAATGCCGGTACCCGGTGTGGCCTGCACATGCTCAATATCGAGGCGACACAGCTCATCGCTGCGAAAGCCACGCCAGAAACCCAACAGAATCAGCGCAGTATCCCGCTTGGCACGCAGCAACCGGGGCTGATCCTGTGCCTGGGCTGCCTCTTTCGCGTCGACCTCAAGCGAAGCAACCACCTGTTCCAAATGCTTGAGCTGCAACGGCTCGGCTTGCTTCTCCTGCGCTGGGTGCACGGCACGAATGCCCTTGAGCACCTTGCGCACCACCGGTGCTTTGGTCGGGTCGGGAAACCCCTGGCTCGTATGCCATTGCGCCAACGCCGACAGGCGCAGCTTCAAGGTGTTGACGGCCAACACGCCTGCGTGAGCGACCAGGTAGCGCGCCACGCTGTCGCTGGTCGCAGGCAGGAACCCGCCCCAACTCACTTCAAAGTGCTCGATAGCGGCGCGATAACTGCGTCGCGTGTTGTCGCGGGTGGCGGCGTTGAGATAACGATCGAGATCGCTCATAGAAGGCCTATTCGTACTGCTGGCAGGTGTTTTCGCGGATAAAACGCTGATGACACGGGATAATACGCCAATATCCCATCTGTTAATTCATGATTTTCAACAAGTTTTAATGCATGATATAGTACGTAAATACATACTACGTACCACGGTACTAAATCGACGGAGACCCCATGGCTCGCGGCGGCATCAATAAAGCAGTAGTTCAAACGGCACGCCTGGCGATCATCGCCCGCGGCGAAAACCCCAGCATCGACGCGGTGCGTATCGAAATGGGTAACACGGGCTCTAAAACCACGATTCATCGGTATTTAAAGGAGCTGGACGAGAGCGAAACCCGCCTCACCATCACCGAAGCGCCGATCGACGATGAGCTTGGCGAGCTGGTGGCGCGGCTGGCTCAACGCCTGAAGGAGAAAGCCCAGGAGCCAATCGATCTGGCCCTGGCGCAATTCGAGCAGCAGAAAGCCGCCCTGCTCGCCCAGATCGAAGACCTTGAGGAGGCTCACAGCCAACTCAAGCAACAATTCGATATCCAATCCGCGGCCCTGGCAGAAGAAAGCGCAGCGCTGCAAACGGCCAGCACCAGCCTGCAGACCGAGCAAACCCGTAACGCCGGGCTGAGCCAGGCGTGCAGCGATTACGAGCTACGGATCAACGACAAGGACGAACAGATTCGTTCGCTGGAAGAAAAGCACCTGCACGCCCGCGATGCCCTGGAGCATTACCGCAATGCGATCAAGGAACAGCGCGAACAGGAACAGCGCCGCCACGAAGGGCAGCTGCAACAGGTACAGGCCGAATTGCGCCAGGCCCAGCAGAGCGCGATGGTGCGCCAGGATGAGATCACCCAACTGCATCGCGACAATGAGCGACTGTTGATCGAACATCGCGTGACCGCGAAGGAGCTGGCTGCGCTGCAAGAACAATCGCGCAAAGACCAGGCTCAGCAGCTCCATCTGAGCGAGCAGGTAAGCCTGATTGAAAGCGAACGCACCCTGCTTCAGGAGCGTCTGCGGGTTGCCGTGCTGGAGAGCCAATCACGCCAGGAAGCGTTGACCGAACACCAGCACACCAACAAAACCTTGGAACTGGACCTGATCAAGGCCCAGGCGAGCATCGAGGCATTGCGCCTGGCCGCCGCCATTGCAACGGCGCCAGAGGCAACACCCGAGGCTTGATCAGTTCGCCACAGGCGTGCGCATGGTGACGAACTCTTCCGCCGCCGTGGGATGCACGCCGATGGTCTCATCGAAATGTTGCTTGGTCGCTCCCGCCTTGAGCGCAATCGCCAGGCCCTGGACGATCTCACCGGCATCCGGGCCGACCATGTGACAACCCAGCACCTTGTCGGTGTCGGCGTCGACCACTAACTTCATCAGGGTCTTTTCCTGACATTCGGTCAGGGTCAACTTCATCGGCCGGAAACGGCTTTCGAAGACCTGCACCTTATGGCCCTTCTCTTTCGCTTCTTCTTCGCTCAGGCCAACCGTGCCGATGTTTGGCAGGCTGAATACCGCGGTCGGGATCATCGCGTAATCCACAGGGCGATATTGCTCCGGCTTGAACAGGCGCCGCGCCACGGCCATGCCTTCGGCCAGGGCAACCGGTGTCAGTTGCACGCGCCCGATCACGTCGCCGATGGCCAGGATCGACGCTTCGGCGGTCTGGTACAGATCATCCACTTCAACGAAACCGCGCTTGTCGAGTTTGACCCCGGTGTTTTCCAGCCCCAGATTGTCCAGCATCGGACGCCGACCTGTGGCGTAGAACACGCAGTCAGCCTCCAGCACGCGACCGTCTTTCAGCGTGGCTTTGAGGCTGCCATCCGCTTGTTTGTCGATGCGCTCGATGTCGGCATTGAATTGCAGGTCCAGGCCGCGCTTGGTCAACTCGTCCTTCAGGTGCGTGCGCACCGAACCGTCGAAGCCGCGCAGGAACAGGTCACCGCGATACAGCAACGAGGTCTGGGCGCCCAAGCCGTGGAAAATCCCAGCGAATTCAACCGCGATATAACCCCCGCCAACCACCAGCACGCGCTTAGGCAACGCTTTGAGGAAAAACGCCTCATTGGAGCCAATCGCGTGTTCACGCCCTGGAATCTCCGGAATCTGCGGCCAGCCACCGGTGGCGATCAGAATGTGTTTGGCGGTAAAGCGCTCACCGTTGATTTCCACCTGATGCGGATCAACCAGGCGCGCATGCCCCTCATGCAGGGTCACGCCGCTGTTGACCAGCAGGTTGCGGTAGATGCCGTTCAGGCGGTTGATTTCACGGTCTTTATTGGCGATCAGGGTCGCCCAATCAAAGTTCGCTTCCCCCAAGGACCAGCCAAACCCGCTGGCCTGCTCGAAATTTTCGGAAAAATGTGCGCCGTACACCAACAGTTTTTTCGGCACGCAGCCGACGTTGACGCAAGTACCACCCAGGTAGCGGCTTTCCGCCACGGCCACCTTGGCACCAAAGCCAGCGGCAAAACGCGCTGCGCGAACACCGCCGGAACCGGCGCCAATTACATACAGGTCAAAATCGTAGGCCATTTCACTCTCCTCGGCAGGACATCAGCATACCGACTTAGATGGGGCTGAAAAACGAAAAAGCCACCCGAAGGTGGCTTTCTCTTACAACAGACGGGCTAACGTGGATCAGTAAGCCTTGCCGGTCTTGTAGAAGTGCTCAAAGCAGAAGTTGGTCGCTTCGATATAGCCTTCAGCGCCGCCGCAGTCAAAACGCTGGCCTTTGAATTTGTAGGCGATCACGCAACCATCTTTGGCTTGCTTCATCAGGGCGTCAGTGATCTGGATCTCGCCGCCTTTACCTGGCTCCGTTTCTTCGATCAGTTTGAAGATGTCCGGCGTCAGGATGTAACGACCGATGATCGCCAGGTTCGACGGCGCATCTTCAGGGGCTGGCTTCTCGACCATGTCACGAACGCGGATCAGGCCGTCGCCAATGTCGTCACCGGCAATCACGCCGTATTTGTTGGTTTGCGATGGATCGACTTCCATGACCGCAACAATGGTGCAACGGTATTTCTGGTACAGCTTGACCATTTGGGTCAGCACGCCGTCGCCGTCGAGGTTCACACACAGGTCATCCGCCAGTACCACAGCGAACGGTTCGTCACCGATCAGCGGGCGACCGGTCAGGATAGCGTGGCCGAGGCCTTTCATCTGAGTCTGACGGGTGTAGGAGAACGAGCACTCGTCCAGCAGCTTGCGGATGCCGACCAGGTATTTCTCTTTGTCGGTGCCTTTGATCTGGTTTTCCAGCTCGTAGCTGATGTCGAAGTGATCTTCCAGCGCGCGCTTACCACGGCCGGTCACAATGGAGATTTCGTTCAGACCGGCATCCAGTGCCTCTTCGACGCCGTACTGAATCAGTGGCTTGTTCACCACCGGCAGCATCTCTTTGGGCATGGCCTTGGTCGCTGGCAAGAAGCGAGTGCCGTAACCGGCTGCTGGGAACAAGCATTTCTTGATCATATGGGTCCTTACAAAGGGCTGTGCGTACGGAATTCGGCGCAGTCTAATGAGGCCGCAGGCACCTTACAATGGGTCCTGCTGGCGTTGCGATGTCATCATAGAGAAAAAATGTCAGCGTAAGTTCCGCTGGTCTTGTGAAGAGGGTCTCCACCGACACGGCAAAAAACGCCTGCACCTCAGTGTTTCTATGGGCTGCATCCTTTTTAGCATGCTTTTGCGATCAGGACACTGACCTAGAATAACTTGCCCGGCCCTGCAACATTTGGCGCTATCATTACGCCCTTGAACCACACGACGAGATTGATAGATGTCAGAACCCAAAGGCGTAAACGGCTACCTGATCACGCAGCGAGCGGACGGTTGGCACCTGATCAATTTCCACGGCGACAGTGTCGCCGGGGCCTTCGCCACCGAAAGCCAAGCGATTGCGGTAGCCGAAGTATTTGTGGATGAAGCGGGTCACGCGTCGAGCAAACGGCCGAAAGGCAAGTAAGTTCCGCTGCGCTGCGCATGAAGCCCCGTTGTACGGGGCTTTTTTGTGGGCACCTATAAGGGTTGTTGCGCAGTAACAAAGCGACACTGGACAGTGTTGCACCAATGATCCTGTAATCCTATTCTTACAGCCCTGATAACAACTAAAAACCCATCCAAAACTGTTTGTAGTTAATGTCTTACAGGCAATTATTGATTTTTGGCAAAATGCCATACCCCTCTTACAAGCGGTCATATGATAAGGCTACGCAACTAAGCGAATTAGGCGATTTAATTCTTTTAACACAAGCCTGACAATGGCCCAAGTTCGAGCGTAGCCGCCATTTGCAATACAAGTAATTGGAAGATCCGATACTTTATCTGCAATGCGATCAGCGCCGAACTGAGTGCCCCGCACGTTTTAGATTAAGACGCGACGGTGGGTCCACGCCTGCCTGCAGGGTTTCTTTGTGACGGTTACTTATAGATGGGTCTTTGCTGATGAAAAATGAAATGAAAACTGCGCTGTTGTCTATTGGGCTGTTGGTCGGCTCGATGTCCGGTGCCCAGGCGGCAGATGGAACAATTACGTTTACCGGATCAGTCCACTCGGGTGCCTGCTCCATCAAACCTGAATCAGTCGACCAGACCATTCCCCTAGGGGCGATTGCCAAGCATCAACTGCAAGCGGGCGGTTCCTCCAACCCTCGGAGCGTGCTGATTAAACTGGAAGGCTGTGACCTGACGGGTCTTACGGATAACACCGTGACCACGACCTTCACCGCCGCGCCGTCTTCTGCCGTTCCAGGCGGAATCGGCACCGTCGGCGGCGCCGGCAACATCGGCATCATGATGACCCACGGCAACACCCCCGTTGAACTGGGTGTTCCCACCACGCCTCAAGGGATTGTGGCCGGGGACAACACGCTGGAGTTCGGCGCTTATGTAAAAGGTGGCGCCACGGGTGACATCGTCCCAGGTGATTTCAGCGCCGTCACCAATTTCACCCTGGCTTATCAGTAAGCGCTTCCCCCGCCACCTCAGTGGCGGGGGAATCTGATGGGAGATAACGGTGAAAACATTCATAAGCGTCGCACTCGCCTCTTCTCTGACGATGTTCATCAGTCCAGGCGTTGCCGGGCAGGTACCCACCCAAGGCGATGGCATCGTCACGTTAAATGGAGAGGTCATTGACTCTGCGTGCGGGCTGGAATTGGCCAGCGCCGATCAATCCATCGAGATGCCTCCCGAACCCATCGGTCGCCTGTTGCGCAATACCGTAGGCGCACCTCACCCCTTCCAGTTGCGCCTGGTCAATTGCTCATTAACTCGCCCTGACCCGTCGCGCCCCGGTGAAACCCTGCCCGACTGGCAGCACCTGCGCGTCACGTTTGACGGCGCTCGCGATAGAGAAGGTCGCTCTTTCACGGCTTTCGGTGATTCGCAAGGCGTCGCGTTTCATATCTGGGATTCAGCAGGTCAGGAAAGTGTCCCAGGTGTGCCAATGGGCTTACACCCATTAAAGGAAGGCGACATGACACTCGACTACACGCTTCGTCTAGTCGGCAACGGACTGCCTTTGGTGCCGGGCGCTCATCTTGCCGCTGTGCGGTTTGAGTTGGAATACTTTTGAACAGTGATGGATTGCCTTCATGTTGAATGCGTCGAAAATCAAACATGCGTTGCGTCCAGGTTTCTTCGGCGGGGTTATGTCGCTCGCCGGGACTGCATTGGGCGCCGGGGATATCGAGTTTAATACCGACGTGCTTGATCTCAGTGATCGCACCAATATTGACTTGTCCCAGTTTGCGCGCAGCGGATTTATCCTGCCGGGCACCTACGCCATGGTCGTGCAGCTCAACAGCCAGCCGATCGCTGAGCAGTCGGTGGCATTTTACCCCCCCGATAACGACCCCAAAGGCAGCCAGGCCTGCTTATCGTCCGATATTGTCGAGCAACTGGGCCTGAAAGCGTCTGGAGACGCAGAGCGCTTGTGGTGGAGAGGCGGCGAATGCCTGGATATTCAAAGCTTGCCAGGCATGGAGGTCAGCGGAGATCTGGCGACCTCTACGCTGAACATCAACCTCCCCCAAGCCTACCTTGAATACAGCACCATCAATTGGGATCCCCCCTCGCGCTGGGATGATGGGGTGCCCGGGCTGCTGATGGACTACAACGTAACGGCCCAGTCCACCTACCAAAAGCATGAGCAGGCGAGAAACAATTTCTCCGGCAACGGCACGCTGGGAGCTAACGCCGGCGCTTGGCGGCTGCGGGCGGATTGGCAGGGGCGCGTCGACAGAGACCGCGAAAATGCATCCAACCAGCCGAAGCTGGAGTGGAGTCGTTATTACGCTTATCGCGCCATCCCGGCACTGAAGGCGCGCCTTATCGTTGGCGAGGACTACCTGTATTCGGACCTGTTTGACAGCTTCCGGTATACCGGCGCCGCGCTCAACTCGGACGAAAGCCAGTTACCTCCCAACCTGCGTGGTTACGCACCGGAAGTTGTCGGAGTGGCTAAAACCAACGCCAGGGTCATCATCAGCCAGCAAGGGCGTGTGCTCTATGAAACGCTAGTGGCGGCAGGCCCCTTTCGGATCCAGGACCTCAATGACGCCGTCAGTGGCAGGCTGGATGTGCGGGTGGAGGAACAGGATGGCTCAGTGCATAGCTTCCAGATGGATACCGCCGGTGTTCCTTACCTGACCCGCCCTGGCCAGGTGCGCTACAAACTGGCGGCTGGCCGCCCATCGAATCTTCATTACAACGCCGATGGCGATTTTTTTGGCAGCGGCGAGTTCTCGTGGGGTGTCAGTAATGGCTGGTCGCTGTATGGCGGCGCAATAACGGATAACAACTACCACGCATTGTCTGTGGGCGTTGGGCGTGACTTGTTGATGTTCGGTGCGGTCTCGCTGGATGCCACTCAGTCCCACGCCACGCTATGGAATCAAACATTGGCGGGTAAATCCTACCGCCTTCAATACTCCAAGCACTTTGAACAGTACGACAGCCAGATTACTTTTGCAGGTTATCGCTTTTCCGAAAGGAATTACTTAAGCATGAGCGAGTACCTGGATGCTCGCCATTATGGATTGAACGGCGAACTTTCCGGGCGTAACGAGCGCGACAGTAGTTGGAAACCCATTGGCGACAGCAAGGCACTGTACACGGCGACCGTTAATAAGCAGTTCCGTGACTTGGGCGCCACCGTGTATGCAAGCTACAACAAACAAACTTATTGGGCACGGCCCGCGACGCAGCGCTGGAACTTATCAGCAGCACGTTATTTCAATGTGGGCAGTATCAAGAATATGAGTGCGTCCCTGAATGTATACCGTACGCTTGACTACAACTATAAGGATAACGGCGTGACGTTGTCGGTCAGTCTGCCCCTGGGCCGCACCGGCACACTGGCCCTGGACGCCAGTCGAACCGCAGGTAAGAACGCGTTATCCACGCGCTACAGTGATCGCCTCGATGAACGTAACAGCTACCAGCTCAGCGTCGGCGATAAAGCGGCCAGTGGGTACCTGAGCCATGTTGGAGATCAGGCAGATATCGATCTGGCAGCCAGCCAACAAGAAGGCAGGTACGCCAGCCTCAGCGTTTCCGCACGGGGTGGTGGCACGCTGACGCCTCACGGAGGGGCACTGCATCGCACCAACAGCACTGGCGGCACCCGCCTGATGGTCGACACCGCAGGCGTACCCGATGTGCCGGTGCGAGGCTACGGCACCCCAACACGCAGCAATGCCTTCGGCAAAGCCGTTATTTCCGATATCAGCAGCTATCAGCGCACAGCGGCCAGTGTCGACCTGGAAAGCCTGCCGGTGAACGTCGAAGCCACGCAGTCCGTTGCCCAGTTGACCCTCACCGAGGGCGCCATCGGATACCGCAGCCTGGACGTGATTGCCGGCGAAAAAGCCATGGCGGTTGTGCGTCTGGCGGATGGCAGCACGCCGCCGTTCGGCGCGACGGTGAAGAATGCGCGGCAGCAGGACACCGGCATTGTGAATGATGGCGGCGCGGTCTACCTCAGCGGTATCCAGGCCGGCGCGCAAATGACCGTGAGCTGGGGCGGCGCCGAACAATGCGTGCTCACCCTCCCCGACACCTTACCCGCCGATGGCTTGACCGACACCCTGCAACTGGGCTGCCGGACGGTCGCCAGTGAACAGACCTCGCCCGATCCAGCAGCGCTGACCGACAACAGCATCGAAACGGAGAACACATCCTCATGAACATTCGTCTCTCACTCCCCGCCCTCACATTGCTGGCCGTAGGCTTGAGCCCGTGTGCCAACGCCGCTGTCGGCCTGGACCGTACCCGCGTGATTTTTGATGGAGGAAAAAATGCCACCAGCGTCAACATCACCAACAACAATACCCAACTGCCGTATCTGGCCCAGGGCTGGCTGGAAGATGAAGAGGGAAAAAAGATCACCTCGCCCCTGATCGTGTTGCCGCCGGTTCAACGTCTTGAGCCGGGCAAGCAAAGCCAGGTCAAGGTACAGGCGTTGCCCGCTGCAAATTCGCTGCCACAGGATCGCGAAACGGTTTTCTACTTCAATTTGAGGGAAATTCCGCCACGCACCGACAAGGCCAATACCCTGCAAATTGCGCTGCAGACCCGCATCAAGTTGTTCTACCGGCCCCAAGCCATTACCCCAAGCCAACAAGACTTGTCCAACCCCTGGCAGGAAAAGCTCACCCTGACCCTCGAAGGCGAGCGATACACGGTGAATAACCCCACGCCGTACTACGTGACCCTGGTGGATGCGCGCAGCACCAAGGACGGCAAAACCGTGGCGGGCTTCGAGCCACAGATGGTGCCACCCAAAGGCGCGCTGACCTTGGGCCCCACCGCCGCCGCGCTCGGCACCACGCCTTATTTGTCCTACGTCAACGACTACGGTGGACGTCCGCTGCTCGCCTTCACCTGCAGTGGCAACACGTGCAAAGTCAACGCGCCTAATGAGTAGCGCCCGCTGCCGGAGAACGTCATGAAGTCGCAGCAAATGAAGGTCTTGGGCGGCCTGCTACTGGCCTTGTTGCAAAGCGCCCAGGCGGCAGACGTCGAAGGGATGAATGGAATGTTGAATATTTCCGGGACGATGCATGAAACGCCCTGCAACCTGGAAATGACATCGCTTCATCAAACGATCGACCTGGGTGCAGTGTCAGCCAGTCAACTGCAACGGCCAGGAGACCAGGCAAGGCCGGTGGCCTTCGAGGTGCGGTTTACCGATTGCCATCGCACGGCCGGCAGCATCCGCAGCGAACGTACGGGAAACCTGGCCTGGAGTGCTTTCCAACCGGTGTTGTCGGTGACGTTTCTGGCGCCGGCTGATGCCGATGATCCACGCCTGGTCAAGGTTCAAGGCGTTTCCGGCATGGGCCTGCACTTGACCGATGCACTGGGACGAGATGTGCAACTGGGTTTCAGGGGTGAACCCTTGTTCCTGCCCTTGGGCAGTAACACCCAGGTCTGGACTGTCAGGCCGACGCGCACCTCCGCCTCGCTGACCAGTGGCGCCTTTCGGGCCGTGGTGGATTTCAGGCTCAATTATGAGTAAGGGCATAACGATGGCTAGGACAACCGGCTCGCGGGCCATTCTTATCATGGGCGGCCTGCTTTGGGCCGTCAGCCTCAGTGTGCAGGCCAACACCAACCTGACCATCCGCGCGGTGATCATCGCGCCGCCACCCTGTGTGATTAATGGGGGCAACACGCTGGATGTGCCTTTTGGCAATGACCTGCTGACGTCCCGGATTGACGGCGTTAACTATCGTAAAAATGTGCCTTATACCGTCACCTGCGACTCCCCCTTCAGCAATGCGCTGACCCTTCAGCTCAGGGGCACGGGTGCTGCGTTTGACAGCCGTGTGCTGGTAACCCGCAAAACTGACCTCGGCGTCAAGCTGCTCGTCAATGGCAGTGACTGGCCATTGAATACTGTGGTGAATTTTACCTACCCGAATTTTCCGGCTGTGCAGGCGGTACCTGTCAAACGCGCGGGCAGCCAACTGACCGGGGGGGCATTTGATGCAGCCGCCACCCTGGTGATCGATTACCAATGAAGCCGCTTATCAATAAAGAGAAACGATCAATGACATTCAGGCCACGCCACGCGTTGCTCGCCTTGTGTTGCATCAGCCTTTGCAGTGCTGCGTCGGCGAACTTGACGTTCAGCGGAACGCTCAACGAGCCGCCCCCCTGCACGATTGACGCGGGCAGCACGATTGAAGTCGATTTCGGGGATATCGGCACCAAGCTGATCGATGGTGTGAGATACCGCAAAGGCGTTGGCTACACCATCAGTTGCGGCGCGACCACGATGCCCTGGCTCCTGAAGTTGAGCGTTAACGGTACAGCAACGACGTTTGACGCATCGGCGGTGCAGAGCAGTGTGCCTGAACTGGGTATCCGCTTGTTCCAGAACAATGTGCCGTTTCAACTCAACACGCCACTGGATATCACCCTCTCGTCGCCGCCGGTACTGGAAGTGCTCCCTGTGCAACGGCCGGGCGCAGTCCTTGCCCCCGCACGGTTTACGGCAGTGGCCACATTGCTGGCCGAATACCAATAGGAGTCGGGCGTATGCCATATCAAAGGGTTCATGAGCGCCGGCCCCACGCTGGGTTGGCACTCCTGCTTTGCTTCGGCCTCATTCCCACGGGGCATGCCGTGGATAACCTGAGGTTCAAGGGCAATCTGGTTGAACAGGCCTGCACGATCCGCCCTGGCGACGAGGCCATCGCGCTCGAACTTTGGGACGTGACCAGTAAGCACCTCTACATCAACACCCGCACGCAGGGTAAGGGGTTCAGATTGCACCTGGAGGCGTGCGACACCGCAATTGGCAAGACAGTGACCATCACCCTGGGCGGTAGAGAAAACATGGCGCTGCCTGGGTTGTTCGCCCTGGATGGCGGAAGTATTGCTGCCGGTATCGGCGTTGGCATAGAGACGCCGGACGACAAGCCTTTGCCCCTCAATACCCCCAGTGATGAACAGGTACTGAGCAATGGCAGCAATGTGATTGAACTCAAGGCTTATGTAAAAGGCGAGCCAAATGCGATCAGGGATCAGACGATCGGGCCTGGCGCCTACACGGTGACCTCGACCTTTACGCTGGACTATCCATAACAGCCCTGGACAAACCTCACATCTCTAACCGACGCCAGTGCCACCCCGAACTGAATGTTCACCGGGCACTGCCTGGAGAGATGCGCAACGAGAGAGAAAGATGAAACGACTTTATGCAGCCATGGTGCTTCTCGTCTTGATTGGCGTGACCTCAACCGCGAATGCAACCGATTGCCGCGTGAATGGTGGGCCTTGGATATTCGTCGGCTCCGGCGGGACACTCAACTTGCAGGTCCCCGTGACCGTCCAACTGGGTGCGGACAAAACCCGAATAATGCTCGAAGGGGTCAGGCTGGAATGTCGATTTTCCCACTACGGCGGTAGCCAGCCCTGGTATACCGACTACTGGGCAACGTCGGCAAGAGTCGGGCCCGCCTGGGTGCCTGGACCCAAATTCACTAACCAAGGCACGGGGCTGCGGATCAACGGCAGTTTCTACAACACCCCCATTCCAAATGGTATCCGGACGACGACCATGCTGAACAACTCCGTCGGTGTACCGGTCAATGTCACCCCCTACATTTTGGTCCGTAACAATCCGAGTAACCCTATCGATATCCGAGTCGGAGATGTGCTGGGGCGGCTCAATCTCGACCAGACAAATAACTACAATTCCGGCAGTTCAACGCTTGCGCTGACATATACCGCGGCCAACAATTTCTCCATCTCTCCGTCAACGTGCACGATCAACAATAACAACCCGATCAATATAGACTTCGGCACCGTAAACCAGCGGGCAATTGGTACCGACCCGCTCACAACGCCCATCCGCAGCAACCGCAGGCTCACCTACTCCTGCCCGAACGCCGGCATCACCACACCGATCACCATCACGTACAAAGGCAACCCGTCGTCGTTTGACACACGCCTGCTGGTAATGACCAACCCGAACGTCGGTACGGCGCTTGTGCGAGCGGGATCCGCCGTGCAAGTGAACGGTAAGTTCCTGACCCAGATCACCAACAGTGTCGGCGGCGACGATGTGACGTTTGCTTTGGTACGGCGAGCGGGTTCGTTGCCTGCCGCTGGAACCATAAGCGGGAGCGGCGTACTCGTGATGGGGGTGCCATGACCTGCGCCAGACACTGAAGTCCAAGGCATTTATGCCCAACCCAAGGGTGCGCAGTCGCGGAGTACATTCTTTGACTGCGCACCAGGTGGCAGTTCGCTATAATCCTGCACCAACGCCCCACGACAGTGTCAGCGCCCTCCTCCTACACCCTCGACGACGACCCAACTCATGAACAAGATTCTGGCACTGACTGCGGTACTGGCGCTCGCCGGCTGCACCACCACTTCTGACGTCTACCTGAAAAACGGCGAACAAGGCCTGACCATTGACTGTTCGGGCGAGGCCAACTCCTGGGCCAGTTGCTACGAAAAGGCGGATGCCTCGTGTGCGGGCACCGGCTACCGTATCGTCGGCACCGAGGGCACGCCTTCGCTCAAGGAAAGTGACAAGACCCTGGGGCAGGATGTGGGCAACTTCAAAAGTCGCAGTGTGGTGGTGGTCTGCAAGTAAGCGTTTCGCCTACAACTGAATATCGGCGAACTTGATGCCCAGGCTGCGGATGGTCTCTACCAGGTCATCCAGGCGCGCGAACGACTCGATTTCATCCTGATCATCCACCAGGAAAAAACTGCGGCCGCCGCTTTTCTTGAAGAATACGATCCACTCCCCCAGGTCGGCCGGATTCTGGATGATGTGAGTCGCCGATATCTGGCCTTCGGCCTGGCGAGCGCTGACGTGTTCACGCTTCATGAATGACTTCCCGAAATAGACAAATGCCGCACAAACCGAGGGTTTGCGCGACATTTTTGCATTGATCGGACAACAGTTTAACGGATGCCTTGCCCGTTCAGCACGCCTTCTACGGTTTGGCCGTTGAGATTGGCCCCATCAGTACCCGATTCAGCGACATCATCACGACTCCATTTTTATAGTTATAGGCTTAGGCGCTTATGGCATAAACCTAAAAAGGCTAGGGGGGATGATCCCGTCGCGACAATTCCCAAATCGGGCCCAACAAAAAGCCTGGCACCACGATGGTGGGACCAGGCTTTTTATCGGATTAGAAGTAACAGGGTGAAACGGGCTATATCAGCCGGAGATGCACTCTTCGCCAGCTTTTTTCACGTCACCCGGACGGATCGGCACATTGGACATGCTCTCGTAGAGCTTGATGCTGCTACCACTGGAACGTTCATCAATTTCGAAAATTGCCGAAGGGTCGGCGGAAAACTTCTGCGGCACAATCACCTGCATACCCCCCTCCTTACGCGGTTCAATCTGCGGCGGCCGGCGAGTCGCCGACAATTTCTGTACCACGCACGCGGCGTATTCCTGTGGTTTTTTCCCGGAAATGACCGCCAAGGTCGGCGGCGTCTGCTTGATATCTGCAACCGAAGCACACCCACCAATCGCCAGGGCCAGAACCAACACACTCCACTTCATATAAAACCTCCGATAAAGAGCCTACGACAGCGGGGATGGTAAATTTCTCCCGCCCAAGTAGGATTTATCCCTGATAACTCGGTAAATAACTGTTTTAAATTGTCGATGTCGTTGAAGACGACCCGATAATAAACGTGCTGGGGCTGATAAACTCCATCTTAACCTACGTATCGTTCTGATTTTTCAGAAAAAGCCCTTCTGGAGACACCCCCATGAAATTCATCCACCAGCGCGAGCACCTCAACGAGGGAGACATTGTCGTCATCGAATGCTCGCAGACTTGTAATATCCGTCTGATGAGCGACGCGAATTTTCGCAGCTTCAAGAACGGCGGTCGCCACACCTACCACGGCGGCGCCTTCGACACGTTCCCTGCCAAAATCACCGCACCGAGCACCGGGTTCTGGAACATCACCCTGGACGTGGTCACGCGCCGCGCAATCAGCGTGACCCGCAAACCCGCGCTGTCCCACAAGATTCGCATTGTGCGTCGCACCAGCACCAAACTGAGCTGATCCGAACAGTCAATAGGAAATAGCCGTGACCGCTACCACCAAGTACGTAATCAAATACAAGCTCAACGGCGAACGCCGCTTTGAGTTCGCTCAACTGCACACCAACAGCGTAGAAGAAGCCAAGCAAGCCCTGGCGAAAATTCACGATGCCAGTGATGAAATCACCGACATCAACGTGAGCAAGGCACTGTAAGTCGATGCCTGGCCTCACGACTGATCTGTTCGCCGATGACGCCTTGCAGCAACCCGCAGGGCGCGAGCAAATTGGCGAACAGTCCTACGTGCTAAGAGGCTACGCCCTGCCCTGGGTTGAGCGTCTTCTGCCGGAACTGCGACGGGTGCTGGCTCAATCACCGTTTCGGCACATGGTGACACCTGGTGGCTTTACCATGTCGGCTGCATTGAGCAGTTGCGGCGATCTGGGCTGGACCACTGATGCCTCGGGCTATCGCTACTCGCCATTGGACCCGCGCAACCTTCAGCCATGGCCGCAGATGCCGGACGCCTTGCGCCAATTGGCCGTGTTGGCAGCGGCAGAAGCCGGCTTTCTCAACTTTGCGCCCGACGCCTGCCTGATCAACCGTTATGTACCCGGCGCGAAAATGGCCCTGCACCAGGACAAAGATGAGCGCCGCTACAGCGAACCGGTGGTGTCGGTCTCTTTTGGGTTGCCGGCGATTTTTCTGTTTGGCGGGCACGAGCGCAGTGACAAGCCCCAGAAAGTCTCGCTGTTCCATGGCGACGTGGTGGTGTGGGGCGGCGTGGACCGCTTGCGTTTTCATGGGGTGATGCCGATCAAGGAAGGCGTGCACCCGGTCATGGGCGCGCAACGCATCAATCTCACCTTTCGCACTGCCGGCTGATTTGACCGCAAGCTTCAGAGTGCCAGGTGTTCACGGCACGACTAATCTGGCCAGGACCCGTCAAGAGTGCCGACCATGACCACCGAACAAGACCCCCGCTGGGCCGCCATTCTGGCCCGTGATCCCAAAGCCGATGCGCTGTTCGTCTATGGTGTGAAGACCACCGGCGTGTACTGTCGCCCGAGCAGCGCTTCGCGCTTGCCACGCCCGGAAAATATCGAGTTCTTCGACACGGCTGCACAGGCCGAAGCGGCGGGTTATCGCGCCAGCAAACGCGCTGCCGGCGACCAGACGCAACTGGCAGCACACCATGCACAACGGGTGGCCGACGCCTGCCGGCATATCGAACAGGCCGACACCCCGCCCAGCCTGAACACGCTGGCCACGCAAGCCAAGCTGAGCCCCTTCCATTTTCACCGCGTGTTCAAAGCCGTCACCTGCCTGACCCCCAAGGGCTACGCCAGCGCCCATCGTTCACGCAAAGTGCGCGATGGCCTCAGGGGCCCGCACTCGGTGACCGATGCGCTGTATGACGCAGGCTTCAACTCCAACAGCCGCTTTTATGAATCCGCAGATCAATTGCTTGGCATGAAGCCCAGCGACTACAAAGCCGGCGGCACTAACACTGCGATCCTGTTTGCCATCGGGCAATGCTCGCTGGGTGCAATCCTGGTGGCGCAAAGTGCCCGTGGTGTGTGCGATTTTGCTCGGAGATGACCCGGACCGGTTGGCGCGTGATCTGCAGGATCAATTTCCCAAAGCCGAGCTGGTGGGCGCCGACCCGCACTTCGAACAGCTGGTCGCCCAGGTCGTGGGGTTTATCGAAGCGCCCGCGCTTGGCCTGGACTTGCCGCTGGATCTGCGTGGTACCGCGTTTCAGGAGCGCGTATGGCAAGCCTTGCGCGATATCCCTCCGGGGAGCACGGCCAGCTACGCGCAGATTGCAGCGCGGATCGGTGCGCCTAAGTCGTTCCGCGCAGTGGCCCAGGCCTGTGGCGCTAACAGCCTCGCGGTTGCAATCCCTTGCCACCGCGTAGTGCGCAGCAATGGCGACCTCTCGGGCTATCGCTGGGGCGTGGAGCGCAAGCAGCAGCTGCTGGAGCGTGAGAGCAAAATCTAACCCTGCTTGCGCTTGCGGAACTCGGCGACTTTATGACGGTTGCCACACAGCGCCATGCTGCACCAGCGACGCTTATGCGCTTTGGTACGGTCGTAGAACCACAGCACGCATTCAGGGTGTTCGCAGGTGCGGATCAGGTTGAAATCTGCATCCACGAGCAAGGTAGCGGCGGCTTCGGCGATCGGCGAAAGAAACTGTTCCGGCGTTTGCAGTTTGCGCTCACGCACCAACTGCAATTCACCCGGTGCCGGCCAGGACAGCTGTGGATGGCTGACGGCCTTGCGCAAAAAGCCATTGAGCGCCGCCGGATCAGCTTGCTCGCCCGCCTTGCGTGCCTCCAGCAAGGCCCGGATCACTTCCCGCAGCGTCTTCGCCGTTGCCAGTAACGCCCCGTCCTCGAACGCAGGCGTCGCACCCTCCTCGACCCAGCCCAAGCGGACCAACCAGCGCGCAACATCGGCGTCAGCCTGCCAGAACTCGAAGGGCTCGCCGTCGACGTTGGCGCGGGTGTTGAGCATGTCCAGTACCGGGTGATCGGCAAGGACATAGGGTTCCAGGGCTGCGTGGGTGGTCATGTTCAATCCTCTTGGGCGCGCTTCTATCGTAACCGCTATTAATTCATCCGGGTAGTTACAAAGAACACTTAGCTAACCAATATAAACCATTTGACAGGTTACATTTTTGAGCGCAGCTTTTGAAAAAGTAACCCGTATATCAATCCAATCAAGTTACATAGGTGCCTCATCATGACCACTCCAGCCCCCGTTGTTCACTACCGCCACATCGATGTCGATGGCGTACGCATGTTCTATCGAGAAGCCGGTGACCCGGCGGCCCCCGTCATGTTGCTGCTGCATGGTTTCCCCAGCTCGTCGCACATGTACCGCGACCTGATCCCCCTGCTCGCCACGCGTTTTCGGGTCATCGCGCCAGATTTACCGGGCTTCGGCTTCACCGAGGTACCGGCCGAGCGCAATTATCACTACAGCTTCGATAACCTGGCAGTCACGGTTGAGCATTTTGTCGATGCGCTGGCGCTGAGCCGTTACGCGCTGTATGTCTTCGATTACGGCGCACCGGTTGGTCTGCGCCTCGCGGTGGCTCACCCGGAACGGGTCAGCGCGCTGGTTTCGCAAAACGGGAATGCGTACTTGGAGGGCCTGGGCGATGCTTGGGCACCGATCCGCACCTACTGGGCCGAACCGAGCCAAGCCAACCGCGAAGTCATCCGCAGCGCGGTGATCAGCCTGGAAGGCACGCGCTACCAGTACCTGCACGGTGTAAACCACCCCGAGCGCGTGGCGCCGGAATCCTACATGCTGGATGTCCTGCTCATGCAGCGTCCCGGCAATGACGAGATCCAGCTGGACCTGTTCCTCGACTACCGTAACAACCTGACGCTGTACCCGGCGTTCCAGGCCTTTTTCAAGACGACGCACGTGCCAACGCTGGTGATCTGGGGCCAGAACGATCCCTTCTTCATTCCGCCAGGCGCACACGCCTACAAGACCGACAACCCCAACGCCGTGGTGGAACTGCTCGACACTGGCCACTTCGCCCTGGAAACCCATGCGGCACATATCGCCGAGCGAATTCACGCCGTCGTGGGCCATGCCATTGACTGATGGCGCACCACGAAACGGCACGTTCGTCCAGTGAATAAAACAGACTGGCCGGGTGCCAGGGGCCCTGTTAAAACAGCGTGAAGCCTCACTAACGCTGGAGACGCACCCCATGAGCACTTGGCCAGACACCCGCCTTCTCGACCTGTTGGGCATCGAAGTGCCGATCATCCAGGCCCCAATGGCGGTAGGCACCACCACTGCCATGGTGATCGCCGCCAATAATGCGGGCGCGCTGGGTTCATTGCCGGCCGCCGCACTGAGTATCGAGCAACTGCGCGAAGCGCTGACCGCCATCCGCCAGGCCAGCACGCGCCCGGTCAACGTCAATTTCTTCTGCCATCAACCCCCGCAACCTGACGCCGCAGGCGATCGACGCTGGAAAGAATTGCTGGAACCCTACTACCGCGAATTGGGTGCCGACTTTGATGCGCCAACACCGGTGTCCAACCGTGCCCCCTTCAATGACGCCGCCTGCCAGGTGGTCGAAGCATTCCGCCCCGAGGTCGTCAGTTTTCACTTTGGCCTGCCGGAAAAGTCCCTGCTGGATCGGGTAAAAGCCACCGGCGCCAAGGTGTTGTCCTCGGCCACCACCGTAGAGGAAGCCCTCTGGCTGGAACACCATGGCTGCGATGCAATCATCGCCATGGGCATTGAAGCAGGCGGGCATCGCGGCTTGTTTCTCAGCGATGACCTCAACACCCAGATCGGCCTGTTCGCCTTGTTGCCGCAAGTCGTCGACGCCGTCCGCGTGCCGGTGATCGCGGCCGGGGGTATCGGCGATGCGCGTGGGATTGTCGCAGCGTTTGCCCTTGGCGCCTCGGCGGTGCAGATCGGTACGGCGTACCTGTTTACCCCTGAAGCCAACGTCACGGCTTCGCACCACCATGCGCTGCGTCATGCCCAGGCCAGCGAAACGGCACTGACCAACCTGTTTACCGGCCGCCCGGCACGCGGCATCGTCAACCGCGTGATGCGTGAGTTGGGTGCGATCAACCCGGCCGCTCCAGCGTTCCCGACCTCAGGCGGCGCGCTGATGCCGCTCAAGGCCAAGGATGAAGCGGGCTTCAGCAACCTGTGGTCCGGTCAGGCACTGCGCCTGGGCAAAGACACGACCACGTATGAGCTGACGCGCGAACTGGCAGAACAGGCCCTGGCCAAGCTCAAGTAGATCCGTCATCCGTGGCAACTTTGCACTGTACCGGCACCGGCCAACCGCTATATATTCTCGTACATAGCGGTTAAGCCTTCTATCTATAACAAGCCGTACACCCTCAAAGGAGCTGCTTCATGAAGATTCACGCCTCACGCCTGGCCGTTCTGGTCGCGGCGCTGGCCTTTGGCTCGGCGCAGGCCGATGAAGTCCAAGTGGCCGTGGCCGCCAATTTCACCGCACCGATCCAGGCGATTGCCGCCGACTTCGAAAAAGAGACCGGCCACAAACTGGTCGCCGCCTACGGCGCCACCGGCCAGTTCTACACCCAGATCAAGAATGGCGCGCCGTTCGAAGTGTTCCTGAGCGCCGACGACGCCACCCCGCAAAAACTCGAAACCGAAGGCGATACCGTCAAGGGGTCACGCTTCA
This sequence comes from Pseudomonas sp. 58 R 12, assembly GCF_900005865.1. Taxonomy (NCBI): domain Bacteria; kingdom Pseudomonadati; phylum Pseudomonadota; class Gammaproteobacteria; order Pseudomonadales; family Pseudomonadaceae; genus Pseudomonas; species Pseudomonas sp. 58 R 12. The sequence continues at coordinate 254,205 of NZ_CVTP01000008.1, forward strand.
CCTACGCCGTTGGCACCCTGGCCCTGTGGTCGGCGAAAGAAGGTTATGTCGATGCCAAAGGTGAAGTGCTGAAGAAAAACCAGTTCACACATCTGTCGATTGCCAACCCGAAAACGGCACCTTACGGCCTGGCCGCGACCCAAGTATTGGCCAAACAAGGGCTGACCGAGCAGGTCAAGGACAAGCTCGTTGAGGGTCAGAACATCACCCAGGCCTATCAGTTTGTGTCCACCGGCAACGCCGAGCTGGGCTTTGTGGCCTTGTCGCAGATCTATAAAGACGGCAAAGTCACCAGCGGTTCGGCGTGGATCGTTCCAGCCTCCCTGCACGACCCGATCAAACAGGACGCGGTCATCCTCAACAAGGGCAAAGACAGCGCCGCTGCCAAGGCACTGGTTGAATACCTCAAGGGGCCTAAAGCCGCTGCCGTCATCAAGTCCTACGGTTACGAGCTCTAAATGCCGCTATCGAGTGCCGATTTTTCCGCTATCTGTTTGACCCTCCAGCTCGCCTCACTGACCACGGTGATCTTGCTGGTCATCGGCACTCCCATCGCCCTGTGGCTGTCGCGCACCCGCTCCTGGTGGCGCGGCCCCATCGGTGCCATCGTCGCCTTGCCGTTGGTGTTGCCACCCACGGTGATTGGTTTTTACCTGCTGTTGGCCATGGGCCCCAATGGCTACTTCGGCCAGTTCACTCAATGGCTGGGCCTGGGCACCCTCACCTTCAGCTTCGCCGGGCTGGTCATCGGTTCGGTGATCTATTCCATGCCGTTTGTAGTGCAGCCCTTGCAGAACGCCTTCTCCGCCATTGGCACGCGCCCGCTCGAAGTGGCCGCGACCCTGCGCGCCAATCCTTGGGATACGTTTTTTACGGTGATTTTGCCTTTGGCACGGCCGGGGTTTATCACCGCCTCCATCCTGGGTTTTGCGCACACCGTCGGCGAATTCGGCGTGGTGCTGATGATCGGCGGCAATATCCCGGACAAGACCCGGGTGGTCTCCGTACAAATCTACGACCATGTCGAAGCCATGGAATATGCCCAGGCCCATTGGCTGGCCGGCTCCATGGTGGTGTTCGCGTTCCTGGTGTTGCTGGCGCTCTACTCCAGCCGTAAAACAAAGGTGAGCTGGAGCTGATGGCAATGATTGATGTGCGCCTGCAACTCACGTATTCGGGCTTTGCCCTCGAGGTTGACCTTCACCTGCCCGGTCGCGGCGTGACCGCGCTCTACGGGCATTCCGGTTCCGGCAAGACCACCTGCCTGCGTTGTATCGCCGGGCTGGAGCGCGCCGAAGACGGTTTCATCCAGATCAATGATGAGGTGTGGCAAGACAGCCGCAACGGGGTGTTTGTGCCACCGCATAAGCGTGCCGTGGGTTACGTGTTTCAGGAGGCCAGCCTGTTTGCGCATTTGTCGGTGCGGGCGAACCTGGAATTTGGCCTCAAGCGCATCCCCCGTCAGCAACGCCGTGTGGACATGGCCCAGGCCACGCAGTTATTGGCGATCGGCCACCTGCTCGACCGTAACCCCCAGCATCTTTCCGGCGGTGAACGCCAACGCATCGGTATCGCCCGCGCCTTGCTCACCAGCCCGAAGTTGCTGTTGATGGACGAACCCCTGGCCGCCCTCGACAGCCAGCGCAAAGGTGAAATCCTGCCGTACCTCGAACGTCTGCACGATGAACTGGATATCCCGGTGCTGTATGTCAGCCATGCTCAGGATGAGGTCGCACGCCTGGCCGATCACATCGTCTTGCTCAGCGACGGAAAGGCCCTGGCCAGCGGCCCCATTGGCGAAACCCTGGCGCGCCTCGACCTGCCCCTGGCACGGGGCGATGACGCTGGCGTGGTGATCAACGGCACGGTCAGTGCCTACGACGAACATTATCAGCTGCTCACGCTGCAACTGCCCGACAGCGCCCTGCACATGCGCGTGGCCCATGCACCGTTGGCCGTGGGCAAAGCGTTGCGCATCAAAGTCCAGGCACGTGATGTGAGCCTCAGCCTGCAGGCAGAAGAACACAGCAGCATCCTCAATCGCCTGCCGGTGACGGTGACCCAGGAAGTTCCGGCGGACAACAGCGCACACGTGCTGGTACGCCTGAACGCAGGTGGCACGCCGTTGCTGGCACGTATCACGCGGTTCTCCCGCGACCAGTTGCAATTGCACCCCGGCCAGACACTGTGGGCGCAGATCAAGGCGGTGGCTGTGTTGGCGTAGGCAACCTTTTGGCACGACCGCAAACGGCTGCGGTCAATCAGACATACCGGCCTGATTTGTTGCCAAGGAACCCGCACCATGTCCGACTCTGCGCTACCCCGCGACCTGCATTATGTTGACGACACCCAGCCCGGCATCCGCCGCAAGACGCTGCGGGGCAAGTTCCAGTACTTCGACCCTAAGGGTGAGCGCATCCGCGATCCCGACGAGATCAAGCGCCTGAACGCCCTGGCCGTACCGCCGGCCTACACCGATGTGTGGATCTGCGCCGACCCGCGCGGCCATCTGCAAGCCACCGGCCGCGACGCGCGTGGGCGCAAGCAGTACCGCTACCACCCGCGCTGGCGTGAGGTGCGTGACAGCGACAAGTACTCTCGGCTGCAGCAGTTCGGCATCGCCCTGCCAAAATTGCGCAAACAGCTGGAAGCGAAAATCGCCGAACCTGGCTTCACCCGCGAAAAAGTATTGGCCACCGTGGTGATGCTGCTGGACGCTACGCTGATCCGCGTCGGCAATACCCAATATGCGCGGGACAATAAATCCTACGGGCTGACCACGCTGCGTACCCGCCATGTGGATGTGAAAGGCAGTGAGATCAAGTTCCAGTTTCGCGGCAAGAGCGGCGTCGAACACCAGATCAGCGTTAAAGATCGGCGATTGGCGACGGTGGTCAAGCGCTGCCTGGAATTGCCGGGGCAGGACTTGTTCCAGTACCTGGACGAAAGCGGCGAGCGGCACACCGTGAGCTCACAGGACGTGAATGAATACTTGCACAGCCTCACCGGTGCGGACTTCACCGCCAAGGATTACCGCACCTGGGCCGGCACCGCCATGGCGCTGGCGGTGTTGCGGGAGTTGGAGTGGCAGCCCGAGTCCGATGCCAAACGGCACGTGGTGGCAATGGTCAAGGACGTCGCCAAGCAGTTGGGCAACACCCCGGCGGTATGCCGCAAGTGTTACATCCACCCTGCGGTGCTGGAGCATTTCAGCCTCGGCGAACTCTCCAAGCTGCCCAAGCCGCGCCTGCGCAAAGGGCTCAAGGCCGAAGAAGCGGCATTGGCAATGTTCCTTGAGCAACTGGCGGCGGATTTGCCGAAAAAGGCCAAGGTGGGTTAGGCTCTGCCTCCCTTCTGACTCACGGGACGAGCGCCGACGTGAACAACTAAGCCTTCCAAAATGTACCTGCAACAGGCCGCCTGGCGCGCTTGTTGGCCTGTCCGACATTTTTTTGGAGGTGCTGATGACTGACGTCAACCGGCTGCCCGCCCTCGTTTCCCTGCAACACCTGTGTTTCCAGTTCGCCAATGGCGAGACCTTGCTGGACGACCTGAACCTGTCCATCGATCACACCCCCACCGGCATTGTGGGGCGTAACGGCTGCGGCAAAAGTGTCCTGGCGAAGTTGCTCGCCGGGCAGCTGTCGCCCTCCTCTGGCACGCTGAATCGACCGCCCCATGTGGCTTACGTCGCGCAGAACGTCGTGGTGGTGCCGGGCGACACAGTCGCTCATCTCACGGGTACGGCTGCGCCATTGGCAGCGCTCGAACGCATGGCCCAAGGCGCCGCGCAGGACGACGACCTGGCGTTGATCGACGACCGCTGGAACCTGGCCGAGCGTTTGCGCAGCGCCTTGGATGCGGCGGGTCTTTCGCAGCTTAATGTTGAGACCCCTGTCGACCAACTCAGCGGCGGCCAGTTGGCCCGCGTCGCGGTCATCGGAGCGCTGTTGGCCGCGCCACACCTGCTGGTGCTCGACGAACCCACCAACCACCTCGACAGCGACGGCCGTGCCTGGCTGCTGCGAGTGCTCGCGGATTGGCGTGGCGGCCTGGTAGTGGTCAGCCATGATCGACAATTGCTCAACGCCATGGGGCGCATCATCGAGCTGTCATCCCTCGGCGTCCACGTGTATGGCGGCAACTACGATGCTTACCGCCTTCAGCGCGATGCCCAACAACACGCTGCCGTCGCTGCCCTGGAACACGCACGCCTAGCGCGTAGCCGCGAACGGCGGCGCCTGCAAAAGGACCATGACAACCTGCAACGCAATGCCGCCCACTCACGCAAACAGGCGGAAACAGCCAATGTTGACCGTTTCACCAAAGCGCGCTGGAAAGGCGCCGCCACGCAAATCCTCAGCAGCGTGCGCAGCGCGCATGGGCAACACAAACAGGCGTTGGATGCCCAGGTGCGCCAAGCCTACGAAAAGGTACTGGATGAAACGCCAACGCTGTTGGCATTGCCCGCGTCAGCGGTGCCCAATGGCCGACAGGTGCTGGCGTTGGTCGACGCGCAATTGCCATGGCTGCCCTCGACCTGCCTCAACCTGCACCTTGCCGGGCCGGTACGCATCGCTGTACGTGGGCCGAACGGGTGCGGCAAATCCACGTTGCTCAAGGTGTTGGCAGGTGAATGGCAAGCGGTCAATGGCGCCTGCAGCGTGCAGGTGCCGAGTGCCTATATCGACCAGCATCTCGCGCTGCTGGACGACCAGCGTTCCATCGTCGAGCAACTCAACCTGCTCGACACGCCACTGGCCGAAGCCGAATTGCGCACGCGCCTGGCGTTGCTGCAACTGAACGCCTTGCGCGTGACCCAACCCGCCGGGCAACTCAGTGGCGGCGAACGCTTGAAGGCCGCGATGGCGATTGCCTTGTGGCGCGAAGTGCCGGCGCAACTGTTGTTGCTGGACGAGCCGACCAACCACTTGGACTTGGAATCGGTGATGGCCTTTGAACAGGCGCTGCAAGGTTTTACAGGGGCGATGATGGTGGTGTCCCATGACGTGGATTTCGTGCAAGCGATCAGGCCGACCCACTTTTTCACCTGGCAGCGTACGGGCTGGTACCTAGAGTGTGTCTGAGGTCATTGCGTGCGCCCTAAAAGCGCCCTACGGTAGTGGCCGGATAATCTCACCGAGGAACCCGGTCCTATGTTGCCTTCGCCGCGCAAACCCAACGCCAATGCTGCACTGGCCCATCGACAGCGCTGGCGTGGCCGGGTCGGGCTGATGCTGGTGGCCAGCCTGTCGGTGCTGGCGGGAATGACTGACGCCATCGGCTTCATGGCCAGCGGTGATTTTGTGTCGTTCATGAGCGGCAACACGACTCGCCTGGCGGTAGCAATCAGCGCCGGGGATCTTGGCCTGACCGGGCGGCTGCTGTTGCTGGTCGCGACCTTTGTTGTCGGTAACGCCTTGGGCGTCGTGGTCAGCCGGCTGAGCCGCCGCCATGCACTGCCATTGCTGTTGTGTATTGCCGGCTTGTTGTGCGGCGCTGCCGTGCTGCCCTTCGCCGATACATTGCCCGCGCTGCTGGCGGCGATCGTCGCGATGGGCATGCTGAATGCCGCTGTGGAAGAGGTCAACGGATTGCCCGTAGGCCTGACTTACGTCACCGGCGCACTTTCACGGTTTGGACGCGGGCTGGGGCGCTGGCTGCTTGGGGAGCGTCGCAGCGGCTGGCGCGTGCAACTGATCCCATGGGCCGGGATGTTCGTGGGGGCGGTGATTGGCGCGGTGCTCGAGCAGCAGATGGGCTTGAGGGCGCTGCTGGTCAGCGGCGTCTTCGCAGGCGTGCTGGGGCTGGTGTCGCTGAAGATTCCCCGGCGCTGGCACCTTGGCTACATGCCGCGCTGAGGAAAAAAGGTGCTCGCCCGACGTTTAAGCCTCGACGTCCGTGTACTGGTAAAGAGCCATCATGTCGGGCGAGCGGGTGAATCATAATCCAAATGCCGCGCAACTGTCGTGCCAGGCATTTCCTAAAACGACTAAAGCAATGGATTACAGGCAAGTCGCGAGTGCGGCCAAGCGCCGCTTGGCTGGCATATTGTCTTCTGCTGCGTAGTACTTGATGGTGGAACCGGCACCCGCACTTTGCACATCGACAAAGTAGTCGCCTGCAGTCGTGTACACGGTAAAACCGCCGGCGCCGATGGGTTCCTTGAAGCCGCCGGCGTCAACGCCGAACACGCTTTCATCCTGCCAGCCGAACTGCACGCATTCAGCAACCACCAGTGTGGCCTTGTCTGAAGCCAGGGTTTTGTAGGGCGTGCCGGCGCGCGCCTCTTTCATCTTCGAACCTGCACAACCGGCCAGGGCCGCCAGTACCAGTGCGCCAATTACCACCTTGTGCATGCCATTGCTCCGTTGAAAAAAAACGCGACTCTACCATTAGCCTGCTACACCCGAGGACTATTACGTCACGCACGCGCCTAAAAGCGAATTCGCTGCATCCTCGAGGGCGAGCGTACGGTCAAGGGTGGGAGCACGCCCACCTGGCGGGGTGCTTGAAGGTGGCGCCTCCCGACACATGGCATTATGATGCCGCGGTTGATCTCACTGAGGAGATCAACGGGATACCCTCAACAAGGAAGCGTCATGAAAGATTTCGTCATCAGCGTCAACAACTCCGTTCTCTACATCGCACTGGCCTTCGTCTGGCTGATGGGTTTGGTGACGATGTTCAGCGCAAGCTTTTTGTCGGGCCTGGCGGTATTGGTGGGCGGTACTTTGACGTGGTGCATCATTTCCGGCTTCTGGTTCGTCCAGTCGGCCACCTATGAAGAACTGCGCAAGCTCAACGCAAAAAGCTGATGCGCCCGGGCAGCCCAATCGGGCTGCCTTGCTGTGTGCAGCATGAATTTAGTTTCACTGTGAAGGGAGCCTGTGCTGCCTATATTGGCCATGCTCATTGTTAGAAGTCTCCCTTCTGCCCGCCCTCCCGCGGGCTTTTTTTCGTCCGGGGATTAAAGCAACCAGCGGAACAGGTAGAACAACGCCATGCTCAACAGCACAGTGATCAACACATTGCGTGTCCAGAACATCAACGCCACCGCGCTGAGCCCCGCCAGCAGGTAAGGGTTGGCCGGACTGAGGTTGAGTTGATGGTCGGCCAGGAAAATGATCGGCCCGCAAATCGCCGTGAGCATGCCAGGCACGGCGAACCCGAGAAACTCCCGCGCGCCACGGTTGAGGCGCACCGGCAGGCGCGGCTCGATAAACAGGTAACGGTTGAGAAATACCACCAGGCCCATGGCCACAATCATGATGTAGATCATTGCTGCCCTACTCCCAGTCGCTTGCAGGCATACCCCGCGCTCATGCCCAACACGCCGGACACCACCACCGCCGACTCCCAATGCAGAAAGCTCAACCACACCGAAAACAGCAACGACACGGCCACGCAGACCACCGTGGGGATGTCACGCACCACCGGCGTAATCAACGCGATAAACGTGGCGGCGATGGAAAACTCCAGCCCCAGTTGATCAAGGCCGGGAATGCTTTTGCCGAGCACGATACCGGCCAGTGTGAACAGGTTCCAGATGATATAGAACGTCAGGCCGACGCCCAGGGCGTACCAGCGGTTGAAGGTCTCGCGGTCAAAATGGCTGACCAGTGCGAAGAATTCGTCGGTCAACAGAAAGCCCAGGCTCATGCGCCAGCGGGTCTTGAGGGGCGACAGGATTGGGCGCAAATGCATGCCGTACAGCAAATGCTGGGACGTCAGCAGCAAGGTGGTCAGCACGATGGAAATCAGGCTGGCGCCACTCTTGACCATACCGATGGCGACCAGTTGCGCAGCGCCGGCAAACACGATGGCGGACAAACCCTGGGCTTGCAACGGGGTGAACTGTGCATCGATGGCCATCGAACCGGCCAGCAGTCCCCACGGCGCGCAGGCCAGGGACAAGGGAATGACGGCGATGGCGCCGCGAGCGAAGGCGTAATGAGGTAAGGCAGTGGGCATGGAAACGGCTCATCGACAGACAGTCGACAAGCATGCCAGCGCAACCAGGAGCTTGTCTTGAACGATCTTGCTCAGGCCAGCCTTACCGACACCGGCCCCACCGAATCGCGCGCTTCGCGCAGTTCATGGGCGTCCTGGTTAAGCCGGTGAATGGTGTTGAGCAAGCGTTGGCGCAGCACTTCATCGCCGAGTTTTTCGACGGCACGCATCAAGTCGAAGGCCGCGGTTTCGTTATTTTCCGCGACGGAATCCAGGGTCTTGCGCAGGTTGCGAGTGGCACGGGTCACGCAGGTTCTTCCTTCATCAGCAATGGGGAGGCACTTTAGGACATTCATGTTTCATTTTAATTTCAAACACTTGTGGCGGATTTCAAGGCGTTTGATCCATATCAATTGAAACAGGATTTGACCGTTACATATGAATATACGTATATTCGGATAACCATATATACAGGGCCTTGGCCATGCTGGACTCCATCTCCCCACCCACCCTGTTCAAATGCCTGGCCGATACCACCCGGGCACGCCTGACGTTATTAATCCTGCGTGAAGGCGAACTTTGCGTGTGCGAACTGATCCATGCCTTGGACGACAGCCAGCCAAAAATCTCCCGCCACCTGGCGCAACTGCGCAGTGCCGGGTTGCTGCTGGACCGTCGCCAAGGCCAATGGATTTACTACCGCATCAACCCGGCATTACCCGACTGGGTGACCACCGTGCTGCACACCACCCTGCAAGCCAACCGGCCCTGGTTGCACAGCGACGCACAGCGTCTGGATGCAATGGGCGACAGACCACAACGGGCCAGCACCTGCTGCTGAATCCTCGGAGCGTTTATTCATGCTTGTCGCACTCGCGATTTTTATCTTCACCATCGTATTGGTCATCTGGCAACCCAAAGGCCTGGGCGTTGGCTGGAGCGCAACCCTGGGCGCCATCCTGGCCCTGGCCTCTGGCGTGGTCAGCCTGGCGGATATTCCGGTGGTGTGGCACATCATCTGGAATGCCACAGGGACCTTTGTCGCACTGATCATCATCAGCCTGTTGCTCGACGAGGCCGGGTTCTTTGCCTGGACCGCCCTGCATGTAGCACGCTGGGGGCGTGGGCGCGGCCGGCGTTTGTTTGCCTATATGGTGTTGCTCGGCGCATTGGTCTCGGCGCTGTTCGCCAATGACGGCGCGGCGCTCATTCTCACGCCGATCGTGATGTCGATGCTGTTGGCCCTGCGCTTCTCCCCGGCGGCGACCCTGGCATTCGTCATGGGCGCAGGCTTTATCGCCGACACGGCGAGCCTGCCGCTGGTGGTCTCGAACCTGGTGAATATCGTCTCGGCGGATTACTTCAAGATCGGTTTCAACGAATACGCCGCCGTGATGGTGCCGGTCAACTTCGTCAGCGTCGCGGCCACGCTGGCGGTGCTGATGTGGTTCTTCCGCCGCGATATCCCGCAAACCTACGACCCGGCCGACCTAGAAGATCCCGCCAGTGCCGTCCACGACCGCGCCACCTTCCGCGCCGGCTGGTGGGTGTTGGGCATTCTGTTGGTCGGTTGCTTTGCCCTGGAGCCGCTGGGCATTCCCATCAGCGCGATTTCCGCCGTATGCGCCGTGCTCCTGCTGGTCATCGCCGCCAAGGGCCACACGATCTCCACGCGCAAAGTGCTGAAAGAAGCACCGTGGCAAATCGTGATCTTTTCCTTAGGCATGTACCTGGTGGTCTACGGACTGCGAAACGCCGGCCTCACCACCTACCTCGCAACCTGGCTCGATACCTTCGCCACTTACGGCGTGTGGGGCGCGGCGATGGGCACGGGTGTGCTGACGGCGCTGCTGTCCTCGGCGATGAACAACTTGCCGACGGTGTTGATCGGCGCGCTGTCCATCGAGTCCAGCCATGCCGTGGGCGTGGTCAAGGACGCGATGATCTACGCCAACGTGATCGGCAGCGACCTGGGCCCGAAGATCACTCCCATCGGCAGCCTGGCTACCTTGCTGTGGCTGCACATTCTGGCACGCAAAGGCATCACGATTACCTGGGGTTACTACTTCAAAGTCGGGATCGTGCTGACCCTGCCGGTGCTGCTGATCACCCTTGCCGCCCTCGCCTTGCGCCTGAGTCTTTGAAGGAGATACCGCAATGAAAGTCCTGTTCATGTGTACCGCCAACAGCTGCCGCAGCATTTTGTCCGAGGCTGTGTTCAACCATCTGGCACCGCACGGTTTTGAGGCGATCAGTTCCGGCAGCTTTCCGAAGGGCCAGGTCCTGCCACGCAGCCTCAGTACGCTGCAGGCAGCGGGTATCAGCACTGAAGGCTTGTACAGCAAAGGCAATGACGCCTTTGCGGGCAGCCCACCGGACTTGGTGATTACCGTGTGCGACAAAGCTGCGGGCGAAGCGTGCCCGGTGTACTTCGGGCCGGCGGTGAAGGCGCATTGGGGGTTGGAGGACCCCTCCGATGTTCAAGGCGACGACACAAATGTCCAAGCTGCATTTGACGCCACGCTGGCGATCATTGCCACACGCTGCCGGGCATTTTTCGCCGTGCCTTTTGACCGCCTCAGCCCTGCCGACTTGAAGGTGGAACTCGACCGTATTGCGGTGCTTTCATGACCACACTGCCCAATCTCGATATCACCCTTTCAGCGCCACTGCGTAGCGGTTCGACGCATCCGCCGCGCATCCTGCTGCTCTACGGCTCGACCCGCGAACGCTCGTTCAGCCGCCTGCTGGTGGAAGAAGCAGCACGCCTGTTGCAGCACTTCGGCGCACAAACGCGCATCTTCAACCCCAGCGGCTTGCCTCTGCCCGATGATGCACCGAGTGATCACCCCAAAGTGCGGGAACTGCTGGAGCTGATGAAGTGGTCCGAAGGCCAAGTGTGGTGTTCACCGGAACGTCACGGCTCGATGTCGGCCGTGTTCAAGGCGCAGCTCGACTGGGTGCCGCTGGCCCTTGGCGCAGTGCGCCCGACCCAGGGTAAAACCCTGGCGGTGATGCAAGTGTCCGGCGGTTCGCAATCCTTCAATACCGTGAACCAACTGCGCGTATTGGGCCGTTGGATGCGTATGTTCACTATCCCCAATCAATCCTCGGTACCCAAGGCGTTCATGGAGTTTGACGATCAAGACCGTATGAAACCTTCCGCCCTGTACGACCGCGTGGTCGATGTGATGGAAGAACTGGTCAAGTTCACGCTACTGCTGCGCGATCGCCCGGACCTGGTAGACCGTTATTCGGAGCGCAAGGAAAGTGCTGACGAACTGTCGCAGCGTCTCAACCAACGGTCGATCTGATCCCCCCTTCCCGCGTATGCTCTGGCACTTTCCTGAAAGGACGCGGGCATGCTGACGATCTTTTTCTACGCACTGATATTCGGTTTTGTGTTTTGCCTCTCTCCCGGCGCCGTGCTGGCGGAGACCCTGCGCCGTGGTTTGCTCCATGGCTTCACGCCGGCCCTTCTGGTGCAGGTTGGGTCGCTGGTCGGCGACGCGGTGTGGGCGGTGATCGGCCTGACCGGGATCGCCCTGCTGATCCAGCATGACGCCGTGCGCGTGCCGCTGACGGTAGTCTGTGCGGTGTACCTCGCCTGGCTGGGCGTGCGCAGCCTGATCGATGCCTGGAAGCTGCCTGAATCAGACGACGCACCCGCCAGCACTCGGCAAAATGCGCTGGCGGTCGGCGCAGCGATCTCCCTGGCCAACCCGAAGAATATTGTTTACTGGGGCGCGCTGGGCAGCGCGTTGTCGGGCATCGTCGGCGCCACGCCCAGTCATGGGCAAACCTTGATGTTTTTCGCCGGGTTCATGCTGGCGTCGGTGTTGTCGTGCTTTCTGATTGCTGCGCTGGTCAACGTGCTGCGCAAGAACGCATCACCGTTGTGGCAGCGCATCAGTTACGGCACTTGCGGCGTGGTATTGATCTATCTGGCAGTTCTGGCCGCGCAAGGAATATGAAGTTATAGAGCCGACAACTTACACGGGCTGTCTGCCTGAATAAACTCTGAACATCGGTTCATTTAATTAATCATGCATTGACATTTTGTAACCGTCTGGGTAGATTGCCCGTGCCCGCAACTGGGGCCTTTTTTAAACCTCACTAAAGAAGCCAATGGACACAGTATCTAGTCGCTGTCCGAGCACCGTGTTAGCGGGTATCGGGCGCCAAACCCAGAACATGACAGGACTCGCCTCACGGTCCGGTAAGCTGCGCTAGAGCTCGATGCTCCACCGTAACTGCCTCGCCGGTCGCCCGTCCGGTCCCGAGGTGTTTTATGACCTTCCAATGCTTTGTTTTGCCTGATCTGCGCACGCCGGCCGCCGCCCTGCGGGCCACGCCACGCCGTGTGCGCGTCGATTTCCCGCCCTCCCGCGCGGCGATTGTCACACCCTCCCCTCAAGACCCACAGAGACCGAAGGTTTTCAGCCCCGGTCTTAACGTGAGCGCTCGCGCCGCTTAAACCGGCTGAAAACAGCAACTTTCTGATGAATACCCTGGGGTTCGCCATGAACACTTCCAGTTGTAGTTCGCTGCGCGCAAGTTAATTAACGCACCAGCAAAACATATATAAGCACCTTATTTAACCCGATCGCGAAGTTAGCGACTCGGCATGCTTTCGCTCGCCTGTCTTCAGGTAAGTACCGGGTATGTTTTGTCGAGAATTGGCGACAGGAGTACAGACAATGAGCGCCGTAAAAAACACGCCTCTGCACAAGAAAAATCGCACTGACGCCGACACTAAATTGTCAATGCGAGCCGCCCGCGAAGCGCACAACGGCCTGTCGGCCACCCTGGCGAACGTGCGTGCCACCCGGGACGGCCTGACCGAATTGGACGCCTCTGCCCGGCTGCAACGGGAAGGCCACAACGAAGTCGCCCATGACAAGCCGCCTCACGCCATCGTGCAGTTCCTGCAGGCACTGAACAATCCGTTTATCTACGTACTGCTGACGCTGGCTGGCATCAGCTTCTTCACCGATTGCTGGCTGCCGATGCAGGACGGTGAAGAGGCCGACCCGACCAAAGTCATCATCATCATGACCATGGTGCTGCTCAGCAGCCTGCTGCGGTTCTGGCAGGAACACCGCTCGGCGAAATCCGCCGAAGCCCTGAAAGCCATGGTACGCACCACCGCCACCGTGCTACGCCGTGAGCAGGTCGGCGCCCAACCCACCCTGCGCGAAGTGCCGATGCGCGAGCTGGTGGCCGGCGATATCGTACAACTCTCAGCCGGCGACATGATCCCGGCCGATATCCGCCTGATCGAATCCCGCGACCTGTTTATCAGCCAGGCAGTGCTGACCGGCGAAGCCTTGCCAGTGGAGAAGTACGACACCCTCGGCGACGTTACGCAAAAATCCGCCGGGCCAGTGGCTGCCGACCAGGCCAACCTGCTGGACCTGCCCAACATCTGCTTCATGGGCACCAACGTGGTCAGCGGCCGTGCCACGGCCGTGGTGGTCGCCACCGGACCACGCACCTACTTTGGCTCCCTGGCCAAGGCAATTGTGGGGTCGCGGGTGCAAACCGCCTTCGACCGTGGGGTGAACAGCGTCAGTTGGTTGCTGATCCGCTTCATGCTGGTGATGGTGCCGATCGTGTTCTTCCTCAATGGCTTCTCCAAGGGTGACTGGGGCGATGCCTTCCTGTTTGCCCTCGCCGTTGCCGTAGGCCTCACCCCGGAAATGCTGCCGATGATCGTCAGCGCCAACCTGGCCAAGGGCGCCACCGCCATGGCCAAGCGCAAAGTGGTGGTCAAGCGCCTCAACGCGATCCAGAACTTTGGCTCCATGGACGTGCTGTGCACCGACAAGACCGGCACGCTGACCCAGGACAAGATCATCCTCGAGCATCACGTCAACGCCTCTGGCCAGCGTGATGACGCGGTGCTGTCCCTGGCCTGGCTGAACAGCTACCACCAAAGCGGCATGAAGAACCTGATGGACCAGGCCGTGGTGCAATTCTCGGAGCAGAATCCGAAGTTCCAGGCGCCATTTGCCTACAGCAAGGTCGATGAATTGCCGTTCGACTTTGTCCGCCGTCGCCTGTCGATCGTGGTCAAGGATGCGGCCGACGATCAACTGCTGGTGTGCAAGGGCGCCGTGGAAGAGATGCTGGGTATTTCCACTCACGTGATGGAGGCAGGCAAAGCCGTACCGCTGGATGAGCGCCGCCGTGAAGAATTGCTGGCGCTTGCCAATGACTATAACGAAGACGGATTCCGTGTGCTGGTGGTGGCCACCCGTCACATCCCGAAATCGTTGGCGCGCCAGCAGTACACCACCGCCGATGAGCGCAACCTGGTGATCCAGGGTTTCCTGACCTTTCTCGATCCACCTAAGGAAACTGCCGGCCCGGCGATTGCGGCGCTGCAACAGATTGGCGTGGCGGTCAAAGTGCTGACCGGCGACAACGCCGTGGTCACCAGCAAGATCTGCCGTCAGGTCGGCCTCGATCCAGGCCAGCCGCTGCTCGGTACCGACATCGAAGCGATGGACGATGCCACCCTGCAACGTCGCGTGGAAGAACGCACGGTGTTCGCGAAACTGACACCGCTACAAAAATCCCGGGTACTCAAGGCGCTGCAAGCCAACGGCCACACTGTGGGCTTCCTCGGTGACGGGATCAATGACGCACCGGCACTGCGCGATGCCGACGTGGGGATCTCGGTGGACAGCGGGACGGACATTGCCAAAGAGTCGGCCGACATCATCCTGCTGGAAAAGAGCCTGATGGTACTGGAGGAAGGTGTGCTCAAGGGACGCGAAACGTTCGGCAACATCATGAAGTACCTGAACATGACCGCCAGCTCCAACTTCGGCAACGTGTTCTCGGTGTTGGTGGCCAGTGCGTTCATCCCCTTCCTGCCGATGCTGTCGATCCACCTGCTGCTGCAAAACCTGATGTACGACATCTCCCAGCTGGCCCTGCCGTGGGACAAGATGGACAAGGAATACCTGGCCAAGCCGCGCAAGTGGGATGCGAAAAACATCGGTCGCTTCATGCTCTGGATCGGGCCGACCTCGTCGATCTTTGACATCACCACCTTTGCGCTGATGTGGTACGTGTTCGCCGCCAACAGCGTGGAAATGCAGACCCTGTTCCAGTCCGGCTGGTTTATCGAGGGTCTGCTTTCGCAAACCCTGGTGGTGCACATGCTGCGCACTCGCAAGATCCCGTTTTTCCAGAGCACCGCCGCCTGGCCGGTGTTGATGATGACCGGTGTGGTGATCGCGCTGGGGATCTACGTACCGTTCTCGCCGCTGGGCACGCTGGTAGGCCTGCAACCGCTGCCGCTGGCGTACTTCCCATGGCTGGTCGGCACCCTGCTCAGCTACTGCTGCGTAGCCCAACTGATGAAGACGATCTACATCCGCCGCTTCAAGCAGTGGTACTGATCGCCCCCGCCGTTTAAACGGTGGCGGCCGCCCGGCCGCCACCGTGCACTAAAAGGAAAGACCTTATGCGCGTCTTGATCTGTGCAGGTCGTCATTACGCCGACACCCGACTGTCCCGCCAAGTGCTGGACGCCTACCACCGCCTGCGCCCGGTGCAGGTACTGATCCACGGCGGCAACCAATTCCTCGGCAGCGAGATTGAGGAGTGGGCGCGGGAACTGGGCATTGACGTGGTGCGCTACCCGCCCAACTGGCAACGCCACGGCAAGCAGGCGGAACGCCAGCGCAACCATTTCATGCTGACCGACAGCCGCCCTGACGTGGTCATCGCCCTGCCGGGTGGTGACGACACGTCCGAGCTGGTCTGCCAGGCCAAAGCCAGTGGCATTTCGGTGCTGACCGTAGAAAGCTGAATTCAAGCGAGGTGCATCATGCACAAAAAACACACCCCGGCGCGCCAGGATGGGTTCGCCAAATACCGTGCGCGTCACTACCGAGGCGCACGCCAGACCTTGTTGCTATTGCCGCCGGCCAAACGGCGCGCATTGCAGCGCAACCTGATGTTTATAGGGCTGACCCTGGGCGCTCTGTTAATGATTGCCTTGCTGTCCAAGGCCAACGCAGCCGGCGGCGCGTATGGGGTCGACGACGGCGCGATCAATGCGCCAGGCACCTGCAACGTCGACGCCTGGTACACCGCCAATCGACACGATGGCAGTACGCATAATGAAACACTGTCGCCGGCCTGCACCTTTGCCGCCATGCCTTCGGTGCAATGGGGCGCGGCGCTGTCACGCGCGACCAGCGCAGGCAAAAGCGAAACGCAGGTGGGCCCGCAGCTCAAGGCGCAGGTACTGTCGCGGGAAGACCTGGGGCTGGAAATGGCCGTGTCTGCCGGTGCGCACGTTGCACTGGATCGCCGACACGCTTTTGAGGGTGCAGACTTCAACATCCCGTTGACGTGGCAACCGCTGGCGCCCCTGCGGGTGAACCTGAATGCCGGTTGGTCGCATGCCTACAACGAAGGCGATCAGAAACACCGCCTGACTTGGGGCACTGGTCTGGAGTACCAGGTCGCGCCGTTAATGACGGTGATCGCCGAACGCTACGGCCAGGAGGGTGGCGATCAGGCATGGCAGGCCGGGCCCCGGTTTCACCTCGGCGAGCTGGTAGATGTAGACCTGGTGGTCGGGCGCAGCCTGGTCGGCGAACGAGACCAATGGCTGACCACTGGAGCCACGCTGCGCTTCTAGCACCTTTTAAGACCCTCAGAGATCAAATGTGGGAGCTGGCTTGCCTGTGATAGCAGTGTGTCCGTCACTGCAAATGTTGACTGGCGTACCGCTATCGCAGGCAAGCCAGCTCCCACATTCATCCTACTTCGACCGGAGGTTCGCAGATCAATCAGGCCTTGGCCTGTTGCTCCAAGTGCAGCTGCAATTGAGGGTCGATTTGCAGTTGACCTGCCAAGTCGTCCAGGTAATTGCGTTCGGCGTCCTGCTGATCGTCCACCAGCATCACACTGGCCAGGTAAACCTCCGCCGCCACTGCCGGGTCGCTGGCGAACTCGGCGAAATCCGCAGCATCCAGGGGCTTGGCGACTTCAGCGTCGAGCCACGCTTGCAGTTGCGGATCGTCGGTATGCCGGCCCAGTTCACTGGAAATCAGTTGCTGCTCTTTTTCATCGATATGGCCATCAGCTTTCGCGGCGGCGATCAACGCACGCAAAACAGCATGGCTGTGGGCTTCGGCTGCGGGGCCGTCAAGCTGGTCGACCGTCTGGATGGCTTGCTGCGGAGCACTGCCTTGCTGGCGTTGCCAGGCTTGGTAGGCCTGGAACGCCGCCATGCCCAAGGAAGCCAGCGCCGCGTAGTTCATCCCGCCAGCACGTCCCTGGGCAGGACGAGCGCCAGCGGCACCGCCCAACATGCCGCCAAGCCCACCCAACAACCCACCCAAGCCACCACCGGCCGAGGCATTGCCGGTGCGGGTGCCTTTCAATAAGCCGCCGAGCAGTCCGCCCAAACCGCCGCCCGAGGAGGTACTGCCCCCTTGCCCGGCGCGCAGCAGTTGTTCCAGTAAGTCGCTGGTGTTCATGATCTCACCCTCCCAGGGCGCAGTGTTGGCGTCTAACAACCATAGCCCGCCCCTGCCGGAACACCATGACCGCCGGGCGGGCACGGCCTATCATGGCGTCACCGTGCCTCTGAGAGAAAACCCAAGTGAACCGGATTGAGCATGTCGTGCTGATGGCCCGCTACAACCAGTGGATGAACCGCAAACTCTACGAAGCGGCCGGCACGCTGTCGGACGCGGAGTTGCTTATGGACCGCAAGGCGTTTTTCGGCTCGATTCTCGGTACGTTGAACCACCTGGTATTAGGCGACACCGTCTGGCTCAAGCGCTTTGCCTTGCATCCTGCTGGCTATGCGGCACTGGCTCCGCTGAACGCGGTCGCCACACCTGTTGATTTGACGCAGCTGGCCTTTGCCAACGTCCGTGAACTCGCCGCCCATCGAGCCTGGCTGGATCAACTCATCCTCGACTGGGCGCACACCGTACAGGCGCCCGACCTGGATCAGCGCCTGCATTACCGCAACATGCGCGGTGTGGCCGCCGATAAAAACTGCTTCAGCTTGCTGGTGCACTTTTTCAATCACCAGACCCACCACCGGGGCCAGGCAACCACCTTGCTGAGCCAGGCGGGGTTGGACGTGGGCACTACGGATTTGCTGGCGTTGATCGACTGAATTCTGCGTACGCCTGTATCAAGCGCGGGAACGCCGAGGGCTCCGGCAACTGCGCAAAGCTTTCAACGGCCGGGGTGGATGCCCAAGGCAATTTCTCGCGGGTCCAGGTCTCCATGAAGGGTACATAAGCGCTGGCATTATCCAACAAGGCCGCGCGTACGTTATGGCAGGGTATCGACGCTCATCATTGCTTCCATTTATTGATGGGTAGCGTGGCAGGTTAGCGTCCGGACGCAGAGTTGAACAGGCCAGCCCCACAACCGAACGCTGCTGCGTAACTGGGGTCGTAACCTTAGGTGTCGGGGCTTTTGCTGCCCCCGCCCTCCCCGCGCGCATTGTGAGTCTACCGATGCGCGTACCCCAAGAAGGAGACGCTTACATGGTCATTCACTTCAAGGTCGCAGGTCATTTAGCCTGTGGCCACCACGGCACCAACCTCCCTTCCAGCGTCGAGCTGAACCGAGTCAAGTGCCGTACCTGCCGCAACACCGAAGCCTACAAGGAAGCGCGCCGCACCCAGCGCAATGCTGCCCGCCGCGCCAATCGTAACGCCAAGACCCGCACCGTGATCGACTGGCGCAGCGCGTGGACGCAACGCCTCACCGACCTGCCCGGTTTGCAGCGTTTGCCACGGGGCTTCAGCGGTCAGCCCTTCGTATAAGCCACACAAACAAGAGCCCCGGCAAAACCGGGGCTCTTGGGTGTTAGTCGATCATCACTGTGCCACACTGTTTCGTAGTATTCGGTGTAGCTCCTCCCATTACCGGTGTGATTCATGGAGGTCCCCTCAGTTAGCCAAACTGCCGGAGCGGATAGCACTGAGCCACTTCTACGAAGTGCGAGGCTGAGGCTGGCGTGGAGTGCGCGCCTGGTCTAATCCGGCCTATCCACTGAGCGACCTTTAGGAGGTCTCGTGAAGCTCAAGAAAAAGGAACAAGAGCTCCGGCTGGTTTCAGTACCGTTGTGTGCAGGGATTATCTGCGCTACCGCTCGATGCATGACCCAAGGCTGGAATGAGTCGATGTTGTTCTCTGGGTTTCTGTTTGGAACCGTCGTTGGGGTTGTATTTGGCATTCCCTTACTACTGCGTAGTGACGCGAACGGTGCAAGCTCCAATGGCCGCAATCTTCTTAACGCCCTTATACAATCGCTGGTGGCCTGGCTACTGGGAGGCGCGTCACTTAAATACCTTCCGCTGGCGATTGGCTCTGGCATCATTCTTTGGCTGCTTTTTTCCGCCACAATCTACGGAATAGAAAGGTTGTACGAGGGCAGCGACGAAACCCGGTATGCAGCGCGTGGCTGGGTATATGCCGTTCCCCTTTCAGGGGCGATAACACTAGGAACGGCCGCGGCGTTGTACCTTCCTGGTTCGGACGAGAGCATACCGGCATTCATCCTGATGTTCATGGTCGGGGGGCTGTTGAGCATGCTGGTTGGATGGCCGGTTCTGTGGTTTACCGAGCGTTACCTGCAGTCACCACTGCGTTACATCGTCGGAGGCCTGATCACCGGTTTGTTGATTTGGGTATTCAGCGCTCTACCCAATCTGGTGGATGCCATCACAACATCATCCGCGAGCCCATTTGTGTGGCCGATGAACTTCAGCCACGGTGCATTGGTGTTCGTTTTTATCGGCATTGTCGCGGGGAGCTTATGCACGGCAATCAATAGCTGCATTGGATTCCTTCGTCGACGCAACGTGTGAAAATGCATCTCGAATGGACTCATGGAAGGTTCTGGCTATCGCCACTCGATGATCAGTGATGACTGTCTACGCTGGGATAGCCGGGCGCCGGAAGGCGAATGAGACTGTGTGAGCAAGTGCTACCGATTGTGCCGAGCATTGATAAGCTGCTGGCATCTATCAGCCGCCTGCGGGTGAGATGCAGCCACATCGGACAGCACGCGGTACATCTCTTGCCCATCCGGAAACGGGTACACCTCAAGGTTTAGCGCGATCTGAATCTTGCGCAGATCTGTGCCTTCCACGAGCCAGCGCTCAGCAGTACGAGTCATTGCAGATCCGTTGTCATCCGTCTGCCATGCAAGAAAGTCGAATAGCCGGGCCACCTCCATGAAAGAGATTGAATCAGGGATATCGGCAAAAAGTCGGTCGGCCAGATTTTGCTCTCCAAACTCAACCGCTACTGCATGAGCTGCGCTGAACGCTTCAGTGTATTCGGGCTCGCTGATCTCTGCTGCGATCACGTTTAACGCCCTTTCAACAACCTGGTGCATAGCAATAAATCCTCCCCCATTCAAACCCATGGGGTGTGCGCTACCGTAAATCAACCGAAATACCCATGAGTTCCTTCAGTGGGCGCACAGTCTTTTCCTGCAAGTTTCCACCGGTGGGCATGGGTTCATCTTTGATGCTTTCAAAGCACGCCTTCATCAATCGACGACTCCTGTAGTCGTTCGGTAGCTCAATAAAATGTCCAAATTTGCAGTTTTCTTCATTGACGACATAAACGGGATCCTCCGCGCGCATCAGAAGAGCCATCAGTAGCAGAATCATTGATTACAGTCCTTGGCGGCACATTGGGCCGGTTTTGTAGCAGTCAACGCATTCAACAGCAACCACCCTTCACTGGAGCCTAGCCATCGCTACAGAGCGCAGGTTGTCCGGCGCTTCGGTTGGAGTTTTTGGCTTTTACGAGCCGCCCTCGGTGCCGTAGATATCGGGCTTCTGTGCTGCGCCCATGTTTGCTCCAGGCAATAAAAAACCGCCCGGGGGCGGCTTCATGGTTTTCTTGGTCCAGTTGTAATCGACATAGGGGTCAATGTAAAAGCCGGCCATGTCGCCGCTGATGCGGTACAGGCTTTCCTTGCCAGGCTGCACCGTTGCTGCAATGGTTCGTATTGCAGCTCCTGCGCATAAGCCTAAGCCCGCCAGGCCAGCGCCTAGATCTCGGCGATCCAGGCGGCAGGTAAAAGGTAACGCGCTACCCGGTGCCGATTTTTGCAGCTTTTCGACCATCGCCGTATACGACAATGTCGCAACCCGAGCCAACGGCGTCCGAATCACGAACAACTGTGATCTTTCCGCTTTCGCCGGTGGGTTTCGATTGGAAGGCGTAAAGCTGATGCAAAAAACCCAGTACCTAGTCGAGTTTTACCAATCACATGGATGTCCATTAAGCTACTCATTCAAACTGGACAAGGACGACTCGCGTGATCACCTGCCATCTGAAGTATCAGATTGACCCCTATCAAATCCCGGCCTTTGAAAACTACTCAAAACTGTGGATTCGTATAGTCAATCGCATGGGGGGCACACATCATGGTTATTTCCTCCCTGCTGAAGGCGCAAACAACGTCGCTTACTGCCTTTTCAGCTTTCCGAGCCTTGCGGATTACGAGCGCTATCGCGAGGAGTCCAAAACTGACCCCGAATGCGTTAGTACTTTCGCGCTGGCAGCGGATAAGAGATTTATCGTCAGTACGGAGAGAAGCTTCATGCGGCCAGTACTTGACTGAAAGAAACAAACCCGGTCCGCAGGTTTTTATACTAAGGCAGGCACGCCCAGCAACGTCGAGAAAGAAAATGCAAAAATTGAAAATAGCGCTCATTATTTGTTTGTGCTTAGCTGTGTTGGGCTGCGATAAAATCCAAGACGCACTAAAAACCAACGAGCATAAAAACGAAATAAAAAACAAGTTTGCGCAAAGCCAAGAACTTCAAGATCTAGGAAATAACACTGCAGCCATTGCAAACTTTAAGAAAATTGAGGCAGACCCAGCAGCCACCAATCAACAAAAGGCTTCAGCCCTACGGTATATATCCCTTAGCTACTATGAGGCCGGTGACTACCAGAGTTCGGGAGAATATGCGGCAAAAGCAGCGGCTTATTACCCAGTTAACTCTTATTTCTATCTCGTCAACATGGCGGATGCAGATCTGATGCAAGGCAGAGTCCCCTCGGCCCGAGATCGCCTCGAACAGGCGGTCAAAATCGACCCGCACCAGCTTTCGGCAAACAACGTACTTGGCCTTTTGTATATGGGCGACAACGGTAAACAGTACACCGACTTCAAAAAAGCCCTAGAATTTAATCAAGCGGCTTTTGATATTGCCCCGGGGCGAGTAACTCAAATAGTTTTGGTGCGAAACCTAATAAAGCTCGAACAATACTCAAAGGCAAAAATAAACTTGGACGAGCTAAAACTAAAATATCCAAATGATGCTCGTCTTCGGTCCTTACAAAGCGAGCTAGATACAGCGAAAACTGTATCAAAAAATCATCAGTAACTCTTTAAGCGCTGTACAACGCCTAGGCTTTGCCTAAACCACATGGAAACGCGACAGCGCAATCAACTGGGGTACACCATGCCCACTCTCACCTTCAAGTGAATGGGTCACACCAAGTGCGATGACGGTCTGATCGGGCTCTACGACCTAGAAAATATGCCCTGACATTTTCAACCACGCACCAGTAGGCACATTCGATCGCCTCCCAGTCTGGCTACTTGGTTGTCATGTCGCCTCTCTGATGCTTGAAATAGCGGCGCGTTGCCGGTATTGATGGGTATCAATTCAATGGCAGGGAGCAGAACATGACATCAGCTATAGCCGACGCGGTAACCAGCTCGCAAAGCGCTAAGACAACCAGTAAGCCGAAGCTGGCCCGAGACGATCGCAGCATTCGCGGCAAGTGGTAATGCATCAGTAGATCTGGAAAAAGAGTTTTCCAAGCTCTCCTCCTAGGCGGATAAGATTCAAGAAGCACTTGAAGCTCGGTGATCCGCCCCTGCCGCACTCACCTGCGGCGCATCTCCTAACTAACGATCTGCCCTTCTGTGTGATTTAGTCGCTAAATGAAGGGCTGGCCTAGCAAGATTCTTATTCCCCAATGAAGAAAACAGCCCGAACACAACAACTCAATCATTCTGAAAAAAAACCTCGAATACTCCTAAGGGCTATCGCCACCTTCGGGGCCGGCCTGATAGCCGCCGTCCCACTTATTCATCTTGTGGGCTATGGCGCAGAAAAATTGGTAGACATCGGAAAGGTTCAATCAACCGTCGAGGTGCAAGCCAAACTGATTGCCGAACTCCAAATTGAAAAGAAGACCCTTTCTGAGAAAGCTGATCAGCTACAGGCGAAAGCGCATGACCTAGAGCTGAAGCTAAACAGATCCGACTCAGATCTACATGCCACGAACCAACAACTGACTCAGCTAACAAATCTGCTTGGGGAGTACAAAAATCTCAACTCCCAATTAGGGAACCGCGTAAAAGCCAATGACCCTTGTTTGGCAATACAGCGTGTTATTGCGGACATTGAGGTAAAACTGGCGGTCAATCCGCCATGGTCACATGCATTACAGGGTGAGCGCCGGGAAGAGGCCATGATCCAACTTGAAAAGCACCAACAATCGCTTCGGTCTTGCCTTTCCCACGGCACAAAACGTTAGCTTGATGGCTGTCGACTCGGATTACTGAGTTGCTCAGCTGAGCTTCGTCAGCCTTGTCGGCAGCCTGGGCGGCGGCGGTGCCCGTCTTACGGGGCAACTCTTCCAGGCGCTTGTCCCGCTCACCCATAGCGGCGTCATAGGCTTTGCGGATGTCGGTCACCTGATTGCTTTGCTTCTCAGCGAGCGACCAGTATGCGGCCTGGTAACCAAGGACAGCCTCACCCCCAATGACGCGGCCGAGTTCTACATACAGAAACCGCAATGCTGGATGTCGCTGGTTGGCCGTGGTGTAGCGAATGTCTAAGTTCTCGAAGTGAAAGCCCTCAAAGGTCACGCCAACTAAGTGAGTTGCGGAGCGACATTTGAAATTGCGGACCGAAAACAAACAAGGGCCTGCATTAGCTTTCGCTCGCAGACCCTTGATTTTAGATGGTGCCCGAACCCGGAATCGAACCGGGACGCCCTTACGAGCGGGGGATTTTAAGTCCCATGCGTCTACCAGTTTCGCCATTCGGGCGGCAGCGCGTGTTGCAGGGTTGGGAATATATAGATCCAGTCGCGTCGGCGCAAGGTCGCAAGACAGCTTTCTTGCACCACGACTCGGGCGAAAAAGCTCGTTAGATCAGTGATGTAGATGAAGATAACGAAGGAAAAACTGAGATTCCCGTGCCTCGATGCGTCGCCCACTCTGCTATCTTCACGCCCTCGCAACAAAATGCAAGCAACGCGCAATGGACTCACCAAGGGGGTCGTAATCGCCACAGCCTTCTGCCCTCCCAGACCAACAAGGACGTAATTGCTGATGAATAAGGCCCCTGCCCGGCTACGCATGACCCTTTCGATACCGGTTTATGCGACGTCCGTGGTGTTCTGGATACTGACCGTCTACATGAGTGTTCCTGCCTGGGTGAAAATACTCTCCAGATTTGTAACACCCGAGAAGACCGGAGAAGGCCTGGTTGATGTGCTCTTATCTGGCGTATTGGCCGCTGTGGCTAGTGGCTTGTGGATACTTGGCAGGTACATCCGCACTTCGAATTTAAGGCCGCCGCCGAAGCCTTCCGCCACTGAGGTTTCATAGCGCTCAACGTACAAACAACAATCCCGACGCGAACGTCGGGATTGTTGTTCTGAGAGGCCGATCAGTTGTCGGGATGCTCGCTCGCTACCGAATCGGCAGCATCCACGTCAGACATATCTTCTTCAAGAGGTGCCTCGTCGTCCGGCGGCAGCGGGATGTTGTCCTCATCGCGCTTCGGATCATGCCCGGCTTCATTGTCTGTGCCGCGGGTTACGTCCTGCTGTGAAATGTTCCCGGGGGCATTTCTGTCGATTTCCATGCTGGCTCTCCGTTCTAGGCTCGGAACATCCGCGCGTAAATATAAGAGTGGGCCGGTCACGGCGAGTGCCAAGGTTTGGACGAACGGTGACGTCGGGTACCTCGATAATGAATTGCTCCTGCTACCTACACGCACTGTTTTAGACCATCACTTGTGCGGCCAAGTGCTTCAGGCATTCCCACCTATGTCGTCACCCGACACGGATTCAAAGAGCATCCCCACGGCACCGACCGTCTCCAGCCGGTGCTTGACCTCTTCACTGACGACTATCGCGCCCGAATATTTTTTCACTCTGAAAATGTGCTGATCGCCGATTTTTCCAGGGTCAATCACAAGCCGGGTGAATGCTCGATACTCACCCGCCAGATCGGGTCTGACAGGGTCATTGGGTTCGAACTTCTTGAAGTTAGATCTTTGCTCATCGACACAGTCTATTTGTGTCTCAATGATCATAAGAAAGTAGGTACCCCGGACTTCTTTATTAGCAATCAGCACAGGCTCGAATACGACATTGCAATAAGGCTCGTCCACTTCCGGCAACCCAGACAGCGCCTGACAGGCCTTTGAACTCAACACCGGCACACTGGCATAACCCGCCAGTGAATAGTCCGCCTCAGCGCCTTCAAAACGCACATCCAACGTGTAAGTCCCTGGCTCCATGAAATTGACGGGCGGCTCTCTGAAGTGCCAGTTATTGACGTGCCGTACGTCGCCAAGCGTCCATTTGTCCGCCATCATCATGTCCTGCCTGAGCCAGTAATACTTCACACGTATTCTCCAACAGCCCTTTTTATTAACCGAGCGCAGCTTAAAAGGATAACGTCGCTAAGACAGCGTGACTCAAAAATCTGTTCCGACGGGTGCAGGTATGCTCAGATGGCTCTACGCTCCCAACGCATCATCTTATGCGTCGACGTCGCCCACTCACCGTGTGGTGAGTCATTGGCGCTGAACACCAACTGCTCCCCTATTCGGAGACTCACCATGAATCCACACGCCACCGCCCTTGTCTTGATCGAATTCCAGAACGATTTCACCACCCCCGGTGGCGTGTTCCATGACGCAGTCAAAGATGTGATGCACCAGTCAGACATGCTGGCCAACACCGCAACCACCGTGCAGCAAGCGCGCAAGCTGGGCGTGAAGATCATCCACCTGCCGATTCAATTCGCCGAGGGCTATCCAGAGCTGACAACACGCGATTACGGGATTCTCAAGGGGGTAGCCGACGGCAGCGCCTTTCGCACCGGCAGTTGGGGTGCCGAGATCACCGACGCCGTGACGCGTGAGCCCGGCGATATTCTCGTGGAAGGCAAGCGCGGGCTGGATGGCTTTGCCACCACTGGCCTGGACCTTGTGTTGCGCAACAATGGCATCCAGAACCTGGTGGTGGCGGGGTTTCTAACCAATTGCTGCGTCGAAGGCACGGTTCGGTCAGGCTATGAGAAGGGTTACAACGTAGTGACCTTGACCGACTGCACGGCGACGTTCACCGATGAGCAACAAAAGGCCGCTGAAAACTTCACGTTGCCGATGTTTTCGAAGGCATTGCGGCATACCGCGTTTCTCGGGGCGTTGAGCGCCAAATAAGCCAAAAGGGGGCGACTGATTGATCAGTAGCCCCCTTTGCTTAACGCTCGTCATGCACAGCCGTTCCACCTTACCCGTTTAACGTCAGCCCCCGATAAGCCGGCACCGGCAGCTTGTGCCGCTGCGGTTGTTGCCGGGCGAGCTGTGCCTGCAGGTGTGCGACGGCATCCAGCACGCGTTGCGCCCATTGCTCGTCTTCCGGGTCCACGACCACGACGCGGAAACCGTGATCGAAGCCTTCAAGCTGAACGCCCTCGGAATCATCGACATGCAAGTCGATGTCGAACGCCGACGGCAATTTTGACGGGGTATTCAACAGTCCGCGTTCGGTGAGGGCCTGGTTGTGCCGCACGCTGTTGACCACACCGTCGACGTGGATGCCATACAGCAACAACCAGCGACGTATGTAGGACGGGGTCCGCCCGGAGGAGGTGTAGACCCAGACGCTGCAGCCTTGGCGACGCAGTTCGCGGGTCAGTGCACGGGTTCCGCTGCGCAGCGGCTCGCCCAGCCAACGGTGCACACACGCCGGCAAACGGCTGTGTTCGGTTGCGCTGTGGTGAAGCTGGCAAGCCAGCGTGTCATCGATATCGAACGAGATACGGATGCGCTGGCGCTTGAACACACGCTTGATTGTGTCGACCACTGGATACCTTCCCATCATTGGCCCCCCTGATAGACGGGCGCTGGTGTGTCGCTCAGGAAAAACTCCATTGGATCAGGGGCATTATCTTCCAGGAACGCTGCATACTTTTTCTTGATCTTGGGCAACTCATACAGCGCCATGACGCCATGCTTGGCGGAGTTGCGTATGACCGAGGACGGGTTGAAGTAGCCCTCGGCGTTGTCCAGCGTCAATACGAACGGCGCCAACCCCTCGCGCATCAGCAGGTAGCTGACGATCAGCGACCCACTGCGGTGATTGCCTTCAATGAACAATTGCGGCTTGCTGAGGACTCGCACGTAGACACCGGCTGCGCGCTTCCACACCGATTCACTGTGGTGCTTGCAGTACCAGTTATACAAGTCCTTGATGCCGCCCTCGACATTGTTGAAAAAATGCACTTCGGTCGCCAGCAGGTGCTGCGCGTATTCCTGCCGGCGTAGCGGGTCTTTGCCACAAAGCACAGTGGCATTGATCTCCAGCATCAGGTTCAGTTGCTGAAGGTCGAACAGGTCGACGCCCCGCGCCACATAGTCGTCAATCAGGGCATAGCCATCAAGCACATTCTGCAGCACTTCGTCTGTCAGCGGGTCGCGTGGCTCGGTAAAGTCCTGGCTGAGCTGGGCAAAACGGCTCTGTACCTTACGCAGTGCGCGTTCGATCGCGAGCAAATCAAGACGACGTGTTGCAGTCATTGGCAATCCTGAAAAACGGTGCATGGGTCAGCTGAACTTGCCGCTGATGTAGTCCCCGGTCATTTGTTCGCGCGGGTTTTCGAAAATCTGCGCGGTCGGGCCCATTTCCACCAGATAGCCGGTGCGAGTGCCTTGGGAAATATCCACCGAGAAAAACGCGGTGGTATCTGCCACACGAATCGCCTGCTGCATGTTATGCGTCACCAGCGCGATGGTGTAATCCTTCTTCAACTCGACCATCAGTTCCTCTACCCGGCGAGTGGCAATCGGGTCAAGCGCCGAGCACGGCTCATCCAGCAACAATACTTCTGGCTCGGTGGCGATGGCGCGGGCGATACACAGGCGCTGCTGCTGGCCGCCCGAAAGCGACAGGCCGCTGACCTTGAGCTTGTCCTTGACCTCGTCCCACAAGGCAGCGCCTTGCAGCGCGTGCTTGACGCGGTCGCCGAGGTCGCCTTTGTAGCGGTTGAGGCGCAGGCCAAAGGCCACATTGTCGAAAATGCTCATCGAGAACGGGTTCGGTTGTTGGAACACCATGCCGATGTAGCGGCGCACCACCACCGGGTCAACGCCCTTGCCATACACGTCCTGGCCCAGGAAATGCACGTGGCCTTCGAAGCGGAAGCCCTTAACCAGGTCGTTCATGCGGTTGAGGCTACGCAGCACGGTTGATTTGCCACACCCGGACGGGCCGATAAAGCCGGTGATCTTGTTTTTCTCGATCGGCACATGGCTATCACGCACCGCCATGAAGTTGCCGTAGAAAATCTTGTCCAGCTTGCAGTCCATGACCACAGGCGCCTGGGTGATAAACGGAGCGGCTATTTGCGCAGATGATACGTTCAAAATTCAGGTGCTCCCGTTCTTAATACTTGGGCTTGCCGAAAATACGGCTCACGATATTCACGACCAGCACGATCATCACCAGCACCAACGAGGCCGCCCATGCGAGCTCGAGCTGGTTGTCGAAGGGCATGCCGGAGAAGTTGTAGATCAGCACGGCAAGGGAGGCCGTAGGGTTCATCACCGCCAGGTTGCCGTCGTGGTAGATCCAGTAGTTGCTGAACAGCGCAGTGAACAACAGCGGCGCGGTTTCGCCGGCGGCGCGGGCCACGGCGAGCATGACGCCGGTGAGGATCGCTGGCATGCCGGTGGGCAAGACGATTTTCCAGATCACCTGCGAACGGGTGCAGCCCATACCGTAGGCGGCATCCTTCATGATCTTGGGCACCATCCTCATCGACTCTTCAGCCGTCAGTACCACGATAGGCAGCATCAGCACGGCCAGCGCAACGCCACCTGCCGGTGCCGAATAAGTCCCGGTGGTCATCACCACCAGCGCGTAGGCAAACACACCCGCCAGGATCGACGGCAAGCCGGTGAGCATTTTTGCGGCAAAGCGCGAGGCGTTCGCCAGCTTGCTGTCGGGGCCCAGTTCCGCCAGGAAAATCGCCGCCATGATGCCGACGGGCACCGCGATGGCGGCAGCGATACCGACCATGACGAACGTACCTGCCATCGCGTTGCCGAAGCCACCGCCGGTCTCGAACCCAGTCGGTGGCAGCTCGGTGAACACTTCCAGGCTCAGGCGAGCACCACCACGGGTGATCAGCATGTAGAGCACCGAAATCAGCGGCACGGCGGCCAGCAGCGCACCAAACCACACCAGGCTGGTCAAGATCAGGCTGCGCAGGGCACGGCCTTCGAACCGACGTTGCAGGCTCGGCATCGCGGTGGTGAGTGGAGACGAGAGGTCAGTCATTATTTAGTCCCCCGCTGGGCGTAGACCATGATCATCGAACCGATAATGTTTACCAGCAGCGTGATAAACATCAGCACCAGTGCGGCGTACATCAACACTTCGATCTCGTTCGGGCCGGCTTCGGGGAAGTTCAGCGCCAACAAGGCCGCCAGCGTATTGGCCGGGGCAAACAGCGAAAGGGAGATGTTGTTCGCGTTGCCAACCAGCATGGCCAGGGCCATGGTTTCACCCAATGCGCGGCCGAGGCCCAGTACCAGCGAACCAAAGATGCCGGTGGCAGCGGATGGCACCATTACCTTGAGAATCGCTTCCCAGTGGGTGGTGCCCATGCCGTAGGCGGCTTGCTTGGTTTTCATCGGCACACCCGTGAGGGCGTCCTGGGAAACGGCGGCGATGGTCGGCAGAATCATAATCGCCAGTACCAGTGCTGCCGGTAACAGGCCCGGCCCGCTCAAGGAGGTGCCGAAAAAAGGAATCCAGCCGAGCTCGGTATTCAGCCACGCCGTCAGCGGGCGGATGGCCGGGATCACCACATAAATGCCCCAGAGGCCGTAAACGACGCTGGGGATCGCGGCGAGCAGTTCAACGATGGTGCGAAACACCGCCGCCAGCTTGGCCGGTAAAAAATCCTGGGTCAGGAAAATCGCCATGCTGACGCCGAAAAACCCTGCGATCAGCAACGCGATGAAGGCACTGTAAAGCGTGCCCCAAATAGCTGGCAGAATGCCGTATTTACCTTGGTTTACGTCCCAGACACTGCCGAACAGCACATCAAAGCCGTGCTTTTCCATGCCGGGAAGTGCCTTGCGCCCTACTTCGAAGACCAGCGCGAAAACCAGCGCCAGCACCAGCACTACGCCTATGCGTGCAAGTGCACGGAAGGTGCGGTCAACCAGGAAGTCCTTCGTAGAAGGTGGCTGGCACGCAGAGTCCGGGTTAACCGGTACGACAAAAGGTGAGTTCATTGGCTAATTCCGGAACAAGGGGGGAACACGCCCGGCCTGGCTGACAGCCCATGCCGGGGTGGCCTGGCAAGCCTTACTGAATGTTGGCGGAAGCTTTGCGAACTTGATCGACAACCGATGGCGGCAGCGGGATGTAGCCCATCGAATCAGCGATTTTCTGGCCTTCGGTCAGGCTGTACTCGACCATTTCACGCATGGCCTTGGCTTTGGCCGGGTTCTCGTTTTTCTTGCGGAAGATCATCCAGGTGTAGGAAGTGATCGGGTAAGACTTGGCGCCATCCGGATCCGGCAACCAGGCCACCAGGCTTTCCGGCATTTTCACCGCAGCCAGGGCTTCTGCACCGCTTTCGGCGTTAGGCACAACGTATTTACCGGCCTTGTTCTGCAACTGGGCGAAGTCGACCTTGGCCAGTTTGGCGAAGCCGTATTCGATGTAGCCGATGGCGCCTGGAGTCTGGCGAACGGTCGCGGTTACGCCATCGTTTTTCGGCGATTTGATGAACTTGTCGCTGGCGGGCCAGTTAACGGTGTTGCCTTCGCCCAAGTCCTTCTGGAACTCAGGATTGATCGCAGCCAAGTGCTTGGTGAACACAGCGGTGGTGCCGCTGGAGTCTGCACGCACAACCACGGTGATCGGCATGTCAGGCAGCTTCAGGCCTGGGTTGGCAGCGGCGATCTTCGGATCGTTCCACTTGGTGATCTTGCCCAGGAAGATGTTGGAGTAAACATCGCGCGGCAACTTAAGCTCTTTAGGATTGCCCGGCAGGTTGAACGCCAGCACGATTTCACCCGCGGTCATCGGCAGCAGTTGCGCGCCTTCAGCCACCTTGGCGATGTCTTCGTCTTTCATTGCCGAGTCACTGGCGGCGAAATCGACGGTCTTGTTCAGGAAGTCCTGTACGCCCGCACCGCTGCCCTTGGACTGGTAGTCAACCGTGACACCTTCGGTCTTCTTGCTGAAGTCCTTGAACCAGGTGAGGTAGATAGGGGCCGGGAAACTTGCACCAGAACCTGTCAGGCGGACGCTTTCCGCCGCAAATACCGAGGTGGCACTAAGAGAAACCGCGACGGCGAGTGCAGCAGACTTCATCAGACGTTTCATTCAGGAAAATCCTTGTGATTACGGGCTGAGGCACTCTGCAACAATCTTGTTACGGTTTTATGAATGTGGAATGGCAAAACGCCTTGTTGTCCCCCTCTCCCGCCGCAATTACGCATTTTGCTGTAATTGGTTCGTAACAAATTGCGTCTAAGACTTTGCCATCCCCCACCACGCGAGTTCCGCCCATGTCCTCAGTAGAAGACGCCTTGATGCAGCGCATCCGCCGTGAACTGCTTGATCACAGTGATGAAGAGCTGGAACTGGAATTGTCCGAAGACGGGCATGACCTGAACGCGCTGTTCGACGAGCACGTCGGTGAAAGCAGCGAAAAAGCAGCGCGCAGGATTTATTTCAGCGAACTGTTCCGCCTGCAGGGCGAACTGGTGAAATTGCAAAGCTGGGTGGTGAAGACCGGCCACAAAGTGGTGATTCTGTTCGAAGGGCGTGATGCCGCCGGCAAAGGTGGCGTGATCAAGCGCATCACCCAGCGCCTGAACCCCAGGGTCTGCCGGGTTGCCGCCTTGCCTGCGCCGAATGACCGCGAACAGACCCAGTGGTACTTCCAGCGTTACGTCTCGCACCTGCCGGCGGCCGGCGAAATCGTGCTGTTCGACCGCAGCTGGTACAACCGCGCGGGCGTCGAGCAAGTCATGGGGTTTTGCAACGACGACCAATACGAAGAGTTCTTCCGCAGCGTGCCGGAGTTCGAGCGCATGCTCGCCCGCTCCGGTATCCAACTGATCAAGTACTGGTTTTCGATCTCCGACCAGGAACAGCACCTGCGCTTTCTCAGCCGCATTCACGACCCGCTCAAGCAGTGGAAACTCAGCCCGATGGACTTGGAGTCGCGTCGGCGCTGGGAGGCCTATACCAAGGCCAAGGAAGTCATGCTTGAGCGCACTCACATCGCCGAAGCCCCGTGGTGGGTGGTGCAGGCCGATGACAAGAAGAAAGCGCGGCTCAACTGCATCAACCACCTGCTTGGCCAGATGCCGTATGAAGAAGTCGAGCTACCGGTGATCGAACTGCCGCAGCGCGTGCGGCAGGAAGATTATTCGCGCAGCCCGACGCCACCGGAACTCATCGTGCCGCAACTTTACTAGCTCAGCTGCTCACACAAAAACGGCACACTGGCAAGCCTGGAGGTGGGGTGAAATGCCAGCACCCGCGTTGCAACCATCAGGTAAGCGATTTCCTCGGACGACATGAACGCCATGCCTCCGAGGATTTCGAACGCACGCGTGCTGATGCGATTGATCGCCTCCTGCACGGCAAACCGGGTGGCCTGCGCACGCGCCAGGTCAGCGCGCAGAAAGCGATTCTGATCGATCGACACCGCCAGGCCGCGTACCGCCATGGTGGCGCCCTGCAGATCAATCAGCAGCATCGCGCGATCATCCTGCGAGCCTTTGTTGGACGACAATGCACGTGATGCCAGCGCAGACGCCATGCCCAGGTAGGACGCCGAGGCCAGCAACTGGAACCAGATGGCAAACAGGTGCTCACCAGTCCCCTGTTGAACATTGTCCAACTGGCTATCGACGGCGTTGCTGAAGTACATCATCGACTCAGGCACCAGCAGATTATTGAAGATCACTTCGTGGCTGTCCGCCGCCTGCAAATGCGGCACCGACCAGAATTGTTTCCGCTGGATGTTCGGGTCGCCTGCTAGCCCCAGGCCGATACCGATATGGGTCTTGCCTTGAGGGTCGACGTAGTTGACGCCAAACGTGATCGCGTCGAAATGGTGCGTCATCGTGCACGGCTTTTTGCTGCCGCTTACCACGTAGTCCGCCGCTGTCTTTTCAACGGACAAGGTGGATTCCAGGATATTGGCGTGCGCCCGCCCCTCGGCAAATCCCGAGGCGACCAGCAGGTTGTCGCGTGCAACCACGCTTAACAGCCCTTGAATGTCGGAGAAAAACTGACTCGCCGCCATCATGCCGGCAGCGGTATGGTGATGCATGGTCATCATCACCGCCAAAGAAGGGCAATGCGCGCCGACCCACGTATGCACCTGCGCCAGGTTCACCGCGCTGACACCTCCGCCGCCCAATGCGTGGGCAATGGATAGCCCGGGAGCACCCAACGTTCGAAACAACGTCGCCAGTTGTTTGGACCCTCCCCGTTCAAGTTCAATAAGTGAGGCAGCCTCAAGAACAGTCAATAACTCGGGAATACAGATTAACGCGACAGCTCTTTCTTCTTTCAACACCATATTCATTAAACCCTTAAACTATCAACCGAACCTCAAAACGACTGTTGAGACTTCAAGTAATGCCGTGCATAACGACTGTCCAACTTCGACAGCGGCAATAAGATAAAAAAGTCCGCAACGTTAAATTCCTTATCCCACGCAGGCACACCACATACCCAGCCACCGCTGCGTAAATAACCTTTGAGCAACGGTGGCATGCGCGGTATATACCCAGGCTCGAATGCCTCAATAGGAAAGGGTATGTGGGGGAGTACCCGATAGTCGGCAGGCGCCAGATTTTCCGAGGTGAAGCTGCGGTACAACGCCGCCGCATTGTGGCCTCCACTGGACAGGCTCACACTCGCGCACCCCATCAAATGGTCACAGCCCTCGCGCTCCATATACCTCGCCAGGCCTGACCACAGCATCATGATCACGCTGCCACTGCGGTACTCGGGGTGGACACACGCATGCATGGCTTCAACGGTTCTGGGGCGTAAAGACTCTAATCCAGTGAGATCGAATTCTCTCTCCGAGTAATAGTGCCCCATGCGTTGTGCCGCTGTCGGGCCCATCAGGCGATAGGCGCCCACCACAGCCGAAGTCCGGGTGTCGCGAACCAGCAGGTGGTCGCAATAGTCATCGAACTCATCAGTATTTAATGCCTCGGGGTCAGCCAGTGTGGACAGTTTAAACGTGTCGGTGAACACACGATGACGCAGGCGTTGCACTTCACGTACTTCATCTTGTGTCGTGGCGAGACTGACCACTAACTGTGCACGTTGCACGGGCGCAGTTGAATGTTCATCACGGGGTACCGGCTGAGATCGCATTTCTGTTCCTTTGAGTCACCGCGCTATTAATCAGCACGTAGTGAGCGAGACACTACATGCAGTTTTATATAGGCAGCGTAAGGAAACTCTGAAAGCGTTCGCGAACTTTTAACGCCCTTCCCTAATAATTAAAATCACTTGTTCACACGGTTGTGGCGAGTGGGCTTGCCCGCGTTGGGCTGCGTAGCAGCCCTAAAACCAGACGCCGCGAATTATCTGAATAGGCGGGGTGGCAGCGCGGGGCAAGCCCGCTCACTACACGATGCGGTAACGCTAGAGGGGTGAACTACTGACCACCCGCAGCGCCAACCCCTCATATGCGTCCAGGGTAATGGTGAACGCCCCCTCCGCCGTCAGGTCTCCCTCCACGCGCTCATTGATGATATCCACCACCATCCCGGCAGCAATATCAAGCAAATGCAGGGTTTCGGTGATCGGCGTGGCGCCGAAGTTCAGCGCGGTGATTTGCGTGCCTTTACCGGCCGGCAACTCGTGGACCATCACCAGCAGCCCCGGGTTTTCGACTTCCGGCACCTGGATCTGGCGACTGGCCGCGATATCGTAGGCGCGGCGTACCGCGAGGATTTTCTGCAGTTGCGAAGCGAAGGATTCGGGGTCCTGCAACTGGCTGTTCAAGCTGCCGTAAAGGCTCTTCGAACGTGGCATATGGCCGGCAGACAGTTCTGCCTCAGGGTTCAAATCCACCAGGTCATACGCGCCGCGATGAATCCAGCGCGTATCGCCATCGCGCATCAGATGCTCGACTTCTTCGGCCGCCAACGGCAGCGCGCCGACCAGGTCCCAGCCGGACAAGGCAAACACCCCAGGCTGCATCGCGTTGTACATCACCAGCAGCAGATGGATCTGGCGGATTTGCTGGATGTCCGCCTGGGTAATCGCGTCGAGGTCACGAATCCCCAGCGCCGCCGTAATGATGCTGGCGGTGGTGCACGACACGCCATTGGTCACGAACTTGAGGTTATACGGCGCATGCTCGCCGGCCAAACGTTCGTACATCTGCTCGCGAATGTGCTCGCGCAGGATGTTACCGGGGAAGGTCTGGCCCTGATAAAGGAAGGTGTCATGGGCATGCAACGTCCAGAAATGCACCAGTTCCAGGGTCAGTTCATCGTGGTTCTGCAACGCGTGGATCAGCGAGCCGGGGTCGATGCCCTGGCGGTGCATTTCGCGCAGCATCAGGCGCAGGAACTCGGCGTCGCCCATCAACAGCGCATGCTGGTACGCCGGGCGGGTAATGAAGTCATAGGACAGGTCGGCACCGCCATGGGACATGGACGCAATGTCGTCCACGGTGAGGTTCAGCTCCTGGAAGCTGAAACCGCCCGCCTTGCGGATCGCGCCGCCCAACAACTGGTTGCCGGTGATCGACAGCGGATGGCTCTCGGACCAGGCCGTGCCATCCAGCTTGCGCTCCACACCGAGGAACCCGTTGGCATCCAGGCGCAAGATCTTTGCGCCCATTACGTCGATGGCATGCAGCGCATCGCCAATGATCATCTGCTGCGCGGCAAAGGTTGGGTCCAGCCAATTCAGCGACGGCTGGCCTTCCTTGAAGTAATGCAGGTACACCCAGCGACGCGGCTTGCCATCTACGCCCAGCACGACGTTGGTTGCGCTCCAGTCGGTTTCCTTGACGCCGGGTTCGAAGAAAATCACCCGCTGCAACTGGCCGACGATGTAGTGTTTGTCACGCAACGCATCGACCTGCACGGGGCTGAGGTTCTGCGCATCGCGCCCCGCGACCACGTCGGGCAGCAACGACCAGTCTTCTTCGCGAATTTCCACCATGTGGTAAAGGCCGGGATAGTCCTCGTACGCCATCTCGGCCAGGCGAAAGTCCGCGCCCTTGCCGGTGTGGGACGGGATCACGTCGTCGATAATCACCGCATTGTGCGCCGCCGCCATGCGCGTCAACGCCTGTAACTGCGCTTCGGTGCCCAATTCAGGGTCGATCTCGAAGCTGATGCGGTCGAAA
Organism: Pseudomonas sp. 58 R 12; assembly: GCF_900005865.1. Classification (NCBI taxonomy): domain Bacteria; kingdom Pseudomonadati; phylum Pseudomonadota; class Gammaproteobacteria; order Pseudomonadales; family Pseudomonadaceae; genus Pseudomonas; species Pseudomonas sp. 58 R 12. The sequence continues at coordinate 290,887 of NZ_CVTP01000008.1, forward strand.
TTGCCGTCGATGGTCGGCGTGTGCTCGGTTCCGCTCAGGCCGCCGGACTTTTTCAGTGGGCCGTTGTGGATGCCTTGAATGCCGATTTTCGACAGGGCGTGCCACAGCGCCTCATCCCCCAGCGCTTCCAATACCGTGCCACCTTCACGGGTCACGATCGACGCCGGGTAGGCGGTGAACCACACCGACGACAAGGCCGTCGCATCACGGGGCCGGGTCTGTGCGTAAGGCTGTTGCCACAACCGGCCCTGCCCCGAATAGAGCTTGGCCCGCTGGCGTGCTGCATGCAGCATCGATTGTTCCACCAGCCAGTTCACATGGTTGTTTTCAGCCGCCGTCATAAGCCTGATACCTGTCGTCGTGAAGCATTACTCGTGAACATATGAGGGTTGTGTGGGCCATTCGTTGCATCGGGATGGTGCTGGCGATGGACTGTAGTGAGCGGGCTTGCCCCGCGCTGGGTGGCGAAGCCGCCCCAGTAAAGACACCGCCGAGTTCCAGATAAAACCAAGTCGCATGGTTTGGGGCGGCTTCGCCACCCAGCGCGGGGCAAGCCCGCTCACTACAAGTTATCCACCGGTCTGCCTGTTAAGCCAAGGCGTACCCATCGCAGGCAAGCCAGCTCCCACAGAAAAGCACCGTCTAGATACTTAGCGGGTTTCCCGATACTGCCTCGGCGTAAACCCCGTCGATGCCTTGAACTGCCGCGTAAACGCGCTGTGGTCGGTATAGCCGCACTGCAACGCAACCTCGGTAATCGGCATGTCGGTATGCAGCAACCGATGCGCGTGCTCCAGGCGCACTTTCTGGATCATTTGCCGAGGTGTCAGGTGGAACACGCGTTTGCAGTAACGCTCCAGCTGCGCCACTGAAATCCCGGCGATGCGCGTCAGCTCACCCAGGGTGACGCGGCGGTTGAAGTGCGCGCGGATGTGCGCGTCCACGGCGGCCAGGCGTTGGTAGGCCGGGTGGCTTTCGCTGGCGGTTTGCAGGTCCACGGAGATACCCGCCAGGCCCATGATCTCGCCCGCGTGGTTGTACAGCGGCCACTTGTGGGTCAAGCACCAGCCGGGTTCGCGGGTGCCGTACAGGTGCAATTCAAGCTGGTCTTCCAGCACAAAGCCTTGCTCGAGCACACGCCGGTCCTGTTCGGTGTAACCCGGTCCCAATTGCGCGGGGAAGACTTCAGCGCTGGTCTTGCCCAGCAGCGGTTGCAGGTGTTTGAGGCCGCAGCGTTGCACCAGGGTGCGGTTGGCGAGGACGTAACGGGCCTGGGTGTCCTTGATGAAAATCGCCGCATTGGGAATCACATCCAGCATCGGCAATAGCTGCATCACACCGGCCAATAAGTGCTCGATGGTGTGGGGGCGATTCGCCTCGCTCCCTTGGCAAAGGGTCGCAAACGCGCTCTGCATCATGACTGTCCCCCTCCCCCGAAAATTGCCTCGATGCGTAGCAGATTGCCCGATGCCCAGGGCGCTGTCGAGCGGTGCAAACTGTGCTGATTTCGTCATCGATGCCGGTAAAAAACATCAATCGCGCCGCCGTTCATGAGTTCACTGTAGGGCCACTGCATGCCTATCCAATAACTCACAAGAAGGCGACGCTATGTCAGGTCAAGGCAAGTTCAAGAAACAACTTTCATTGATGGACCTCACCTTTATCGGGCTGGGCGCCATCTTTGGTTCGGGCTGGTTATTCGCGGCCAGTCACGTGTCTGCAATCGCGGGCCCTGCGGGGATCATTTCCTGGCTTATCGGTGGTTTCGCCGTGCTGCTGCTGGGCATTGTGTACTGCGAACTGGGCGCTGCATTGCCCCGCGCCGGCGGCGTGGTGCGCTACCCGGTTTACTCCCACGGCCCGCTGCTGGGCTATTTGATGGGCTTTATCACGTTGATCGCGTTCTCGAGCCTGGTAGCCATCGAAGTGGTTGCCTCGCGTCAATACGCCGCGGCGTGGTTTCCCGAGCTGACCAAGGTCGGCTCAAGCGACCCGACCACCCTGGGCTGGCTGGTGCAATTCGCCCTGCTCTGCCTGTTCTTCGTGCTCAATTACCGCAGCGTAAAAACCTTTGCCATCGCCAATAACCTGGTGAGCGTGTTCAAGTTCATCGTGCCGTTGCTGGTGATTGGCGTGCTGTTCACCTTCTTCAAGCCGGCGAACTTCCAGGTCCAGGGTTTCGCACCGTTTGGCCTGTCGGGCATCGAGATGGCGGTGTCGGCCGGCGGGGTGATTTTTGCCTATCTGGGGCTTACGCCGATCATCTCGGTGGCCAGTGAAGTGAAGAACCCGCAACGTACGATCCCCATTGCGTTGATCCTCTCGGTGTTGCTCTCGACCGCTATCTACGTGCTGCTGCAAACCGCATTCCTCGGTGGCGTACCCACGGAAATGCTCGCCAACGGCTGGGCCGGGATCAGCAAGGAGCTGGCGCTGCCTTATCGGGATATCGCCCTGGCGCTGGGTGTGGGTTGGTTGGCGTACCTGGTGGTAGCCGATGCGGTGATCTCCCCCAGCGGCTGCGGCAACATCTACATGAACGCTACCCCACGGGTGGTGTATGGCTGGGCGCAGACCGGTACGTTCTTCAAGGTTTTCACGCGTATCGATGAGAAGTCCGGCATTCCGCGCCCGGCACTGTGGCTGACCTTTGGCTTGTCGGTGTTCTGGACCCTGCCGTTTCCGTCCTGGGAAGCGCTGATCAATGTGGTGTCCGCGGCGCTGATTCTCAGCTACGCGGTCGCCCCTGTCACCGTCGCCGCGCTGCGTCGCAATGCACCAGAGATGGCGCGCCCGTTCCGCGTCAAAGGCATGGCGGTGCTCGGCCCGCTGTCGTTCATCATCGCCGCGTTGATCGTGTACTGGTCCGGTTGGAGCACCGTTTCCTGGCTGCTCGGCCTGCAAATCCTGATGTTCGTGGTGTACCTGCTGTGTGCCCGCTGGGTGCCGACCGCGCACCTCAATCTCAAACAGCAAGTGCGCTCTTCAGCCTGGCTGATCGGCTTTTACGCGGTGACCATCCTGCTGTCCAAGCTCGGCAGTTTTGGCGGAATCGGTGTCATCAGCCATCCGTTTGACACTGCGGTAGTCGCGGTCTGCGCACTGGGCATTTACTACTGGGGGGCTGCCACCGGAGTACCAGCGCACCTGGTACGCCTGGAGACCGAAGACGATGAAAGCGAGACGGTGGACGAGCCCCACACCCACGCCCCGCTCACCCCGGCCACCCATTGATTGGAGCGTTTTATGAAACGATTGCATGTGATCGACTCCCACACCGGCGGCGAACCGACGCGCCTGGTCATGAGCGGCTTCCCTGCGCTGAACGGCGACACCATTGCCGAACAACGAGTGCACCTGCGCACCGAGCACGATCAATGGCGCCGCGCCTGCCTGCTGGAGCCGCGTGGCAATGACGTACTGGTCGGTGCGCTGTACTGCGAGCCCGTCACCCCTGGCGCGGTGTGTGGGGTGATCTTCTTCAATAACGCCGGTTACCTCGGCATGTGCGGCCACGGCACCATCGGCCTGGTCGCGTCCCTGCACCACTTGGGGCGCATCCAGCCCGGCGTACATACCATCGACACGCCGGTCGGCCCGGTTGCGGCAACCTTGCACGAGGACGCCAGCGTGACCCTGCGCAACGTGCCCGCCTACCGTTTTCGCCAACGGGTGCCGGTGGACGTGCCGGGCCATGGCGTGGTCTACGGCGATATCGCCTGGGGCGGCAACTGGTTTTTCCTGGTGTCGCAGCACGGCCAGACGTTGCAGATGGACAACGTCGACGCGCTGACCGATTACACCTGGGCAATGCTCAAGGCCCTTGAAGACCAGGGCATCCAGGGTGAAGACGGCGCGCTGATCGACCATATCGAACTGTTCGCCGACGACGACCTGGCCGACAGCCGCAACTTCGTGATGTGCCCCGGCAAAGCCTACGACCGCTCACCCTGCGGCACCGGCACCAGCGCCAAGCTGGCCTGCCTGGCCGCCGATGGAAAACTCGCGCCCGGTGAAACCTGGACACAAGCCAGCATCACCGGCAGCCAATTCGAAGCGCGCTACGAATGGGACGGCGAGCGTATCCGCCCCTTCATCACCGGCAGCGCCTACATGACCGCCGACAGCACCTTGCTGATCGACGAGCGCGACCCTTTTGCCTGGGGCATCTGAGCCCCGGCCGTATTCAACTGAACGACTCCAGGAGTTAGAACAATGAGCGACAACATCTTCACCGGCTGCATCCCCGCCCTGATGACCCCGTGCACCGCTGAGCGCAAACCGGACTTCGACGCCCTGGTCGCCAAGGGCCGCGAGTTGATCGATATCGGCATGAGTGCCGTGGTGTATTGCGGCTCCATGGGCGACTGGCCGCTGCTCACCGAGGCCGAGCGCCAGGAAGGTGTGGCACGCCTGGTGGCGGCGGGCGTGCCGACTATCGTTGGCACCGGCGCAGTGAACAGCCGTGAGGCGGTAGCGCACGCGGCCCACGCTGCCAAAGTCGGCGCCCATGGCCTGATGGTGATCCCGCGCGTCCTGTCCCGAGGCGCCTCCGCCACCGCGCAAAAGGCGCACTTCTCGGCAATCCTCAAGGCTGCGCCCAACCTGCCGGCGGTGATCTACAACAGCCCGTACTACGGCTTTGCCACCCGCGCCGACCTGTTCTTCGAACTGCGCCGCGAACACCCGAACCTGATCGGCTTCAAGGAATTCGGTGGCGGTGCCGACCTGCGCTACGCAGCCGAACACATCACCTCCCAGGACGATAACGTCACGCTGATGGTTGGCGTCGACACCCAGGTGGTGCACGGCTTCGTCAACTGCAACGCCACCGGCGCCATCACCGGTATCGGCAATGCACTGCCTCGGGAAGTCTTGCAACTGGTGGCACTGAGCAAAAAAGCCGCCAAGGGCGATGCCAAGGCCCGCCGCCAGGCCCGTGAACTGGAAGCCGCGCTGGCAGTGTTGTCATCGTTCGATGAAGGCTGCGACCTGGTGCTGTATTACAAGCACTTGATGGTGCTCAACGGCGACAAGGGCTACGCCCTGCACTTCAACGAGACCGACGCCCTCAGCGACGCCCAGCGCCGTTACGCCGAGCATCAGTACGCGCTGTTCCGCCAGTGGTACGCCAACTGGTCGGCAGAACAGAACGTCGCCTGACCCCTTACGCGCCGCTGTGGTTCTCGCAGCGGCCAACCCCACCTTTTTTCCAGGACGATTCCATGACTCTGACGGGCAAGATGCTGATCGGTCAGCAACTCATTTGCGGCAATCGCGATGCGATCCGGGCGATCAATCCCGCCACCAACGCAGCCTTGGAGCCCGCCTACCTGGGCGGCGACGGCGAACATGTCGCGCAGTCGTGCGCATTGGCGTGGACGGCCTTTGATCTCTACCGCGAAACCTCACTGGAGGCCCGCGCGACCTTCCTTGAGTCCATCGCCACACACATCGAAGCCTTGGGCGATGAGTTGATCGAACGCGCCGTTGCCGAAACCGGCCTGCCCCGTGCGCGCATTGAAGGCGAACGCGGCCGCACCTGCGGGCAACTGCGCATCTTTGCCCGCACCGTGCGTGCCGGGGAATGGCTGGATGTGCGGGTAGATACGGCGCAGCCGCAGCGTCAGCCACTGCCACGGCCAGACCTGCGTCAGCGCCACATCGCGTTGGGCCCGGTGGCCGTGTTTGGCGCGAGTAACTTTCCGCTGGCGTTTTCCGTGGCCGGTGGCGACACCGCCTCTGCACTGGCCGCCGGTTGCCCGGTAGTCGTCAAGGCCCACGGTGCTCACCCGGGCACCAGTGAGCTGGTGGGCCGGGCAGTGGCGCAAGCGGTGAAAGCGTGTGGCTTACCCGAGGGCGTGTTTTCGCTGCTGTACGGCTCGGGCCGTGAGGTCGGTATTGCGCTGGTTACCGACCCGCGCATCAAGGCCGTCGGCTTTACTGGCTCTCGCAGCGGTGGGCTTGCGCTGACGCAAGCAGCGCAGGCACGGCCCGAGCCGATTCCGGTGTATGCGGAAATGAGCTCGATCAACCCGGTGTACCTGTTCCCGGCGGCGTTGGCGGCTCGGAGTGAGGCACTGGCCCAAGGTTTTGTAACCTCCTTGACCCAGGGTGCCGGACAATTTTGTACCAACCCAGGACTGGTGATCGCGGTACAAGGGCCGGATCTGGATCGCTTCATCCGCAGGGCGGCTGATCTACTGCCGAACTGTGCAGCGCAGACCATGCTTACGCCCGGTATTTCCAGTGCCTACGCTTCAGGTGTGGGCGCCTTGACTGAACACGCCAAGGTTGTTGCGAAAGGTCCGGCGGCCACCGGTCCCAACCAAGGACAGGCGCATTTGTTCGTGACGCAGGCGAGCGATTTCTTGGCCAATGAACCGCTGCAAGCCGAAGTCTTCGGCGCGGCATCCTTGATCGTTGCATGCGCCAACCCCGAAGATGTGCGACAGGTTTCTGAACACCTGGAAGGCCAACTCACCGCCACCCTGCATTTGGACGAAAACGACCTGCCAAACGCCAAGGCCCTGCTGCCGGTGCTTGAACGCAAGGCCGGGCGCCTGTTGGTCAACGGCTGGCCAACCGGGGTCGAAGTGTGTGAGGCCATGGTCCACGGCGGCCCCTTCCCGGCCACCTCGGATTCGCGCAGCACGTCGGTGGGCACGGCAGCCATCCAGCGTTTCTTACGGCCGGTGTGCTATCAGGATTTCCCCGATGCGTTGTTGCCCGGCGCGCTCCAGCACGGCAACCCGTTATTGCTGCGGCGCTTGCTCGACGGCCAGAGAGAGGCGTAGGCCATGTCCGATCCCGATATCGTAGTGGTCGGCGCCGGCATTATCGGCGTCGCCTGTGCACTGCAACTGGCGCGTCAGGGCCGGCACGTGGTGGTGGTCGACCAGCAGGAACCCGGCATGGGTGCTTCCTATGGCAACGCCGGGCACCTGGCGACCGAACAGGTGTTTCCGATTGCCGACCTGTCGATCCTCAAACGCTTGCCCGGCATGCTGCTCGACCCCATGGGCCCGCTGCGCCTGGATTGGAAATACCTGCCGCGCGCCCTGCCCTGGTTCCTGCGCCTGTTATTGAACCTGCGCCCGGCCAGCTATCAGCGCACGGTCGCGGGTATCCGCGTGCTCAACGAGGGCAGCCTGGGCGCCTGGCAGCGCCTGCTGCATAGCATCGGGCGCCCGGAGTTGTTGCGTGAAGAGGGCTCGCTGCTGGTGTTTGAACGGGCGGACTCACGGGACGCCCTGGATGCCTTGCAACAGCGTATGCACGCGCAACAGGTGCCCGTCGCGTTCTGGTCCGGCGACGCGATACGCCAGGCTGCACCGCAATTGAGCGACAACATCCGAGGCGGGCTGTTTTTCCCCAGCACCGGGCACTTCCTGGACCCCTACCAAGTGGTGTGCGAGCTGGTCCAGGCAGCCAAGGCCAGTGGCGTGCAATTCCTGAAGCGCCAGGTGCTGGATGGACGCGTGGAAGAACACGGCGTCTCACTCACCACCGACCAAGGCCCGCTCGCCGCACGGCAGGTGCTGGTCGCCTGCGGTGCCCACTCAGCCAAACTCACCGCTGCACTGACCGGTAAAAAAGTCCCGCTGGACACGGAGCGCGGCTATCACCTCATGCTGCCCCACGAACAGCAGCGCCTGCCGTTTGCCGTCACCTCCTTGGAACGCAAATTCATCATGACGCCTATGGCCGACGGCCTGCGACTGGCCGGCACCGTGGAATTTGCCGGCCTCGACCGCCCGGCGAATATGGCGCGCGCCTGGCAGTTGCATCGGTTGAGCAAAGGGTTGTTCAGGCAGGACCTGAGTGCGGAAGGTGCAACGCCGTGGATGGGGTTCCGGCCGTCGTTGCCGGATTCGCTGCCGGTGATTGACCGGGTGTGCGACGGGAAAGTGCTGCTTGCGTTTGGGCATCAGCATTTGGGGTTGACGCAGGCGGCGGTGACGGCGGAGTTGGTTGGGGAGTTGGCGAGCGCGAATCGAGGAGCGGCAGCACCGGCACTGGAGGCTTATCGCCTGGACCGATTCTAAAAAATCAATTGCCGACAACAATTCATGGAGTGTAAGCAGTGCAAATGTGGGGCTTGCTCGCGAATGCGGTGGGTCAGTGATTGACGCTGTGACTGATACACCGCATTCGCGAGCAAGCCCGCACACATTTAAACGTGTGTATCTATAGATACGTGTCCGTTTGATTGGCGCGTTGTTCAGTAGAAACCTTGAACAAGGCATCAGCCATTTCCTGAATATCCTCCCGCATCCAGAGCTTTTCCAGCCATCCCGCCGGAATACCTTGCACCCCATAATGCGCACCGGCCAATTGGCCGACGATGGCAGCGGTGGTGTCGGCGTCATCGCCCAGGTTCGCGGCTGCCAACACAGCGTCTGCGAAATTGTCTGTGTTCAGTACGCACCAAAGCGCAGCCTCCAGCGACGCCACGGCGTAACCGGAACCGGTGACCTGCTCCCGAGTTTTGTTGCGATACTCGCCTTGGGCAATTGCCACAACCTTTGGCGCAGAAAGACCGGCGCTTGAGACGGTCGCTAGCTGTTCCTTTGGCACCCCATTCAAGGCGTTACTGATTGCCCGCGCCAACACCACACAGCACTCGATTGCCTCTTGGGCGCCATGGGTCGTACGGGAACTTTGACGGGAAAAATCGTCGACGCGCCGAAGGTCTGGAAAGTAAAACAGCACGATCGGCGCGAGACGCATCATTGAACCGTTTCCCGCGGAAAAAGGGTCAGTAGATCCTGCAAACGGATCACCGTGCGCCTCAAAAGCCGCCAGTGCCGAACGCACGGTCATGCCGATATCAAAACAATCACCCGTGGAGCTCAAGTAGCCCCACTTCCACCAGTTCAAATACCGGCCCATCTGGTCGGCGGGATCAAACCCACCTTTACGCACCAAGCTTTCCGCCAAACACAACGCCATTGAGGTGTCGTCAGTCCATTGCCCCGGCTTCAGGGTGAACGGCCCGCCCCCCACCATATCGGTGAGCGGCGTGAATGTGCCGCGTGGCATGAATTCAACGGTAGTGCCCACTGCATCACCGCACGCCAGGCCCAATAAGCTGCCGCGATAACGATCCAAACGTGTAAGAGGCATAGGTCTTCCTTGAAAAAAATGAGTCAGGCATAACTCTACTTGACCAACCGCTTCTCCTTGGAGGGGCGATATCCGAAATACGAGCTATAGCACTTGCTGAAATGGCTCGGTGAGACGAACCCGCACGCCACCAGCACCTCCACCTGAGACAGCTCGGTGTGTTGCAGCAACCGGCGTGCTTCGGTGACACGCAGTTCCATGTAGTAACGCTGCGGCGTGGTGCCCAGTTGTTCCTTGAACAACCGCTCAAGCTGGCGGCGGGAGCGGCCGGCGTAGACAGCCAACTGGTCGAGTTCCAAGGGCTCTTCGAGGTTGGCGTCCATGAGTTTTACGACTTCACGCAGGGGCGCGCTGACGCTGACGTTTTCGGTGGGTTTGATACGCCGGTAGCGGGATTCTTCGAAGGCCAGGATGTCTTCGATACCTTCGACCAGGGCTTTGTCGTGCAAGCCCTTGATCCAGTCCAGCGCCATATGGAAGGCGCCGGAGGGGCTTGACGCGGTGAGGCGGTCGCGGTCGATCACGTAAGGTTCGCTGGTGACGTGGGCAGCCTTGGACACTTCCGCCAAGGCCGGGCGATGTTCGGGGTGAATGGCGCAGCGATAGCCTTGCAGCAGGCCGGCGCGACCGAGGAACCAGGCACCGTTCCATAGGCCGGCGAGGCCGACGCCGTGTTCGGCGGCGTTGCGCAGCAGGTGGATGAAGTCTTCGCTCGCCTTGAGTTCAGTGCGAAAACCGCCGCAGATCACCAGCAACTCCAGGTCTTGCAGGGCCGCCACGTCGAGGCGTGCGTCGGGGCGGATCACCAGGCCCAGGTCGCTGTTGACTTCGCCATCGTCCCAGCCGAAGGTGCGCGAAGCGAATAATTCCGGACGCAGCAGGTTGGCGGTGACGAGGGTGTCCAGGGTCTGGGTGAATGCAGGCAGGGAAAAGTGCTCAAGCAGCAAGAAGCCGACACGGGTCACCGATGCTGGCTGCTGGGTTTCATTGAGGTAGCGCAGGTTCTTGCCTTTCATGCCACCGCTGAATTGACGTCTTTCCATCGAGGGTTGGCCCACTTTTATTGTTGATGCAGTGGGCGCCATCTTAGGGGGAAACGCGTTGGCTGTCTCAGGCACTGATCTTGAGAAAACCGCAAACGCTCAAAGCCCGTGGCAGAACAGGGGTCGGGCCATCTGATACGGTTTTTTCTTTGCTATCTGCGCCTGTATTGAAATGCGGGTGAGGCGGACAATGGCCCCATTCCCTACCCACTCTGCGGAGGCCTTATGGCCAAGATGGCACTTTTCCTGTTCGGCTTTTTGGTGTTGACCATCGGCATTGGCTTGCTGGCGACCATCTCGCCGGTCTGACACTCAGCCGGCAAACAGCATCGGGTACAGCGACAGCACCAGCAAACCGGCCATCGACCCGTTGAACAGTCTTAGCCAGCGCGGCTCACGCAATACACTGCGCAAGCCACTGCCACACCCGACCCACACGCACACGCTGGGCAAGTTGACCACGGCGAACACCAGCGCAATCACCAGCACATTGGTGACATAGCCTTCAGCCGGCGTATAGGTGGTGATGGCCCCGAGCGCCATGATCCAGGCCTTGGGGTTCACCCACTGGAACGCCGCCGCGCCGAGGAAGGTCATGGGCTTGCCCTGCTCATCGTTGCTGTCGGACAGGCCGCCCGCCGTCGCGATTTTCCACGCCAGGTACAGCAGGTACGCCGCGCCCACGTAGCGCAACAGCGTGTAGGCCCATGGAAACACCTTGAACACCTCGCCCAAGCCAAGGCCCACCGCGATCACCAGCACCATGAAACCGATGCTGATCCCAAGCGCATGGGGCATCGACCGGCGGAACCCGAAATTCACCCCCGAGGCGAGCAGCATGGTGTTATTGGGCCCTGGCGTGATCGAAGACACAAAGGCGAACAGCACGAACGCTGACAACAGACTGCTAGACATGTACATGATGCGGCATCCAAACGGGGGGTATGCCTGCGACAGTAGAGGGTTATTGAGCCCCCTGCCCCGTACAGCCACGGCACGATTGAGGCATACACTTTTTTGCCAACGCTTTCACAAACCTTTCACAGATGACGCTCTATGGTGGACCCAGCTCCTAATGAACATCCTTTTAGCCCGCGCTCCCCACGCGGGCTTTTCTTTGCCTGGGGTTTATCGCAGGAAAAAAAACAGGCAAGCCATTGTTCATGACTTGCCTGCGGCGCTGATGATTTAACGCGGGCCTGGGCCACCGCCCTGACCATGCCCGCCACCGTGCCCACCGCCACCACCACCCGGCGGCATGAATATCCAGCAGCCCGACAAGCTCGACAACAGCGCGACGACAACAGCCGCCTTGGTTAGATACTTCAACTTCATGACATCACTCTCTTACTTGACGAGATTAACTTCTCGTTTGATATGACAGTGCAAGGAGAAGTGCGTCACGGCTATCGTGTAACCTGATGGTAGGGTTTGTATGCGTGACGGTACAACGTGCCGTCACGCCATGAGTAACAACTGACTTCCGTCAGGTCACTGTGTTGCTTAACATGGCGCATGCCTTTTCCGATTGTGTTACTCGTTCTCTTCGCCGCCCTCTTGCACGCAAGCTGGAACGCGTTGTTGCGCGCCGGCAACGACAGGCTGTGGTCAATGACCGTGATGTGCCTGGCGGTTGCCATCGTCAGTACTGGCATTGCCCTGAGTCTCCCATCACCCGCCGCGGCGAGTTGGCCTTACGCGGTCCTGTCGGGCGTCCTGCACGTGGGTTATAACCTGTTCCTCGTGCGCAGCTACAAGATGGGCGACCTTGGGCAAACCTACCCGATTGCCCGTGGTTCCTCACCCATTCTGATTACGCTGTTCGCCTTGGCATTTGCGGGTGAAGCCGTAGGCACGAGTGCCCTGCTGGGCATCGCATTGGTATCGGGCGGCATCATTTCGCTGGCCTTCAAGCAACGCAAGCTGGCCGTCCCCAGTTTGCCCTACGCCTTGGGCACGGGATTTTTCATAGCGGCCTACAGCGTGACAGATGGCATCGGCGCAAGGCTGTCCGGCGCACCCCTGGCCTACACCGCATGGATGTGTGCACTTTGGGGCGTACTGATGCCACTGGTGTACATCGGCCTGCGCGACGCACGCAGCCTGTTCACCCCACGCCAGGGCTTCGTCACCGCCTTGATGGGTGGGCTCGTCTCGCTCCTGGCTTACGGCATCGTCATCTTTGCCATGTCTGAAGCGCCCATGGGAGCCGTCTCGGCCCTGCGCGAAACCAGTGTGGTGTTTGCGGCCTTGATCGGCTATTTCTTCCTGGGCGAGTCACTGACTGTCCGTAAAGTGCTGGCGTGCGTTGTCATTGCCACCGGCACGATCCTTATTGGCTGACCTTCCCCCACTCATAAAAGGTTCAAGAAATGGATACCGTCTCTTCAGCACCCCTGATCCTGATCACCGGCGGAAGCCGAGGTGTCGGCGCCGCAACAGCGCGGCTCGCGGCGGCGCAGGGCTACGACGTCGCCATCAGCTTCATCAACAACGAGGCCGCCGCACTCGGCGTAGTGGCGGACGTACAAGCAGTAGGACGACGCGCCCTGGCCATACGCGCCGACAGTGCAGACCCGGAGCAAGTCGCTCAACTGTTCGCCACCATCGACGAGACGTTTGGCCGCATCGACGTACTGGTCAACAATGCCGCAATCATTGGGCTGCAATCGCGCTTCGAAGACCTCGACGTCGCCCGCATTCAGCGCATCTTTGCGATCAATGCCATCGGCCCGATGCTGTGTGCGCAGCAAGCCGTCAAACGCATGTCGTTTCGTCACAACGGCAAAGGCGGCAGCGTGATCAACGTATCCTCGGGAGCCGCCCGGCTCGGCAGCCCGAATGAGTATGTGGACTACGCCGCGTCAAAAGGCGCCCTGGAGACGTTCACTATCGGGCTGTCCAAGGAAGTCGCGCGCGAAGGCATACGCGTCAACTGCGTACGTCCGGGGCACATCTACACAGAAATGCACGCCAGCGGCGGAGAACCTGAGCGCGTTGATCGCGTCAAGGACAGTATCCCGATGGGCCGCGGAGGAGAACCCGAAGAGGTGGCGCGGGCCGTGCTGTGGTTGGCCGGTGCAGAGGCGTCGTTTATTACTGGGACGTTTCTGGATGTGACTGGGGGCAAGTGACGCATTTACACACGCTTGGCGTGGAAGACGCACTACCTCGTCGAGCACACGGACTTGACCGAAATCGGGATGAACGCCTTGGGTTTTGAACTGAAGCGGTTGGAGGGCTGAATGGACGACCTGATACAAGGGCTCGATGGGCCCAGGACTGCCCAGCAGGAATTGTTTTACGACCTGGAAGATGCGGCGGCGGTTATTGGCTGGTCGGTGGTCGAATTGACCGCTATCGCGGCCAGCGGCAGGACGCCGGATGAGGCCATGACGCTGATGAAAATATGCACGCTGCTGGCGGCGCAACAGGAAAAAATTGGCGCCTATGCGAATGAGGCCAAAGACAAGAGGATCGTCAGGACTGACGATCGCCCGATTCAGCTGTGATCATAAGCAGTGCGGGGACTCTGTCCACGTTTCGCTATCCAACCACAGAAACATCGCTCAACTTTTTAGCCCTCTTCTCATTTTGCAGGTGTCATCGCCCGTGGACTACTTGACCTCTTCCCAATAGCCCTTGAAGAGGTCGCCATGCTCGACAGTAGCTGTTACTCCGCATTACAACCGATAACCCGCTTCCTGCGAAAAGCCTGTGTCGTCGCCCTGCTGACAGTTCCAATGGCCGCTTTCGCCATCGTGGGCGGCGCGGATGCGCAGGATGGGCGCTACCCGTTTATGGCTTCGCTCCAATTCAAAGCGTCAGGCACGACGTCGCTGGAGCGTCACGGTTGTGGCGCGGCCTTGGTCGCACCTCGATGGGTACTGACCGCGGCCCATTGCCTGGTTAACACGCAACCGGGTGACGTCGAGGTGATCCTCGGGCGCACCCTGTTGAGCAATACACGGCAGGGCCATACCGTCGGCGTACAACAAATCGCCGTTCACCCTGAATTCCTGCGCTCGCTGACCCTTGATGTCGCGCTGCTCAAACTCGATCACGACATCACCGACATCCCGTCCATCACGCCGGTGACACGCGAAGAAGGGCTTGAGGATCGCATCAAGCGCCCCACCGTCCTCGGCTGGGGAAACACGGCGCGCAGCCCAGCCCCCGACGTATATCCGAACCATCTGCAGCGCGCACGCTTGCCCAGAATGACGGACGCACTGTGCACATCACTCGCGCCAAACGTGAACCTGCAAAACACCTTCTGTGTGGGGGCTGACGGCTTGATACCGGACAGCGGCGACTCCGGTGGCCCTGTATTCGTCAAACATCCCAAAAGAGGGTTTGTGCAACTGGGCGTCGTCAGTCAAGGCGTCTTGATTGCACGCTTGTCCAACCCGAAGATCGCTGACTTTATTCGTGAAACAATGAGCGAATCGCCTTGATTGCATGATTTACGGCGGCTGTGTAGGCGTGGGGATATTACGTTTACACAGGCCTGTTGACTGCGACACACTTCCTTGGGATGGCGGGCGCCGGGTGAATAGCTCTGTTGGCTCATGAAGGCGTACGCCCAAATCCTGCGTTTGCGACAGCACAGAACAAATGCTGATAAATTTCCATCGAATAAAACGGACACCCTCATGGGAATTAAAGTCACGATGCTAAAAGGCCTTTGCTTCCTGACGATGGGTGCCATAGCGCTCGACGCGCTCGCGGGGACGTCGGAGCAGCGTTTTCTATGTTCGACGGAAGAAACGCTATTATTCGGATGCGATTCCGGCCCGAAGATGATCTCGGTGTGTGCATCGCCCGGCTTCTCAGCGACAACAGGCTATGTGCAATACCGATTTGGTACGCCCGGCAAAATTGAATTGAGCTACCCCGAGAAGCTGAGTCCACCGAATGGTCATTTCTGGCTCAGCTCTACGGGCTACTCAGGTGGCGCCGAGGCACACCTGCGCTTCACCAATCATGGCGTAACCTACGCCGTTTTCGACCGTACGGTGCGCACAAACTTTACCCCAGGAGAACCCAACGACCCCGAATTCAGCGAGGGCATCGTCGTGCGTCTACCGGGAAAGAAAGCAACAAGTCGACTCTGCACCTATTCCGAAGGCGGCATTCGCGAGCAGGCCTACACAACCATCGAACGGGAAGACTTCGACGATAGCCTTGTTCCGTAAAGGAGCACATTGCGCCCCCCGATCACAGGCAATAAAAAACCGCCTCATAGGCGGTTTTGGTGAAACCATATTCAGGAAAAGCTGCAAAATTGGATGTGTCGCGGGTAGGCTTTAGCATGCAGCGAACGACTCAGCCCAACAAGGAGGTTCTCGGTGAACAAAGCAAGTAAATGGATACGCATTGCACTCTCGATACCGATTTTCGCCGCGTCAATTTTATCTGGAATCGTGACGGCTAAAATAAGCTTAAGCGCCGTACTGGTATTTTTTACGGGGCTCATGACGGCCTATGACATCGGCGTGGCAATAGGCAGCCTGGCTGTAGGTTTGGTTACAGCCCTGATTACCTGTGTCCTTTGGATGCTTGGCACATACGTACGAGCTCAGCCAAAACAGGTGGAAGCTGAAGCGCCATAAGGGTTGTCCTACGCCCGGTCTTCAGCGTAGACCTAAGCGCTGACAGTCGTGCCGCTCCACCGGCGCACCGATGAGCTTCCGGCACGGATCGCGTAATACTCAGCAAGTGCCAGGCGGAATGCCGTTTTTGTTGAAGTCCTTCAGGCGCTCCCGTTCTTCCTCAGTGGAGTGCGCTGGAGTTTGTTGCTCAGGTTCTTTCTTCTTTTCTTCAGTCATTGCTATGTCCTCTGGATGGTGCTATTTCGGCACCTGGAGGAAGCAGCAGTTCAACTCAATCCGCCCACCGCCCGGAAATGACCCGGACTCCCGCGAAACGGATTTACCTGAGTGACTCACGACCGGCTGCCCAGCCTAAACTTCGCCGACGTCCGCGATGCCCGCCGACCTGCGCCCGTGCAAACCCTAGTCTGAACTGATCTCAATGTCCTCTGGAAAGATGAGCTTTCCACACCAACCGTGCCCGGCTGTAAGAGCAGATATCGGAGCAAGTAACAGTGCCACCAGTAACAAGGCTCTCTTAAATCCGCCGAGGCTGCTAACCATCACCCTGCAGATAAGCCATAGGTGAAGAAGACTTGCACCACTAGCAAGAAAGATAAACCCGAAGGCGTGAAACGAGCTGGACATCCATGTTCCTCACTTCCTTAAAAACCGAAGCATAGCGTTTCTAAATCGCTACCTGTCAGAAAATCCTCCCCCTTTAAAGTCATCAAAGGTATTCGGATATCGACCTTGATCACCAATACGTCTGGACTTCGAATGAGACAGCAGATGTTGCGCAACCGGTGGGACGACGCACGGGAGAAGGCGGCGATCAAAGCCGCGGCTGAGGGTGACCCCGCGCTGGCTGCTAGCATTCGGCAATTCCAATTCAAGGATATCCGGCCTAACGCTGCTAGCGAGATAGCGCTGACTCACGCGAGCTGCCTACTAAGTCACTCCACAGAAGAAATGACCAAGAAGGTCTATCGGCGAGTCGGTGAAATTGTTAAGCCTACGAAATGATCCGGTGCTACGAAATTTACGATAGGTAGAAAACGGCCAAAAGCAGACGTTCAAAAATTACAGGTATTGCGAAGTTGGGTTCAGCCCATAACGCTGCGAGGAAAATGCCCCCCGATGTTATTGCAGGACTCGGACCGTTACCTGTGTCCTGCGCCTAACCGGGGGCCACTTCTCGCAGCAACGCGACTCGCGATGAAACGGCAACAGACCCTAGAGCTGAAAGCGCGAGATGTTCTCTCGCAATGTCACGCTGGTGCGTGCCAGTCCTTCGCTTTCCTTCTGAGCACTGCGGAAGGCTGCAGCGGATTGCTCGGCGCTTTCGCTGACGGTCACGATGCCCCGGCTGATCTGCTCGGCAACGGTACTCTGCTGCTCTGCGGCAGCGGCGATTTGGTGGTTCATTCCATTGATCCGCTCGATCATGGTTACGATCGTGCTTACCGCGTCACCGGCCTCGGAAACGCCGGCCACCGACTGCGCACTGGAGCGCTTGCAGCGTTGCATATGCTGCGAGGTCTCGTCGGCAATTTTCTGCAGACTGGCAATCAGCCCCTCAATCTCTGAGGTGGCCTTCTGGGTACGCTGTGCCAGGCTGCGCACCTCGTCGGCTACCACCGCGAAGCCGCGTCCGGCCTCGCCAGCACGGGCAGCTTCGATGGCTGCATTGAGGGCCAGCAGGTTGGTCTGGTCGGCGACCGACTTGATCACTTCAAGCACGCCACCGATATTGCCGGTTTCATTCTTCAGCCGGCCCATGGCCATGTTGGACTGTTCGATTGTCTCGGCCAGTTCGTCGATCATGTTGACGGCATCTTTGGCCTTCTGCTGGCTGTACAGGGCCGCGCTATCGGCCTCGCTGGCGGCACTGGCGGCGGATTCGGCGTTGCGCGCGACATCCTGCACGGTGGCGGCCATTTGGTGAACGGCGGTGACGATCTGCTCGACCTCGCACTGTGCCATGGCCACGCTTTCGGCGTTTCTCAGGCTCGATTGGCTAAGCTCCTGGCTGGATTCGGCCACGGTCTGTGAGGACAGGTTTATGCCTTTGGTCATGTCCCGCAGGTTCTCCTGCATGCTCAGCAGGGCGGCCATTATGCTGGCTTGTGGTGGCTCAATCGTGCGCTCGCTAGCGCGCAAATCGCCGTTGGCAACCCGTTGGGCGAGCTGGTTGAGTTCACTCGGTTCGGCACCCAGCGCGCGCAGCAGGTTGCGGCTGATGACGTAACCCAGTACCGCTGCTAGTAAGACGGCCAGCGCAGTAATGGCCAGTAGAAGGTTGCGTTGTGACAGATAGCGTTCGTCATTTTCGCTGACCTGCAGGTCTGCCCTCTGGTTGGTGTAGCGCAGGTATTCGCCAATTGCCTGTGTCAGCTCGGCCAGTAATGGTGTGCACTGCTCGCTGACCATGCGCAGAGCCTCATCGTTTTCACCCTTGAACAGGTGTTCGGCAATGCTGTGCGCTACCGGTTTGTAGCGGCTCTCGACCTGCTCGAAGGTTGAAAGCAGTTCACGCTCTTTGGGCGACACATCATCATGGTTATCAATTGCCTGGCGTAGCGCGACGAGGCTGCTGGCCACCATTTGTTCGTTGACGGCAATAGCGCCCCGCTGCTGTTCTCTCGCGGTGACATTGCTGTTCAAGGCGATGTTACGCAGGGCAATCGCGCGCTGGGCGGCGGCGTCGTTCAGTGTGTTGGCTAGGCGGGTGCGTGCATCAACGCCATTAACGTAGACGAAAAAGTCCTTATTGCTGTTAGCCAGGGCGTAAAGCGAGATAGCGGCGATCAGCAACATAAACGCGAGCAGGCTGGCATAGCCGGCATAGAGACTGGTCCGTGTCGAGAGCCGGGGAGTGTGCGATGGCATATGATGTACCTGCGTCATGGGAGGAGCAATTAGAGGCACCTGCAAGGGCATCTATTCGCCCTTGGTCCGCATCCTGCGCAGGTATTCTTTTGTTCAACAGCAACGGGTAGCGGTGTTATTTCTTGGCTAGCCGAAACTTGTACAAATACTTAATCTTGTACAAGTCTTGTACAACTATATGGGCGAGATGTCGTAATGACATTATTTAATCCCGATGAACGGTCACTGCCATCCGGTTTCTGGCAGGCGCCAGAAATAGAGGTAACCGTCAGCAAGCACTTGGCTACATCCAAGCTGGGGTTGGCGTTGCCCGTCTTAATACGGACAGTCATCACCGATGAATCTGCAGCTCGACGACTGGATTGAAAGGATGGCCTAATGACACTGCCGCTACCATCAGAAGATCCCTACTAGGTGGTAGGGATATAGGGAACTGGATAGGAAAATTCCTACTACAACAGGCTTCTCCGGAAAGCCGAGGTCATGGCTAAACGACAATGCATGCCATAGACCTATCGCCCCGGTTGTATGGCCATGTAGATATTGCCGGTACCAAAACGGCGCCAAGACGATGGAGAACGTATGGCACGCGATGCGCGGCGGCCGTGTGCTCCGGTGCGACACCTTGCACTCTGCGCGGCCGAGTTAACCTATCGGGAAGCTGTGCTGTTTCCCTGCCTAGCGGCATCGGTTCGCACCTGGGCCCCTAGGTGGATTCGACACCGCCGAGATTGCCGGAATCGATGGCCGATTGCATGTAGTAGGCATTGCCGGATGATCGCTTCTGGCCTTTAGTGGACGCTTAGGCTCCTTAGTCTTGAGCACAATCCCACGTCCAATCGAGGAAAGGCATACCGATAACAGCGTCTTGAATTTCCCGAAAAATGGCAGTGTTGCGGAAGTGATCCGAAAAATTGCGGAAGCGATGACAAAATCGCAGGCAATAAAAAACCCCGTAGACGTTAATCTACGGGGTTTCTAAGAGTGGAGGCCGAGGTCGGAATCGAACCGGCGTAGGCGGATTTGCAATCCACAGATTTTTCCCTATGTAACAGATAGTTGACTAAAAATCAGTTCCGCACTGTCGTGAGTCTCAGAGGCCTGTAAGCCAGGCGGGCCAAGAGGTATCATTTGGGTTGCGGAACTGATTATCGCATCTGTTTTTTCCTAAAATAAGGTTGCAAAAATTCATTACGAAGCCAAAGTAGTAGAGAGTCAGATCAATCACCTGAGCGCTTTCGGCCAATTTCAGCCGCCCACTCCGAGAGCCAGCCTGCTCCCTCCCTAACACAGATACCTACACCTGCGTAGTCAAGAACTGAAAAACTCAAAATGCCGTGATCTCCTTCAGTTTCGAACCGCATGTGCCCCTATGTGCTTCATCTACTCTCATACCATATCAAGGCGGTCGTAAGCCCGGGAGAAAACTGCACTTACCGCGTGCAGTGCCTATTGTCTTGCGCGCTCTGGCTGGACACCAAACCGGCTCGAATAATACGGAGCTAGTTCTTCAATCGCCTCACGGATTGTCTCCTGATGCCGTTCGACAAAGTGCGACCTGGCTAAAGGTACGAATCCTAATGGCATGACCTCAGAGCCTTCAAAATATGGTACCGAAGAGAAACCCAACCAAAACAACAGAGCAACCCTACTTACTTCCACTTATACGAACTTCAACTTACCTCCACTTTCAAAGTGCGCCAATCAATAAACAACCTTAAGGACGAAAAAATTAGAAAGCACAGATAACCCCCGCTAATCAAAACCAAGAGCAACTTGAAAAAATAACTTTCCGGGAAGAATTTATTCGCAACTGCAAAAAGCAGAATGCACGAAACATATATGGAACCAGACCAAGACAGAAGTTTATTTCGCCGACTTTCAGTATACCGCACCAGAAACATTCGACGTCTTTCATTTATCATATAGCTCGACATAATCATTAGCACAGGAATAAGGTACAAAAGCGAAGAAACTTTAAAGTCATCCTGAGCCTGTCTGTAGCCAATAGCATATAGAGAAAGCCCTCCTAGCATGAATACAAATACATTCGAAAATACCGATGGAGCAGCGGTCGCCCTGAAACCAAGCTGACTTAACCAAGGCGGAGCATTAGCCGGAACTGATAATACAATGAGGAAGGTGAACATCACCAACCCTTGAAAAAAGCCAATATAGGAAAAACCTAAATCTCGAGAAAAATATAGCAGAACGGATAAGCAGGCCGTGACAAAAACAGAAGTCCGCCCCCAGGAGGAAGACCATTTTTCCGCATTACATATCAACTCAAGTAGTTGCGAAGAACTTTTCCCTCCATCTTTTTTGGAAACCATTAAAACTCTCTTGGCGAGAACTCTAAACCCTGTCATATATGAATAACGCCGACTATCAGCTGAGGCGGATTCATCCTTATCTAACAATTCATCATCCCGTATATAAGGAACACAGCCACTTATCACCGAATAAATACCACCAACCCCGCCACTACCATACAGCAGCCCTTCCTCATCAAGAACCTTATTTAATATCGAGGAAGCCAAATACTCCGACTGCTCCTTATTTAGAGAGGGAAGTAGCTTCAATAACTGATTTGTTCGATCGACGGAAAGTCTTGAGGCAATCATATCGATCGCCCTCGTACTTTGTTCGAAATTACCCCTCTCAATCCATTCCACAAGTAAATTTTCAAAGCTCGTACTGAGGTAGCCTACTTCTTTCAAACAGGCGTCCCAAACCTCAGGATGCTTTGCCAGTACAGCTGTCGCCTGCGGAGTACCGGCTGTTGCTAGAGACAGCCCGACTAAGGACAAAATTTCGTTATTAACGCATTTATACCCTAAACGCTTTTCGAGCTCCGTCAGCAATAACCCTTCCTGCCCCCCTTTAACCTTGCGCAAAAGGGTTACAGCAGCGCCACCGGCAGCCTTATCAACTGCATCAATAGAGGATAAGCACACTTCAATTGCCTTATCCTGCATCGCGATAGAAGGCGTGGGGCATTCGGACACTGCCGAAACCGCCAACAATGGTGAGCTCAGAAACAGGGCCTCTAGTAGCTCATTAGGATCTCTTTGCTGAGCTACTGTTAATAATATTGTTTCTCGCCACCAGGATACTGGACTAAGCGTCGAAACACCCAACGCGCCCACACTACTAATAACATCTAATGAGGCAAAATACTCCTGAAGGCTAAATTGAGCGAATACGACATTATTACCGCCCTCACGAACAAGAATACCAGTCTTGGTCGCAATACTATCAATTAAGGACAACCCATCATCTGCGTTGAAACCAAAGGTCGGCAGCCAATTTTCAAGTAAAGCAACACAATCAGAGATACGCAATTCTGAAGCTTCATTCTTTTGCATATGGAACGCAATCTTAGGAAGAATTCGATCGTACACTGGACGGTTGGGATCCGGAGGGTGTCCCTGCGCTGCCGCCCAATCTCCAACAAGCCAATTCGCAACCCGCCTCAAATATTCAAACCGTTCTTCTGGTATACCTTGATTCGATTCTGTGTACTGCATCAATCCGCCAATTAGCAATAGCGGAGATCTGGCCAATTCAAGAATTTTATTGGCTGCACCTAGATCTCTCCAAAAAGTATCTTTAGATTTTTCTTTTGGATAATCCAAAGGCCACTTTTCGGCAAAGCGTTTTATTTGCTCGTCAGTTAGAGGGCGCACTTCCCATATTTCCGGGAGATCCAGAGGAATATTTCTGTACGCTTCTTTACGACAACTAACGATCAAGTTGGCAAAGGAGTCTCCACTTACAAAATACTTATTGTAAAATTGATTTATATGATCATATATCTCATCTCGCAGATGCGGCCTAACTTCATCCAGCCCATCCAAGACACAAGTTACATTTTTTTGAAGCTCCGCTCTTAGAAAAACTTCGGGATCAGGTATGCCAGCATCCTTAAGTTTTCCAACCAGACACTCTTCAATACTTTGATACCCATGATACTCTCTAAGCCTTACAAGAAATGGTAGAGTACCACTTTCATTTAATTTACGGAGCACTATATTTTTTACAGTGGTCGATTTTCCTGCCCCGGGCCCACCTACCAAAACATATGATCGATTTGGCCTGCTCCTAGCGCCGCCATCCGCCTGATTAAGATCGGATCTAGAAATATCCAAATCGACATATACATCTGCAATAGCGAAGCCACTTCTTCTACCGATTACAATCAAAGAACTGCATTCATCGCGAAGCCTCTTTCGATATTTCTTTGTGCCTCGATATAGCTTAAACATTCTATTTAGGGTGTTTAACACGCCGCCCCACTTCAACAAAGCCGTAAAGATAATAGATGCAATAACACCGTAAAAAATCGACATCCAGTCCCATTTATCAACCATCAACAATGTAGCACTCATACTCCACTCCTTTGAAAAAACTACAATCGCGCCGTACAAATTCAAGCACATCTAGTTTATTTATTTCGCTAGTTTTTTTGATATCCAGTTGAGTTTCACGTCAAAGTTAATGGGTTTTTTCTACATTCGTGAAACAAACTCGCCTGCGTGCACCAATCCTACACAGTCAAATCAGCAAAAAGTTTGTCGATACTGTTGTTTAACGGCAGGAACCATCGACTTTATAAGCATCATCACCCGTTCGCTCATCCTTCACTATCAAAAAACTAAACGCACCTGAATGACCGCTGTTGGCCGAGACCAGCCACTCATGACGACCTACCGGTGGGTTTTCTGATCACTGCATAACCATGCTGACTGTCAGTTACCAGCCCGATCAACGTTTTTCGAATGCAATACAAACCCGCGCAGATGAGTTAAGGCAGCCATTTCAGGATCAAGACCACGCAACATGGTTGCGCGCTGGCTACCATCAGGTAGATAAACGATGAGCTCATCTCCGTGAACCGAGTAGGTGCCGGTGTACGTTGTCCCTTCATCCTCAAAACTGATTTCCTCGTCCACACACAGCTCCTTTAATTAGTAGGCATTGATCCGTGCGACCAACAGTATTTTGTCAGACTGGTCGTCAAGCACATGCATTTTTCTATGGCAGTTGGGGCAGAGAGCAACTGTGTTTTCAACCGTGTCTGCTCCACCATGTACAAGCCACTCGATATGGTGTGTCTCCAGATATGGCGTCCCATCCTTCCTGTTGAACGGAGAGGCTTCCTGGCACAAGTCACATCGCCCCTTGGATCTACGCTTAGCATGCTCTGCTACCCATGGTGAGCGCTGGTGTTGCGTGACTCTAGCGCTTCGCTTCCCAACATTGGTTCGTCCTTGACGCCGAGCTAACGCTTCTACCTCAGCGTCACTCAATTTCCGGGCCTGTTTTTCCTTAACCCGATTGAGCTGCTGCAGCGTGACATCAGAAATTGTCGGCGGAGTGCCCGATTTCAAACGTAAGGGGAAAACCCAAACAAAGCGGTCCTGCCCTTCTACATCCGGTTGTCTCTCCTGGTATGGCTCATCAGCCAGCATTACCTCACCGATGTAGGTATAGGTCTTGGCGTTAAAGACTTCGAATAGATGTACGGCCACCCCATTGATGCGCGACTCGTTCAGTGTTCTGTTTTGGTTGAAAGCTAGAGACTGATCACCGACCTGACCCATGCCGGTGTAATGCAACACATCGTCCACCCAGCGATCGTCATAAATTGACGCTACGTGATTCGATACAATGATAAGTGTGTTGGTCCGATTCGACCGGCGCATTCCACCTTGAGGACTGCATAAAAAATGAAGAATCAGATCGTCGTTTTTAAGGTTTGCGCCGGCTACCAGGGGAGTGAAATTAGCCATATTTTCGGATGATCTCCTGGGCAATAGGGATATCGGCAGGAGCCAAGTTGTATCGAACGAGTTCTTGAGGTCGCACCCACTCAAACCGGTCATGGACCTGCAAAGTGAACTGGGTGGACTGCAGCTCGACCGAAATGGCGATTAGTTCGATCTCTCCGCCGGGGTAGGCGTAAGTCGTGGTGGTGAGTATTTCACCGGCGACAGACTCAACGCCCAGCTCCTCACGTAGCTCCCGGATGATGCACTCATGGGGAGATTCTTCGTGTTCAAGCTTGCCGCCAGGAAACTCCCACAGGCCCGCGAGACTCTGCCCCGGAGCCCTACGAGTGATGAGAATTTCCCCATTAAGATGAACGACTGCAGCGGCCACCGGTTTTTTCATGTCGCGATTCCTTATCGCCGGGGCCAAAAGCACCATAGAAACAAATTGCCATCATCATAGCCGATTTCCTCAGCCGCCTTGAATCTAGACCAAGGTCGATCAATCTAAATGCAATTAGCAGGAGCAGTAGCACCTGAAAGCGTAGCTACAGACTATCGGTTCCCGAATGCTACGCTCTTAACTCCACAGAGGAATATCGATGCCGAACTCAGACCTGCTCCCTACCTTGCTCTCAAAGCTGTACGAAAACCAACTTGCCCTCGAGGCGTCGATCATGGAGCTATCGAACTGGGTAGAACAGCGCGGCTCAGCTGACGTTGCAGAGAACGTACGAGGCGCACTCCATACCATCGACGAAAATGAAGAATTCATCAAACTGACCCTGGCCGTACTCATGGCACCCGACTAGTCGCCGCGGTTACAGGAGCTCTCGCATCCTCATGCAGTGACCGTATGCGTAACCAATACTGGCGCGCCGGCACTGAACTTTTGCTTCAGCGCCTTCGTGTTCGGCGCCTTCTTAGATCCCCGTGGCAAGCTAATTTTCTTACCGTCGTGGACTTCATATGTCGAATCCTTGAGGTCGCCAGAAAGGTGAATTACACCTTTCTCGTCAATCTTCAGCTTGCCCAGGTCGTAGAGGGTGTGAATGTCGGCCCTCAAAAGTATTCCGTTCGTGACATGATTCGTTTTTTCGCCGGCGTACGACTTGATATGGGCCGCTTCAAGGACAGCTTCAACCGCGCAGCCAGTCACGGCACAACGCCCTTCATAGGCTTCTAAAAGCTCAGTTCTGAACTTCGGCTGCCCTCTTCGCCTAACGATTGCCGCAAAGACTTTTTTGCGCTCATCGATCACGCTATCGGGGTCAAAGGTACCCTCTGATTCCGCGTCTTGCTCAGCGACCAGTATCTCAATCGGGACTATCGGCCGCGGTATGCTTACTCCAAATACCGTTGCGACAAAGCTGTTGAGGTCTCCATAGTCATCATCAATCCGATCTAGGCGATCGCTCTTGATCTGAGTGAACCCTCGGTAACCGTTGTGCAGATAATTGATTACAGGCTCAGATGCCACATGCATATGGACGGGCTTGGGCTCACTGAGGATATACATGTACTCCCAGGTTTTCCCTTCTGAATCCAGTCCCCAGATACTCTCTGCAAGAGCCCGGTTATGCAGCTTGAACAATACAGACGAAACGTACTGGTAGTGGTTGTCATAGGCAGTCAGGACTATGTCCCCTTCGCTCATCTCCTCCCACGTAGGTATGTTCTTCTCGCCAGGAACGGCGCCCCACGCAAAGAATCCGTCACCCTCAGGTAACAGAGACTTTACGTACGCTGCTTCATCTGGAGGAAGGGCAGCGTCCAGCTTAATAAACGAGACAGGGCTCGAGATTGAGTCGCTGATATGAGCTCGAGCAATAGTCATCCCAGCGGTAAATACAAACAGCTTATTCATCAGTACTCCGTGTACTTCTTCGATTGTCCTTTAACCAGCTCAGCTGGATATTTTTCTGCGTTGTGCTTCAGTTTTTCCTCGGCAGCACTGATCAGGTCGATCCCCGTTACTGAGCAAAACCGCAACAGATAGATGAAGATATCGGCTACCTCATGCTCAACAGCCGTCTTCTTTTCGAGGCTTAAGTCTGTGAAAGACTCGTGAGGATCAAGCCATTGGAAAATCTCCATCAGCTCCGATGCTTCAACTGTCAAAGCCATCGACAGGTTTTTAGGCGTGTGAAACTTTTCCCAGTCTCTTGCCTTGGAGAAAGCATCCACTTTCTGCTTTAGCAGATGAAGCTTGTCTGTTTCATTAGCCAGTCCGCTCATGTCAATTCCGCTGAAAATACATATCGCGAGAATCTAACATCATTCGGCCACATCGTGATGCCCCTGGTGCAGTTCCTGATGAGTTGAATCGCCTCGAGTTTCGTAGACGCCCTTGGTTTCCGTTTTTGTCCGAGGGCGGTCGATTAAAAGCAAGAATTTTTTTATGCATAACCAGTGCTTGGCTCGCTCCGCTTTGTGCACGAAGCAGGAGCCTTAGATGGACTTGCAAGGATGATCTGCGGGAAAGGTGGCCGGGCTGGATGTTGACGTATCCTTCCCCGCCGCTCCTTTTACTTTGATGTAGAAACTTCTTTTGCGTAGGCCTGACAGGCCCGAAGGGCGATCAATCCTTGGTCGCCGGCATCGGTGATTCCGATAATTCGTTGAGCATGCGCTCGGTCAAGTTGGGCTCTTGTGGTGCCATGAACCACGCGGCCGGTGGCGGTGGTGGCTTGCAATGAACAGTTGTTGGTGGCATCGGTGACGGCGAGTACGACTGACAACCGCAGATCAGCAGTGGCCAGGCGATCACGCAGACGAGCTTGCTTGGTTTGCTCATCGGTCAATTCCTTATAGTGGGTTTCATCTTTGTCCTGCAGGCGTTGCTCAAGGGCGAAGCGCTTGTCCTGCTCGTTGCGCTGCTGGGCAGCAGCAGCCCGGGATAACTCGCCGAGGGTGTCGGCGTGCAGCCTGGCCTGGCGCTCCAAATGCTGACCGTAACGCCAACCTTGCGCGGTCCAGGCCAAGGCAGCAGGTCCGACCGCCAACATCATCATCAACATGCTGACCGCCACGAGCCGGTATTGCGGGGGGATCAGGTCGAAGAGACGCATAACACCGCCCTCGCCCTGCCCCACAACTGCAGCCGATCTTCCAGGCCGTTGAGCCCGCCATTGATCCGGCGGGTGATGGTGTTGAACTGATCTTGATCCGCGAGTGCGTTCAACCCGTTCACCCACCAGAACCACGCTGCCGACTCAGCCGCCCATTGCGGCAGCTCGAGCAGCTCAGGCGTGCGCAGCAAACGCTCATCACCAAACAGCGCCAGGCTGCAGCGCAAGTAGTTGTCGTGGCCGGTAATCTGGATCAACCCACGGCCGCGATAACGTTGACCGTCACCGTCAGCTGCAGGCGTGTTCCCAAGCTTTGCAGCCAGAGACCCGGTGTCGTACTTGCTGAGGTATTGATCGCTTCCCAATTCACGCACGTACTGCAGTTGGCCGGACTCATGCCCGACCTGGGCCAGGAATGCCGCTTGACGCTTCAGCGTGTCGATCTTGTGGTTGGTCATGGCAGCGTTCAGCGCGGATAAAAAAAGGCCCGCTTTGCGGCGGGCGTTGGGCATGATGCTTTGAAGTTGCAACTCAGTGATGAACATCGCTTTTTCCCAGGCAAAAAAATGCCGCTCGATGACGGCGAATGGTGAGGTGGGTGCAGCCAGTTACAGCTCCAGGACTTTTACCTCCTTGTTTTTTTTCGTCTTCTTACCTTTGGCTTTGGCCTTGCCT
This sequence comes from Pseudomonas sp. 58 R 12, assembly GCF_900005865.1. NCBI lineage: Bacteria > Pseudomonadati > Pseudomonadota > Gammaproteobacteria > Pseudomonadales > Pseudomonadaceae > Pseudomonas > Pseudomonas sp. 58 R 12. The sequence goes on from NZ_CVTP01000008.1 coordinate 319,065, forward strand.
TTCTTGCCGCCATTGCACTCAACGGTGGTGGACCAGCCGGCCTGGGTGAATACCTGCTCCACCGAGTCGACCAGGTACTCACCATCAATGCCGGCCTTGAAGCCCGTGGCGTTTACTGACCGCTCGACAAACAGGTCGGTACGCCCAGGCATCTCGAGGCGCACACCTGCAGAAGACCGATTGAAGGCGGTCAGCCGGGCCTTGGCTGCCTGTTCCGCTGCGGTTTTGTTGGGGTAAATATGACGGTCGGTATGCACCGCCGGCAGCCCGTAGGGCGCATCGGTGTTGTCCAGGCTGATGAGCTTCAGCTCACCACTTTTCTTGTCCTGGTGCTTGGTGGCCACCGCCTTGTGCGTGTTGCGATCGCCTAGAGGATCGCGTCCATGACGATATCCTGGGTGCGCACACGCGTGACGAAGGCCCACTTAGGATCACTGGAACAGGTGCGGTTGCCCCACAGGCGGTAGCCGTCGTCACGGATAATTGTGGTGATGTTCGCGTTGTTGAGCAGGTTGGCCCGGCACGTTGCGTCGCCGTCCAAAAACTCAATCGGCCGCGTGGTACCGGTGATGCCGACAAACTCCTTGTTCGACGGCGAGGCCCAAAAGCCGTATTCGTTATCGGTCCAGGCAAACAGACCCGCCACCCAGGCCGAGGCCGGCGCATCAACGGTTTCGCTGAGGACGGTGTCCCAGGTCTGAACACCCGGATCGACCAGAAAAACGCGCTTGCTGCCGAAGTTTTCGGCGTAGGCAATGGCCGCCTCGTCGGTAGTGTTTGGACCGTCGACGATGGCAATGCCGCGCAGTTTGCCGGCGAGTGCATCCATCGACGTGGCGACCGCCTGTGTCGCGCTGTGGCCTGGGGCGATCAGCAGACGGGGCTGAGCATTGAAGCGGCTCTTACCGTCCAACAGCGCCTGCATACCGGTACGTTGACCGTCAGCCAGGACACCGCCGATGATGGCCGACGTCTGCAAGGCTGGGGTCGCCATCTTCTCGACACCGCACGCCACGATCACCGCCTTGGCGCGCATGTAGATCGCTTTGATCGACTTGGTGATCGCCGCGTCTTCACCCCAGGCCGCCACCGCTTCGCTTTCGCGGGTAATCAGCAGCACCTGGTTAGGCTTGGCTGTCACCTTCAACCCAGGGGTGAAGGTGTCGCACAGACCGATAATCGAGGACGACGGCAACGAGATAGTACGGGCGCCGGTGTCCACGTTGGTGACGGTCACACCGTGAAAGAAACTCATAGGGCAATCTCCAGAAACGAAAAAGCCCCGCATAAGCGAGGCCGTGGATTGTTCGTGTTACGCGTAACGGAAAAGAAAACGCCCCGTCAGTGCGGGGCGTCTATTGGGTTTGCTCGGCGATCCAGGCCGGCGGCACTGGCCGCTGCTCAATGTCGGGAAAGTCCGGCGATTGTGGCCAGTCGCGCAGGTCCTGCATGTACTCCAGCAGCTCAGTGAACTGCTCAGCGGAGAGTGTTGTTTCACGGCCGATTTCCAACTGGTCACGGTGCCGCTCACGCAACCACATGAGACTGGCCAGTTCCCCATCACGCCACGAACGCTCGGCATCAACATCAACACCAACCGAAAGTAACGGGACATAGACGTCAGAAAACACCTCGCCTGGCAACAGTTCCTCAGGTCCACCGATAGACCGGCAGCGGTAAACGCCGTCATTACGAACAGCAAAACTCATAACCCGTCCTCCCAGCCCATGACCTGCGCCACAGCAGTCGCAGCGGTCGCGCAAAACAGGAAGCTCATACGCCGCAAAATGAACTCGCCCTGCGCAGTAGGCACAGGACCAGAGGCGTTATAACCACCCGCAAACGGGAACCCGTTCAACTGCGCCGGGCTCAGGTAGCCAGTTCCCGGAGTTGAGGCGAAGGCCCCCTCAGGCGCAAAGCCCACGTAGCCCCCCGTACACCCGGCAACCAACGAAACCTTGCGGGCCGTTGGCGGCACAAGGTTCGCGAGCGACACCGACACCGGCGTACTTGCGGCGCCCGACACGGCCACCGGGTAATTGAGCGTATTTGTCGCCGCTGTCGGATCGAAAAGGAGAAGGTTATCGATCTGCGTGTAAGCAAATGGCACCCCGTTCGGAGCAGTCAATAACATGCCTACGCGCGCCTTTGATGTATATCCAGCAGGCAGCACCGGCTCATAGACGAAGCGCAAAGACGCCGCAGCAGTCGTAGTCAGCGCCAGGGCGCTAACGTTGATTTGAGACGGCGACTCAATGCTTTGCACAACGGAGCCGGCAGGGAATGCCGAACTCGACAGCTGCATCCCAACACGCAGTGACGCGGTACTGGGCAAACCGGTAACAACCGCAGAACCCGCAGTGGTCGCTCCGGTCAGCACAGGGCACAGCGCGGCGATGAACGCCTGGGCCGCGCCATTGATAGCCCACAACGAGTAAAAACTGGAAGCCGCCAATACCCCGCTATCCAGGCCATTGGCTCCGACAGTAGCCAGATTGATCGCAGCAGAGAGACCGCTGATACGACGCGCTACACCGGCCCCGTCTTTGACAATCACCTGATCAACGCGGGCCGAGATAAGCGAGCCGGCACCGGTTGCACTGATCAGGATTCCCCGGTAAGCGCCTTGAATCGAGAGGTTTCGGGTTTTCTCGACTTCGCTGGCCAGGGCTGCAACATCGATATTCCCCTGATTGATCGGAGCGTTCCAAGCCTTGATGCACCACATCACAGCCAAGTTGCGCGGTCGTGTTTCATCCGAGCCCGTCACGCCGGTTCGCATATCACTTGCAGCGCCACTTACCCACGGTGATGCAGAGCCGCCGCCAGACGCGCTTACAGATCCATAGGTTCCACCCGACCACATTGCATGATCGTGCTTCTGCATGGATTGGGCCTGAGCACTGCCAATTACCCGACCAGCATCAACCCCGCGCCCATGGTCCCAGCCCCGCAGGAACTCACCGCGCGACTCGGGCAGGCGAAAGTTACCGGCGCCCTCGTCGCCCTTGTTGAACGCGCCGCCCAGGAACGTCGCCAGGTCTGGATACGTCGCAACGCTTTTGACGCTACCGTCCAGCTCCAGAAAGCCCGGCGCCACCTTATCCACGGGAAAACCGATCATCGAGCCCACCGGCAACGCCGAGGCCTGGGCGATCATTGCCGTGATTTGGTCCTTGGTATACGTGTCGGTGATGCCATACCCCGCCAACGTGGTCGGGTTAGATCCAGAAACGAAAACGCCGCGATCATTGACCGTCACCTTGGTGTAGGTGCCAGCAGGCTTGTTCGCAGGCAGAAGGCCGTTAACCGCCTCATCGACATACTGACGCGTAGCCAGCACCACCGCCGGGTCGATTTTGAGCTGAATGTTCGAGGTGCCGTTGGTGATGATGTGCATCCGCACCACCTGATTGCGCCCCGAGCCCTGGGCCAGCACTGGCTTGTAACTCGGCGGCGCGTTGGCCACCGCAGAAAACACACCGTCCTTGTCCTCCAGGGCCAACTCGCGCACCCACCAACCACCCACGTCGGGCGGCAACACCACCTCGGCAATCAGCACATTGGCATCAGTCGGAGATACCCGCAGCTGATTGATCTGCGCACGATAAACTTGATTGACCAGCTTGGTCTGCGAAGGACTGGGCACCGGATCGGTGCCGTTCGCATCGCCGATCAACATGTAACGCGGCTCCCACGGAATACCGAGGGCATCGCAGTTGGTCTTCTTGGCGGCCCCCTGCGTGGTGATCATGCCGCCAAAATTAGAATTCTTATCAACCATGTGAGTACACATCCAGTTCGTCGAGGGTGTATTCGCTTACGCCTGCATGGCCTTGAATCACCACGTCGATATCGGGGTTGGCCCAGGGGTAAACGTCGATTTCATCACCGTCATAAACAGCGAAGCCGGTATAGGCGTTAGCACGAGTTTCGAGCGTTATGTCGAGCCCCGTCAGATGCCGGCTCACGGGCTTGGCGTCGTCAATCAGGCGCTCCAGCTCACTGAACATTTCTTCGGTGATACCGGTGTCGAGTAAGCCGACCCTAAGGGCGAAGGTCGCCGGCGCGCCTTCGGGCACCGTCTGCCACCACTCGATCACCTCCAGCAGATAGCCAAGCGGCTCCACCACGCGGCGCAGTGCGCCAATGGTTCCTTTTCGGGAGTGGATATAGAACGACGCTCGCACTGCATTGCGCTTGGCCGTCTCCGTCCAACGATCATCCCAGCGATCAACCGACCAGGCCCATGCAAGATGAGGTAGCAAATGAACGGGGCAAGTAATGGGGTTGTAGAGCGAGCGCAACGGGATGACGGTCTGATCCGAACTCGCCACCTCAATCGCACGCTCCAACTGGGTGCTGTTATTCGGCAGTAGACTTTTCATGTCACCCCCCCAGCTTGACGCTGTAGCCGGTGCAGTACGCCGCCTGCGCCTTTGTAGGGGCCAGATCCTGCCACCCGGTCAACTCAACGCGGGAAACAGCAGGCACGTGCACCTGCGCGTCCACTGCTGAACGCGCCACCTCGACGCCCAAGCGTTTGCGCGGGTTGATCCAGGCCGCGAGCCGTCTTTCTGCTTCTGCCAGCGCCACGGCGCTTTCAGGGCCGGGGCCTTTCATGAACAGCACCGCATCAACGCGGTACGGCAACACTTCGGCGCTTTGCACCGTCACCCGATCACCCAGCGGCCGGACGTTTTCATCATTGACCGCAGCCGCTACCACAGACAACAACTCAGGACCGACCGCTCCGTCACCGGACAGGCCAAGCACCGTGACCGTAACGCACGCCGGGGACGGGCTTTCAGCGGACGCATCGGCCACCAGTGCCGATGCATTGCGGGCATGGCGAATGTAGCTGTTGCGCGGCCCGGCCGTCGTCAGGCCCTCATACGCCATCTGGATTCGCTCGCGGTAAGCGTCATCGCTTTCCGTGATCTTTTCCAGCGGCGGCACTGCGCTTAGATCTTCAGCCTGGATCACCAGGCGCGGGGTGTTGACGTTCGCACCCAACTGATCGAGGTCGCCACGAATGGCATGGGCCAACAGTAAAGCCTTGGCCGCATCGTTCACCCGGGCGCGATCACCGATACGCGCATAAGCACCGGCCTCCAACAACTTGACCACCGGATCACTCTCCAGCGGCGCACTCCAGTTGTCGCCCATGAATTCACGGAAGACACCGAGCGACTCCGTGTAGACCTCCTCAAAATCCAGAGGCTCAAGCACGTCCGGCGCCGGCAACTCGGACAGGTCGACGATACTCATACACTCACCTCTAACAATACGCTCTCGCCCAGGTATCGCCCGGTGACTTGGATCTTGATCAACCCGCCCAGGACGGATACAGCCTGCACGCGCTCCAGCTTCAACCGAGGCTCCCAGCAGCCTAGACCACCGCCATGGCATCCAGATCGAGGCCCATCTGGTCGAACAAGACAAACCGGGTCCACTGCACATCGTCCACGTCCAATGAGCAGACACGGCTCGGCCCGAGCACTACGCCCAGGTTGTGATTTGGATTGCGTTGCCAGAATGCTTCGGCGGCAACCGGGTCGGTGATGTAACCGCCCGGCTTGTTCCAGCCCATGCCCTTCGGCGCCTTTTCGCCCGGGTCAATCGGGACCAGTGCAAGGTCAAAGGTTTCGATGTAACGGCGAGCCCAGGACGATATCGCTGTGCTGGTGGATTGCTCACTCATCGCCGCCGCTCCCGTAACCCCTGGCAACTGACGCAGGTCGCACAACCCTGGATCGTCTGCTGACGAAGTAACGGGATAGGCTCGTCGCAATCCTCACAGAATTGCGCGCTGACGGAGCACGTTGGGCGCGGACGGCTCGCCAGTGCGAGCTGTCGGAAATGTTCAGCAGCATCGTTGGCGATATCGATGTCGTCAGACATTGTCAGCGCCCTCCATAGCCTTGCGTGCACCAGCCATGATGCCCAGCACCTCGCGGATAACATCCATGCCGCGCTGCTCCAGCAGGAGGACTTCGTGCGGCTCCCAGATGTTGTCGGCAGCGCCGTCGTGCATGCAGGCTACGAACTGGCCGGACTCCTCGAGCATCTTGCCGACAGCCTTCAACGCATCTGCAGTTGCTGGAACCGGAATCGGCTTGTACCAAACGGCACCCGCAGGCCTGACCAGGGCATCCAACAGGCAAGGATCGGCGGTCAGCCTGATCACCTCTTCCATTTCGTCAGGATCCAGCCAGCGCCGCTCCTCGTCGTGCTTGACCTTCTTCTGCAGGCTGTCGTAATCGAGCACCATGTCCAGCGCCAAAGCAGTCACGCCGCCCCGGTAATCATGGGCCGCGCGGTAGATTGCTTTGCGCAGAGAAAGAACCGGCCCAGCGGCCGGTGATTGATCTGTTCGACTCATAACCGTAAATACCCCTTTTACGGTCTAGCCATAGAAACGGGCACGCCCTAGAGCATTACGCATTCGCTGATCCGCTCCGTGATGGCTTGATGGCGATCTTCAACCTCGACCCAACCGACTTCGAAGGCGACCGCAAGGAGCAACCACTGTCCTGGCTGGACCGCTCTCCGCGTCAACTGATGCAGTCGATGGGCACTGAGTGGGCACGCAACACCGTGCACCCAGACGTTTGGGTGAAGCTCGGCGAACAAAACCTCGACTATATGAGTAAGGCACTGGGCGCAGTGCTGGGATTCGTCATCAGCGACGTGCGCTTCGAAAACGAGGCAGAGTTGATTCGCCGGCGCGGCGGCACGGTCATCCATATATCTCGGTCCGCCGCACAAGCTGTGAACCCACACATCAGCGAGGCCGGCATAGCTGTTAGCCAGGCAGATCTGATCCTGCGCAACAACGGTTCGGTTGACGAGTTCCTGCGATTGCTGGACGCCGCGTTCCTCATGATCCGCGCGCGCCACCAACGCGCCGAACAGCTCTCAGCCTGAGGCCGTCGCCATGAACCGCACCCTGGATCAAACAGCCGCTTTGCTCGGGCTTAAGCCACGCGCCTTCCGCACCAGGTTGCGGGAACTCGGCGTGCTGAATTCTTCCGGCGATCTAGCCAGCGCACACCGCGAGCGCGGCTTCCTGTTCTCCGACCCACGCAGCCGCTGGAATCCAACACTCCGCAACTACACCCACTACTCCGTGGTGCTGGTCAAGGAAGCGGGTGTTGAGTGGATCGCCAAGAAGCTGGACATCACCATCACCAAGAAGGACGCCGCAGCATGAAGACGCCGAACGCCATCAACTCCGCTGTAGGCGCCCTGAAACTGGTGCCGATGTACCTCAACCATCCGACGGTGATCAGCCGCGCCACGTTCATTGGCGCCTCGGCGGAAGCTGTCGCGCTGCTGGAGTCATTGCCCTGCGTTTCGGTCGAGTTGGCCGAAGTGTTCCGCTGCGTCGACGCGGTGATCGCAGAAGGACAGATCGCCTATGTGACGCCGGTGAAGTGCCCGGAATACCCATACGGCGCCGTCGTCGCAGATGCCGAGGGCAACGTCCTGGCAGCGGCCAAGGGCAAGAGCAAAGAAGGTCTCGCCGAACTGATCCGCCTCAAGCTGGTGCCCCGAAAGGAGGGGGATGGGGAGGAATCCGCGTGACCACCACCCTGGAACAACTCCGGCGCCAGTTCGCGACGCCGTGCCCAACGCTAACCGCAGTGCGTGAACAGTACTTCACGCACATACGCACCGACCGCTACCTGCTGAGCGAAATCAAGGCAGGTCGTATCGCGCTGGTGGTCAAGCGGCTGCACTGCTCGGCCCGTGCCAAGCCCGTCGTTTATCTCCACGACCTGGCCGACTACCTCGACGCCCAAGCGACGAAGCAAGCGGCCTGATTCAAACGGTAGCCCCTGCCGACCAGGGGCGACACAGCCAATGAGGCACAGCACATGAATACCAAAGCACGTCCCTTTATGGACACCCTGCGCGACATCGAGGCCGGCGGCCTGCTGGACGAACTCACCGAGGCCCAGCACAGCCTGATCGACGCCATCCGCATGACCGGCAAGGGCGGCGATCTGACCATCAAGCTTACCTACAAGCCTGATGGCGGCGGCCAGATGACCGTGAAGGCCGACGTAAAGACCAAAGAGCCTGTTCTGGCTCGCGGTACATCCCTGTTCTTCCTTACGCCCGAAGGCAACATCACCCGCCGCGACCCACGTCAACAGGAAATCCCGCTGCGCAGTGTCGAGGATGAACCCGGGCCTGGAGCTTTGCGCCAGGTCAGCCAGTAACACCCGCCTCACCAACCTCTCACCAAATCGTCACCTACTGGAGCACATCCAATGCAACAAGCCCTACAGCACCTGGTCACCTTGGCCCAATCCCTCGGCAAGCCCATCGCGGTCGAGGGCATCCCTGCGCCGCTGGCGCTCGTACCGAACGGGGTGAGCATCGAAAGCCTGGAACACCTGCTGCCCGCACCTTCACGCATCAAGCAGAAGCTCACCGTGCTCGATGCCGAGTCGTTCATCAGCTACGTGAATCGTTTTTCCACTCAGGCCACGGCAGTGTTTTGCAACGGCCCCGAAGGCCGGACTTTCACGGCAGTTATCGACTACCACGATCCGGCCGCACCCGCCTGGCGCGATCATGTCGCGACGTACCGCTGCCCGACCACCGTTGAATGGGGCAACTGGAAGGAAAAGGACCGCAAGCGCATGGACCAGGCCACCTTCGCCGAATTCATCGAAGACAACGTGAAGGACATCACCCATCACCCCGAGCACGAGAACACCCCAAGCGCTGCTGACATGCTCGAAATCAGCCGCACCCTGGAAGCCAAGAAGAACATCACGTTCCGCCAAGGCACTCGCCTCGACAACGGCCAGGTTCAACTGACATACAACGAAGAGATTGACGGGCGCGCCGGCGAAGCTGGCCAGCTGCGCATCCCAGAAGAGTTCTTCATTGCGCTCAAGCCGTTCCTCGGCGGCGACACCTTCTGCGTACCCGCCCGCTTCCGCTACCGCATTCAGGAAGGTCGCCTGGTCATGTGGTACGAACTGGTGCGCGCCGACAAGGTGCTCGAAGAAGCCTACAACGCCGTGCGCGCCAAGATCGAAGGCGACATCACCAACGTGCCGCTCTATGAAGCCACGCTCTAACTAACTCCCTGCAACACCCCGTCGCCGTCCTCTCACCAAAACTGTCCAGCGGCGGGCTCTAACGAGGCATACAGCACATGCAAATCGAAACCTACATCATCGCAATCGGCCTGCTGATCGGCTGGGTTGCAACCGCCTTTTTCCTGATTAGAGCCAGTAAGAAAGCCTTCGCCCGCGGCTTTGATCGCGGCGTTAACTTGGCTCGCGAGCAGCATGCCAGCTCACCGGCTTGCACCATCGCTGACCATGAACTGATGACGAAGATCACTACGTCACTTGGGCTTGCCGTAGAAACCTGGCAGGCATTCCCAGGCACAGAAATCATGGTCGCCAGAGTGAACAAACAGCGCCGTCAGCTAACCGCCTTTGCCGCGAAAATGTGGCTGGCAGCCTACCCCGCGCCAATCAACGCGGAGGATGCAGCATGACTTTGATCCTCACTCAAAGCGGCACCCAATTCGACCTGTTCGCCGACCACGGCAACGCGATCGCCTGCTTCTATGGCGACTGAGGTAGTGATGATGGAATTCCAGAGCGAAACGCTTACCGAAGATGAGCTGGCCACCATCACCGGTTATCAGATCCCGTCCAAGCAAATCGTGTGGCTGATCGATAACCAATGGGAACACGTCCTTACCGGAGCCCGCCGCCCGATCGTAGGCCGCGTCTATGCCCGAATGAAACTGGCAGGCGTCACGCCTTCTGCCGTGAACCCGGCGGCCGAAACCTGGGCGCTCGACCTGGCGAATGTGAGCTGACCATGCGACGGAAGAATGCAGCCAACTTGGATCTACCACCACGAATGATCCGCCGCAACGCCACGCTTAAGAGCGGGAAGATCTGGACGGGGTATTACTACAATGGTAGGGACGCCAACGGCAAACGTAAAGAGATTCCCCTGGGAGGCGACCTCGACCAGGCTAAAGTGGAATGGGCCAGGCTGGAGCGACGAGCACCACCGAAGCCCAACCACTTGCTGGGCGCCCTGTTTGACAGGTACGTGAAAGAGATCATCCCAACTAAGGGTTTGCGTACCCAGTCCGACAACATGAAGGAACTCAAACAGCTCAGGAAAGCGTTTGAAAAAGCCCCAATTGACTCGATCACCCCCCAGATAGTCGCGCAGTACAGGGACGCCAGGACAGCAAAAGTCAGGGCCAACCGTGAAATCGCGCTGCTATCACACATTTTCACGATCGCACGTGAGTGGGGCCTGACCAGCAATGCCAACCCTTGCTTCGGGGTTCGGCGCAACAAAGAAAAGCCTCGGGACTATTACGCCGGCGAAATCGTTTGGAATGCGGTGTACACCGAAGCCGTGCAGGAACTCAAGGACGCCATGGACCTGGCCTATCTGACAGGACAGCGCCCCGCCGACGTGCTCAAGGTAGCCACTACCGACCTGAGCGCCGGCTTCTTGATGGTGAACCAAGGGAAAACAGAAAAGAAACTACGCCTTCAACTTGAAGAGGCTGGAGTGCAATCGGCGCTGAGTGCCTTTATCAATGACCTGCAGGAACGCCGCGCTTTGTCCGGTATCAAGACATCAAGGCTCATCACAAACACCTCCGGCCTTCGCATGAGTCAGCAGATGTTGCGCAATCGGTGGGACGAAGCCCGCGAGAAAGCAGCTATAAAAGCTGGCGCCAACGGTGACTCTGCTTTGGCTATATTGATTCGCCAGTTTCAGTTTAAGGATATCAGACCGAAAGCTGCCAGCGAGATCGAGCTAGCACATGCGAGCCGCCTGTTGGGTCACTCCACCGAAGACATGACCAAGAAGGTTTATCGGCGAGTAGGTGAAATCGTGAAACCTACAAAATAACAGATACAAATAAGCAAAGACCTAGTCTCAATTCTGCATTCAATGCCAAGCCTTGTTATTGTGGCTCATGTAGCTTGAACCCTAAATAATAGAGCCCCCAAAAGGTCGCGGCCAACATCTGCATCAACAATGTAAAATATACAAAGGTCATAATAATGATTATAACTTTACTTCCAGAACCATCCCACAACTCTACATCGGCGATCGCAGTCCCATATGAAAGAAACAGAACTGAATACAAAACCAACGCGATACTTTCGCACGTGAGAAAGGCAAACAGCATTGCTAAGAATCTACGCCTGGTAAGCTTGACCAGCACATTCTCCCCACGAGTAACCAACTTCACAGTAGGGGTAGGCTCAGGCAGGATGTTGTCAATGTCGTTACGACCGAAGGTTGCTATTGCGGCAAGCGCCGCAATATAGAAACCCGGTAGACTGGAGAAAAAGCCTAAAAGCATACTAATAGGCCCACCGGCCCTATATATATCTGAAACCCACCCTTCACCAATAGAACAAATAGTGCAGACCAATGCAATCATGACTGGAAAAAGCCAGTCGACTTTCCATTTTTGAGGATGCCGTATCGCCAAATAGGAGAGCGGCTGCAACATTTGATTTAACATTCAATCACCTCAAGCTTTTCAGAACTTCTTTCACTATAGCATGGTTGACTTGCTCAATACTCGCAGAGCTAACATTATTGGCTGATGAAATATAGTAACGCTTCAAATAACGTCCGTCTGTCGCAAGCTGCCCCGTATCAACGGAGAGTAACGCACTGTTTGGAGAGCCAGAGCCATCCTTAAAGCTGACACGCATTTCAGAGACGCCGTCGGCTTTAGCATTTTTGAGTACATCGGTTACAGTCTTCACCGCGTCGCCAATTAAGTCTCGCTCAAGCTCGAGCTTTATCACCCGATGTTTCTCTTTAACGAAGCCGGCGTCATCCCACTTACCTCCGACTGTTTTATAGCTTATTAGCTCGATACCACCTAAGGCACCGCTGCGCAGATCACTCTTGAAAGTATCAGATATATGGCCATGCAGTTCTACATCGTGATTAAGGTGTACAAGGTTCTGTCTGCCTTTTTTATCACATGAGCCATCAATATTTGGTATTTTAAAGTTCTGTGGCTTTTGCTTCTTACAATGCCGAATGACATGTGCAAAATAGCTTGTGATTGCACTACTACCCAGGCCAGCACCATAAGCGGCCTCAATCATACAAAAATAGTAATCTGCGCCCTTCGCTGGAGCCAGATCAAGTATCAAGTGCGCAGAGAATTCTGAGCCTTGCCCTGGCAACTTCTCATTCACATGCCGCTCATTTGATTCCGGATTACTGTAAACGGAATCTGGGGCGCTAGGATCACAACGGTTGATCAATAACACCCAATAACCTTCTACCATATCGGCATGAGCAATATAGTATTTATCTGCTTTATCGCTTTGACCCTTACTTAAAAAGTTATCACCACCTTCAAGTAGTTCCTCTACTAGCTCTTTAATTTCCGACATCGTTTTTGCTTTCGCGGGAAAATCAGCAGTATTACCTTCCGCCCTTGATCGACCGCGAGCATACAGTTTCATATCAAAGAACGTTGCCACTCTGTTGGACATACTCTTCACCTAAAATTTCTATCGATAACAATTTCACGCGCGAAACCTAACTCCCAAGCAGTTAAAAGATTCAACGGCTCACGCATGCAGCGTTTAGCTGAATCAAATTCAGCTTAAGTTTGAACGGAGAAGTAAGTGGAGAAGAAAAGCGAGCAAACGTCGCACTTTGGACGCTGGATCTAATGCCTTTCAGATTGCATTGGAGGTGTCTCACAATTCTCGATTCCATTCGACAGTGGCGTGATAATGGCACCGTTCCGAAGACTCAGCAACCCACCTTGAATAAGGTTGGCTAGGCAAGATCTACCTATTTTTTAAGCCTCCTAGCATCCCGAAATGGCAGAGGTTGCGGAAACGATCTCAAAAGTTGCGGAAACGATCCCAAATCGCAGGCAATAAAAAACCCCGTAGATCATTGATCTACGGGGCTTTAAGAGTGGAGGCCGAGGTCGGAATCGAACCGGCGTAGGCGGATTTGCAATCCGCTGCATAACCATTTTGCTACTCGGCCTCAAACGATCAGTGTCTCAACGACTAACACTCACCGCATAAAAACTTGAGTGGGCTGAAGAACCCTGCCTCTACTCTAACTCATTGAATACATTGAGGTTTTTAATGCCTCATTGCGTTCGATGGGCGCCATTATGTACGTATTTGCCAATGCGTGCAACCCCTTGATTTCAAAAATATTTCGTATTGCCATCAAGGAGTTGCGTGCCTGCCCTACTCCTTGATGTGCAGTTGTTGGTACTGCGGGTCGGCCTTGATTTGGGCTTCGGTGAAGGGCAGCGGGCTGAGTTTTTTCTGGGAGAACGCTTGGGTCTGGTCCTTGCTGTGTTTGGAGGCTGGGTTGCTGGACTCGGAGAACGCAAGTACGCCCCTGACATGCGGCCCCTGGTCGTCGAAGGTGACGATTTGCAGGTAGCTGGTGCCGCTGACGACTTCGCGTTTGCCGTCGGCGCGGGGTACGGTTTGCATGGCGTTGTAGACCCCCAGTTCTTGCGGGCCGCCATGGATCGGGGTTTGGCCGGAGACTTGGATGTCGCCCCATGTGCTGTTGGCGCTCAGGCCGAGTTTGGCGACCTCGGCGGTGGACGTCAGCATCGCTTCGCGCAGGGCTTTGGCGACGGGTGCGCGGTCGATGGCCAGGCCACGTGGGGTGGTGAGAGGCTGGGCCGGGTCGAAGGCGACGCGCCAGGCGTCCGGGATTTCCTGCAGCTGTTGCACCAGATTGATGAAGTGCACCAGGCCAACGCCGCTGTCGAGGTTGGCGCGCTGGTCCCAGTTTTTCAGGCTGGTGCACAGCGGTTGCAGCGCGGCGGCGTCGGCGCCGAGGTGTTTGGCGCAGAACGCGAGCAGGTCGGGCATGACTTGGCCCGCCAGGTACACCTCGTTGTCCATCACCATGTTTTGCAGGTCGGTGACGCTGATCGGGTTCTTCAGGGACTGCAGCCGTTCTAGCGCAAAACGCGCGCGCGGGCCGAGGCCGATGTGGTCCTGGCTGATCACCGGGGAGAACCCGGTGAGTGGCGCTTTGGGGTTGACCATCCACGCCGAGTCGTTGGAGTGCTGCACGTAGTCGCTGCGTTCCAGTTGCGGCAGTTGGTCAGCCGGGAAGATGCCGGCCTGGGCCGCGCGTGGGTCAATGTCCCAGGCGCAGGCGCTGCGGGCGCCGTCGAGCATGATCAGTTGCAGGGCGGCGCGAGGGTCACTGCATTGCGCCAGTTTGGCCGCGCTGACGTTGGGCACCACTGACTGGTTCATGTACAGGCTCTGGCCCTGGTCATCGGCGGCCACCGTGTTGACCCACGGGATACCTTGCAGGGTGCGCACTGAGGTTTTCAGTTCATTAAGGCTGCTGGCGCGGTTCATCGCATACCACTGTTGCAGCACGCGGTCGTTGCCCAGGTTGGCGTCGCGCAGACTGAACGCGTACTGCCTATCCCAATCGAGCTTGCCCGGCCACTGCACCACTGGGCCGAACTGCGAGCTATAGACCGTGTGCGACTGGTTCTTGAGGCTGCCATCAGCTTGTTTGACCTGCACGTTCACCGTGGTTTTATCCAGGGCAACAGATTTGCCATCGAGCATGTAGCGCGTGGAATCCTTGGGGTCCAGGGTCAGGCGGTACAGGGTGAAGTGCTTGGACGTATCCACCGTATGGGTCCACGCCACATGCTGATTGAAGCCGATATTGATCACCGGCAAGCCCGGCAGCGCGGCGCCCATCACATCCAGCTGGCCGGGGATGGTCAGGTGCATCTCATAAAAACGCATGCCGCCCACCCACGGGAAGTGCGGGTTGGCCAGCAGCATGCCGCGCCTATTGAATGAGCGATCACGCCCCACCGCCACCGCGTTACTGCCGCGATCAAAGGCAAAGCGTTGCTGGTTGGCGGCGGCCAGTTCAAACGCCTTGGCGCTGGTCTGCGCACTGGCCGTGGCTTGTGGAGGTGTCGCGCCGACCAAGGCTTCGGCGAATTGGCCTACGCCACCTTCCACCAGCAGCCTACGGGTCAGTTTGACCAAGTCTTCAGCCACCAGTGGCCGTACCCACGCCGCTTGGCACTGTGCCGGCGCGCCCTGCTCTTTCAGGTAGCGGTTGTAGCCGGCCACATAACCTTCAATACGCTGCTGGATCTGTGGGCTCTGCGCTTTCCAGAACGCGGCGACGGCGTCCGGCGTATTCAGCCAGGTAAAGAACACATCGCTGGCCAGGTTGTTGCGCTCTTCCAGGGTCGTCTGCTCGGGGCCAAAGAAACTGGCGCGCTGGCCATTCACCGTGACCACTTCATTGGCCAGCAGGCACAGATTGTCCTGGGCGTAGGCGTAGCCAATGCCGAAGCCCAGGCCACGCTCGTCATTGGCGCGTATGTGCGGCACGCCATAGCTGGTACGACGGATATCCGCCGACGCTTGCGTCACCTGCTCCCGCGCCAGCGCAGCCAGGCTCAACCCCAGCAACACCCCGGCCACACATACCCTGGACAACCCATTGGAAATAATCACGCAGACTCCACAGTCAGATTTAATCGCCTCACGCGGGGTAATAACCCCACCGTAAGAACGCAAACCACTGGGAATAATTTAGCAAGGGGCGAGGTTTATTGACGGCGGTGCGAATGTGACAAAACCGATACCGACGAATTTTCTACATCCGGCACTTCATGATTTCGCTCGCTCGTTCGTCTTATTAATCAAGAGCGCTCATTTTTTTCCTGATCAGGCTCTGATAAGGAGTTTTTGCATGTACAACTCGCAAGTGCCCACGGATGGACATTCACCGGCTGCCGAGACCACTTTTGGCAGCGGTACACAAGTGTTCGGCAAAACGCCGGAACAGCAAGGCAACCAGCGTATTCGCCACCTGCTCAAGTGTTTTGGGTTGCGCACCAGCCTGATCCGGCTGAAGGTCATTGACGCCCTGCTCACCGCCGCCGACAACCGACGCAGCCTCGGCGTGCGCGGTGTGCACAGCCATTTGCTGGAACTGGGCATTCCGCTGTCATTTCTCAGCGTGCGCGAGGTGCTCAAGCGCCTGTGCAGCGAGGGCGTGATCACCCTCAATGCAGATAAAAGCTACAGCCTCCACGAAGAGGCTGCCAAGGTGATCGAAGGTCGCACCTGAGGCACGACCTAGCGCTTAGAGCTTGACCTTGCGGCGCATGACACCGTTGATCACCACCACGACCACTGCGACGGCAATGGCGATGGTCTGGAATGTTTTCTCACTGATAACCCCAGTGTTCTGCAAGTAGGACAGGCCAAACATCGTCGCCAGTACGGCCAGGGCAATCAGAATCGAATATTTCAAACGTTGCTTTTGTGTCATGACGGGTTCCTGAACCTGAAGAGTGTCGCTACGGTGAATAGCCGAATCTGCCAGGCACATAATGGCGAGCGGGTCCGACAGGCGCACATGTTACAGGCGATGCCTAGCGCTGCAAACCGGTGCCCGATTGCGCGCAGCGCTCAACCAGCCAATCGACAAACACCCGCACGCGCTGGGACAGTTGGCGGTGTGGTGGGTACAACGCGGTCAGGGCCATCTTCGGCACAGCCAACTGCGGCAATACTTCCAGCAACGTGCCCTCGGCCAACTGGCGCATCGCATGATAATGCGGCGCCTGGATCAAGCCGAACCCGGCTTCGCAGGCAGCGAAGTAGCCGTCAGAACTGTTCACCGCCAAGCCTTTTGGCAGGTTGACCGTCTGCAATTCGCCGCCCACCTCAAATTCCAGGCCGAACCGTTTGCCGCTGGCACTGGAGACGTACTCGACCATCTGGTGATCGACCAGGTCTTCGAATGAGGTGGGAACCCCCCTGCGCGCCAGGTACTCCGGACTTGCCAGGGTGAGTTGATCCATCATCGCCAAAGGCCGCGCCACCAGCGATTCGTCCAGGGCCAGGCCGCCGCGCAGCACGCAATCGACGCCCTCGCGGATCAGGTCCACGGGGCGGTCGTTAAGGCCTATCTCCAGTTCAATCTGCGGGTAGCGCGCAGTGAATGACGGCAATGCGGGGATCACGATCAAGCGGCCAATGCCCGACGGCATATCCACGCTCAGGGTGCCGCGCGGGTTCTGGCGCTGGGTGGAAAACACCGCTTCGGTTTCTTCCAGGTCTGTCAGCAGTTGTACGCAGCGCTGGTAGTACGCGGCGCCATCCAACGTAGGGCTGACTTGCCGCGTGGTGCGTTGCAACAGTTGCACGCCCAGGTGTGCTTCCAATTGCTTGATCAGGATGGTCACCGAAGCGCGTGGCAATTGCAGGCTGTCGGCCGCCTTGGCAAAGCCGCGCAGCTCGACGATCCGTGTGAACACACGCATTGCGTTGAAACGGTCCAAGTGACGGCTCCCCAGTGGATTATTTAGATAATACGAACAGTGATAGCAGTTTTAGCCGGTTTATCCCGATTTTGTCGAGCGTGACAATGGAGCCCTTCCCCATTAAGGAGCTGACCCCATGCACACCCGTCCACTCGGTACAAACGGCCCACTCGTCTCCGCCATCGGCCTCGGCTGTATGGGCATGAGCGATTTCTACACGCCTGGCAACGACACCCGGGAAGCCACCGCCACCCTGCACCGCGCGTTGGAGCTGGGCATCAATTTCCTGGACACTGCTGACATCTATGGCCCGCACACCAATGAACAACTGATCGGCCAAGCCATCGCCGGCAAACGCGAGCAGGTGTTCCTGGCCAGCAAGTTCGGCATCCTGCGCGACCCGGCCAACCCCACGTCGCGCGGCGTCAATGGCCGCCCCGAGTACATCCGCGAAGCCATCAACGGCACCCTGCGGCGCCTGGGTGTAGAAACCCTGGACCTGTACTACCAGCACCGTATCGACCCGGATGTCGCCATCGAAGAAACCATCGGCGCGATGGCCGAGCTCGTGCAACAAGGCAAGGTGCGTTACTTGGGCCTGAGCGAAGCCTCTGCCGCCACCCTGGAACGCGCTCATAACGTGCATCCGATCAGTGCCCTGCAAAGCGAGTACTCGTTGTGGAGCCGCGACCAGGAACATAACGGTTGCCTCGCCACCTGCCAGCGTCTGGGTATTGCATTTGTCCCCTACAGCCCGCTCGGCCGTGGCTTCCTGACGGGCGCGCTGAAAAGCCCGGATGATTTCGGCACCGATGATTACCGTCGCTTCAACCCGCGTTTCCAAGGCGAAAACTTCGGCAAAAACCTGCAACTGGTGCAGCAAGTGCAGGCGCTGGCAGCCGATAAAGGTGTCAGCGCCGGGCAACTTGCGCTGGCCTGGGTGTTGGCGCAGGGCGATTACATCATTCCGATTCCCGGCACCAAGCAGCGCAAGTACCTGGAAGAAAATGCGGCGGCCGTTTCAATCAACCTCAGCCAGGCAGAATTGGCGGCCCTGGAAGCGATCTTCCCCGCCGAGGCACCCGCCGGCTCGCGCTACCCCGAGGCGGTAATGGCCATGCTGGATATCTGATCAAAGGAGCGCCCTCACAAGGCGCTCTTTTTTCTTGCACGATGGTACCTAAAGCTCCTCCTATCCAAGCCGATAGCCCTACGAAGCTCTAACAAAGCCGCGTCGACAATAAACGCTTCGTAAGGACGACCCCATGCCCCCACTGCGCTCCATCCAAGCCCGCTATACCCTGTTCCTGGTGCTATTCGTCCTGGTGTTATTTGTATTGACCGTGGTGGGAATCGGCCAGTTGGTCGCGCCTACGCTGCGTCATACCGAAGAACAGGTGGTGCTCAACCGCATCGCTGAGGTCGCCGAGCAAATCCAGGGCGAGCTGAACAAGGTTCAGTCCCAGCAACGCAGCATCACCCAGACCATCCCTTTGCTCGACAGCGATGCCATCGACAAAGTCCTCCCAGGCCTGGTCGACCAATATGGCGAGCTGAAAGTCTTCGGCGGCGGGATCTGGCCGCTGCCCAATCAACGCACGCCTGGACGCAACAAGCACAGCACGTTCTGGCACCGTGATGCCTCGGGCAAGCTGGCCGTGAATACGTTCTGGAACAGCGACCCAGCGCCCAACTACTACGACCAGAGCTGGTACAAAGGTGGCCTGGCCTCGCCGCGCGGCCAATGCGCCTGGGCCGCCGCCTACAAGGACGACGCCAGCCAGGAGCCGCGCACCAACTGCGCCATGGCGATCCAGCGCGACGGCGTGCCTTATGGCGTCGCCACCATCGACGTGACCCTGGGTTTCTTCAATGACTTGGTGGCCAGCAAAGAAAAAGACATCGGCGGGCAAATGCTGATCGTCGAAGGCGACGGCAAGATCATCAGCAACAGCACGCGCATCAGCAGCCCGGTGGTGTTGAAAAACATCAGCGAACTCAGCGGCTCCTCGGCGTTTGCCGCCCAGGTCAGCAAGGCCCTGGCCCATCGCGACCAGGCGTTGCAACGCAGCGAGTTCGACAACCAGGGCGTGGCCAGCACCTTTTATATGCGCCCGATCGCCGGCACGCCGTGGTTCCTTGCCACCGCCCTGCCTACTTCGCTGATTACCGCCCAGCGCGACGACGTGCTCGGCACCCTGGCCCTGCTGCAAATCCCCATGGTATTGCTGCTGGTGCTGCTCGCGGTGTATGCGATCCGCCAACTGGTGCAGCGCATGAAGTCGCTGAAAACCAATATCGACGCGCTGTCCGCCGGCGATGCCGACTTGACACGACGCATCACCATCCGCGCCGAAGACGAACTGGGTGCCATTGGTCACTCGGTGAACCGCTTTATCGTCTACCTGCAGAACATGATCGGCGAGGTCACCCAAGCCACCGGTGCCATGTCGTCGAGCCTTGAGCAACTGCAGCGGACCTCGGCGCACACCAATCAGATTCTGGTGCGGCACGCCTCGGAAACCGACCAGACGGTAACCGCCATCACCGAAATGAGCTCCACCGCCGACACCGTCGCGCAAAACGCCGCTGAAACCGCTGCGTTCACCCAGCGCGCCAATGAGCACGCCGACCGTTCCCGCGTGGTGGTGGGAGAGGCATCCAACAGCGTCAGCGCCTTGATCGGCGAAGTCTCCAGCGCCACCCACAGCGTGGAAAACATGCGCCAGGACGCCGCACGCATCACCGAAACCCTCGGCGTGATCGGTGCAATTGCCGGCCAGACCAACCTGCTCGCCCTCAACGCCGCGATTGAAGCCGCGCGTGCCGGGGAGCAGGGCCGTGGTTTTGCGGTGGTCGCCGATGAAGTCCGCGCCCTCGCCGCCCGCACCCAGGCCAGCACCTCGCAGATCAACGAAATGCTCACCCGCCTGACCGCGGGCGTCAGTTCCTCGGTAGCGGCCATGGAAAACACCCAGGCCAGCTGTCAGTCGGCGGCGGATGCCACGGCGCGGGTGAACACCGGCCTGGACGAAATGGCAGGTTCCGTGAGCCATATCAACAACCTCAGCACCCAGATCGCCACGGCCGCCGAGCAGCAAAGCGCAGTGACCGAGGAGATCAACCGCAGCATGGTGCAGATCCGACAAATGGTCGAAGAGCTGGTACAGAGCGGCCACGCCACTGAAACCAATACCCAGAGCCTGCTGGATGCGAATGGCCGAGTGATTGCCTTGATGGGTCGCTTCAAAGTGCGGTGATAAATGGTTGAAACACTCCCGTGCCAAAGCGCGGGAGTGGGACTATTCTGACAGCTCGAAGACGCCACACAGGAGGTGTGCCATGCGCTCAGCCGAGCAGTCGGTCCGCTTGGAGCGGATCAGTCAGGAACGCTTTATCCAGGCTCCCATCGAAGCCGTTTACGACTATGTGACCCAACCGGATCGCTGGCACGAATGGCACCCCACATCCCTCAGCGCCGACACCGGCACTACCGGTTCCCTTCCTGCCGGCGCACGTTTCACTGAATTCATCGACTTGCTGGGTGTGCGTGTGCCGATGAGTTACCGCGTACAGATCGCCCGGCGCCCCGGCGAATTCAAGACGGTGTTCACCTCCGTGGCCGTCGATGGCTCCATCCACTATTTCCTGCTGCCCCACCAAGGCGGGACGCTGTTCAAGCGTGTATTGACGTATGAAACCGAATTGCAACTGACCACGTTGCATGAACGCATGATCGAACTCTCGGCGGTAGCCCTCGGCCAGCTCAAGCGTCGGATGGAAAATCCACCCTTCGTATAATTTTGAAACATTCCCACCCTGCCTGCTGACCTTTGGGCGCTGGCTTGCCTGCGATGACGTCGTCATGATCGCCGCCATCCCAATTGCTAACGCCTGCACGCGAGCCTCCCCTATGAAAAGCACATTACGCCTGGCTCTGCTCTCTGCCCTGTTCACCACCACCCTCGTCCAGGCCGCCGACCTGATCCCCATCGACGTGCACCGTGACGCCAGCTGCGGCTGCTGCAAAAAGTGGATCAGCCATCTGGAAAGCAACGGATTCAAGGTCAACGACCACGTGGAAGCCGATATGAGCGCCGTCAAACAACGCTTGGGCGTGGCACCGCGCCTGGGCTCGTGCCATACCGCGGTGATCGACGGCAAATTCGTCGAAGGCCACGTGCCCGCTGAACAGGTGCTGGCCTTGCGCAAACGTGATGACCTGCTGGGCATTGCTGCACCGGGCATGCCCATGGGCTCGCCGGGTATGGAAGTGGAAGGCCGCAGCGAGGCCTATCAAGTCATCGGCCTGACCCGTGAAGATAAAGATGTCGTGGTGGCTGAATACCCGGCGCAATGATCGCGGGCTACCTGGGATTATTCTTCGCGGCGTTTGGCGCCGCGACCTTACTGCCACTGCAATCGGAAGCCGTTCTGGTTGGCCTGCTGCTCAGCAGGCATTACAGCCTATGGCTGTTGCTGGGGGTTGCCACGTTGGGCAACGTGCTGGGTTCAGTGGTGAACTGGTGGCTCGGCCGCTGGGTTGAGCACTTTAAGGAACGGCGCTGGTTTCCGGTCAGCGACAGGCAGTTGGACAAAGCCCGCAAACATTACGCGCGATGGGGGCATTGGACCCTGTTGCTCAGTTGGGTGCCGATCATTGGCGACCCACTGACGTTGGTCGCCGGGGTAATGCGTGAGCCTCTGTGGCGATTCCTGCTGCTGGTGACCCTGGCCAAAAGCGTACGTTATGGCGTGCTCGCGGCAATTACCTTGCAGTGGGTGTTAATCCCCACTTAATCCCCTCGCAACAGCATCCGAGCACCCTTTTTCGGAGCCCTGCCAATGCCCCTGACCCGCGCTTTTTGCATCGCCGGCCTGCTCGCGGCCACTACCGCCCCAGCGTTCGCCGCGACCTACGGCCCCGAGCTGCAAGGCTTCGAATACCCCTACCCGCTTCAGCATTTCGAATTTGAATCCCAGGGCAAGGCCTTGCAAATGGGCTATATGGACGTGCCCGCCAAAGGGCAGGCCAACGGCCGCAGCGTGGTGCTGATGCACGGCAAGAACTTCTGCGGCGCCACATGGGAAGGCTCGATCAAAGCCCTGAGCGACGCCGGTTACCGGGTGATCGCGCCGGACCAGATCGGCTTCTGTAGCTCCAGCAAGCCCGATCACTATCAATACAGCTTCCAGCAACTGGCAACCAACACCCACCAGTTGCTGGAGAAGCTCGGCATTCAAAAAGCCACGCTCATTGGCCACTCCACCGGCGGCATGCTTGCCACGCGTTATGCACTGATGTACCCCGCGCAAACCGAACAGCTCGGGCTAGTCAATCCGATTGGCCTGGAAGACTGGAAGGCCTTGGGCGTGCCCGCCCTCACCGTCGACCAATGGTATGAGCGCGAGCTGAAAGTCAGCGCCGAAGGCATTCGCAAATATCAACTGGCCACCTATTACGTCGGGCGCTGGAAGCCGGAGTACGAGCGCTGGGTGGACATGTACGCAGGCCTGAGCAACGGCCCGGGGCATACGCTGGTCGCGTGGAACTCGGCGCTGATTTACGACATGATCTTCACCCAGCCGGTGTACTACGAGTTCAAGAACCTGCAAATGCCCACGCTGCTGCTGATCGGCACGTCCGACAACACCGCCCTTGGCAAAGACGTCGCACCGCCAGCGGTCAAGGCGAAGCTCGGCAACTATGCCGTGCTGGGCAAGCAAGTGGCCAAGTTGATTCCCCATGCAACCCTGGTGGAATTCCCAGGCTTGGGGCATGCACCGCAGATGGAGGAACCGGCCCAGTTTCACAAAGCGCTGTTGCAGGGGCTGAACGCGCTTTAATCCAACCTTTTTCGAGGTGCTCGTGAATGTCGGTACAGATCGCAGTCATTGATGATTGGCAGCATGTGGCCAGTGGCGTGGTGGATTGGTCGGTCCTGGAGGCCGTGGGCGATGTGCACTTTCTGCACGATTACCCGGCAGATACCGCCACCATGATCGAGCGTTTAAAGGGCTTCGAGGTGATTTGCGTGATGCGCGAACGCTCCACCTTCGACAAAGCCCTGCTGCAAGGCCTGCCAGCGCTCAAATTGCTGGTCACCGGCGGCATGCGCAACGCGGTGATCGACATTCCTGCTGCCAAGGCCCAGGGCATCACCGTATGCGGCACCGACAGCTATAAACACGCGGCGCCGGAACTGACCTGGGCGTTGATCATGGCCTCCACCCGTAACTTGGTGGCCGAAGCCAATTCGTTGCGCGCTGGCGACTGGCAGGTTGGCCTCGGCGGCGACCTGTATGGCAAGACGCTGGGCATTCTCGGGCTTGGCAGCATTGGCCAGAAAGTCGCGCAGTTCGCCCAGGTGTTTGGCATGCGCGTGATTGCCTGGAGCGAAAACCTTACGCCTGAGCGTGCTGCCCAGTCCGGCGTTACGTGGGTCAGCAAGAGAGAGCTGTTTGAACAAGCCGACATCCTCACCGTGCACCTGGTGCTCAGCGACCGCAGTCGTGGGCTGGTGGATGCCGAGGCACTGGGCTGGATGAAGCCCACGGCCCACTTGGTCAATACCGCACGCGGACCGATTGTGGATGAGCAGGCGCTGGTGCATGCACTGGAAAGCGGACGCCTGGCGGGGGCGGCGCTGGATGTATACGCCGAGGAACCGTTGCCAGTGGACCACCCGTTCCGCCGTTTGCCAAAGGTGCTGGCCACGCCACACGTGGGGTATGTAAGCCAGCAGAATTACCGGCAGTTCTATTCTCAGATGATCGAAAACATCCACGCTTGGACAAACGGTCTGCCCATTCGCGTGCTGGGATAACGCACCATTCAAGGGCAACCCTCTCGTAGTGAGCGGGCTTGCCCCGCGCTGGGGCGCGAAGCGGCCCCAAATAGCCACCTCGGTCACACTGTTGAGCCGGGCCCGCCAAAATTGGGAGCGCTTCGCACTCCAGCGCAGGGCAAGCCTGCTCACTACATGCGGGGCAAGCCCGCTCGCTACAAACCCCTCCCTTCGCGCAAAGCATATGGTTACAAGTATTTTGTCCTACAAAATCCTCGTATAAACCCTACAGGCTCTGGGATCTGTCCTAGACTGATGACCGATGGGTCCGTTTCAAAACAAAAACCCCGCGAAAATAATCGAAACTTTCCAACTCTGCCATAGGTCAGGTTTAGGGTAAGGCGCGCACAAGCGGTTCATACCAGATGCCGTCTATCCAATCTTTTTAAGCTAACCGTGCAACTGGCATACGCCTTGCCAGTTTTGTCATGCGCTTGTGCGCCTGGCCGCAGGATGCGGTCATCGGAGCTAATGGCAGCGGGCCATTAGCCGACCAACACGTGGAGATAACTATGATCAGTGCCGCTGCAAGTATTCAGGGAGAGCGTGTTAGTCAGCCAGTTGGCGGGTCGACCTCTTTGGTCGACCTCAACACGGTGCGGCCCGTCCCGAGCCACAATCCAAATCGTAAAAAGGTCCTGTTCGTCACTTCCGAATTTGCCGACCTGGTCAAGACCGGCGGCCTGGGCGATGTGTCTGCGGCGCTGCCGCGAGCCATGGCCCACCTGCACGATGTGCGGGTGCTGATCCCCGGTTACCCGCAGGTGATGGAAAGCGATAACCCGATCCATATCATTGGTGAGCTGGGTGGCCACGCCGCGTTGCCGCCGTGCAAGATCGGGCGCATGGACCTCAAGGACGGCCTGGTCATCTATGTATTGATCTGCCCCGAGCTTTACGAACGGGAAGGCACACCCTACGGCGCCAACAACGGCCGCGACTGGCCGGACAACCATATTCGCTTCGCCCGCCTGGGCCTGGCCGCCGCTGACATGGCCGCCAACCTGGCGCAGATCCACTGGTGCCCGGACCTGGTGCACGCCCACGACTGGCCCGCTGGCCTGGCGCCGGCCTATATGCACTGGCGTGGGTCACGCACCCCGACGCTGTTCACCATCCATAACCTGGCCTACCAGGGCGTGATCAGCCTGGCCTCCACGCCTGAGCTGGGGATTCCCCCTCACGCCTTGCAACAGGAAGGCATGGAGTTCTACGGCAAGATGTCGTTCCTCAAGGCCGGCATGGCGTATTCCAGCCATATCACCACCGTGAGCGCCACCTACGCCCGGGAAATCACCACCCCGGAATTCGGCTGCGGCCTTGATGGCTTTTTGGCCAGCAAGACCCAGCAAGGTCTGCTCAGCGGCATTCCCAACGGGATCGAAGACAGCTGGGAAACCTCCACTGACCCGCACCTGACGCACAACTTCAACATCGGCGACTGGGAAGGCAAGGCGGTCAACGCCGCTCAAGTGCGCAACCTGTTCGGTTTGAATGAGTCGACCGGCCCGCTGTTCGCCGTGGTGTCGCGCCTGGTGTTCCAGAAAGGCCTCGACCTCACCGAAGCCGTTGCCAGCTTTATCGTCGAGCAAGGTGGGCAGATCGCTATCATCGGTCGCGGCGAGCCGGAAGAAGAGAACGCCATGCGTGAACTGGCGCTGCGCTTCCCAGGCCAAATCGGCGTGCGCATCGGTTTTAACGAGACCGATGCCCGACGCATGTTCGCCGGCAGCGATTTCCTGTTGATGCCGTCGCGCTACGAGCCCTGCGGTCTCAGCCAAATGTATGCCCAGCGCTTCGGTTCGCTGCCCGTCGCCCGTAACACCGGTGGCTTGGCCGACACCATCGAAAATGGCGTGACCGGATTCCTGTTCAATGAATCCACCGTCGACAGCTACAAAGAAGCCTTGAACCGCGCGTTCAAGGTGTTTGCCTTCCCAGGCCTGCTCAACGCCATGCGCAGCCGGGCGATGACGCAGCCGTTCAACTGGAGCCAGGCGGTGGAACCCTACGCCGAGCTCTACGAACAACTGGTGGCGAAGGCACTGGGGAAATCCGCTAAATAATCGAAGGAAGGTCTCTATAGATGCCGTTACGGACTCTGGAAACCTGGCCCCACGGCGCAATCATGCTGGACGCGCAACACACGCGTTTTGCCTTGTGGGCGCCAGACGCGTTTTATGTCAGCGTTGAATTGGAAGATGGCAAGTCCGTCGCCATGCTGCCTCAGGCAGATGGCTGGTTCGAAACAGAAATCAAGTGCCCTGCGGGCACGCGCTACCGCTACAACATTGACGGAGAAATGGATGTACCCGACCCGGCGTCCAGGGCTCAAGCCTCGGACGTACATGGTTGGAGCCTGGTAGTCGACCCGCTCGCCTATCAGTGGCGACACAGCAATTGGCAAGGCCGCCCCTGGCACGAAGCAGTGATCTACGAACTGCATGTCGGTGCACTGGGCGGTTACGCAGACGTCGAGAAACACCTGCCACGCCTGGCTGAGCTGGGTATCACCGCGATTGAATTAATGCCTTTGGCGCAATTTCCCGGCGAACGCAACTGGGGCTACGACGGGGTCCTGCCCTACGCGCCTCAAGCTTCCTACGGCACCCCCGAACAGCTCAAGCACCTGATCGACAGCGCCCACGAGCATGGCCTGGCGGTGATCCTTGACGTGGTCTACAACCACTTCGGGCCCGACGGCAACTACCTGGGGCAATACGCCAAGGGTTTCTTCCAGGAAGACGTGCACACCCCATGGGGCGCGGGTATCGACTTCGATCGCCGTGAAGTGCGCGACTTCTTCCTGGATAACGCCTTGATGTGGCTGCTCGAATACCGCTTCGACGGGCTGCGCCTGGACGCGGTGCATGCCATCGACAATCCGGAGTTTCTCCAAGAGTTGGCCCACCGGGTTCGCGAACAAGTGGACACGGGTCGGCACGTCTGGCTGACCCTGGAAAACGAACTGAATCAGGCCGGCCTTCTTGAGTACGAGCGCGATTTCGACGCGCAATGGAACGATGACTTCCACAACGTCATGCACGTCTTGCTGACGGGCGAGACGGATGCCTATTACAGCGACTTTGCCCATGACCCTACGGCTAAATTGGCCCGTTGCCTGAGCGAAGGTTTTATCTACCAGGGCCACACCACTCGGCATGGCCATGAGCGCGGTGAACCCAGTGGGCATCTGCCACCGACCGCGTTTGTAGCGTTTTTGCAGAACCACGACCAGATCGGCAACCGCGCTCTGGGCGAACGCTTGCACCAACTCTGCTCGCCCCAGGCGTTGGAGGCCGCGACCGCCCTGCTGTTGCTGTCGCCGATGATTCCGCTGATGTTCATGGGTGACGAGGTGAATGCCAGCGAGCCATTCCTGTTCTTCACCGACCATCACGGCGAGTTGGCCGAAGCGGTACGTGAAGGACGGCGCAGTGAGTTTGCTGACTTCGCCGCGTTCAAGGACCCGGAACGACGTGAACGCATTCCCGATCCCAACGACGCGTCCACCTTTCTACAATCGGCACCGTCGTTTACCGATAACTCACACGCCCAGCTCTACCGCCAACTGCTGAGCCTGCGCCACCATCACATCGTGCCGCACTTGCCGGGCAGCGTGGCACTGGGCGCCGAGGTGTTGGCCGAGGGCGCCGTCACTGCCCGTTGGCGCCTGGGTAACGGCAGCCGGCTGCAGATCGACCTCAACCTGAGCGCCACGGCCCTGGATCATCCGGCGACGGCCCCCGTCCTGTTCGAAACGCCTGCCAACGCCGGCACACACTTGCCGCCGTACAGCGCACGCGTCACCTTATCCCCTGTTGGAGAGCACCCTTGAGCGAAGCGAACCTGGAAATCCTCGCCAGCCGAGCGGGCCTGGCCGTCGATTGGATCGACGCAAACGGTCGCCCGCAACGAGTGAAAGCCGACGCCCTGCGCGCCGTTCTCAAAGGCCTGGGCCACCCGGCCGACAGCGATGCCGAGATCGACGCCAGCCTGTACGAACTGGAGCAGGTGCAACAAGACAAACACCTGCCACCCTTGATGACCATCGACAGCGGCGAAGGGCTGGACCTGGCGCGCTACTTTGAACCTGACACCGCGTGCCGGGTCAGCCTTGAAGACGGCGAAACCCTGGAACTGCGGCTTGATGGCAACGCAGTGCTGCCGGGCATCATTGCCCTCGGCTACCACCACGTGCAGATCGCCGGCCAGACGTTCACCCTGGCCGTCGCCCCCACCCATTGCTACAGCGTGGCTGAAGCCGTCGACACACAACCCGCCCGCGCCTGGGGCGTCAGCGCGCAACTGTATTCCTTGCGCCGCCTGGGTGATGGCGGCTTTGGCGACACCCTGGCCCTGGAGCACCTGGCCCGCTCGGCCGCCGAACGCGGCGCCGACGCCCTGGCGATCAGCCCGATGCACGCGATGTTCAGCGCCGACACCGGGCGCTACAGCCCCTACTCGCCATCGAGTCGCTTGTTCCTCAACGGCTTGTACGCTTCGCCTGGCTGCATCCTGGGTGAGCGCGAAGTGCGCAACGCCATCGAGGCCATCGGCCTGACAGATGAATTGCACGATCTGGAGCAGCACACCCTGATCGACTGGCCCACGGCCGCCAAGGCCAAGCAACGACTATTGCGTGCACTGTATGAAGACTTCCGTCACGGCCACCACCCACAACACGCCGATTTCCTGAGTTTCCGCCAGGCCGGTGGCGAGGCGCTGGAAAACCACTGCCGCTTCGAAGCCGTGCAAGCCGCACGTGCCGCGAAGGGTGAAGACCTTGACTGGCGCCACTGGCCGCAGGATTGGCGCACGCCCCAGAGTCCGGCCCTGGCGCAGTTCGCCGAAGAAAACCGCGATGAAATCGGCTACTTCGCCTTCAGCCAATGGCTGATCGCCCGTTGCCTTGAGCGCGCACAGCAGGCCGCCCGAGGCAGCGGCATGGGCGTCGGTTTGATCGCCGACCTGGCCGTGGGCGCCGACGGCGGCGGCAGCCAGGCCTGGAGCCGCCAGGATGAGTTGCTCGCCAACCTGACCGTCGGCGCGCCGCCCGACATCCTCAACCGTGCCGGCCAGGGCTGGGGCATATCCGCGTTCTCGCCTGAAGGCCTCAAGCGCCATGGTTTTCGCGCCTTCATCGAAATGCTGCGTGCCAACTTCGCCCACGCTGGCGGCTTGCGTATCGACCATGTGATGGGCCTGCAACGCCTGTGGGTGATCCCCATGGACGCCTCGCCCAGGGACGGCGCCTACCTGTATTACCCGGTGGACGACCTGTTGCGCCTGCTGGCGTTGGAATCCCACCGCCACCAGGCGATTGTGCTCGGTGAAGACCTCGGCACGGTGCCGGATGGCCTGCGCGAAAAACTCATCGCCCGCTCTATTCTGGGCATGCGCGTGTTGCTGTTCGAGCAAAACCACGAAGGCCAGTTCAGGCCGATCCTCGACTGGCCCGACAACGCGCTGGCGACCACCAGCACCCACGACTTGCCTACGCTCAACGGTTGGTGGCACAGCCGTGATATCGACTGGAACATCCAGCTCGGCCTGATCGATGCGCCGACCGTGGAGCAATGGAGCGAACACCGCCTGCGCGAACGCCAGGCACTGCGCCAGGCCTTGAGCCAGGACCCGCAGAATTTCGTCGAAGAAATTCGCAATGAAACCGACCATATGATCGACGCCAGCGTGCGCTACCTCGGCCACACCCGCGCGCCGCTGGTTTTGCTGCCGCTGGAGGACGCGCTGGGCGTCGAAGAACAGCCCAACCTGCCCGGCACCACCGACACCCACCCCAACTGGCGCCGCCGCCTGCCGGGTGAAGCCTCCAGCCTGCTCGACAATGCCGGAGCCGCCCGCCGCCTCGAACTATTGGCCGTCGCGCGCAACCAAGCCTATGAGCGTGACCGATGAAAGCACTGCCCCTGCGCGCCACCCAGCGCCTGCAATTCCATAAAGGTTTTACCCTCGATGATGCGGTGCCCCTGGTGCCGTATTTCGCCCAATTGGGCATCAGTCATCTGTATGCCTCGCCACTGCTCAGCGCCCGCGCCGGGTCCATGCATGGCTACGACGTGGTCGACCCCACCAGCGTCAACCCGGAACTGGGCGGCGAAGCGGCCTTGCGCCGCTTGGTCGCGGCGCTGCGTGAGCACAATATGGGGCTGATCCTCGATATCGTCTCCAACCACATGGCGGTGGGCGGCGCGGATAACCCTTGGTGGCTGGACCTGCTGGAGTGGGGTCGCCTGAGCCCCTACAGCGAGTTCTTCGATATTCAGTGGCATTCGCCCGACCCGTTGCTCAAGGGCCAATTGCTGATGCCATTCCTAGGCAGCGATTATGGCGAAGCCCTGCAGACCGGCGCCCTGACCTTGAAGTTCGACGCCCCCCACGGCGCGTTCTACGTCGAGCATTACGAACACCGCTTCCCGATCTGCCCAAAGGAATACGCAGCGATCCTGGGCACCGGTGAACTGCTCAAGCCCTTGGCGGAGCGCTTTTCCGCCCTTGCCTACCAAGACGACGCCTACCATGAGGCGCAGTGGCTGAAGCAGGCCTTGGCCGAACGTGCCACCGAGGTGTTGCCGGCCATTGAACAACGGCTGGCCGAGTTCGACGGGCGCCAACCCGAGGGCTTCAACCGCCTGCATCAGTTGCTCGAACAACAGGCCTACCGCCTGGCCAGCTGGCGCACCGCTGCGGACGATATCAACTGGCGTCGTTTCTTCGATGTCAACGAACTCGGCGGCCTGCGCGTAGAACGCACTGCGGTGTTCGAAGCCACCCACGGCAAAATCTTCGAACTGATCAGCGAAGGCCTGGTAGATGGCCTGCGCATCGACCATATCGACGGCCTGGCCGACCCGCGCGGTTACTGCCGCAAGCTGCGCCGCCGCGTCGATTCGCTGTCGCCAGAGCGGCATCTGCCGATCTTTGTGGAAAAAATCCTCGGAGATGGCGAAACCCTGCGTGAAGACTGGCAAGTGGACGGCACCACCGGCTACGAATTCATGAACCAGCTCTCGCTGCTGCAACATCACCCGGACGGCTTTGAGCCATTGGCCGACTTGTGGACGCGCCACAGCGAACGGCCTTCGGCCTTCATTGAGGAAGCCCGACTGGCGCGCCAGCAAATCCTCAACGGTTCACTCGGCGGCGACTTTGAAAGCGTGGCGCGCGCGCTGCTGCAAGTGGCCCGCGACGATGTGATGACCCGCGACCTGACCCTGGGCGCGATCCGCCGTGCCTTGCAGGAACTGATCGTGCACTTCCCGGTGTACCGCACCTACATCAGTGCCCGTGGGCGCAGCGCCGCCGACGACAAGGTATTCCAGCAAGCCATGGAGGGCGCTCGCACGACCCTGGGTGAAGGCGACTGGCCAGTACTCGAGCACCTGGAGAAATGGCTGGGCGGCCAGCCGTGGCGCAATCGGCCTGTGGGCCGTGAACGCAAGATCCTCAAGCATGCCTGCGTGCGCTTCCAGCAACTGACGTCGCCCGCGGCCGCCAAGGCCGTGGAAGACACGGCGTTCTATCGTTCGGCGGTATTGCTATCGCGCAATGACGTGGGCTTCAGCACTGAGCAGTTCAGCGCGCCGTTGGCCGATTTTCATGCGGTCAACGGGCAACGCTTGCAGAGCTTCCCCGACAACCTGCTGGCCACCGCCACCCACGACCACAAGCGCGGCGAAGACACGCGCGCGCGCCTGGCGGTGATCAGCGAGTGCGCGCCGTGGTACGTCGAGCAAGTGGAGCACTGGCGCACCCTCGCCGCCCCGTTGCGTACCGATGCAAACACGCCGTCAGCCGGCGATGAATTGATCCTCTACCAGGCACTGCTGGGCAGTTGGCCGCTGGACCTGGCCGCCGACTTCGAGGGTTACCAGCAGCGCCTGTGGCAGTGGCAACAAAAAGCCCTGCGCGAAGCCAAGTTGCAGAGCAGTTGGAGCGCGCCCAACGAGGCCTATGAACAAGGCGTCGAGGCATTCCTGTCGCTGCTGTTGCTCAGCGACGAAGGCCACCCATTGCGCACCGCTATCGGTAACGCCGCCCAGGTGATTGCCCCGGCCGGCGCGTTGAATGGCCTGGCGCAATCCTTGCTTCGCATCACTGTGCCGGGTGTGCCGGACCTGTACCAGGGCGATGAGTTCTGGGACTTCAGCCTGGTGGACCCGGACAACCGCCGCCCGGTGGATTTCAATGCACGGCAACACGCATTGGATACACCACCGGACATTGGCGAACTGCTGTTCAACTGGCGCGACGGGCGTATCAAACAGGCGCTGATTGCTCAGGTGCTGGCCGTGCGCAAGGCCCATCCCGAGCTGTTCCGCAGCGGCACCTACACACCGCTGGACGTGGTTGGCAAGCACGCTGAACGCGTGGTCGCGTTCTGTCGTGAACACCAGGGCAAACGCCTGCTGGTGGTGGTGCCACGCTGGCCCCATCGCTTGCTTGAAAACGGTGTGCATCCCCAGATCAATGCGCAGGTTTGGGGCGATACGCGGGTGAAATTACCGTTCGCCGCGACAACCCAAAACTGGAAGGGACTTTTTCATACAGGCGCAGTCACACCAGACAAGGAGCTGTTGGTTAGCACTGCCCTGGGGGATTTCCCGGTCAATGTCTTTATCAATCCTGATGATCAAGAAAGCTGAAAATTTTCTGCGAGGAGCATTGTGATGAGTACTGAAGACAAACGCATACGCGAGCTGGCGCATCAGATCTGGGAGTCCGAAGGCAAACCCCACGGTGAAGATGCACGGCACTGGGAAATGGCGCGCAAGCTGGCGGAAGCCGAAGCGTTGACGCCAAGCAAGCCAAAGGCGGGGGCCAAGCCCAAGGCAAGCGCGCCTAAACCGTCGCCAAAAGCCAAGCCGCCAGCACCAGCGGCCAGCAAGCCAGCACCAGCGGCCGCTAAAAAGCCGCCGGCGCCGAAGAAGCCCAAGCCTTGACCTCACACCTCTTGCCGGCGCCGTCGGCAAGAGGTGATTTCTTATTCCAAATTGTCAGCTGAAATCTCGTCAGCAGGGCCGCGTTCGGCCTGAAAAAAGACCCTTGCAGGAGCAACACAATGAGCAAACCCGATAAAATCTCACCGACGCCGGACAGCGAACCGTCGCGGATTCGTGAAGGTTTGCCCTTCCCACTTGGCGCGACCTGGGACGGTCTGGGCGTCAACTTTGCACTGTTCTCGGCAAATGCCACCAAGGTTGAGCTGTGCCTGTTCGATGACACCGGTGAGGTGGAGCTTGAGCGTATTGAACTGCCGGAATACACCGACGAAATCTTCCACGGTTACCTGCCCGACGCCCACCCCGGGCTGATTTACGGCTACCGTGTCTACGGTGCATACGACCCGGCCAACGGCCACCGCTTCAACCACAACAAATTGCTGATCGACCCCTATGCCAAACAGCTGGTGGGCGAACTCAAATGGTCGGAGGCGCTGTTCGGCTACACCATCGGCCACCCCGACGACGACCTCAGCTTCGACGAACGCGACAGCGCGCCCTTCGTGCCCAAGTGCAAGGTCATCGACCCGGCACACACCTGGGGCAACGACCAGCCGGTGCGTGTGCCGTGGGACCGTACGATCATTTATGAAACCCACTTGCGCGGCATCAGCATGCGCCACCCTTCCGTGGGCGAATCCGTGCGCGGCACCTGCGCCGGTCTTATGGAAGATGATGTACTCAAGCACATCCGCCAGTTAGGCATTTCCTCCGTCGAATTGCTGCCGGTACACGCATTTGTCAACGACCAGCATCTGCTGGAAAAGGGCATGACCAACTACTGGGGCTACAACAGCATCGCGTTTTTCGCCCCGGACCCGCGCTACCTGGCCAGCGGCAAGATCGCCGAGTTCAAGGAGATGGTCGCGCACCTGCATGAACAGAAGCTCGAGGTGATCCTCGATGTGGTCTACAACCACACCGCCGAAGGCAACGAACGCGGCCCGACCCTGTCCATGCGTGGCATCGACAACGCCTCGTACTACCGCCTGATGCCGGATGACAAACGTTTCTACATCAACGATTCCGGCACCGGTAATACCCTGGACCTGAGCCACCCGTGCGTGCTGCAGATGGTCACTGACTCGCTGCGTTACTGGGCGACAGAGATGCACGTCGACGGTTTCCGCTTCGACCTGGCGACCATCCTCGGGCGCTATCGCGACGGTTTCGACGAGCGCCACAGCTTCCTCGTGGCCTGCCGCCAGGACCCGGTGCTGCGCCAGCTGAAAATGATCGCCGAGCCTTGGGACTGCGGCCCTGGTGGCTACCAAGTGGGCAATTTCCCGCCGGGCTGGGTGGAATGGAATGACCGCTTCCGCGACACCGTGCGCGCGTTCTGGAAAGGTGATGACGGCCAGTTGGCGGATTTCGCCGCACGCATGACCGCGTCGGGCGAGATGTTCAATCATCGCGGCCGTCGCCCTTACAGCTCGGTGAATTTCATCACCGCGCACGATGGTTTCACCTTGCACGACCTGGTGTCGTACAACGACAAACACAACGAAGCCAACGACGAGAAC
This sequence comes from Pseudomonas sp. 58 R 12, assembly GCF_900005865.1. Taxonomy (NCBI): domain Bacteria; kingdom Pseudomonadati; phylum Pseudomonadota; class Gammaproteobacteria; order Pseudomonadales; family Pseudomonadaceae; genus Pseudomonas; species Pseudomonas sp. 58 R 12. The sequence continues at coordinate 353,839 of NZ_CVTP01000008.1, forward strand.
AACCAGGACGGCAGCAACAACAACCTGTCGTGGAACCATGGCGTCGAAGGCCCGACCGAAGATCCCGAGATCAACGCACTGCGCCTGCGCCAGATGCGTAACTTCTTCGCAACGCTGCTGTTGTCACAAGGCACGCCGATGCTCGTGGCCGGGGACGAATTTGCCCGCACTCAGCACGGCAACAATAATGCCTACTGCCAGGACAGCGAGATCGGCTGGGTCAACTGGGATTTGGACGACGACGGAAAGGCGCTGCTCAAGTTTGTAAAACGCCTGATCAAGCTACGCTTGGCCTACCCGATCCTGCGTCGCGGGCGCTTCCTGGTCGGCGATTACAACGAAGATATCGGCGTGAAGGACGTAACGTGGCTATCGCCAGATGGCACCGAGATGAGCACCGAACAGTGGGAAGACAGCCACGGTCGCTGCCTGGGCATGTTGATGGATGGCCGCGCCCAGGAAACCGGGATTCGCCGTGCCGGCGCGGATGCGACCTTGCTGCTGGTGGTCAACGCCCACCACGACATGGTCAATTTCCGCCTGCCGCCAGTGCCAGAGGGTGAGTTCTGGACCTGCATGCTCGACACCAACGAGCCCGCTGTGCGTGGTCAGGAACGTTTCGACTTTGAACATGAATACGCGGTGACCGGCCGCTCGCTGCTACTGTTTGAGCTGCAGCGCGAAGACGAGGTGTGAGATGGCGTTGCATGGATTCCTTCAAGGCTACCGGGGCTATGCGGACACGCAAGCCCTGGGCGCGGCCCTGAAGGCACTTCAGGAGGAAGGCCTGGACCAACTGCCCTTGCCGGGCAGCGGCCAGACATTGGAACGGTTCAGCCGCTTGGCGCAGGTGGCAGGTCATGACCTGCGCCTGTGCAAGCTGTTTGAAGGCCATACCGATGCCCTGGCAATTATCGCCGAGCTCAACAGCCCGTTGCCGCCCTTGGGCAGTACATGGGGTATGTGGGCGGCCGAACCACCCACGGCCAAGGTGCATGTGCGCAAAGAGGGCCATCGCCTGCTGGTGCAAGGGCGTAAAGCCTGGTGTTCCGGCGCCGCGGTGGTCAGCCATGGGTTGTTGACGGCCTGGGACGAAGAGAATCGCCAGCAGTTGGTGGCAGTGGACATGGACCAACCCGGCATCACCGTCACTGACGAGGGCTGGAATGCCGTGGGCATGGCGGCCACCGGCAGTGTGGAAGTCGTGTTTGATGGGGCCTGGGGGCTTGCCGTGGGCGGCCCCGGTGATTACCTCGCCCGCCCTGGTTTCTGGCAGGGCGGGATTGGTATCGCGGCCTGCTGGTACGGCGCGGCGCAACGCCTGGCGGAAGTCCTGCGTGAACAATGCAATAAACGCCCGGAACCGCATGCCCTCGCCCACCTAGGCGCCGTCGACAGTGCATTGAACAGTGCCGCCTGCGTGCTGCGCGCCAGTGCCGAACACGTCGACCGCGAACCGCAGGCTGACGCCAGGGCGTTGGCCCAACAGACGCGCGCCTGCATCGAAGACACGGTTGAGCAAGTGATTCGCCACGTTGGTCGCGCGGTCGGTGCGGGCCCCTATTGCAAGGACCCGCACTTCGCCCAGTTGATGGCGGACCTGCCGGTGTATGTGCGCCAAAGCCATGCCGAGCGCGACTTGGCCGGTCTTGGCGAACTGGCCGCCGGCGCCCCCACAGGCAGGTGGCAGCTATGAAAGCCAATCCGATTGTTGGACAGGGTACGCCGCTGCAGCACTGGCAGGCGTCGCCGAAAATGGCCGAGTTGCCACAGATCAGCGTCGAGCAGTTGGTGCCAGAAGGCCATCGTGCGGTGATCATTGCGCCGCATCCGGATGACGAAGTGCTGGGTTGCGGCGGGCTGATGCAGGGTTTGGCGGCGCTGGGCCGGCCGATCCAGTTGATTTCAGTCACCGATGGCAGCGCCAGTCATCCCGGTTCGCAACGTTGGCCAGTTGAGCGCTTGAGCGTGGTGCGCCCCCAGGAGTCAGCACAGGCCCTGCATCGTCTGGGCCTGCCTGCCCACAGCTTGAAATGGCTGCGCGCGGGTTTTAGCGACAGCAAGGTCGCGGCCCGCGAGGACGAACTCGCTGCGTTTATCCAGCGCTACCTCAAACCCAACGACGTCGTGTTCACCACTTGGCGCGAAGACGGCCATTGCGACCATGAGGCCGTTGGCCGTGCCAGCGCCAAGGCATCCGAGGCCGTGGGCGCAACCCTGTATGAGGTGCCTGTGTGGACCTGGCACTGGGCAACCCCCGAAAACAGCCTGGTGCCCTGGCATCGCGCGCGCAAGATCCCGCTGAGCTGCGAAGCCATCGCCCGCAAGCGCCACGCCATCCATGCCTTCGCCAGCCAGTTGGAAGGCGACCCGCAGGTCGGCCTCGCGCCGGTGCTCGCGCCCTATGTGGTGGAGCGCTTGTTGCAGCCTTTTGAAGTGGTGTTCGTATGAGTGTGGCCACGCCTTACTTCGACCAGTTGTTCGCCGAGAACGACGACCCCTGGGCGTTTCGCCAACGCTGGTACGAGCGACGCAAACGCGCACTGACCCTGGCGATACTTACGCGGCCGCGCTACGCCTCGGTGTTCGAGCCCGGTTGCGCAAATGGCGAGCTGAGCTTCGAGCTGGCGCCACGTTGTGACCGCCTGTTGTGTTGCGACACCGCCGCCGCCGCCGTGGCGCTGGCGAGTAGCCGCCTGTTGGGTTTCCCGCATGCACAAGTGCGACAGAGTCGCTTGCCCGAACAGTGGCCCACCGGCCAGTTCGAGCTGATCGTATTGAGCGAGCTGTGCTACTACCTTGACGCAGATGACCTGAGTGAGTTGATCGATCGCGCCCGCGCCTCGCTTACCGACGACGGCCAGGTGCTGGCCTGCCACTGGCGCCCGCCTATCGAAGGTTGCCCGCAGACTGCCGAGCAGGTGCACGCGCTGCTCCAGCAGCGCCTGGACATGCCGCGGATCGCAAGCTATCACGAACACGACTTTCTTCTTGATCTATGGAGCCGCGATGGCACCTCGGTCGCCACCCTTGAGGGCTTGCGATGATCGGCATTCTGATCCCGGTACATAACGAAGAGGCGTTGCTGGGCGACTGCCTTGAAGCGGCGCTGATCGCGGCTGGCCACCCCGGATTGATGGGCGAAGCAGTCACTATCCTGGTCGTGCTCGACAGTTGCAGCGATGGCAGTGCCGCCATTGCCCAGGCCTACCCGGTGCAGTACCTCGAAGTCCAGGCGCGCAATGTGGGGCATGTGCGCGGCGTTGGCGCGCGCCACCTGCTCAATCAGGGCGCGCGCTGGATCTCCTGCACGGACGCCGACAGCCGGGTTGCCCCGGACTGGCTGGTGGCGCAGCTGGCGCTGGGGGTGGATGCGGTGTGCGGCACTGTCACGGTGGACGCCTGGAGCGAAGATTTCGACCCCGCTGCACAAATTCGTTATCTGCAAGGTTATGAGGCCCGTGACGGTCATCGGCACATCCACGGTGCCAACCTGGGCGTGAGCGCTGGCGCTTATGTCCGCGCCGGCGGTTTCGAACCGCTGGCGTGCCATGAAGATGTCCAGTTGGTGCGCAACCTTGAGCGGTGCGGCGCCTCCATCGCCTGGAGCCATACGCCGCAAGTGATCACCAGTGCGCGCCTGGACGCCCGCGCACAAGGCGGGTTTGGCGATTATTTGAAGAGTTTGATGCACGCCACTTAAAAAACGACGTTGCTGAATGTAAAAACGACCAATCCTTGTCTATGCTGAGGACGCCTTGCTGGTATTCCACGGTTAGAGTGCCATGCAGCCACTGCGGCGGAGCCTGTGGTGGGTATAAGAGAGTCGTCCCGCCCACGGGGCACGACCCACAGCATCAATCGACAAGGATGTAACACCCCATGAAGCTTGCTTCCTTAAGCGACGGCCGTTGCGGTACGGCGCAAATCTGGAACAGCGCCCCGCAGCTGGCGCAAATCCTTCCGATCACCGCGTCCTCACTGGTACCCGCTGGCGCGCGCGTGGTCATCATCGCCCCGCATCCCGGCGACGAAGTGCTGGCCTGTGGCGGCTTGCTGCAGTTGCTCAGTACCCTGGAACACCCGCTGCAACTGATCTCCATCACCGACGGCAGTGCCAGCCACCCGGGGTCCAACATATGGCCGGCGAGCCGCTTGAGCGTGGTGCGCCCGCAGGAAAGCGTCGAAGCCCTGCGCCGCCTGGGCATGCCGTTGCACAGCCTGAAGTGGATACGTGGCGGGTTCTGCGATACCGCCCTCGCCGCCCGGGAAGTACAACTGAGCCAGTTCATCGCGCGTTACCTGCAGCCTGGCGACGCGGTGTTCAGCACCTGGCGCAATGACGGCAATGCCGACCATGACGCAGTCGGCCGTGCCAGCGCCAAGGCGTGCAGCCTGGTCGGCGCGCAGCTGCATGAATTGCCGATCTGGGCCTGGCACTGGCCCGCCCGAGAGGGGGCGATCATCCCCTGGCAACGGGCGCGCAAAGTGCGCCTGGACAGCTGGAGCGTGGCGCGCAAACTCCATGCCGTCCACGCCTATGCCAGCCAGTTGGCCGGCGACCCGGAAATCGGCCTGGCGCCCATGCTGGCCCAGGTGCTGCTGGAGCGTATGCGCGAGCCTTATGAGATCGTGCTGTCGTAAAACCTCACCTGGCCATTCCTGTTGTGTTTGATGCTTGTTGAGTGTGAGGGTCGGATTGCAGGCTTGTATCGCAGTGTGTACAGAGCCCATGGCGCTACACCGGCTTTAACCCGGCGGGTTTCCTGAAACAGGCCAGATACAGCCCGGCGTTTCACTGAGCACCCGGCACACATCAAGCCGCAGGAGGCTCGCCATGCACGCTCAGTTGAATCGCCGCTCCAAACGCCACCCTCTTTTCCTGACCTTTGCCCTGTTGCCGTTCGGCGTCCTGGGCATGGCTCACGCGGAAATGCCCGAGGCGCCTATTCGGGCCGTCGCCAGCACTCAGACGGCCTTAGGGGCCCTCAAGCACGTCAACGCCGGCCTGCTGGACGTGGCCTATGCCGAAGTCGGCCCGGCGACAGGCCCAGTGGTGATCCTGCTACACGGCTGGCCCTACGACATTGACAGCTACGCCCAGGTGGCGCCGTTGCTGGCGGCCAAGGGTTATCGCGTGCTGATCCCTTACGCCCGCGGTTATGGCGACACGCGTTTTCTCTCGGATAAAACCCTGCGTAACGGCCAACCGGCCGCACTGGCCAGTGATGTGATCGACTTCATGGACGCGCTGAAGATCAAGCAAGCCGTGCTCGGCGGTTATGACTGGGGCGCCCGCTCGGCAGACATCGTTTCCGCGCTGTGGCCTGAGCGGGTCAAAGCGCTGGTGTCGGTCAGCGGTTACCTGATCGGCAACCAGGCGGCGGGCAAAACCCCTTTGCCGCCTAAAGCCGAGCTGCAATGGTGGTACCAGTTTTACTTTGCCACCGAACGCGGCGCGGATGGCTACCAGAAAAACACACACGACTTCGCCAAACTGATCTGGCAGCTGGCCTCACCGCACTGGACGTTCGATGACGCCACGTTCGAGCGCAGCGCCAAAGGCCTGGAGAACCCGGATCACGTGGCGATCACCGTGTTCAACTACCGCTGGCGCCTGGGCCTGGTCCAGGGCGAACCCCAATACGAACCGCTGGAGCAGAAACTCGCCCAGGCGCCATCGATTGGCGTGCCGACCATCACCCTCGAAGGTGACGCCAACGGCGCGCCGCACCCGGCCCCCGGCGACTACGCCAAGCGCTTTACCGGCAAGTATGCGTTTCGCCTGATCAATGGCGGCGTGGGCCACAACCTGCCGCAGGAAGCGCCCGAGGCGTTTGCCAAGGCCGTCATTGATGCGGATCACCTGTGACCGAGTGTGTCGCCTTCATCCAATGGGCACCCTTGAAGCGCGAAAACTGGTAAGCGATCCCCAGCCAGATAAACCAGGCCGGCATCACGTACAGCGCCAAGCGTGTATCCGGCCGCAGCGCCAACAGGCCGAGTACAAACGCGAGAAACGCCAGGGAAAACCAGGCCATCGGCACACCACCAGGCATCTTGTAGATGGATTTCGCGTGCAGGTCCGGGCGTTTTTTACGGTAGGCGATGTAGGACGCGAGGATGGTCGACCACGTGAAAATCACCAGGATCGCTGACACCGTGGACACAATGGTGAAGGCGGTCATCACCTCGGGTACCACAAACAGCAATACCAGCCCCAATAGCATCAGCAGGGTGGTAAACGCCAGGCTGATAAACGGCACGCTGCTGTTCGACAACCGCCCAAAAATGCCCGGGGCATCCCCCAGGTCGGCCAACCCGAACAGCATGCGGCTGGCCGAAAATACGCCACTGTTGGCCGATGACGCCGCCGAGGTGAGTACCACGAAATTCACAATGCCCGCAGCGGCCGGAAAACCTGCGACCAGGAACAACTCAACAAACGGGCTTTTGCTCGGCGAGACTTGCTGCCACGAGGTCACGGCGATGATGCACGCCAGGGCCAGCACGTAGAACAGGATGATGCGCAGCGGGATCGAGTTGATCGCCTTGGGCAACGTGCGCTCTGGCGAGCGGGTTTCGGCGGCGGCCGTGCCAATCAGTTCGGTGCCGGCGAAAGAAAAAATCGCCATCTGGAAGCCGGCAAAGAAGCCGAAAAGACCATTGGGAAACGCTGCCTGTTTGTCCAGCAAATGGGTCAGCGAAGCCGTGACGCCGGTCGGCGAAACAAACGAGCTGGCGATCAGCACCACACTCACGCCAATCAAGGTCACCACCGCGATGATTTTGATGATCGCGAACCAGAACTCCACTTCGCCAAACAGCTTGACCGTCAGCACGTTCAGCGCGAACAGCGTGAGCAACATACCCACCGCTGGCATCCACGCCGGCACATCCGGAAACCAGTACTGGAAGAAGCCGCCGACCACCACAGCATCCCCCACCACCGCTACGCTCCAGCTCAACCAGTACGACCAGCCGAGAAAGAACGCCGCGCGCGGCCCCAGGTACGCCCCGGCAAAGTCGGCGAAGCTCTTGAAGTTGAGGTTGGACAGCAGCAGCTCGCCCATGGCGCGCATCACGAAATACACGAACAGCCCAATGATCATGTAGATCAGGATGATCGAGGTGCCGGACAGCGCAATGATCTTGCCGGAGCCCATGAACAGGCCAGTGCCGATCGCACCGCCCATGGCCATCAACTGGATATGGCGGTTGCTCAGGGTACGTTGCAACGCAGGCTTTTCATAAAGCCCGGGCGTGGTTGTTTTCATCACAAAACCTCTTGTTATGTTTTTGAGTTTTGGCAGAAGAAAAGTCGACGGTTGTTGTTATTGGGTTTTGCTTTCGAAACCGTGCAGCACGTTGACGGCATTGATGCCGATTTCATCGACCATGTAGCCGCCTTCCATCACGAACAGCGTGGGCACGCCGACGCTGGCGATGATTTCGCCCATGCCGAGGAAGTCCGCGCTGTCGAGGAGGAAGTGGCTGATGGGGTCATCCTTGAAGGTGTCGACGCCGAGGGAGATCACCAGTACGTCGGGTGCAAAACGGCGCAGTTGTTGGCAGGCGTCGACAAGGGCGGTTTGGTAGTGGTCCCACGTGGTGTTTTTTGGCAACGGGTAATTGAGGTTGAAGCCCTCCCCCGCACCTGCGCCGCGCTCACTGCTGGCACCGGAGAAATACGGATAGGACACCGCCGGGTCGCCATGCAGGGAAATGAACATCACGTCCGGGCGGTCGTAGAAAATATTCTGCGTGCCGTTGCCGTGGTGAAAATCCACATCCAGCACCGCCACGCGCTTGGCGCCTTGGGTGATGGCTTGCTGCGCGGCAATCGCGGCGTTGTTGAGGTAGCAATAGCCGCCCATGTATTCACGCGCCGCGTGATGGCCCGGTGGGCGGCACAGGGCGAAGGCGCTGTAATGGCCTTCATCCAACAGTGCCAGGCCGGTCAAGGCGATATCGGCGCTGGTTTTTACCGCCTCCCACGTAGTGCGGGTAATCGGCGAGCCGGCGTCCATGGCGAAGAAACCCAACTTGCCATCGATGAAATCCGGCACTTGTTGGTTGGCCAAGTCCCGGACCGGCCACACCAGGGGCAGCGCGTCATGGCTGCGGCCAATGGCGGTCCATTCGGCCCAAGCGGTTTCGAGGAATGCCACGTAGCGCTCGCTGTGGGCGTTGACATAACAGGCCCGGTCAAAGCGCCGCGGTACGATGATATCGCCCAAGCCAACCTGCCTGACGCGGTCACGCACGGTGTCGGCGCGGCTCGGTTGTTCGAACGAGGGTTTGAGCACGCCGTCCTTCAGTTCGGTGCCATGGTGCAAACGGTGGGCTTCGCTAAAAACAGTCAGCATGTGGGTCATCCGTCAGTAAAAGACAGGGTCTATTTTGTTCTGGCAACGCCGGGCTTTCTTTGCTTTTAATTACGACACTGTTAGCTTTATCGGGAATATTTACCCTATGAGCCCACAATTGTGAAAAATAAAACCAAACAGGTCGCTCTTGATGACACTGATCTCGCCATCCTCGCCCTGCTGCAGGAAGACGCCAGTATTTCCAACGCTCAACTCAGCGAGCGTTTATCCCTGAGCCTCACGCCCTGCTGGCGCCGACGCAAACGCCTGGAAGAAGAAGGCGTGATCAAGGACTACCAGGCCAACCTCGATCGCAAGATGCTCGGGCTGGACATCATGGCCTTTGTGCATGTGCGTTTTGCCATCCACACCGACCATGCGCCTGACGCCTTCGAGGCCGTGGTGAAAGAGCTGCCGCAGGTGTTGTCGTGCCACAAGATCACAGGTGATGCGGATTACCTGTTGCAAGTGCTGGCGGAAGATCTGGACAGCTACAGCGAGTTTGTCGAGAGCGTGCTGAGGCGCCAGTTGGGGATTGCGTCGATCCAGTCGAGCCTGGCGTTGCGAGAGGTGAAGGCGACAAGCCGGGTGGCCATTCCCAAGCGCGACTGAGCGGCCCTACCTGGGGGTGCGTTTGGAGATTGATGGCTAAACGCCCCATCCGCCACATGTGAAAAATTCGTTAACTAATTCTCCCTGAAGGCTTTTTCCTCCCGACTCAATCTGCCAAACTGATGCGAATAATTATCAACATCTTTATTATTCGCCACGGACGGCATTCGGGGAGGTTCAGTTCCATGCCTGTGCAACAACACGGCGGCAAAGGTTTTTCACCCAGTTTAATGGCGTTGGCTGTCTGTCTTGCAAGCGCCCAAGCGGCCTTTGCCGCGGACACTGAAACGCCAGCAACCACGCTTGAGCTGGGTGCCACGCAAATCTCCGGGGAGCAGCAGCTTGGCGAAACCACCGAAGGCACGCAGTCCTACACCACCGGCGCGATGAAAACGGCGACCAAGCTGCCATTGACCATGCGTGAGACCCCGCAGGCCGTCACGGTGATCACCCGCCAACGCATGGACGACCAGGCCATGACCAGCGTCAATGACGTGGTCAAGAACACTCCCGGCCTGTTCCTCAGCCAATCCAGCGGCCCCGGTCGGCATACCTATAAATCACGCGGGTTCGACATCGACAACATGATGTTCGACGGCATCCCCAGTTCGTATTCTGGCTACGCCAACAGCGTGCAGCCCAACTTAGCGATGTTCGACCGGGTGGAAGTGATTCGTGGCGCTACCGGACTGGTCACCGGCGCGGGCAACCCTTCGGCTGCGATCAACTTTGTGCGCAAGCGTCCCACTGCCACGCCGCAGGTTTCGATCACCGGTGCTGCCGGCAGTTGGGATGATTATCGCGGCGAATTCGACGCTTCCAGCGCCTTGAATGACAGCGGCACCCTGCGCGGTCGCGTGGTGGGTTCATACCGGGACGCCAACAGTTTCCGCAAGGGTGAAGAAAGCGATCACGGACTGTTCTATGCCATCGGCGAAGCCGACCTCAGCGAAAACACCACGGCGACCCTGGGCTTCTCGCGCCAGGAAGATCAGACCAACCACTTCTGGGGCGGCTTGCCGATCGGCACTGACGGCCACCACCTGAACCTGCCTCGCTCCACCAACCCCGGCTCGGACTGGGAAAACAAGAAACTGACCATCGACACGGTATTTGGTGATATCGAGCATCGCTTCGCCAACGATTGGAAACTCCACATCGCCGGCTCCTCATCACAGTTGGACGGTGTATTCACCGGTACCTACCAGTCGCGCTATGAAACCACCCTGGCGCGCACCGCCTACCAATCGCACCAGGATGACAAGCAATACGGGCTGGACACCTTCTTCAGCGGCCCGGTCGAAGCCTTCGGTCGTACCCATGAAGTGGTGGTGGGCACCAGCAAACGCATCTATGACGCCACCTCCAAGGAGTTCAGCCCCTACGACACCAACTACCCACTCAATGGCGCAAAGCCGAACTTCGTACGCGACGGCAAAGGCCACAGCATCACCACCCAGGATGGGGTTTACTTGACAACCCGCCTGAACCTGGCAGACCCGCTCAAGGTCATCCTGGGCGCCCGTGTGGACTGGTATGACTACGATGACCGCCAGGGCGATGGCGACTACAAAGTCACCCGCAACCTCACACGCTACGCCGGGGTGATCTACGACCTTGACGAGCACCATTCGGTCTACGCCAGCTATACCGATATCTTCACGCCGCAGACAAGTCGGGATTTTTCGGACAAACCCTTGGAACCTATCGTCGGTGAAAACTACGAAGTCGGCATCAAGGGCGAGTACTTCAACGGTGCGCTCAACGCCAGCCTGGCAGTATTCCAGATCGACCAGAAAAACCGCGCGACATTGCCTGACAGCCAGGTGGGATGCCCGATCACCGCCTGCTACGAAGCGTCCGGACTGGTTCGCAGCCAGGGTATAGATCTGGAGCTGCAAGGTTCCCTCACTGAGAACTGGCAAGTCGGCGGTGGCTTTACCTACACCCGTGCGCATTACGTCAAGGACACCAAGCCTGCCAATAACAACCAGCGTTTCGACACCGACACCCCAGAGCGCCTGTTCAAACTCACCACCTCCTATCGCTTCCAGGGCCCGCTGGAAAAACTGCGCATCGGTGGCAACGTTTACTGGCAAAGCCGCATGTACAACGATGTGGTGCTCGCCAACAGCAATACCTATCGCCTGGAACAAGGCAGCTATGCAGTTGCAGACGTTATGGCCGGGTACCAGGTAAACAAGCATCTGGACCTGCAGTTGAACGTGAACAACATCTTTGACCGCACCTACTACTCGGCAATCGCCACCAGCCCGATCTGGGGTTCCACCGACACCTACGGCAACCCACGCAGCTTTGGCGTCACGGCCAAATACAGCTTCTGACCTCACCTTTATAAACGGCTAGCCGACCGGGTAGCCGTTCCTCAAGTCCCTTCTCTTGATGCCGATATACCTTTGGCAACACTCAATCCAATAAAAATAAAACACCCAACTTGCTCCACCCTGCCCCCGCTTTGTTTCGACCAGACCCCATGGAGTCAGTGTGAATGCCCACCCCCGCGCGTTTTTTCGAGCACTACCGTAAAGCCGACCGCATCATGCTGGCGTTGATCTGGCTGATGTTTTTGTTTTCGCTGGGCCTGGCGTTCTGGCACGACACATTGATGCAGGCCGTGATCGTGGGCGGCGGCACCGGCGTGGTGCTCACTGCGCTTTATCGAGCCCTTGGCGGAACCCGCGTGATGCGCTGCGCATTAGGCGCGGGCCTGATGGTGATGGCGGCATTGCACATCAACCAGGCGCAGGGGGTGATCGAAGCGCACTTCGGGATCTTCGCGCTGCTGGCGGTCCTGACGTTTTATCGCGACTGGCTGCCGATCCTGATCGCAGCGGCGACAATTGCCGTGCACCACGTGGTGTTCCATGCGCTGCAACATCAAGGTTTCCCGGTATTCGTGATGGAACACCACGGCGGCTGGACCATGGTGTTCGTTCACGCCTTCTACGTGGTGATGGAAACCGTTGCCCTGCTCTACCTGGCCGTGCACAGCCAGGCCGAAGCAGTCGAGAGTCAGGAAATGCTCGAGAAAATGCTCGCGGTCACTTCTCAGCTCACCGTTGAGGCCGACAGCGCTGACAAAGGCACAATGCGCGTTTCCCTGGCCAAGCGTTTCGACCACTTCCTGCAACAGATCACCCACCTGATCGACGGCGTCGCCCGTGACTCCCACGGCCTCGGCCAACTCGGCCAGGAACTGGCAGACGCCAGCGGCACCCTGGAAAAAGGCGCGCGGCATCAGTTGGCAGAAATCACCCAGATGACCGGCTCGATGCAGCGCATGGAAGACGCCATGGGCCACATCGCCGTACACGTCGAACATGCCGTGGATCACGCAGGCAAAGCCAGTCAACAAGTCCTGCGCGGCCAGGAAAGCGTGAGCCGCGCCCAGCAGGAAATCACCCAATTGGCCTCACGCCTCAACGGCACGCACGAGACCGTGCAAGGCCTGGCCACACAAGCCGAACACATCGGCACCGTACTGGAAGTCATCAGCAGCATCGCCAACCAAACCAACCTTCTCGCCCTCAACGCCGCCATCGAAGCCGCCCGCGCCGGCGAGCAAGGCCGTGGCTTCGCGGTGGTCGCCGACGAAGTCCGCAGCCTGGCGCAGCGCACGGCGGTGTCCACCCAAGAAATCAAAACCATCATCGAAAGCCTGCAACACGGCAGCCGCCAAGCCGTAGAAGCCATGCACGACAGCCGCCAGGGCGTCGAACGTTGCGTGGAAGACAGCCAGGTGGCGGTCGATATGCTGCGCGCGGTAGGCAATGACATCGCGCACATCGACGACCTGAATGGGCGGATCGTGACCACCACCCGCGAACAGACGTCGGCGAACCTGGAGATTGTCGGGCGGTTGCAGTCGGTGCAAAGCATTGCGCAGAGCACAGCGGATGATGTGGAGATGTTGGCGAGGAGCAGTGAACGGTTACCGCCGATTGCGGTGAGGTTGGATGCGTTGGGGAGGCGGTTTCATCAGTGATGAGGCCTGCGCTGCCTGCAAAGGACACTGCTTTTAGCATACGATGTTCAATGCACAGGCAAGCCAACGATGTCGAGAATGTCACTGAATTTTGTGAGGTTAGCGGCGTTGCAATCGTCGGGCAGAGTTCCGTAGCCCCAACTGGCAAAAGCAAACGGAATTCCGTACGCACGGGCGGCTTCAAAATCGTTCCAGTTGTCTCCGATCATGATCTTGGGAAGCTTTTCATAATCGGCCCGCGCTACCACTGCACTTAGGTGTCTAGGGTCAGGCTTCTTGAAGGCCACGGTATCCCCACCACAAACCACATCCATAAATCTCAACAGGTCGGTTTGCTTGAGAATATCGATGGCGATCATTTCGTTTTTATTCGTACAAACCGATAGTTTCCATCCCGCGTCTCGCAACGCGCTGAGGGTTTCAATTACCCCTTCATAGGGTTTTGTCATCCGGTGGTCAGTATGTTCGTAGCGCGAGGTGAAGGTATCGATCGCTTCTTCCAAATCATCCACTCCCCGCAAGCAGAACGCCCGCTTGGCAAAAGAACGCATTCCGTCACCGAGGAATAATGAAGTGGTTGCGACCAGAATTGGCTCAAGATTCCGCTCGATCAGAATGGTGTTCAGTTGCGCGGTCATGTCGCCCGCAGAGTCGACAAGAGTACCGTCAAGGTCAAAAATGATTGCGCCGGTCTCAATCGGGTGTGCAACTTCCAGGTCATTTATCGACATGTATTTTTACTCACGTTTTGCAGGGCTATGGCTTTTTTGCTACGCATCAGCACATACACCCCAGCGGATGCGAGCAGCGAGAACAGAGCGGCAATCACAAAGGCGCCCGCGAATCCCTGGCTGTAACTCTGCTGAGCGAGCCCCTTCAGCGTTTCGGTTAAGTCGTGGGGATACAGTGCGATAGCACGCTCGAAGTCGCCTGCCATGACGTACTCGGAAAATCCGGGTTTAGCAGACACTCCCGCGTCTATCAGCCTGCTTTCTACCGCCGATTTCACGCCACTGGCGAGTACCGCTCCCAGTCCGGCGAAACCCAGCAATATGCCGGTGAATCTGGAGGTAGTGCTGATGCCGGATGCCATTCCGGCGCGACTCCGAGACACTGTGCCCATGATGGCCTTCTGGGTTTCGCCATTCAGCAATCCACCGCCTGTTCCCAGAATTGCCATGCCGCAAATCAGCAACAGTTCTCCCTGCTGAACGGCGGCAAACATCAGAATCAGGTTACCAAGTGCAACGATTAAGAGGCCCAGTGCCAGGATGCCCGCGCTTTCAAGGTAAGGTGAAAGCCGCCTGCCTACTTGTGGAAAAATCAGCATCGCAATGGCAAATGGAAGCATGGCGATACCCGCTTGGAGTACGCCGTTGCCACGGCCATTTTGTAGAAAGAGCGGTAACAGCGATGCCATGACTTGAGCAGACGAGGCATAGGCCAGCATCGCGAGTACGGCGCCAACGAAGGGTCTGGCTGTAAACAATTCGAGATCAAGCATTGGGTGAGTACGACGCTTTTCGACCCAGACAAAGACTGCGAAAAACAGCAGGCCCCCGATCATGCTCACGAGGACAGGGATACTCGACCATCCATGACTGGGACCGGCGATGAGCGCCCATGTGGCACTGAACATCCCTAGCGCGAACAGCGCAATTCCCGGGATGTCCAGCGTTCTCGGAACGGGGTCACGAGATTCATCCACCAGCGTCACGACCGCTGCCGCCAGCAATAGGCAGACTGGAATGTTGATATAGAAAGCCCAGCGCCATCCCAGTGAACTGCTGATCACCCCACCAATGAGCGGCGAGACAACCATTGTGAGTCCCATGATGCCGCCCCATATCGCCCATGCGTGGCTGCGCGCTTTTTCATCGTGAAAAGTGTGTCCGATGATGGCTAGGGCAGGAGCAAGCAGGAAAGCAGATCCGACGCCCTGTACCGCTCGCGCCAGATAAAGGCCTGGCGCTGAAGGCGCCAAACCACAGGCCAGAGAAGAGGCTGCAAAGAGCGCTATTCCGAACAAAAAGACGCGTCGTCGGCCGTAACGGTCAGCGATGGAGCCTGCTGGAAGCAAGAGGGCAGCGAAGCAGAGCACATAGGTGCTTATGACCCACTCGACCTCTGCAAACGATGCCTGAAGATCCTTGGCAATGGTTGGCAAAACGATGCCCACGACGTTCGTATCTAGAACGGTCATGGCACAGCCCGCCGACGCGACAGCCAGTATGGCGGCTTCTTTTCTCATGGAATGACAGTCTCTTTTAATAACGGCAGCAGTCACTGCACTTTTTGAAAAGGGCGTTTATTTAAATGCCCCGAGCCCGGCTTGAGCGATCTCTTCATCGTGCTGGGGTGTGTCCGCAGATACCCCTACCGCCCCAACGGTGTGTCCGTTGACGATGATCGGGAAACCACCCCGCATCAGCACAAAGCCTTGTGCGGTGATAGCGGCAGGCCGGGTGCCGTTGATGGCGTCTTCCAGCGCGCCGCTGGGACGTCGGAACAGAGCAGCTGTGCGCGCTTTGCCGGGAGCCAGTTCAACACCCGCTGGGACAGCGGCGTTGTCCATGCGAGCGAGGAGAATGGGCAGGCCAGCACTATCGACAACGGAGATCACGCACGGCCACCCAGCCGTTTGTGCCTTCGTTTGCGCCGCTGAGAGGATCTGTTGAGCGGCGGCAAGCGTCAGAACTGGCTGGCTGGGCAACTCCAATGCTGCTGCTGGCAAGGAAACAAGTGCGAGGGATCCAGCGAGGCCAGCAGCGATTGCGATGTGGGGGAGACGAAACATGATGAACTCCTAGGAAAGTGAGTCCAATGATTGAAACAAGGGAGACAATTCAGAACAATAAAGCCTATTAGCCATATAATTCAGAAAAATTGAATACAGGGGTCAAGTCACGTGGATATTCGCCATCTTCGCTCCTTCGTCACAGTTGCGGAAAATCTGCATTTTTCACGATCAGCTGAGCAACTGGGCGTTTCTGCCCCAACGCTCACTGCGCAAATCCAGGAAGTAGAGAGCTCGTTAGAAGCCAGGCTTTTTAACAGAACAAAGCGGTCTGTCGCTTTGACGCCGGCTGGGGAAGCGTTTCTGACAGAAGCCCGCTCTACCCTTGAACAATTTGAAAGAGCTATTAACGTGGGCCAACGTGCAGGCCGAGGCCAGGTTGGCCGAGTGGAAATCGGCTACGTTGGTTCAGCCGCCTTTTTCGGGGTACTCCAAGACCAAGTCCAGCGCTTTCGCAATCAGTGGCCAGACGTCATGGTGAACACCAAGGAACTCCCTACCGAGCAGCTCACGGCACGTCTTGAGGATGGGCGGATTGATGTAGCCTTTGTACGAATGCCCGTGCATCTACCTGATGCAATCTCCAGCCGTATTTTGGCGCGAGACCGCTTCTGCCTTGCGTTGCCAGCTGACCATATCTTGGCAACGACAGAGGATGACATTCGTCCGAGCGCGCTTGCGAGCGAGTTGTTTGTGCTCCCTGAACAAGCGTTAGGGTTGCGTGAAGTGGCCAAGCGCGGAAGATTCGATCCATACATTGGTTCGGTTCCCGGAAGCCTGGTCGAAGTGCTGACACAAGTGGCACTGGGCGTGGGTATAGCGGTAATTCCCAGTGTTCTGATTCAAACTATCCAACTGCCAAACGTGGTTTTTAGGGGGATCGCTGGGCCTCCCATTTTTTCAGAGGTGGGGGCTTTGTTTCGCCGCCATGAGAAGCTGCCGATTGTGTGTAACCTGATTAGCCAGATCCTTGAGACCGATGAGCGCTTATAGGACCGTCTGGGATCGACCGCAGTTATAGAGCGTCAGACCTCCGTCTGTGCCCAGCATCTGGGATGCTCCTCCTGCAACACCTGCCAGTCGGTCCTAAACCACTCCACGTACAAAGGTGTGTTTACGCCCACCCGGCGCGTGAACTGCCTGAACGACCTTGCCCCTTCGCCTCAAACAGGCTACAAATCCCAACACGTAGTTGTACGACAACCTAAAAATAAATAGCCATCCCCGACGATGGCGTCCACTGCACGAGTTCCCCCATGACTGCCCCTGCCCCCGCTCAAACGACATCCGCCCTATTCTCCCGTCCCATCGCCGTGTTGATTCTGCTCTGCATGGGCTGCGCGTTCGCCGGCAACCACATCGCCGCTCGCGTAGCCTTCGATGATGGTGCCGGGGTGCTGCTGGCCATTCTGCTGCGCTCAGGCGGCACTTTATTGGTGCTGGCCGCATTAGTGCTGTGGCAACGTCAAAGCCTGCGTCTGCCGCCCGGTGCGTGGCGCTGGCAAGTAGTGCTGGGCTTACTCATTGCCGCCCAAAGCCTGTGCCTGTATTCCGCCGTAGCCCGTGTACCGGTAGCGGTGGCGCTGTTGGTGGGCAATGTTTTCCCTATTTTGCTGGCGCTGCTCACCTGGGCATTTGGCGGCCCACGCCCCACTGCGCGCACCGCCTTGCTGATGGGCTTGATTCTGGTGGGGCTGGTGTTTGTGCTCGACGTACCAGGCCGCCTCTCCAGCAATACAGACATCGGCCCGCACTGGCTACTCGGCATAACCCTCGCCTTCTGCGCCGCGTTTGTATTCGCCTGCGCGCTGTGGATCACCGATCACAAGTTGTCCCAGGTACGTGGTTCCGTGCGCAGCCTGCTGACGATCTTTATCGTGTTCAGCAGCGTCAACCTCGCCGGCGTGAGTGGTGCCCTTCCAGGCGGCCTGAACTTACCGGCAACGGGTACTGGTTGGCTGGCGCTCGCGACGTTGGTCGTGCTCTACGGCACCGGTTTTATCGTGCTGTTCATTTCCGTCCCCCGCCTGGATATGCCGCGCAATGCACCGGTGATGAACATCGAGCCGCTGGCGACGCTGCTGATGGGCTGGATCGTGCTCGATCAAATGCTCAGCGCCGGGCAGTTGGCCGGCGGTGTCATCGTGGTGACCGGGATTGTGCTGCTGACTTATCGCAAGTCGCCTCGGCCTGCGCCCGAGCCACAATCATCTAGCCCCGCCCATCGATAGCCCCTCGCTTCACCTGGCCCAATTCCTGCCTTAACAAGCCCATAGAGTCGCTACTGACTACGCGGACGACTCTTTTGGGCCCCGCGGCCCAACCGCCTCCCCCGATAATCGATCATCCCCGATCATTCCGAGGCCCTCCCCCATGACGAGCCCGTCCACCGAACAGGTCAGCCCCCAAACCCTGCGAAAGGTCATCATCGCCGCCGGCATCGGTAACTTCGTCGAGTGGTTTGACTTCGCCGTCTACGGCTTCCTCGCCACCACCATCGCCCAACAATTTTTCCCCAGCGGCGACGCCAGCGCCGCGCTGCTGAAAACCTTCGCCGTATTCGCCGTTGCCTTCGCCTTCCGACCCTTGGGCGGGATTTTCTTCGGCATGCTCGGTGACCGGATCGGCCGCAAACGCACGCTGGCCATGACGATCCTGCTGATGGCCGGCGCCACCACCTTGATCGGCCTGCTCCCCACGTACGCGGCCATCGGCGTCGCGGCGCCGATTCTTTTGTCGCTGATCCGCTGCGCCCAAGGTTTCTCAGCCGGGGGCGAATACGCCGGAGCCTGTGCCTACCTGATGGAGCACGCGCCCAGTGACAAGCGCGCCTGGTACGGCAGCTTCGTGCCGGTGTCGACGTTTTCCGCCTTCGCCGCCGCAGCCGTGGTGGCTTACGCCCTTGAAGCCTCGTTATCCGCCGAGGCGATGGGCAGTTGGGGCTGGCGCCTGCCGTTCCTGATCGCCGCACCGCTGGGCCTGGTGGGGCTTTACCTGCGTTGGAAACTGGATGAGACGCCTGCCTTCCAGGCCGTTAAGCAGGAGCACGCAGTCGCTCACTCCCCGCTCAAGGAAACCTTGCGCAACCATGGTGCGGCGATCTGCTGCCTGGGCGCTTTTGTGTCGCTGACGGCGCTGTCGTTTTATATGTTCACCACCTACTTCGCGACGTACCTGCAAGTGGCGGGTGGGCTGAGTCGGGCGGCGGCGTTGCTGGTGTCGCTGATTGCGTTGATCTTCGCGGCGGCAATCTGCCCGCTGGCGGGGTTGTATTCAGATCGAGTGGGGCGTCGGATCACGGTGATGACGGCGTGTGCATTGCTGATCGTGGTGGTGTTTCCGTCGTTCCTGATGGCCAGTTCGGGTTCGTTTGCGGCGTCTATTGTCGGGGTGATGATGCTCGCGGTGGGTGCAGTATTGTGTGGCGTGGTCACGGCGGCGTTACTGTCGGAGACTTTTCCGACGCGCACGCGGTACACCGCCTCGGCGATCACTTACAACATGGCTTATACGATCTTCGGCGGAACCGCACCGCTGATGGCGACGTGGTTGATCAGCACTACGGGGAGCAATCTGTCACCGGCGTTTTATCTGATTGCGGTGGCGTTGTTGGCGTTGGCGGGCGGGTTGGCGTTGCCGGAGACGTCGAGGGTTTCGTTGCATGATGTGGGTTCGGAGGAGAAGGAAGCAGCGCCTTTGCTTTCGCGTTAGGTTCCCTAACACCGGTGCGGGGCTGCTAAGTGGAGTATCAGGCGATAAAGAGGTCGGCAATGCCGCCTTCGCAGCCTCGCCGGGGCTCGACAGCTCCCACATTTGATCTTAATCGGGGCTAAAATTGCGCCCATAGCGACAACCGAAGCCCAACCACCACGATTCGCGCTGAACACGGGTAAGATCCAGCCTAAGCCCGCCCGATTGGACCCTCACTCATGCCCGCATCCCAAACCCGCCCTTCTCCAGCACCTTTGCTCAACCCTGGCGAAACCGTCGTGTTGTTCGACGGCGTGTGCAAGCTGTGCAACGGTTGGGCCAGGTTCCTGATTCGCCATGACCACCCACGCCGTATTCGATTGGCGGCAGTGCAATCCCCCGAGGGGCAGGCGTTGCTGGCTTGGGCGGGGCTGCCACTGGATCAGTTCGACACCCTGGCGGTGATTCGCGACCACCACTATTGGGTGCGTTCGGACGCGGTGTTCGAAATCATCGCGCAACTGCCTGCCGCGTGGCGTCCCTTTCTGCTGTTGCGCGGCATCCCGCGGGGGCTTCGGGATTGGGCTTACGATCGCATCGCACGCAATCGCTATCGGCTCTTCGGCAAGTACACCACCTGCCTGTTACCGGATCCCGATCATGAGCAGCGTTTTTTGAAGGGCCCGTTATGAACGCCCTGGTGCGCATCAACTGGATCGCCCGAGGCGGCCTGGCGTTTATGTTCGCCTATCATGGGCTGGTGCCGAAGCTGTTGTGGCTAAGCGACGGCGAGCGGACGATGATTCAGGCGCACGGGATCGAGCAGGTGCAGTTATTCGCCACGCTGGCGGGGGTTGGCGAGATTGCGCTGGCGTTATGGATCGTGCTTTCACCACGCAATCCCTGGCCGATCGCGGTGGCGGCGACGGCACTGATTGGGTTGCTGGTGGATGTGGCGGTAGTCAGCCCGGCGCTGCTAAGGGAGGCGTTTAACCCTGTGTCACTTAACGTGGCCGGGTTGGCGCTGTGTGCAGTGGCTTGGAATATCCGTCAGAAAAAAGCACGGCCAGGCTCAGGTTCGCCGGATCGTTGATGGCCGCCATGTATTCGTCGACGCTTATCTCACCGACGCACGGCCGCGCGCCGGGTTCGGGTACGTAGCCCTGGGCGAGCTTGATAGCCAGCGCAACGGCGGCG
The DNA here is from genome assembly GCF_900005865.1 of Pseudomonas sp. 58 R 12. NCBI lineage: Bacteria > Pseudomonadati > Pseudomonadota > Gammaproteobacteria > Pseudomonadales > Pseudomonadaceae > Pseudomonas > Pseudomonas sp. 58 R 12. The sequence continues at coordinate 374,510 of NZ_CVTP01000008.1, forward strand.
CAGCTAGGGATTTCCGGGCCTTTGTCGTTCAAGGCCGTCAGTTGCACAGCCAGTGACAACGGTTGGCCGTCGGCACCCAGGCCCCGCACATCGATGTACATTGCACTTTTGCCATCACCCAAGCGTTCGAACCAGGTCCCCAGCCGATGCAGCCGTGCGGCCCAGGTGACATGATCACGCACAATTCCCACCCGCAGCGCCTGGGCCAGCAAGTAGTTGGCGACGCCTCCCAGTTTGAGTCCCGCGCCCGCCTTGAAGCTCAAGGTATGGGCGCCATAGCGGCCGGCGAAAATATCCATGTCGGGCACGTCCACATTAGCCAGCACCCGTGTGCCTAGCTGTGGCAGCTTGCGCAGCGTCAGGTCTTGCCAGCCCAACACTTCATGCACCTGGCCGTTCCTGAGCTGCTTGATCGGTTTGCCCGCATAGGCGAGCACACCTTCGACCGTCGACAAGCCCGGCATCTTGGCCGAAGAGGAAATGCCATGCTCGATCGAGTCGATGCGCGTGAAGCGATACCGGTACTGATCGATGATCGCCGACGAGAGCGTCGGCACCGAACTGCACCCCGTGAGAATGGCGACGCCCGCCTGCTTGGCCTGTGCATCCAGCACGCCCACGCCATTGACGAACGTGCGGCAGTCAGACAGGTCGCAGTAGTTCACGCCCGCCTCGATGCAACTCAGGGCGACGGCATAGGACTGCCCCTGAAACGGGCCACCGGTGTGAACCACCAACCCGATGTTCCGAGACTGCAGGACGCCAGCGAATCCGGCCCCCATGGCATCGCCGCACCAGCCTTCGCACACATTGCCCGACTGTGCGTTCAACTCATCAAGTTTGCGCTGCAACTTATGGGGATCACGGCCCGAGAGCACCAGCTCAATGCCCGGGGCTACGGCCAAATGCCGGCAGACAATGCTGCCGAAGTTACCGTAGCCACCGATCACCATCACCCTGAGCGTCATTCCAGTCTTCCCTGAACAATTAATCGTGCGCAGCGTCTAGAGCAGGCTGGCAGCTGAGGCGGCTAACGATACCCGATTTCCTAGACCACCGCAGCGACGGGGGCTCTGGAGCCCCAGGCGAAAGTCAGCACCATCAGCAGCCCGAGACCTGCCATCGCTGCTCCAGCCAGGGATATCGCTGGATACCCTAACCCTGCGTTGATCACCGCCCCACCGACTGCTGCCCCAATCGCGTTGCCGAGGTTGAACGCGCCGATGTTGACTGCCGACGCCAGATTCGGCGCGCCTTTGGCAGCTTCCATCACGCGCATTTGCAACGGCGGTACGACGGCGAAGCTGGCGATACCCCATATGAGGATGCTCATGGCAGCCGGTACCGGCCAACGCATCAGTATTGTGAATGCCAGCAGTACAAGAATCAGTACGCTCAGTGACACGATCAGAGTGCGGTCGATCGAACGGTCTGCCGACTTACCGCCCCACATATTGCCGAGGGTCAAACCGACGCCGAACAACACAAGCATGCCGGTAATAAAGGCAGTGGACGCATGGGTTTCGCTGCTTAAGATCGGCACGATGTAAGTAAACACGGTGAACATCGCGGACGAACCGACGACAGTCAGCGCCAGCGCTGCCAGTACCGGCCCACGCCCCAACACCTTGATTTCGGCCAGCACACCCTCGCTTTTCGCAAGCGGCAGGTTAGGCAGGGCGAACCACAACGCCGCCATCGTCACCACGCCCAGTCCGGAGATACCCCAAAACGCCGTGCGCCAGCCGAGCAGTTCGCCAAACCAGGTCGCCAGCGGTACACCGCCGATGGTCGCCAGGGTCAAGCCCGTGAACATGGCGGCGACCGCCCCGGCGCGCTTGTCCGGCGCCACCACACTGGCGGCCACAATGGAACCGACGCCAAAGAACGCGCCGTGGTTGAGTGAGGTTACGACACGGGCGAACAGCAGGTCGTAATAGCCGGTTGCCAGGGCCGACATCACGTTACCCAGCGTGAAAATAGCCATGAGTCCGATCAACAGAGAGCGCCGGGGAATCTTGCCCGTGGTCAAGGTCATCAGTGGCGCGCCGAGCAGCACCCCCAGGGCATAGGCACTGACCAAAAGGCCAGCGGCGGGAATCGAAACACCAAGGTCCTGAGCGATGTTGGGCAACATGCCCATGGGTGCGAATTCGGTGACGCCGATACCGAACGCACCTACGGCGAGTGCTACAAGGGGGGGATTGATACGCATGGAAGTCTCCTCATTCATGCGCCAAATGTTACGATCTACGCTTTTAGGGCACTAGACCGCTAAATTGGCAATCACCTTTGCGTGCGAGGCAAAAATGGACTTCAACGGCAGGTCAGGTGAGATGGCTGTATTCGTGATGGTGGCGCAGGAAGGAAGCCTGTCGGCTGCGGCCCGGGCGCTACGCCTGACTCCCTCGGCAGTCAGCAGAGTTATCGCCCGCACGGAGCATCGCCTCGCCACCCGCCTGCTGATTCGCACGACCCGAGCGATAACCTTCACTGCCGAGGGCGAGGTGTATCTTCGTGGCGCCCGACGCATCCTGGCCGACATGGCCGAAGTCGAGGAAGCCATCGCCGATCAAGGCGTACCCAAAGGCAGACTGCGCGTCAGTGCTGCCCTGGGCCACGGTCGCATGGCCATCGTGCCCTTAGTGGCCGCATTCAGCGCCCGCTACCCGAACATTGTCGTTGACCTGACCTTGGGCGACGAAGTTGTTGACATCCTCGGCGGCCAAGCTGACGTAGCGATACGCTTTGGCCACCTGCCAGACAGCCCTCTTACCGCGCGCCGAATCGGAGACACCGGCCAGGTACTGGTAGCGTCACCTGAGTACCTGCGGCACCACGGCACCCCTCAAGAACCAGGCGACCTGCTGCGGCACAATTGCCTGCGCTTCAACTTCCACCGTGCGCAGCCCGACTGGCCCTTCGCCCGTAACGGCAGCGAGTTTTCACTGAAGATAAGCGGCAATATCGAATGCAGTAGTGGCGAAGCGCTTGCTCAACTGGCTCGATTAGGTGCCGGTATCGCGCGCATCGGCGAGTTCACTGTTGTAGAGGACGTGCAACGCGGTGATCTGGTCCCCCTGCTGCAGTCCTGGAACCCTGGCGATAGGGAGCCGATTCACGCGGTGTTTGTTGGCGGTACAACCATGCCAGCGCGGATACGTGTGTTCGTGGATTTTTTGCTGGAATACCACCGGATATAAACAACCCCTGGCTCAATCGTTTTCATACCGCCGCGCCCCCCGCAAAATGCGGTGACGTGCCGAAATACTCGATCAACAGTTCGGTGAGGCCCCGAATCTTCTGTGCGGGATGCTGGCCTGCCGGGCGGACCATGTAGGCACCCGCCGGGGGTGGTGGATACCCCGTCATGATCGGCACAAGTGCACCGCTGGCCACGCATCAGGGCTTGATGGGCGATGAGCTCCTGCGGCTTCTTAGGTGAACCGTGAGCCTTGATATAACCCGGACTCGCAACCAGCTTGTCGTTGATCGGACCGATGCATCTTGCGATCAGGTCGGAATCCTGAAGGTAGCCGACCCGTATCGCACAGTCGTAACCCTCTGTGATGAGATCAACAAAGCGATCGCTGTAGCCGGTCTGGATATGCAGCTGCGGGTGTCGTCGGGCCATTTCCGCCAGCACGGGTGCGAAATGTGGCGCCGGCCTCTGTGAGCGCCGCACCGCGAGTAGACCGAGCCAGCAACTGCACGCCAAGTTCTGCTTCCAGCCGAGCCAACCTGCGGCTGACGATTGACTTGGACACGCCAAGCCTAAACGCCCCCCGCATCGGCAACCTCTACGAAGGTCTGAAGCTCTTCAATATCCAAATCAGTGCTCCCCATTTTGCGACACAGCTAACCACCGCACGCTATGATCGCTGAACGTGGAGGTTTCATCTTCCCGCAAATCACCGATGTGTTTCCCGGCCAAGAGGTCATTGACCGGACGTTCATCAACACTTGGGAAGACCCGGTAGTCGTGGATGCGGTAAAAGCCACCGGCCGCAAGCAACTAGTCATCGCTGGCCTGTGGACGGAAATATGCGTCGCACTGACAGAGGTGCTCCAGCAGCATGCCGCCGGCAGCGGCATTGCGTATCTGTGGGAACAGCAGTTGCTCAACACACCAGTGCCAGCCATCGAAGGGTAATTTGAGCGGGGATGAAGAGACGCGGGCACGATACCGTGTCAAAAGGCTGCTTCATCCCCCCTCGTAATAATGTCGTCAGCCTTTCTGTAGCCGCTTAAGCACCTGATCAAACGTCTCGCGCCACGCCTGTATTGCGCCGTTATCCCTGAGTACCTCCAACCCCGCCGCCGTAAACGTCCCTGGCGTCGCAATGGCGCTACCCAACGCTTGCAGGCTGGCCTGCGGCTGGTGCCGGGCGCTGGCCAGGCAGTCTTGCATGTTGCCCATCACAAGCTGCGCAGCCTGCTCTTTCGACAAGCCCTTATCGGTAAACCATTGCTGCAAATCGCTCAGGAAGAAGTAGAACCAACCATTCATGCAAGCCGCCACGGTGGCCAGTTCGAACGCCGCTTCGTCGAGCACTATCAACGAACCCAGCGTGCCCAGTAGCGTCTCATAAGGCTCACAGCCTGGCGTGATCACCACCATGGACTGGTTGATCTGGGCCGCATAGGACAGCATTGCGCGCACGGGGCGCGCCTGTGGGAAGCAGCGTTGCAACTCGCTGTGCTTCAAACCGGCCACCAACGACACCAGCGTTTGCTGGGGTTTGAGCTGTATTTCATTGGACAGCTGCTCGACCACCTCCGGGCGCACACCGAGGAATAACAGGTCTGACTCATCAACGACCTGTTGATTGTCGGCCATCACCTCACACGCGCACTGACGGCTGAGTTGCTGTGCACGTTCGTGGTTTCGCGGAGAAAGCAGCACCCGCCCGGCAAACCCGCCACGGCGCAGCCCGATCACAAGCTTCTCCGTCAGCTCACCCACACCCAGGATTCCAATCTTCAGCACTGTGTTTCCTCCCTTATCTCAAGCCGATAATGGCGCGGTTTCGAAGCATCATAGGCACATTTGGCGACCCCGGTTTCGCCCTGAGTAACTACTCAAGCAAGATTCATGAAGGTGTACGAGTACGTTACACTCGCTGCCTTAAACATCAGCCATGGAGGCAAGCATGAGTGTTCGCGGTCAAGATCGGCAAATCGACAACATCGAGTTCAATGTGGGCGACATTGCCCGCAGCAAAGCGTTCTACGCCAGCGCGTTTGGCTGGACATTCGTCGACTACGGCCCTACCTACACTGAGTTCAGCGATGGCCGCCTTACCGGTGGCTTCACCACGGGTGAGCCGGTTCGACCAGGTGGTCCTTTAATCATTTTGTACACCGACGACCTCGATGCCGCGCAGCAGCGGCTCAAAGCCCTGGGCGCTGTAATTACCCGCGCGACATTTTCGTTCCCCGGTGGAAGCAGGTTCCATTTCACCGACCCTGATGGTTACGAACTGGCAGTGTGGAGTGTTCAACCGTAAACCTGCGCAGTCCCCTCGCAGATGCCCCATTTCTTGATTAGCCCAGGTGTTGTCAATGCGCAAACTTACCCTACCGTTTTTGCTCCTGCTTCTGGGCCTGCACGGTTGTGCCGAAATGCCCGCGTACTCGAACGTCGAGTCCGGCGATATCAACGACGAGTCTCTCTACACCGTCGTCGAAACCGACACCTATGCGGGCAGGCCTCAACGTAGCCTCCTTGACGGCCAAGCGGACCTGAACATCATCCGGATTAACGACAAAAAAGTGGGGGACATTCCGTTCTCCACTTACTACTACCGGAATGACTCCCCTCAGCGCGCCGTACTGACTCCCGGCGCGTACAAGATCCAGTTGGAGTACCACCTGCCCCGCCACTTCATGTTTACGGAGTTGGCGTTTGAGGGGAAGCCCGGCCAAAAGATAATCGCCCGCTCCCAGTACATTGGGCTCAATCGCCTGAAGATATGGCTGGAGGATGCGGCGACGGGGGAAGTCGTCAGTAAGGGTGTGCGCTATTAGGGGGCACCCGCTAGCCTTCGCTTATGCCTGGGGCTGTAGGGTGCCCAATACAATAAGCCCTCTATATTCCACGAGCTGGCCATTGAGTCCGAGTTGAGAGCGTATGGGTTTTCGTACACGGGCCGGACGTTGGTAATCGCACCCTCCAACGCGCTTGTGATTTACAAGCGTCACCGCTGAATAAGCCTAATGAAAGGGAAGTCACCTGATGTTCGAACGCAGCAAACTGGTTCCAGAGCTAATGGTCATGGACCTGGAAAGCAGCCTGGCCTTTTGGGTGTCCTGCCTGGGATTTGAAGTGGTTTACCAACGCCCAGAAGACGGGTTCGCTTACCTCGACCTGAACGGTGCGCAAGTCATGCTTGAGCAGGCCGACCCAGATGCAGGCCAATGGCTGACTGCTCCGTTGAGTAAGCCGTTTGGAAGAGGCATCAACCTGCAGATTGACGTTGTGGCTGTGGCCCCCATCATCCAGAAACTGGGTCAGGCTGGATTTCCACTCTTTCGAGCATGCAAAGACACCTGGTATCGGGCGAACAACGTAGAAGTCGGCCAGCGCGAATTCATCGTCCAGGATCCCGATGGCTATCTTGTAAGGTTGGTCGAGCGTTTGGGTGAACGGCCGGCGGGTTCAGCTTGAAGCAGGCAAAGGCGAACGTCCGCTCAGCAGCACATGTCAGGTGGGCGAATAAGCACCCTTCATAGTATGGTTGCGGCCACCAACCATCACAGGAATGAAGGTTACCCATGCGTTTACTCTTTCCTCTGGCCGTCAGCTTGACCCTGATCGGCTGCGCCACCACCAAAACCGACGTCCGCAACGAAGCACAAATCAGCCAATATGACCCGGCCAACTCAGCCCGCGTCCGCCTGATCACGGGTGACACCACCAACGCGGGCTTCCTCAGTGGCCAGACCTGCGAGAAGTTTTACAACGAGTCCCTGCTGACCAAAACGCCTGAAGAAGCCGGATGGCAAAAAGCGCATGTCGACTCGGCGGGCCTTTACCCTTTCAGAGCGACCGACAGCCAGAACAGCGTGATTGGCATGCCCGCCAGCAAGGCGAGCAAAGCCATCAACCAATCGCCCAAGGTATTTGACGAGCATGTCATCCCGGCGGGTAAACCCTTCATTGCCGGGTTCGCCATGGGCGGCTCACAAATGTCCTGCTTTCCCGCGCCCGTCACGCTCATCCCCGAGCCTGGTAAGGACTATGAAATGGAACTTCAGATGCTGAAAATCAGCACGTTCAAGGCCGGTTGCGTGATTGCCGTGCGCCAACTCTCGGCGCAGGGCAATACCACCGTTGAAACACCGCTGAGACCGCAGGTGTGTGCCAAGACACCGTCGGGTTGGTACACCGTCAATCCAGCGCCTTTGCCTTGAAATGCCAGAGCAGGACGGAATAGTCGGCCTGCTTATCGGGTAGCTCACTGACCTCGAAACCAGCGTGTATTCATGGAGGAAAAAATGCGGATTTACATCACAGGTGCGTCGTGTGCGGGCGTGACGACTTTGGGTCAGAACCTCGCCACGCGGCTTGATGTAAGGCAGGTCGATGTCGATGATTATTACTGGATGCCCACAGACCCTCCTTACACAACCAAGCGGCCTCCCGCTGATCGCGTGTCATTGATGCAGCAAGCACTCGGTGACGGCGATTGGGTGTTGAGCGGTTCATGCATGGGCTGGGGCGATGCGCTGATCGCTGATGCGGAGCTGATTGTCTTCGTTGTCACACCAACACCCGTTCGCCTTGAACGGCTGGCGGCACGTGAGAAAGAGCACTTTGGCGGCCGGATAGCGCCAGGTGGTGACATGCATCAGATACATGAGGCCTTTCGGGAATGGGCTTCGCAGTATGATGACCCGAACTTTTCAGGACGCAACCGAGCGTGGCACGAGGCGTGGTTATCCCGGCAGACGGCCCCGGTCTTACGGGTTGACGGGATGAGCAGTGCTGAACAGATGGCAGAGGATGTCGTGCAGGCGGTGTCGCGCATGTCGCCGTAGCTGAACACTCGGAATCCGTTAACCCACATTGCCCCATCCACCGTTGGGACTTTTCAAACAAGCTTTCTGTGAGAGCTGATTCTACTGAATGGAAACGGGAGCACTCGGGATGCAATTTCAGCCCGCAACTACGGATATCCCTTTAGTTACTCTTGTTGGAACTCAACCCAGTGATTTCGAAACACTTGTGGCTATTCGGATTGAAGCCATGCGTGAAAGCCTTGTGCGCATTGGTCGCTTCGATCCCGTGCGGGCCCGAGAGCGTTTTCGCGAAGGCTTTTCCTCCGAGTCCACTCGCTACATCGAAGTTTCCGGCGAGCGAGTAGGTTTCGTCGTCGTCAAGCCGCTTATCGACGGATTACTGCTTGATCATTTGTACATCAAGCCGAGCGCACAAGGCGCGGGCATAGGTTCGGTTGTCCTTAGTCAAATCTTCGTGGAAGCGGAGGCCGCAGGAATGGCAGTGCGGGTAGGGGCTCTCAGAGAAAGCGAGTCAAATCGCTTTTACACGCGTCATGGCTTCCAGTTTGTCGAAAGTACCGAGTTCGACAACTATTATGTTCGTCACCCTGCCCAAGGCAACTCGGCAGCCGAGACCTGATCCAGGCCCATCTGACCTGATGGATGGCGTCGGTCAACGTTTGCGTGCCGAGGTTTCAACTACCGAAGAGACACCGGCAAGCCAGAGCTAAGTTGATCCGCGCGCGTTGGCGTCATCGCAGACTCAACGCGCGCATTGTCCAACTGCCCCCTGCCCCCTTATCCTCACACCTCCCCGCCCACGCGATCCCGGAGCTGCCATGGACCTCGCCACCCTCGCCCTTTTCCTCCCCGCCTGCTTCGCCTTGAACATGGCGCCCGGCCCGAACAACCTGCTGTCTGTGAGCAACGCCACGCGCTACGGCTACCGCACCTCGTGCCTGGCGGGTATTGGCCGGCTGCTGGCCTTCGCCGGCATGATCGCCCTCGCATCGGCCGGTTTGGCAGTGGTGCTGCAAACGTCGGAGTTGTTGTTTTATGGGATCAAGATTCTGGGGGCGGCGTATCTGTTTTATCTGGCGTATCAGTTGTGGCGGGCGAATCCCGAGGCAGAGGCTGAGTCGACTACTGCTAGTGTGGGATTGTGGGCGTTGGCGCGTCAGGAGTTTTTAGTGGCGGCGGGCAATCCGAAAGCCATCTTGATCTTCACCGCGTTCCTGCCGCAATTCGTCGTGCCCGGCGAGCCGATCACTCCACAATTCGCTCTACTGGGCGTGATGTTCCTGGTGCTGGAATGGATCGCCATCAGTGCCTACGCCTATATGGGCCTGCATATGCGGCGCTGGTTTGCGGAGCCTCGGGGCAAGCGTATGTTTAATCGATGCTGCGCGGGGTTGCTGTCAGCGGCGGCGACGGTGTTGTTGATGGCGCGCAGGGCTTAACTAACGTTATACAGTCAAGGAGACACGTAATGAAAACCATGGTGGTTGGCGCAAGCAAAGGGTTGGGAAAAGCCCTGATCGAGGGGCTCGGCGAGGCTGGGGATACGTTGCTGGGCGTGTCCCGCAGCCGTCCCGAGCACCTGGACCACAAGGCTGGCGTTGAGGTGAAGTGGATGGAGGCTAACCTCGCCAAACCCGCTCAGGCAGCGCAAGTCATTGCAGAAACGATCTTAGAAAGTGGTTTGGACACGCTGATCTACAACCTGGGCATCTGGGAAGAATTTGCCTTCGACCCGACCTACAACTTCCTGGCCGACGACGATGACCAGATCGAAGCCATCGTCACCTGCAACATCACGTCTACCCTGCTGCTGATCAAGCGACTGTTGCCAGTGCTACTCAAAAGCCCCAACCCCAGGATCATCCTGACCGGCTCCACTTCCGGCCTGCCGCAAAGTGGCCGTCCGGAAGTGGCTTTTGGGGCCTCCAAGTTTGCCTTGCGCGGGATTGCCGATGCACTGCGTGAAGGCTATCGCCAGCAGCGCTTGGCGGTTACGTGTCTGAACCTGGGGTACCTGAATACGCAAGACCCTTTGAGTACGCCGCGTGCGCAGGCCGAGCAGCGTGATGAAGGCCACTCGATCCCCGTGCACGACGTGGTGCAGGTGGTGCGCATGGCGTTAAGCCTGTCGTCGGCCAGCTTCGTCAAGGAAATCACCTTGCCGGCAATTCTGGACGAGCGCTTTTAACAGAGGAGAACGCCGTATGCGCCGAGATGAACTCGCCGCCTTTTACCAGGGCTATATCGACTGTTTGAACCGCCAGGACTGGGACCGCCTGGATCACTTCGTGCACCCGGACGTGACCTACAACGCCAAGGTAGTCGGCCTCGCCGGCTACCGCGCCATGCTGGAGCGGGACTTTCGCGAGATACCTGACCTGGTGTTTCGTATCCAATTGCTGGTCGCCGACCCGCCTACTGTTGCCAGCCGCCTGAATTTCAATGTTACCCCCCGAGGCGAGTTTTTCGGGCTGCCGATCAATGGGCGTAAGGTGAGCTTCGACGAGAATGTGTTCTATGAGGTGGTGGACGGTAAATTTGCCCACGTGTGGTCGGTAATCGACAAGGGAGCCATCGAACAGCAACTGGCCGTCTAGACTCCACACACCGATTTTCTGTGGAGACCGACCATGAACCGCAAAAATACCCTTTGCCTCTGGTACGACGGCACCGCCCTTCATCGCCGCGATTGAAGCGGCGGTGGCCGCAGGTTAAGGCAGCACCTCAAGCATCGCCTTGGCCGCCAGCGCGTGGACTGTGCGGGTGGGGTGCCACTCGTCCCAGTAATAATGGGCATCGGGGTTGGTGCACACCGGTTTCACTTCCGGGTAAGTGGCTTGGCACGGTGTGTCCAGGTCCTTGAAGCCATTGGCGGCGGGATTGGCGCGCAGTTTGTCGCTGAAGGCCAAGTGGTCGAAATAGCTGACCTTTGCCACGCCGACCTGCGCCAGCGCAGCCGGGAGTTTTTGCGCCAGCAACTGCTGGTATTTCTTCGCATTATCGACCTGGTTGCCCTGCACCACGGCGGGCACATGGCTGAGGTCTGTGGTGCCCACCACCATTACGTGCCTGGCGCCCGCCGCTACCAATTGCTCGGTAGCGCTGCGAATGTTGGCCAGGCTGGATTCGCTCAGTGCTTCAATGGTTTCAGGATGGGAGAAATCGGCCCATTCGAAAAAGTCATTGGCCGAGATGAAGATGAAATACAGCGCCTTGGGGTCGGCTTTGTGCGACTTGGCGGCCTGCAAGTGCTCGGCGACTTGGCCCAGAACGCCCGTATCCTGGGACGGCATCATCCACGTGTAGTAGTTGCCGTGGCCACTTTTGGCCCCCCCTACCGCGTAGTCGGTCAGGGGTATTTTCAGTGCGTCGGCCAAGCCTTCGACGGCGGTCGGGCCATTGCTCCAGCGTCCCTTCCAATACAGCGGGCCTGGCAGCGCTTGGGCATCCTTGACCTGTTGCGTCGCGAGTCGCGTGGTGAGCGCTTCGCCCGCGCCATTGTCGGAATAGCTGTCGCCGAAGGCATACAGATGATCGTAGCTCGAGGCGCCTAAGGCGGTCGAGGCAGACAGGGTCAGCAGAGCAGCCAGGCACGCGCGTCGAATCATCGAAGTTCTCCCAGAATGTCTGGATAGACTAGCGCCCCGCTGCAAACGCAGTAAAACGATTGCGACCCGCACATATCCGGCGGCGGCCATGCAAGCGCTGTACAGATGCCGTTTGGCTCGTTAGGCTTTCACCTTGTAACATCCGGCTACAGATTCAGCTCTCCCCGCCGTCACCCTTAAACCCGAATGGACTCAACGAGGCTCTCGTGCGCTTTATCACTCCTCTTTTGCTGATCGGTGGCATCGCCACCCTGGCCGGTTGTGCCAACCAGAAAACCCAAGTCGACCGCATGTTCGCCGACACCCTCGCCCAGCCCCTGGTTGAAAACAGCATCGTGCGCGAAGGCGACCTGCTCAGCTTCGAGCTGCTGATGCCGGACGGCCCGAGTGGTCTGCGGCGCACCATGCAATTCGAGGCAGCCTGTTCATCGCCGCAACTGCATTTGCTGTACCTGGACGGCTCGCAACGCGTCTACCCCGCCAGTGCCGGCCGCTACAGCGCGGCGCGCAAATTATCGCCGCAATTGCGCTCGACCTTGGCCGCCAACCAGACATTCGTGCGCGCCTGTGCCGAAACGCCGAAGCCAGACTGGCGCCTGGTGCAGGCCAACGAGCATGACAACCAGGTATTGATCGACGCCAACAGCATCAAGACCGTGAATGGCGAAACACGCTTCTGGGCCGCCTTCGACGAACCGGCGGTGCTCAACGATATGCCCTACAACGCCCCCTATGCGCAGAAACGCGAGCACTTTGCGGTGTCTTGCACGGACGGTACCTACAAGGCGCTGGCTGGCTACGACATGGACGCCGACAACCGCGTCAGTGATGGCCGCGTCGACAGTTTCCCCACGCCACAGAAAATCGCCGGTAGCGATGCCGACTATGTGCTGTTATTCAATAAGGTGTGCGTCACCCCGCAGAAGATTGCCGCGCTGCCGGCGTTCAAACCACGGCTGAAGGCGCCGGTGACCATTGCACTGACCTCGGTACAACCTCAGGTGCTGGCCGCAATCACGCAGTTGAACCTGGACAAGCCCGCCCGTGCCTTCAAATACGTGCACATGACCGGCACGTCGACACTCAAGGGCGAGACCACCAACAGCCAGAGTGCGGACTTCATCAGCCAAGATGCGGCAAGCGGGCAACTGGCCATCGCCACTCGCGGGCAAGGCTATGAAAGCCACACAGTGAGCTGGCGCAACCTCATCCCCCTGGTGGCGAAAAGCACCTTCAGTTCCTCAGGCATGGCAGAAAGCGAGACGCTGACGCAGCTGAGCTTCACCGGCAACTGGAAATCCCTGCCGGTGGGCGACACCGTGATTTATCAAACAACGCGCTCCAGCCTCAACAGCCTCATTGGCAGCCGCACCAAAGTCCAGATTACCCGCTGCGTAGTTGAACGCGAACTGCAAGCCAGCGAGCTCAACCCTGGCCTGCTCGGGACGGCCAAGGCCCTTAAGTGCAGCTTCGACAATGATGAATACAACCGGGTGAACCACCTGTACTACCTGACCGACTACGCTTACTTCTACGAGTCGAGCACGGACAAGAACGCGTTCTACTACTCCGACACGCGTATCGATAAATTCGAATAAACGCCGTTGACACACTCTGCAATATTCCATGAAGATGGAGGCCTTATTCAGGGTGTGTCAGCCAATGTCCGCAATGTCCTCCGTTAACCTTTCCGCCATTGGCCCAATTGCCAAGGCGCAAGGTTGCGTGGCGCACGCCCTCAAATCGAAGAAACAGTCGCTCATGTGACCGGGGCGCGCTGTCCCGTCAGATGAGCTGACAGGACATTGAGCGCGACGGTCTTCCTCCCTTGCACAATTCCCTCTGCCCTTCTGACGGTGACTCAAGCGGTCAATCATCAGGAGAAAGTGCATGTCATCGTTTCAAGGTATCTGGGTCCCCGTGGTCACGCCGTTCCATGACGGTGCCATCGACTTTATCGGCCTGCGCCGGCTGGTCAGCCACCTGCTGGAAAAGCACGTGGCCGGGATCATGGTATGCACCACCACCGGGGAAGCCGCATCGCTGAGCCGCCAGGAACAACTCGCGGTGCTGGATGCGGTGTTGCAGTTGGTCCCGGCGCACCGCGTGGTGATGGGCCTCGCGGGCAACAACCAGATTGAATTGCTGCAATTCCAGCGTGAAATCCTGCAACGCCCGGTCGCCGGTTTGCTGGTGCCGGCGCCGAGTTACATCCGCCCGTCCCAGGCCGGCCTGGTGGCCTTCTTCCACTCAGTGGCCGATGCGTCCAGCGTGCCGATCATTCTGTATGACATTCCCTATCGCACCGGCGCAACCTTCGAGCAGGCCACCTTGCTGACTATCATCACCCACCCGCGGATCGTGGCGATCAAGGACTGCGGCGGCAACCTGGGCAATACCCTGGCGCTGCTGGCCAGCGCTGAGGTGGATGTGTTGTGTGGGGAAGATGTGCAGATTTTCAACGCGCTGTGCCTCGGCGCGACCGGGGCGATTGCGGCCTCGGCACATATAAGGACGGCAGAGTTTGTAGCGTTGTGGCAGCAGGTGCGGGACAACCAACTGGCCGAGGCGCGGACGACGTTTTTCCAGTTGCTGCCATTGATCAACTCGATGTTCATGGAGCCCAATCCGGCGCCAGTGAAGGCCGCACTGGCGCTGGAGGGGTTGATCGGCAGCGAGCTGCGGGCACCTATGCAGCGAGCCAGCGACTCGGTTGTTACCCGGCTGAAGCAATTGTAGGAACGTTCTGACAGAGGTGCTCAGCGGCAATCCGATCGCTTTAGACAGCAGTTACTAATCGTTATATTTTTCCAGGGTGATTGCTCGCTATCAGACTGGCGACAGACCTGATCGACGCGTAAGGTCGGCTGCGTTTTGCGCCGCTTGGGGGGGGACTCGATGAAATCACTGCATTTACTGATGCTGCTCAGCCTGGTCGGTTGCACCGCCCACTCAGCCGTACTGCCCTCACCTGCGCCGTCGAGTTTCGAACAATACCGCCAACAAACGCTGGTGGACCTTGAGCGTGACCGACGTTTCCAAAACCCAGACCACAGGCTGGAACTGGACTGGAATGCGCCGCGCGAATGGGTCTCGCAAACGCCCAATGGCCACGGCGTGCTACTGGTGCACGGTTTGGGCGACTCACCGGGGTCCTTCAGCGACATTGGCGCGCAACTGGCGTCGCGGGGCTACCGCGTGCGCACGCTGCTGCTGCCAGGGCATGGCACGCAACCGTCGGACATGCTCGACGTTAACATCGAGGATTGGCGCAGGACGGTGGCACAACACGTGGCGCTGCTGCGTCAGGAGGTGGATCAAGTCTATCTCGGCGGTTTCTCCACGGGCGCCAATCTGGTGTTGGAGTACGCTATTGAAGATCCGAGCATTGCCGGGCTGCTGATGTTTTCGCCCGCGTTCAAGGCACGCAATCGTTACATTTGGCTGTCGTCCTGGTTGGCCCACATCAAACCCTGGCTGCGCGACCCTGCCGGCCCTCGCCAGCAACAAACACCGCTGCGCTACCAGAACATCCCCACCAATGGCTTTGCCCAGTTCTACCAGACCAGCAAGTCAGTACGCGACAAACTGAAAGACCGGCCGTTTGATCGGCCCGTACTGATCGTCAGCGCTGCCCATGACTCGGTGATAGACGTCGGTTTTGTAAAGCAAACCTTCGCCGAGCGTTTCACCCACCCGGCTTCGCGAATGATCTGGTACGGCGACCCCAACAGCGCACAACCAATGCCGCGGGTCCTGGTACGCAATGACCACTTGCCCGCAGAGCGGATCAGCCAGTTCTCCCATATGGGGGTGTTGTTCGCCCCCACCAATCCCCTCTACGGGCCCAGCGGCAGCCAGCCTGTTTGCTTGAACGGCCAGACCGATGAGGACTTTGCGCGATGTCGCGCAGGCGACCCCGTTTGGTATTCGGATTGGGGTTATCGCGAGCCGGGCAAAGTGCATGCGCGGCTGACATTCAATCCGTACTTCGGTTGGCAGGCCCAGGTTATGGATCAAGTGATGCAAGCGTCTTCAACGTCGTTATCGCATCGACAAAACCCGCCCTGACGGCCAATGCGCCAAAAAAAGATAAACAGCGGACCACCCGGTTGCGAGCGCTGCGATCCAGGCCTATGGTCCAAGGCATGCTTTGCACTTTGCTGTCCCACCTACGCCCACTCGCACCGGTGACGCCATGCCCAGCCCTTCCCGCCCCGCCGTCCTCGAGCTTATCGGCAACACGCCGCTGGTTCGGATCAGCCGGTTCGACACCGGTCCCTGCACGCTGTTTCTCAAACTTGAATCGCAAAACCCCGGGGGTTCCATCAAGGACCGTATCGGCCTGGCCATGATCGATGCCGCCGAACGCGACGGCCGTCTGCGCCCTGGCGGCACGATCATCGAAGCCACCGCCGGCAACACCGGGCTGGGCCTGGCACTGGTCGGCCGGGCCAAGGGCTACCGGGTGGTGCTGGTGGTGCCTGACAAGATGTCCACGGAAAAAGTGCTGCACCTCAAGGCCATGGGCGCCGAGGTGCATATCACCCGTTCCGACGTGGGCAAGGGCCATCCCGAGTATTACCAGGACATGGCCGCGCGCCTGGCAGAGGACATTCCCGATTCGTTCTTTGCCGACCAGTTCAACAACCCGGCCAACCCCCTGGCCCACGAGACCAGCACCGCGCCGGAGATCTGGGCCCAGACCCAGCATGATCTGGACGCGATTGTGGTGGGCGTCGGCTCGGCCGGCACGCTCACCGGCCTGACGCGGTTCTTCAAACGCGTGCAGCCCGAGCTGGCCATGGTGCTCGCCGACCCCGTCGGTTCGGTGATGGCCGAATACAGCCGCAGCGGCAGGTTGGACACACCGGGCTCCTGGGCGGTGGAAGGCATTGGCGAGGACTTCATCCCCTCGATTGCCGACCTGTCCAGCGTGCGCCACGCCTATTCCATCAGCGATGAAGAAAGCTTCGACCACGCCCGGCAGTTGCTCAAGGCCGAGGGCATCCTTGGCGGTTCATCCACCGGCACCCTGCTCGCCGCCGCCCTGCGTTACTGCCGCGAACAGACCGAGCCCAAGCGTGTGGTGACCTTTGTGTGCGACACGGGCACACGCTACCTGTCGAAGGTCTACAACGACCAATGGATGACCGACGCGGGCCTGCTGCACTACAAGCACTACGGCGACCTGCGTGACCTGATCGCGCGGCGCTTCGAAGACGGCCGCGTGATCAGCGTGAGCCCGGACGACACCCTGCTCACCGCCTTCCAGCGCATGCGCCTGGCTGATGTGTCCCAACTGCCGGTGCTGGTGGACGGCAAGCAATTGGTGGGCGTGATCGATGAATCCGACATCCTGCTGGGCCTGCATCAGGACGCCACGCACTTCTCCATGATCGTCTCCAGCGCCATGACAGACACCCTGCAAACCCTGGCCCCCAGCGCCAGCCTGGCGCAATTGCAGGCGGAACTGGATCGCGGCCTGGTCGCCATTATTGCCGACGCCTCGGGCTTCCACGGCCTGATCACCCGCGTCGACCTGCTCAACCACTTACGGAGGTCCCTGGCATGAGTCAGTCTGATAAAAGCGCATTTGCCACCCGAGTGATCCACGCCGGGCAATTCCCCGACCCGACCACCGGCGCGTTGATGCCGCCAATCTACGCCAACTCCACCTACCTGCAAGACAGCCCCGGCGTGCACAAGGGCTTCGACTACGGCCGCTCGCACAACCCGACACGGTTTGCCCTGGAGCGCTGCGTGGCGGACCTGGAAGGTGGCAGCCAGGCATTCGCTTTTGCGTCCGGGCTGGCGGCGATCTCGACGGTGCTGGAATTATTGGATGCCGGCGCCCATATCGTGTCCGGCAATGACCTGTACGGCGGCACTTTCCGTCTGTTCGACAAGGTGCGCCAACGCAGCGCCGGGCACCGTTTCAGCTTTGTCGACCTGAGTGATTTGTCGGCGTTTGAGGCCAGCTTGCAGGACGACACGCGCATGGTCTGGGTCGAGACCCCCAGCAACCCCCTGCTGAACCTCACCGACCTCAGCGCCATCGCGCGCATCTGCCGCGATCGCGGCATCATCTGCGTGGCCGACAACACCTTCGCCAGCCCATGGATCCAGCGCCCGCTGGAGCTGGGTTTTGATGTGGTCGTGCACTCCACCACCAAATACCTCAACGGCCACTCCGATGTCATCGGCGGCATTGCCATTGTCGGCGACAACCCCGAGCTGGCTGAACGCCTGGGCTTCCTGCAGAACTCGGTTGGCGCCATCGCTGGCCCCTTCGATGCCTTTCTGACGCTGCGCGGCGTGAAAACCCTGGCACTGCGCATGGAGCGCCATTGCAGCAACGCCTTGGACCTGGCCACTTGGCTAGAGCAGCAACCGCACGTTTCGCGGGTGTACTACCCAGGCCTGGCGTCCCATCCGCAGCATGAGCTGGCACGAAAACAGATGCGTGGGTTTGGCGGGATGATTTCGATTGACCTGAACAGCGACCTGGCCGGCGCTACGCGCTTCCTGGAAAACGTCAAGATCTTCGCCCTGGCTGAAAGCCTCGGCGGCGTGGAAAGCTTGATCGAACACCCGGCGATCATGACCCATGCGAGCATTCCGGCCGCCACGCGGGCGCAGTTGGGAATTGGCGATGGGTTGGTGCGGTTGTCGGTGGGCGTTGAGGATGTAGAGGACCTGCGCGCGGATTTGGCGCAGGCCCTGGCACACATCTAACATCCGACATCGATCCCCTGTGGGAGCTGGCTCGCCTGCGATAGCGTCACCTCGGTACCTCTGAAACACCGAGGTGTTCGCATCGCAGGCAAGCCAGCTCCCACAGGGATCAGCGTCAGGCTGAGGTGATGTTGGCGCGCGCCGAATGCAGCTTCTTGTAACTCTCAATCAAGCGCTGATGCCGCTCCAACCCTTCCAGCTTCATACTGGTCGGCGTCAGGCCATAGAACCGCACATCGCCCTTCACCGAACCAATCACCGCGTCCATCCGCTCATTGCCAAACATGCGGCGGAAGTTGGCTTCGTAATCCGCCAGTTCCAGGTCGTCGTCCAGTTCCATCTCCAGCACCGCATTCATCGCTTGATAGAACAGGCCACGCTCAGCGGTATTGTCGTTGTACTGCAGGAACATCTCCACGCACTCTTTGGCTTCCTCGTGTTGCTGCAAGGCGAGGAAGATCAGCAATTTCAACTCCAGAATGGTCAACTGACCCCAGGCGGTGTTGTCGTCGAACTCAATGCCGATAAGGGTGGTGATATCGGTGTAGTCGTCCAGCTCGCTTTCGATCAGACGCTCGACCAACGCTTGCAGCTCTTCCTCATTGAGGCTGTGCAGGTTGAGGATATCCGCGCGGAAAAACAGCGCCTTATTGGTGTTGTCCCAGATCAGGTCATCCACCGGGTAGATTTCCGAGTAGTCCGGCACCAGGATGCGGCACGCGGTGGCGCCGAGGTGTTCGTACACCGCCATGTAGGATTCTTTGCCCATGCCTTCAAGGATGCCGAACAGCGTCGCGGCTTCCTGGGCATTCGAGTCTTCGCCTTCGCCGGAGAAATCCCACTCAACGAACTCGTAGTCCGACTGGGCACTGAAGAAACGCCACGACACCACGCCGCTGGAGTCGATGAAGTGCTCGACGAAGTTGTTCGGCTCGGTCACCGCCTGGCCTTCAAAGGTCGGCTGCGGCAGATCATTCAAACCCTCGAAACTGCGGCCTTGCAGCAGCTCGGTGAGGCTGCGCTCCAGCGCCACTTCCAGGCTCGGGTGCGCGCCGAAGGAGGCGAAGACGCCGCCGGTGCGTGGGTTCATCAGGGTCACGCACATCACCGGGAATTCACCGCCCAACGAGGCGTCTTTTACCAATACCGGAAAGCCCTGGGCTTCCAGGCCTTGAATACCGGCCAGGATGCCAGGGTATTTGGCCAGGACCTCGGCCGGTACGTCCGGCAAGGCGAACTCACCTTCGATGATTTCACGCTTCACTGCACGCTCGAAAATCTCCGACAGGCATTGCACCTGGGCTTCAGCCAGGGTGTTGCCCGCACTCATGCCGTTACTGAGGTAAAGGTTTTCGATCAGGTTGGACGGGAAGTACACCACCTCCCCGTCGGACTGGCGCACGAATGGCAGCGAAACAATCCCGCGCGCTTCGTTGCCGGAGTTGGTGTCGAACAGGTGAGAACCACGCAGTTCGCCATCGCGGTTGTAAACCTTGAGGCAGTAAGCGTCGAGGATTTCGCTTGGCAGTGCGTCCTTGGGACCTGGCTGGAACCAACGCTCATCCGGGTAATGCACGAAGGCTGCATTCGCCAGTTCTTCGCCCCAGAACTGGTCGTTGTAGAAGAAGTTGCAGTTGAGCCGTTCGATGAACTCGCCCAGTGCCGACGCCAAGGCGCCCTCTTTGGTCGCGCCCTTGCCGTTGGTGAAGCACATCGGCGAGTGTGCATCGCGGATATGCAGCGACCAGACGTTGGGCACGATATTGCGCCACGAAGCGATTTCGATCTTCATGCCCAAGCCGGCGAGAATGCCGGACATGTTGGCGATGGTCTGTTCCAGTGGCAGGTCTTTGCCGGCAATGTAGGTACCGCCCTCGGCCGTAGAACCTGGCATCAACAACGCCTGGGCATCAGCGTCCAGGTTTTCGACTTCTTCGATGACGAACTCAGGCCCGGCCTGCACCACTTTTTTAACCGTGCAGCGGTCGATGGAGCGCAGGATGCCCTGGCGGTCCTTGTCGGAGATATCCGCCGGCAACTCAACCTGGATCTTGAAGATCTGGTTGTAGCGGTTTTCCGGGTCGACAATGTTGTTCTGCGACAGGCGAATATTGTCCGTGGGGATATTGCGTGTTTCGCAGTAGAGCTTCACGAAGTACGCCGCGCACAACGCCGACGACGCCAGGAAGTAATCGAACGGCCCCGGTGCCGAGCCATCGCCTTTGTAGCGAATGGGCTGGTCGGCAATCACCGTGAAGTCATCGAACTTGGCTTCAAGCCGGAGGTTGTCGAGAAAGTTGACCTTGATTTCCATGGGGGCACACCAGAATAACGGCTAAACAAAAATGGCCGCCATTATGAGGGGTTTCATCCGCAAATTTCAGGCTTTTGACCAGTGGCTGGCGAATTAGCCAATGTGCATTAACCTTTTAGCAGTTGGCGCCGATGGACTGAGGGCAACCAGGGAGTAGTCTGAATGCGCAATAACCAGCCTGTAACACAACGCGAGATTTCCCTCGCGCCGCAACAAAAACTCATCTCCGCCACGGATGTCCGCGGTGTCATCACTTACTGCAACGACGCCTTTGTCGAGATCAGCGGCTTTGAACGCGCCGACCTGATCGGCGCGCCGCAGAACATCGTACGTCACCCTGATGTGCCCCCCGCCGTTTTTGCGCACATGTGGAGCGCGCTCAAACAAGGCCAGCCGTGGATGGGCATCGTCAAGAATCGCTCGAAAAATGGTGACCACTATTGGGTCAACGCTTATGTCACGGCGATTTTTGAAGGCAATAAGGTTGTCGGTTTCGAGTCAGTGCGGGTCAAGCCCAGCGCCGACGAAATCCGCCGGGCCCAGGCCCTGTATCAGCGTATCAGCCGGGGCAAACCGGGCGTGCCACGCCAGGATGCCTGGCTGCCGGCCGCCGTCAGTTGCGTGCCTTACGTGGCAACCGGACTGGCTGGCAGCCTCGCTGGATTATTCCTCAGTGCACCGCTGGCTATTGCAGTGGCCGTCGCCGTCGCTGTGCCGGTCGGTATGCTTTGCTCACGCTGGCGCCAAGGCAGCACCTTGCGCCTGTTGCAAGGTGTCGAACCCTCGACGTCGGATGCGTTGATCGCGCAGATGTACAGCGACGCCCGGGGGCCACAGGCACGCTTGGAAACAGCGTTCCTCAGCCAGAGCGCGCGCCTGAAAACCTGCCTCACCCGTCTGCAGGACAGCGCTGAACAATTGAGTGCCCTGGCCGGGCAATCCGATCAGTTGGCCTCTGCCAGCTCCAAGGGCCTGGACCGCCAGCGTGTCGAAACCGAACAAGTCTCCGCCGCCGTCAACCAGATGGCCGCGACCACTCAGGAAGTCGCCAGCCACGTACAGCGCACCGCGGATGCCACCCAGCAAGCCAACGTGCTGACCGGACGCGGTCGTGAGGTGGCGCGGGATACCCGTGAAGCCATCGAACGCCTGTCCGCTGTCGTCGCCGAGACTGGCGTCACCGTGGCGCAATTGGCTCGGGACAGCGACGAAATCGGCAGTGTGGTGGATGTGATCAAAGGCATTGCCGACCAGACCAACCTGCTGGCGCTCAACGCGGCTATCGAAGCGGCCCGTGCGGGTGAAATGGGCCGCGGCTTTGCCGTCGTCGCCGACGAAGTGCGCCAACTGGCGCAACGCACCTCCCAATCCACCACCCAGATCCACGGGCTGATTACCCAGTTGCAGGCGTCCTCCAACAACGCCGTGAACAGCATGGCAAACGGTCAACGCCAAGCGCAGGAAGGCGTCGCCTGGGTGCTCGAAGCTGACCAGGCCCTGGTAGGCATCAGCGAAGCGGTGTCCCATATCACCGACATGACCACCCAGATCGCCGCCGCCACCGAAGAACAGAGCGCGGTCGCCGAGGAGATCAGCCGCAACATCACCACCATCGCCGAACTGGCTGACCAGACCTCGATACAAGCCCATCAATCCACTGACCTGAGCAAGGAGCTGACAAGTACCGCATCCACCCAATATGCGTTGGTTGAGCGGTTTAATCGCTGATCCTCTGTTAACGGTGGCAAGCCCGCTTGCTGTGGCGAGCGGGCTTGCCACAGCAAAACCAAAAACCGGTGCCTTTATGGGGTAACCCTGTTTGGGTTAACGCCTGCCTCCCCCCCGTCATGAAGCCCTCCCATGTCCATCACGGATAACCCCCTCGCCTTCACCTTCGCTGCCACGCTGCTCACTCACGCCCGGCCTCGACACCGCACTGGTGTCGCCGGCCAGGAGACAGACTCAGCGATGCACAGCGCCCCACAAGGATCTGCCGAGGCTGTCGGCCGGGCAGTCCCTGGTTTGCGGCAGCACGCCAATCACCGGCGGCGGGCTCAGAAGTCCGCAACCTTACCCCAGGACGAGGACTGGAAGCGGTCCGGGTGATACGGTCGCGGATCAACAATGGGCGCTGCGCCGCTGACGATATCGGCTATCAAGTGGCCTGCGCCTGGACCAATACCAAATCCATGCCCACTGAACCCGGCTGCCAGCACCAGCCCCGGAAGGCTAGGCATTTCGCCAATGCAGGGAACGCCGTCAGGGGTGCTGTCCACATAACCGGCCCAGGCGGCATTGACCTTTGTGCCCTTTAAAGCAGGAACCAGCTCCACCGCTCGCTTGTAGGTCAGTGCAACCGCAGAGGCATCCGCTTTCGGATCGAGAATTCGCATCTTCTCCATCGGCGTCGGCTGGTCCAGGCGCCAGCGTTTCCAGCTTTCATGGCCCGAGCGAATGCCCTCCAGTCCGCCAGGTGCAAGGTTGCGCCATCTGCGCTGAAACATCGGCAGAAACTGCGCAGCGAAACCAAGCAGTTGCGGTGTGACGTCGACACGCCCTCTACCACTGATCGCCAGCGTGTAGCTGCCATCGGCGCGGCGCGTCATGGAGGCGCCGGCCGTGTGAAGCGCACTGGGTATTTCCTGAGAAGGCGCGCTTACCGATAGCACAGTCTGCCGAATGGTGGCCTGGGGAAAACGAATGCCATATTGGCGACAGAAGGAGGACGCCCAGGCACCCGCGGCGAGCACCGCGAGCTTGGTACGGATGGTGCCTTTTTCGGTAACCACCGCAGACAATCGACCCGCCTCGGTCTCGACTCCACGGACGGCGCAGCCCTGATGCACCGTGCTGCCCAGGCTCATGATCGCGCGAGCAACCGCCGGCGCAGCGCGGGAAGGATCAGCAATGCCGTCAGTGGGCGCAAACACCCCGCCTTTCCACTGTTTGCAGGTTGCCTTGCCGCGCTCAGCAGCCTGTTGCGCAGAGAGCATATGAGTCTCGACGTTGACGGTGCGGGCAAATTCACCCCAGCGTGCCCAGCCCTCGAGCTCCTTTTCGTTGTTGCTGAGGTAGAGCAGGCCGCAGCGGGTAAACCCCGTGTCTTCATCCGTTTGCGCGCTGAACTGCCCCCACAACTCCAGGCTTTTAGTCGCCATCGGCAACTCGCGCGCATCGCGATTTTGCTGACGACACCAACCCCAGTTACGACTCGATTGCTCGGCACCTATCATGCCCTTCTCGACCAGGGCCACCTTGAAGCCGCGCTTGGCCAGGTAATAGGCGGTAAACGCGCCGATGATGCCGCCGCCAATCACAACCACATCAGCCTCCGTCGGCAGTTCGGGTGTGGTTTTTATGGAAACTAAGGGAGCTGGCATGTTTGAAGTACCCGTTGGCGTCGGTAGCCGTTTACGCTGCATACATTGTTCAAATCGGGTTAGCCTCAACCCGGCGGGTGGATTTTTTCTCCAGGCGCGCTAAAGCCCTACCAGCCCAGGCAACCCACCAATGTCCGAAATCTGATGGTAACCAAAGGTGGCATGCGCGGGCTGCTCATGACCACGGGCGACAAACGCTTTGTGCTTGATCTTCATGTCGTGGGCCGACATCAGGTCATAACGGAAGCTTGACGACACGTGCAGCACATCCTCCGGCCCGCAGTTGAGGTTGTCGAGCATGAACTCAAACGCCGCCAAACGCGGTTTATAAGCCTGGGCCTGCTGCGCGGTGAAGACCTTGTGGAAGGGTGCGCCGAGCTTGTCGACGTTGGACATGATTTGCTCGTCCATCGCATTGGAGAAGATCACCAGTGGAATCTTGCTGGCGATTTTTGCCAGGCCCGCGGGCACATCCGCGTGCGGGCCCCAGGTCGGTACGGCATCGTAGTACAGCTGCCCTTCGTCGCGGTATTCGATCCCCCATCGCTTGCACGTGCGCGCCAGGGCGGTCTTGAGAATCACGTCATACGGCAGCCAGTCGCCCATCACTTGGTCCAGGCGGTAAGCGGCGTAATCCTTGACGAATTGATCCATGCGCTCAGCGGGAACACGGTCGGCGAACAGCTCGCGCGTCAAGGCTGCCGTCTTGAAATTGGTCAAGGTGCCGTAGCAGTCGAAGGTGATGTATTTGGGGCGAAGAAAGCTCATGAATGCGGTCCTTAATGAGGGATGAAGTCATAGCGGGGCAGGCAGTTCGACGCTTGGGGCATCGCTCGTCATGGGGTTATTACATCACCACGAGGCCATGCATAAACGGTTAAAAGCATGGGCTACCTGCAACAAACTACCGTTTACTTGGCCTGGCCCGGCAGACTTTGCCAGCGCGACAGGCCAGGGTTTCACAACGCAGCAAACGCCTTTTCCAGCGCATCCAGCAGTCGACCCGCTTCCTTTGGCGTCCAGATGAGTGGCGGGCGAATTTTCAGGATGCTCGCATCCGGTCCCGTGGCGGAAATCAGCACCCGCTGCTCACGTAAATGGTTAACCAGGCGCAGCGCCGTTTTCATGTCAGGCGCTTTCGAGCTCCGGTCCGTGACCAATTCAACAGCGAAGTACAGGCCGGTGCCGCGCACATCGCCGATCGGCTCATAGCGCTGGGCCAGGTCTTTCAGACCGGCCATGACCAGCCCTCCCACACGGTTGGCGTTGGCCATGAGCTGCTCTTCGCGAATGACGTCGAGCGTTGCCTGCGCTGCGGCAATCGCCACGCTATTACCGCCGAAGGTGTTGAAATAACGCATGTCGCGCCCGAAACTCGCAACGACTTCCGGGCGTACCATCAAGCCCGCCACGGGGTAACCGTTGCCCATGGGTTTGCCCATGGTGATGATGTCCGGCACGACGCCATGCCGCTGATGGCCCCAGAAGTGCGTACCGCTGCGCCCAAAGCCGGACTGAACTTCATCGGCAATGAACAAGCCTCCGGCTTTACGCACGACCTCGGCAATCGGGCCGAACACGTCGACCGGGTCACAAAACACGCCATCGGAGGAGAACAGGCAGTCGGCGATAAAGGCCGCGACACCACCGCCATGGCGCTGGATATCCTGAATCTGCGCACTGACCTGGTCCGCCATATAGCGCCCCAGCGCTTCACGCGGAATACGGTAGGAGTCTGGCGCAGGGACCTGCCGAACAAACGGATCAAGTTTGGCGTTAGCCCCCAGCGAGGGTGAAAACGCCGCCACGGTGGCAGAGTTTCCGTGATACGCCTCGGCGGTCACGATGACGCCGGTGTTACCGGTGTGATGGCGCGCAATGCGGATTGCCAGGTCGTTGGCTTCCGAGCCACTGCACGTGAACATCAACTGCCCGTCAGCGCCCATCTCGCCATCCGCAGTCGCACGCAGCTGTTCGGCATAATCGAGAATGCCGTCCTGCATATAGCGGGTGTGGCTGCACAGGGTACTCAATTGCTCGGTGATCGCCGCGATGACGCGAGGATGGCAGTGCCCCACCGACACGACATTGTTGTAGGCATCCAGATACTCATTGCCGTCCTTGTCATACAGGTAAGCGCCTTTCGCACGGGCCACGCCCACGGGTTCGTTATAGAACAACCGATAGGCCGGGCCTAACAGATTGGCGCGCCGCTCGATATGCTCGCGCGTCGTGACGTCCAGCCTCTCGATATTGGCCGGATTGAACCCGTTTGGCATATCACCACGGGTAGCCTCGATTTTTGAATTGCTCATTTGAATCCCCTTTAGCAAGGAAGCATTAATCGGCGAAGGACATCAGGAGTTCTGACATTTGCGCGGGTGATCGGTTAAGCATCCAGTCGAGCTGGCCCCAGCCGGGCGCAGCATTCCTCAAGATGTACGCGCTGTTGTGCGGGAACAATTGCGAGCGCCAGGTCGTAATCAAGGCTCGGGCGGTCAAGCGCGCCATTGCGAGGTGCGGGATGAGGGCCAGCTCTGCGCCGGTGAGGTCGGCGATGCGAAGGTAGCCCCGCAGGAGATCTTTTGCCGGGGCAAAAATATCCACCGAGTCATCGGCGCCTACCGTGCCTAACTGGTTCATCATGGCCGTGGCGACATCAATGGCGATGGCGGTCTTGACCGTGTCGCCAAAATCAATGACGCCGCTGACAAACTGCTTGCTGCGCGTATCAATCACAATGTTTGAAGTGTTGAAGTCGTTGTGCAGCACTTGCTGCCGACATCCGGCGATCAAGCCCTCAACCGCAGAAAACCGTTCAAGCGCCGTTTCCAATTGCTGGCGGCGCAGCGGCTCAGCCACACAGTTGATCAGGGGCTCGAGTGTGCTCAGGTGCTGAACATCCCAGCACACCTTGCGCGACTCTGCCGGGTGGGAGAAATCGGCAGTGGCCAGCCTGAGACGGGCAAGCAATTGGCCGATATGCTCGCGCCCTAGCGGTTTCACCGAGGTTTTGTCGAGCGGCGTGCCTGCCAGGAAACTCATGAGCCGCACCTGCCTTGAATCGCCATTGCGCGTGGTAATGCGTGTCAGGTACTCACCCTCCAGCGATTGATAAACCCTGGGGGTCGGAAGCTGCGGCGCCTTGCGCTCAATGTGCCGCATCACTTCGACCTGCAGCGAGAGTTCCAGCGGAACCTCCCGCGGGTTGGCGATTTTCAGCACATAAGACGTGCCGCCCTGGCAGTCGCACCGAAACGTATCGTCCTTTTCCGTCGCGAACCGGGTGAGGTCCGCACTTAAGCCAAACTGCTCGCGCAGGATCCGTGTGCCTTCCTCCAGGGAGACCGGGGTAAAAGGCGCCGCCAAATCACCCTGCAAGCTTGCGAGGTCCTCACTGTGCAGATCGTTCTGAATCACTTGCATCGCTGAACTCCTGGCCCTGGACATGCGATGCCGCGCACGTCTTTGATGCCCGAATATTGTGCTACAATTTTTTATATTGAAAGAGATTAAGCCCAATTTTTTTCGAGATATACGGGTTAACTTTCAAAAAACATCCTCAAATATTTGATTTTAAACAAGAAAACTTAGTGAATTATTTTTGCCTACTTTTATTTTTGTAGAACAAACACGGAGCACTCAAGGTTGGTTGCTGGTGCCCAGCCGCCCAAACATATTAGAATCAACCCTCAGCCGAGCCCCCACCCTGGTGTTGTATAAAATGATTTTTCCCAGCGCGAACATTGACACCCACTCAGCCAAGCCCTCGGCGGTCGAGGTGCTGGCTGCAAAGCTCAAGGGCAGGATCCTGAACGGTGACTTCGAGCCAGGCGAATTCCTGAGGGACGTCAGAATGGCGGATGAGTACGAGGTGGCACGCAACACGTTCCGCAGCGCGGCTCAATTACTGGTCTCATTCGGCTTGTTGCTGAAGGTGCCTAATCGTGGCTTTTGCATACCCGAATTCGGGCCAAACGACATCGTCGATATCGCCAGGTTGCGCGGGGTTCTTGAAACCGAGGCGGTACGCATGATTATCCTCAGCGGGGAGATTCCGCCCGCCGCGCTGAGCGCCGTGGAAACACTGCGTCGCGCGCCGGCCGATGCACCGCGTTCGGAAATCGTCACCGCAGATGGCGATTTTCACCGGGCAATTATCCATGCGAGCGGCAGCCCGCGACTGCGGCGAAGCTATGCGATGCTGGAAAGCGAGATTGAGCTGCTACTGGTGCTGCAGCAGCCCTGCTATGAAGACCCGAAGGAGATTGTTTCTGATCATGAACACCTGATCGAGTGCCTGCGCAGCAGGGATTTCGAGACCGCGCGCGTCGCGTTCGTCGAGCATTGGGAAGACCTGAGTACAAAGCTGCTACGTGCGCGCTTCGAGCGCCGCAAGTCCTGAGGTTCGCAGCTACCTCGACCTCGGACTGGAGCGCCCTGAGGGGCTCTTTCCATGAGGACCGGCCTCATGACGCAGCCGAAACAAGGCAGTCCCCGCCCGCCTTCGGCCAAGTGCTGCCGGTCGTAAACCACCGCTATGGTGATGCCTGATAAGCGATTTTCTGAGAGACTGAAATTCGACAATGGCGAAAAGAGAGTCGCGCTTCAGCCTCTCTTTCCCTCCTTCAATTTGAACCATGCCGCAGAACAGGATTCTGCGGCCGTTGGGAGATACGTTTGCTTAATGATCCCAAGGATCTGGTCGGTGATGACCGTCTGTCTCATGTGCTGAACGCCAGTGAGCGACTGGCCATGGCGGCCTCGGTGGACGAGGTCGTCGCTGTCTTGAGGGACACGGCGCGCGCCGCGGTAGGCGCGGAGGGCATTGCGGTCGTCATCGAAAATGAAGGCCGCTGTTCTTATGTAGCCGAAGACGCAGTTTCCCCCCTTTGGCAAGGCCAGAGCTTCTTAATCGACCACTGTATTTCTGGTTGGGCGATGCGCCACGGTGAGACAGTTGCGATCCGTGACGTTTGGCTCGACCCACGTATCCCGCAGGACGCTTACACGCCCACTTTTGTCCGAAGCCTTGTGATGGTCCCCATTGGTAGACCTGTTCCGATGTCGGCGCTTGGCGCTTACTGGTCGGAGGTTCGCGATCATGATCCCGATACGATCAAGCGGTTGGAAAGCCTGGCGCGACTGGCAACGATCGCTATCGAGAATGCGCGCCTGACCCAGGCACGCAATCGCGGGGCAGCACTAGGCGCCACTCAGAATCGAGTCCTGAAGCTGGCTGTAGAAGTAACAAACCTGAACGTTACTCTGGATGCAATCGTCCGCGAGGTGGAAGCGCTGTCAACGTCGGGATTCGTGGGGAGCATCGTGCTCTTCAATGAGGACAGCGATCATGTGGAGCATTGCGCCGGCCCGAGCCTGCCTGACGCTTACATTGACGCAGTCAAAGCCATTGCCGGCGTCTCGTTCTTGGGCTACCAGAGTGCTTTAGTGGAAGCGGACGACATCATGATCGACCCACGCTGGAGCCCGTTTCGCGACCTGGCCCTCGGACATGCGCTGCTCGTCTGCTGGTCAAGCCCTATCCGATCGGCGCAGGGCGCATTACTCGGTGCGTTCGTCCTCTACCACCGTGAGCTGCGTGAGCCGTTGCCGGCGGATATCGAGATCATCGATTTCGTGGCCCATACGGTCGGGCTGATCGTTCACCGTGCACGAGCGGATTCGGTGATCCGTATCAACGAATCCAGGTTGCGCCTTGCTGTTGACCACGCCGATGTGGGTTTCTGGGACGTAGATTTGGTTCATAACACCCTGGTTTGGCCCTCACAAACCAAGGCGATGTTCGGCATCTCGGCTAACGTGACGGTCACGCTGCAAGACTTCTATGATGGTTTGCATCCCGACGATCGTGACGCGACGATCGATGCCTTCTTAGCGGCCGCTGACCCAAAGCGCCGCGCGCTCTACGAGGTCGACTACCGCACGATTGGCCGAGAGGACGGCATCGTCCGCTGGATCGCGGCCAAGGGGCGCGGGGTGTTCGATGAGGCCGGTATCTGTGTGCGCGTCACCGGCACGGCAGTCGAAATCACCGCTCGCAAGGCTGCCGAGGAGGAACTGAGGGAGCTTAATGAAACCCTTGAAGGGCGAATTGTCCAGGCCATCGTCGAGCGCGAGGAGGTCCAGAAGACGCTGCGTCAGAGCCAGAAGATGGAAGCCATGGGACAGCTCACCGGCGGCGTCGCTCATGACTTCAATAACTTGCTCACGCCCATCGTAGGCACACTCGATCTGCTCCTGCGCCGTGGCGTGGGTGGCGAGCGGGAGCAACGTCTCATCTCGGGCGCGATGCAATCGGCGGAGCGTGCCAAGACGCTAGTACAGAGACTGCTTGCCTTCGCGCGCCGTCAGCCGTTGCAAACGGTTCCGGTCGATGTGGCGAGGTTGCTGAACGATATGGGCGATCTGGTGGCGAGCACGACCGGGCCGAAAATCAAGGTGGTCGTTGATGTTCCGGAGAATCTGCCAGCGGCCATTGCCGATCAGAATCAGTTGGAGATGGCTCTTCTCAATCTCTCCGTCAATGCGCGTGACGCGATGATGGGGGGCGGTACCCTGCGCATTTCTGCCAGCACGGCGCTGGTCGGCGATGGGCATCGTTCAAAGCTGCCGCAAGGTGAATATCTCTGTTTGACTGTCGCAGACACGGGCGTTGGCATGGACGCTGCCACGCTTGGTCGAGCGGTCGAGCCGTTCTTCTCCACTAAGGGTGTCGGCAAAGGGACTGGCTTGGGTCTTTCGATGGTGCATGGGCTGGCATCACAATTGAACGGAGCCCTCACGATTCAGAGTTCGCCAGGTTCCGGAACGAACGTGGAGCTTTGGTTGCCGCGCAGCATGACCGTGGCAGCAGGGGCATTGCGCATTGTCGAGGCATCAGAGCCGCAATTGACACGCGGGATCGCGCTGCTGGTCGACGATGAGGAGCTGGTACGGGCGAGTACCTCTTACATGCTTTGCGAACTGGGTTACGGAGTGATCGAGGCCGGCTCCGGCGAAGAGGCCATGCAGCTGATGGCCAACGGGCAGGCATTTGATCTGCTGATCACGGACCATCTGATGCCGGGTATCAACGGGACCGATTTGGCCAGGATGGTCCGCTCCGCAAGGCCTGAAACCGCGATCCTGCTGGTCTCCGGGTATGCCGAACGTGAAGGGCTGGACCCGGATCTTCCGCGGCTCAACAAGCCGTTTCGCAAAAGCGAACTTGCAACAAGCCTTGCCGTGCTCCGAGGCAAGTGCGAGGACCCTGCGCCAGAATCTTAGGGCTTAATACCCTGACCTTCGCCAGAGTATGGGGTGAACGATGCGCCATTCATCCCAGGCTACAGCCTGACACCTGGCGACGGGATCATGATTGACGCTACGCCTTCACAGCGCCTATTGCTGAGTCGCGACCGTGTTTAGGGTATCGCCTTAGCAATTGGGAGATCACGTGCTAGGGTCCAAAGCTAGTTGCTCCGCTATTGCAGCGGAATATACACATCTGTTTGCCATTGATCCTGCGGCGTCTCGGGGTAGGCGCTCAGGTACTGGAAAAACAGCGGCTGGTCGCGAAGCTCCTCCCCACTGGCAGGAAGCCAATCGCGGTAAATGGGATAGATCGTTTCGCCGATGTGGTCCGGTGACCCCGCGTGTCGCACCACGACGCAGCGACCGGCAGGAATGAGGAGTTCGTGCACGCCGAACTCATTAGCCGCCACCGCCTCGTGGATTTCGCCGCAGATTGCGAAGCGGAATGCGTGTGGGGGTGTCGTATCGGAATTGTTAAAGGGAATGCCAAAGGTGCGACTCGACGCCACTGGCGACTGTCCGCTCTGCACACGCCACTCAATGAACCTACGCACGCTCTCATTGACGAGCCCCGGTGGTCCACGGTGCTCGAGCGCTGCTACCTTGACTTCAGGGAAATCTACAATTCGTACTTGCATGGTGATCGTCCTGGAAAAGTGAGGGATTGCAAATACCGCATTCCAGACTTGCCAGTTAGGTTCCTTCCTGAACGCACTCGGCGTGGTACCGAACGCCCGCCTGAACGCCCTGCAAAATGCCTCGGGGCTTTCAAAACCGGCATCGAAGGCGGCGCCCAGCACCGAGTGATCAGCGAGGGCGACCAAGCGATGTGCTGCACGCCGTAGTCGCATCAGTTGCACATAACGTGAAACCGGCACGCCTACGAACGCACTGAATTGTCGATGGAAGTGAAACGTCGAAAAGTTCGCCACCTGGCTTAACGTCCTTACCGACAGGTCGCCTTCGAGATTGGCATCAATGTAGGCGAGTACGGCGTTGAAACGTTTTGTGTAAGCAAAATGGGTCGGCATGTCAGACACTGGAAAAGACTCCTGGAAGTACGGCCGTCAATAGAGTCGACTATAGCGGCGTGAGCACGCCTAGCCGCATTTGCTCAAGACACGCTTTGGGTTTGCCGATGCGTCCCTCTTCCAAGGCGATTTAAAGGGCGGGCAGTTCAATAATGCAACGGATCGAGCGGACGTACCGACGCAGTGATGCCGTACGCCGAGGCTCAGTTAAAGCTGCCCAGGTAGGTCATGCTTGCCGTGTTCTGCGGCAAGAGTTCTACGAAATCCGAGTCCATGTAGAACTCAAGTTCCTCCGCCAGCCGCCAGGTTGGATTGCGCTGTTCGCCTGTTGTAGATACGAGACTGCCTGTTGATAGCGCGCCTCACCGCGAGGGTCTATTTGAAACGTGTCGGCCATGCACAATTGAGGCAGCAGACACGACTACTTCCTGCCCCTGACGCTGTAGAGAATACTACGAACAAATCGCTGTCTGGATGCCCACATTGGCTGTTATGTTTCGAACCTCACGAGCAAAGGGACGTGTCATGGAACCGCCAGCAACCAACGCTGCACTGCTGATCATCGATATGCAGCAAGGCATGAACCAGCCGAAGCTGGGGCGTCGCAATAACCTCGACGCCGAAGTGCAGATACAGCGTTTGTTGAGCGCGTGGCGGCAATCCAACCGTCCCGTCGTCCACATCCGGCACATTTCCCGCTCACCCGACTCGGTATTCTGGCCGGGCCAGCCGGGCTGTGAGTTCCAGCCCGCGCTGCAACCGCTGGCGCATGAGCATGTGGTGGAGAAGAACGTTCCGGATGCCTTCACGGCTACGGGGCTGGAGCGCTGGCTGCATGCACGCTCGATCCGGCAGTTGGTGATCGTCGGCGTGATCACCAACAATTCCGTCGAAGCCACGGCGCGCTCCGGCGGCAACCTGGGTTTTGCTGTGAGCGTGGTGGCGGATGCTTGTTATACGTTTGATCAGACTGATTTATCCGGACGGCTGTGGCCGGCGGAGGATGTGCATGCGTTGTCGCTGAGTAACCTGGCGATGGACTATGCCAAGGTTGTGGACGCCTCCGTAATCCTGGGCGGGCTATGAATAGGGATAACGCTACCGGCAAGCGAGTGGTGGTGATAGGCGCGGGTATCGTTGGCGCCTCGTTGGCTTATCATTTGGCGAGCAAAGGCGCCAATGTCACCCTCGTTGAAGCGCAAGACATTGCGTCGGGCGTGACGGCGACTTCATTCGCCTGGC
Source organism: Pseudomonas sp. 58 R 12 (assembly GCF_900005865.1). NCBI lineage: Bacteria > Pseudomonadati > Pseudomonadota > Gammaproteobacteria > Pseudomonadales > Pseudomonadaceae > Pseudomonas > Pseudomonas sp. 58 R 12. Next base: position 408,165 of record NZ_CVTP01000008.1, read on the forward strand.
TCAACACTTCACGCGCGGCACCTGACCCGATCGCCCTCCTGCGCGGCGCAGCCATCGGCGATTACCACCGTTTGGAAAAGGAACTGCCCGAGCTGAAGATCCAATGGACAGGTGCGCTGTGTTACGGCGCAGGCACCGATGAAGCGCTGCATAGTTCGAGTCATGCGTCCACGGCAACGCAGGTGACAGGTTCGCAGATACTCGAACTCGAGCCGCAGTTGAAAAATCCCCCTGCCCAGGCTTTGTTCAAAGCCGAGGAAGGCGCGTTGGACGCAGTACAAGCAACCCACGCGCTGGTGGCAGCAGCCAAGGACCGTGGCGCGACGGTGCTGACGCAGACTCGGGTAGTCGCCTTCAGAACCGTCAGCGACCAAGTGACCGGTGTTGAAACCCCATTGGGAACCTTGGACGCCGACGTGGTCGTGCTTGCCGCGGGAACCGGCATAAAGGCACTGACTGGCATGTTGGGCACACCCCTTCCGGTGGAAGCCTCGCCGTCTATTTTTATTCGCTATGTGGCGCAACCTGGCGCCGTACGTACCCTGATTGCCAACGCCGACATGGAGGTGCGGCAAACTGCCGATGGCACGCTATTGGCGGCGGAAGACTATCGGGACGACGCGGCGCAGAACCACCCGTCAGTGATCGCACGGCAAACGGCCAGAGTCATCGAAAACCAACTCAGCGGGCTCGGTTCGCTGGCGCCACAACTAGCCTGCGTGGGGCTTCGTCCTGTCCCATTGGATGGCATCCCGATCATCGGCTACCTGCCAAGCGTCGGCGGTGTCTACGTGTGTGCCATGCACCCCGGTGTGGTGCTGGCGGCCGTAGTGGGTCGGCTGGCCAGTGAGGAGATCATCGACGGCAGGCCTTGCACTGCACTTGATCCTTGCCGTCCCGAGCGTTTTTTTCACACCCAGTAGGCGCAGGTCTGGGGACTCACGCGTCCTGAAGCATTTCAAGCCGCGACTCCGGGCATAGCGTTTCTTGTGTTGAGCGCAACTCATCGGCAGACCACCAGTGGTGGTCTGCCATTACCTGAGCCTTATGTGCAGTCGATTCGGCTTTTACAGTGCCTCGTTTGGCGCTGAGCCATCCAATAATCGCGCAATCGCTTTACGCAGCGCTCCATGCTGGTCCTCGGCATAGGGCACCGCGTTTTTCCAGTCATAAAACCAAGCCGGCATCCTGCGCTTGTCATCCGGCTCCGTGGCGTAGCGCGGGAAAATATGGCAGTGCAGCTCAGGCTCCGAGTTACCCAGAATCTCGTAATTCATGCGCAATGCCCCGGTAGCTTTCAGCACTGCGTCGCCGAGGCGGGCCATGTCCAGCAGGTAGGTGGTGCGGGCCTCGATATCCAGCTCGTTCAGGCTGGCAACCACCGGATCAGGCAATAAAAGGCAGTAACCGGGTAGAAACTGCACGTCGCCCATCACCGCCCAGCCCGAGGCCATACGGCAGATGACCTTGTCGTTGGCGCCGTTGCGGGCCTGTGCTACGCGTTCCGTGATGAGCGGCATATCGAGTCCTTTATGAGGGTGAAAGCAGGCGGCATATTAACCGTGAAACGTAGCGCGATGACCGTCATGGGGTTCAGCCTGGAAACGCCACCTTCAGAGCGATGCAAGTCGAAGGTGGGAGCTTTGAGCGCGCAGAAGAAACCTGTAGTGAGCGGGCTTGCCCCGCGCTGGGCTGCGAAGCGGCCCCAAAAAAGCCGCCGAGTTTCTTCAAGTAAAGCGCGATGCCAGGACTTAGGGTCGCTTCGCGGCCCAGCGCGGGGCAAGCCCGCTCACTACAAGGAGATTTTTCAGCCTTTGAAAGTTGTGTAGGTACCCTTGGCCGTCACAGGTCAGACCGTCTGGCTTGTGCGACCATTACCGCCGGATAAAACCGTAAGCCCAGTTATGAACAGGATGCACCGCCCCATGCCCTCGCACTATTCAATCAAGATCACACCGGCATGCCTGCTACCCGATTTCCATAGCATCGCCGAACATCTGTGGGGAGCCGGCTGTAACATCGACTCTGACGGTGATTGCAGTACCCCCGAGGATCGACACTGGACAGAGTTGACGCTAATACTGCGCAGTTACCCAAACGAGCGGATTGATATTGACCCGGTCTCGACTGCCCCTCTGACGCTGGATATCCGCTCCTCAAACGCAGACCTCTGTCAGCGCGCCGCCGATTTCATCCTGTCTGTTTCTGGAGGCTTTGTGACTCACCTCGGTAGGGCAACGATCGCCAAGGCAAACCTTTTTCGAATAGCCTGCCTTCACACCGCCGCCAGCAATATCGACGTGTTTGACACGGCCGCGAAGGCGTTGGGTATCGAGCCTGGCGTGATCCACCATGAGGTGCGTGCAGATCTGCTGGCTGACGCGGAACTCGCGGGTCGCCTGACCGAGGACATTGCCGAGTCAACTGCACTCGCACTGATTGCCCTCGCCCGGCATGCTGATGCTGTGGTGCTCACCTGCTCGACCTTGGGTCCATCCATTGACAGAACCGCACCCGATATTCAGGTGCCGATTTTGAGAGCAGATGAAGCCTTGGCCGGTACGGCGCTTCGCCACGGCGGCAAGATCGTCGTGCTTTGCGCTATCGAGACAACCCTCGAACCCACCACGCGGCTATTTCACAAGGCCGCTCAGCAATCAAACGCAGTGGTTGATGTACAGCTGGTTCCGGGTGCATGGCTTCTATTCAAGGCGGGGGACATTGACGCTTACCTCAAGACCGTCGCCAACGCCGCCGAACGCGCCTACGAAGCTGGTGCGTCGGTGGTTGCGTTGGCCCAGGCGTCCATGAGCGCAGCGGCCGACATTGTCAGGTCCGGCCCGCAGCCTCTCACCAGTGCAACAGCCGGGCTGACAGCAGCCGTGCAAGCCATCGCGTCTAGCGAGGCTGCGCGACCATTGCTCGCCACGCCTGAACGCTAGCCCGCTCATTCACCTTGGCGTGCCAAGCGAGCAACGCTTCACATTCGGCCGGCACTGGCAGGTCAACCAGCGCGGCAAAGATCATGCCGCCCAGTACGGCAATGTCCGCCATGGAAAACTCATCGCCCGCGACATAGGGCTGGGATTTGAGAATGCCATCGAAGTAGCGCATCCCTCGTACAGCCTTGTCGCGCATGCGCAGGCCCCACTCTGCATTTTGATAAAGTTCAACCTCCGGCCCAAGCCCTGGCGTCGCATGATGGAAGTACACGCTGACCGCATCCATCAGCTCGATTTCTGCGCGTTTGGTCATCATGTGGATCAGGCCTTGCTCGACCGGCGTCCTGCCGGACAATGTCGGCGTGCCATCCAGTACATCCAGGTACTGAGTAATTGCAGTGCATTCAGCGATGAGCGTGCCATCGTCAAGCTGCAACACCGGTAACGTCCCGGAGTAGTTGAGGGCAAGAAACGCGGGCTGCTTGTGTTCCCCTTTCCAAAGGTTGACCGACACGAACTCTACCCTGGGCAGCAGGCCTTTCTCGGCTAATGCAATTCGCACGCGCGCCGGATAGGGACCGTTGTACCAGTCATAAATTTTCATCATTGGAGGGTGGGACACAGCGGAATGTTGCTGTTGCGTGGTCATGAGTCAGTCGCCTACCTGTCAAGTGGTAGGTAAAGATTGAACGCCACAATTCGAGCTGTCAATAGCTACCTGCCAGTTGGCAGGTAAAAATGTTTAAGCGTAGAATGCGTCCACTCCCCCTACAGCCCGAGGACCTAAACGTGAGCGAAAACGCCCGAGAAGCCATCCTGGAAGCTGCCAAAATCGCCGCCCAGCATTTCGGCTACAGCGGCATCAATTTCCGCAGCATCGGCGAAACGGTGGGGATCAAGAACGCAAGTATCTATTACCACTTCCCCAGTAAGGCCGACCTCGGCGCAGCCGTTGCCAAGCGTTACTGGCAAGACACTGCCAGCGCCCTTGAGGCCATTCGAGCGGAAAACCCCGATCCGCTGCAATGCATGCGGATCTACCCGAGCATCTTTCGAAAATCGCTCGAAGACGGCAACCGGTTGTGCTTGTCCAGCTTCATGGCGGCCGAGTACCAGGACTTGCCCGAAGACGTGAAGAAAGAGGTGCTCGCGTTTGCCGATACCAACGTGGCGTGGCTCGCAGCAGTTCTCACGGACATCGGCAACGGCAGTGCCGCTGACAACGAGCGGCGCGCCCGCGCCATCTACACCGCCATCGCGGGCGCGCAGTTGATTGCTCGTACGCGCATCGATATCGGCCTGTACGACGAACTCGTCCAGAGCTATCAGGACGCAGGGCTTATTCCGGCATGATGGGCTGGGGGCTCACCTGCGACAGGTAGGCCACCAGTTTCTCCAGATGCTCTGACGCAACGATCGCACCAATGTACCCATCAGGGCGTACCAGCAGCCAATCACCGATCGCCAAGTCGTAGGCACGCTGGAAATGCCCTTGGTCGTCGATCACGTCGCCCTCTGATCCGAATACATGGACATGCACACCGGGCCGCGCCTGTACCAGCCCACGTCTTACGCCATAGCCCAGCAACGTCCACTGCACGCCCCGAAAAAGATCGAACAGCCGCAAGGGCTGGCCAGCCGCGCCACGTATCGGCGCATCCGGCGCCCGGTCGCCCGCTGAAACGCCGCAGCGTTCGGGGTGTTCCAACGCCAGCGAGGACTGCGGGTAGCCGATATCCAACTGGTGCACTTCCCTGCCCCGGCGCAGGTCACCATTCTTCATCTCTGCGAGCAATTGGGTCGACAGCCCAAGTACGGATGCAGCAATCGGTCGGCGCTCCTCCTCGTAGGTGTCGAGCAACCCTTCAGCCGCGCCCTGCACCACCGCCGCCAGCTTCCAGCCGAGGTTGTAGGCGTCCTGCACACTGGTATTGAGGCCCTGGCCACCGGTAGGCGGATGGATGTGGGCGGCGTCACCCACCAGCAACACGCGACCTGCGCGGTATCGGTCGGCCAAGCGCGCATTCATGGTGTAGGCCGATGCCCAGGACACGGAATGCACGTGGATATCGTCGCGCCCGGTGCGTTCGGCAATGATGGCCGTAAGCCCTTCGGCGCTGAAGTCGATGTCGACATCGACGGGGATCGGCCCCTGGATCTGGAACAGGTCGGTGCCGGCCAATGGGCATATGGCAATCTGGCGCTGCTGATCACCGTCGCCAAAGCGGTGCCATGCATCACGCGTAAGGCCGGTCAGCACCACATCCGCTACCAGGGCGCGTACGCCAAGGGTCTTGCCGGGGAAGCCAATCTCCAGCGCATGCCGCACAAAGCTGCGACCGCCATCCGCCCCCACCAGCCAACGCGCACGAACGCTGTCGCCGCCCGACTTGCTCACAAGCTGTGCGGTAACGCCCTCGGCATCCTGCTCAAACCCGACCAACTCACACCCAAACTCAGGCTGGTGGCCCAACTCCAGCAAGCGCTCGCGCATCACACGCTCGGTCAAAAACTGCGGCACCATCAACGGCTGTTGATAGGGCTCGGCCGGTGTCGGGGCTTTATGCGCCACTAAATCAGCTTCGCTGTAGCTGCCATCGTCGCGGTAGCGCCGGTCAGTCGGATAGACTCCCCCCACGGCCACCAGGCGATTGAGAATCCCCAGGTCTTCGAAGACTTCCAGGGACCTTGGCTGGATACCCTTACCGCGCGAGCCATGGAACGCTTGGCTGCTTTTTTCGATCAGGCGGAAGGTGATGCCCCTTCTTGCCAGGTCAATCGCCAGGGTCAGGCCGGCGGCACCGGCACCGCAAATCAGTACATCGACAGCGAATTGCGCTTTCATATGGAACACCTATATGTGCAATACGCACATATTAAGAGAGGCCAACACCGTGTCAATTAAAAACGTGCAAAACGCACATATATCCGCCCAACTGCGCGACCTGCATGGTTCACTCGTGGAAATCATGGGCGTGATGAACCGCCCGCAACGCGACGAAGCCATGGTGCGCGAGGCCGGGATTTCCCTGGACCGCGCACTGTTTCCGCTGCTGGTGCTGGTGGAGCGGCTGGGCCCGATTGGCGTGGTCGAACTGGCCGACCGCGTAGGCCGTGACTACACCACCGTGAGCCGGCAGGTGGCGAAACTGGAAAGCCTCGGCCTGATCCTGCGCCAAGAGAGCACGCTTGATCGACGCGTGCGCGAGTCGGTGATCACTGAGAAAGGCAAGGTCATGACCGACCGCGTGGACGAAGCGCGCGAGAAGATCGGCGTGTCGATCTTCTCCACGTGGGACGAAGGCGACTTCGACAACTTGGTGCGGCTGATGCGCAAGTTTGCCGAGGACATCAAGGATGATTCGGTGCGTGCAACGAAGGATATCTCCTGAGGCCACACATTGCTTTGATCGGGTTCAGTCAAGGAATGCTGTCTTCAAAACAGAGCAGGACGATGTGGGAGTTGTCGAGCCCTGGCGAGGCTGCGATGCAGACGCTGCGGTTCAGCAGGTACACCGAGGTGACCCCATCGCAGCCTCGCGGGAGCTCGACAGCTCCCACCGTTGCTCAACCTACCCCCACCTCCACCACCCCACCGTTGAGCCGCACCGGCCACACGCGCAGGCGCTGGTTTGGCTCTTCCAGGCATTGCCCATCCTGCAGGCGGTAATGCTGCTTGTAGATCGGCGCGGCCACCACCAAGTCGCCCTTGATACTGCCGATCAAACCACGACCGATCACATTCGCGCCCGATTCCGGGTCGTGGTTGTCAATGGCATACAGCGTCTGGTCTTGCGCACCCGGCAGGTAGAACAACGCCACTTGCGCGCCGTCCAGCCACACCACCACGCCGGAGTTGGTCACCAGGTCTTGTTCGTTGCACACAGTTTTCCAGATGGACTGGCTCATCAGGCAATCTCCTCAATGACGGGAATCAGGTTGAGTTCAGCGGCCATAATCGGCCGGCGCTGGCCGCGTTCCTGAACAAAGTGAATGTCCGGGTCCGGGCGTTTGTCGTTGACGAAGGTGCGGAAGCGCTTGAGTTTCTCCGGGTCCGCGAGCGCGTTGGCCCACTCGCATTCGTAGTGGTCGACCACCAGTTGCATCTGCGCTTCGAGCTCAGCGCCCAGGCCCAGGCTGTCTTCAAGGATCACATCCTTGAGGAAATCCAGGCCGCCTTCAAGGCTTTCGCGCCATACCGAGGTGCGCTGCAATTTGTCGGCGGTGCGGATGTAGAACATCAGGAAACGGTCGATGTAGCGGATCAGCGTGGCATCGTCCAAGTCAGTGGCGAACAGCTCTGCATGGCGTGGACGCATACCACCGTTGCCCGCGATGTAGAGGTTCCAGCCCTTCTCGGTGGCGATCACGCCGACGTCCTTGCTCTGTGCTTCGGCGCATTCTCGCGTGCAGCCGGATACCGCGAACTTAAGCTTGTGAGGCGAGCGCAGGCCTTTGTAGCGATCCTCGATCAGCAGCGCCATTTTCACGCTGTCCTGCACGCCGTAGCGGCACCAGGTGCTGCCCACGCAGGACTTCACCGTACGCGTGGACTTGCCATAGGCATGCCCGGTTTCAAAGCCGGCGGCAATCAGTTCACCCCAAATGTCCGGCAGTTCGTGCAGCTGCGCGCCAAACAGGTCGATGCGCTGGCCGCCGGTGATCTTGGTGTAGAGGTCGTATTTCTTCGCCACTTCGCCGATCACAATGAGTTTTTCTGCAGTGATCTCACCCCCCGGGATACGTGGTACCACCGAGTAGGTGCCGTTCTTCTGCATGTTGGCCATGAATGTATCGTTGGTGTCCTGCAACGGCACCAGGGACGCGTCCATGATTGGCTGGTTCCAGCACGACGCCAGGATCGAGCCGACTGCCGGCTTGCACACATCGCAACCGGTGTGGCCACGGCCGTGTTTGGCGAGCAGTTCGTCAAACGTGATGATGCCTTCCACACGCACCAAGGCGTACAGCTCCTGGCGGGTGTAGGCGAAGTGTTCGCACAGGCTTTTGTCGACGCTGACGCCACGGGCGATCAGCTCATGCTCGAACACCTGCTTGAGCAACCCGGCGCAGCCACCGCAACCGGTGCAGGCCTTGGTCTGGGCTTTGAGCAGGCCGAGGTCGCTGCAGCCGCCGTCGATGGCTGAGCAGATCGACCCTTTGGTCACGTTATGGCAGGAGCACACGGTCGCCGACTCTGGCAACGCACCGGGGCCCAGGGTGGGTGCACCGCTGGACGATGGCAGGATCAGGCTGGCCGGCTCGGACGGCAACGTGATGCTGTTCTGCATGTATTGCAGCAAGGTGTCGTAGTAGCTGTTATCGCCCACCAGTACAGCACCAATCACATGCTTGCCCGAAGCATCCACCACCAGGCGCCGGTAACTGGCGCTGGCTTCGTCGATAAACTGGTAGCTGCGTGCGCCGGGCGTGTGGGCATGGGCATCGCCGATGGAACCCACGTCCACACCGAGCAACTTGAGTTTGGTCGACATGTCGGCGCCCACAAACGGCTCGGCGGTTTGCTCGCAGAGCAGCGCAGCAACGCCTCGGGCCATCTGATAGCCCGGCGCGACGAGGCCGAACAGACTGCCGTTCCAGGACGCGCACTCGCCAATCGCGTAGATATTCGGGTCGATGCTCAGGCATTCATCGTTGATCACCACACCGCCGCGCGGGCCGATTTCCAGGCCGGCCTGGCGCGCCAGCGCGTCCTGGGCGCGGATACCAGCGGAGAACACGATCAGGTCGGTTTCCAGGAATTCGTCGTTGGCAAAGTTCATGCGGTAGCGATACTCCGCGCCCGCGCTGATCGACTGGGTAGCACGGGACAGGTGCACACCGACGCCCAGCCGCTCGATCTGCGCCTTGAGCGCGAGGCCGCCAAAATCGTCGAGTTGCACTGGCATCAAGCGCGGCGCGAACTCCACTACGTGCGCTTCAAGCCCCAGGCTTTTCAGCGCGTTGGCGGCTTCCAGACCGAGCAGGCCGCCGCCCACTACCACGCCGCGCCGCGCATTGGCGGCCGCCTTGCGAATCGCATCCAGGTCCTCAAGCGTGCGATACACCAGCCGCGAATCGCCTTCAGCGCCTTCGATGGGCGGCACAAATGGATAGGAACCGGTGGCCAACACCAGCTTGTCATAGGCCACGCAGCCGTCGGCGGTGATCACCTCGCAGCGGGCGCGGTCGATCTCCAATACAGGCACGCCCAGGTGCAAGGTCACGCCCGGGGTCTGGTACAGCGAGGCTTCGGACAGTGCCAGCGACTCGGCATCGCGGCCGGTGAAATATTCGGACAGATGCACCCGGTCATAGGCGCGCATCGGCTCCTCGCTGAACACATGCAAACGGTAGTGATCCAGCGCGCCGCGTTCGATCAGTTGCGCCACACAATGGTGACCGACCATGCCATTGCCGACGACGATCAGGGTTTTGAGACTGTTCATATAAATCACCCGACAAAGCTCATCACGGTTTAAAAAAGCAAAAAAAAACGCCTGAAACCTTGCGGTTCCAGGCGTCTTTGCCTGTTCTTATGCGGGTTCGGATCGGGCGACTGCGCCGGATTTACCGCTATTGCCCAAGGGTGTCGATCGTCGTTGACCGAGGTGGGTTGAGGGGGGAGCTTGCAGGGTCTGTGCCAAATAGTCGGACAGCCTAATGCACTGGCCCCTGGCATCAGCTAACTGCGCCGAACACCTCGCTCAGCGCCTCTCACTGGTGCGCCACGCTTCATAAATGTGCACTCCGACCGCTTTTGTAGTGAGCGGGCTTGCCCCGCGCTGGGTGGTAAAGCCGCCCCCAGTAGAGACACCGCCGATATCCAGCTAGAACTAGGTCGCCTGGTTTGGGGCGGCTGCGCCACCCAGCGCGGGGCAAGCCCGCTCACTACAGCCAGATGAAAAACCTGGCGCGTGACTTGCTAGGAACACTTCAACCAGGCAATCAACGCTGATTGCCCTCTCACGACAAAGGCGCCGTGTAATCCCCGTTTTCAACGGAGGGTTACAAGGCGCCTTTTTTGTTTACGGGGTTACGGATGGCAAACCAAAACGTGCGCAGCGTGTGCCCTTATTGTGGCGTGGGCTGCGGCATCGTCATGCAGGTCGAGCACAACAAAGTGGTCAAGGTGATCGGCGACAAGGCCCACCCCACCAACTTCGGCCGCCTGTGCACCAAGGGCACCACCTGCGGCCAAGCCATCGCCGACTCCGGCCGCATGGAAAATGCCTACGTGCGCCAGGCACGCGATCACGACCCGGTGCGCATTGCCATGGATAAGGCCATCAGCGAAACCGCTGCCCGCTTGCGCCACACCCTCGATACCCACGGACCGGATGCGCTGGCCTTCTACGTGTCGGGCCAGATGTCGCTGGAATCCCAATACCTGATCAACAAATTGGCCAAGGGCTTCGTGCGTACCCCCAACATCGAATCCAACTCGCGCCTGTGCATGGCCAGCGCGGGCAGCGGCTACAAACTGTCGCTTGGCTCCGACGGGCCACCGGGTTCCTATGAGGACTTCGACCGTGCCGAGCTGTTCTTCGTGATCGGCGCGAACATGGCCGACTGCCACCCGATTCTGTTCCTGCGCATGATGGACCGGGTCAAGGCCGGCGCGAAGCTGATCGTGGTCGACCCCCGACGCAGTGCCACGGCGGACAAGGCCCACCTGTTCCTGCCGATAGCGCCCGGCACCGACCTCGCCTTGCTCAATGGCCTGTTGCACCTGCTGGTCAAGAACGGCCACACCGACCCAGCCTTTATCGCGGCCTTCACCGAGGGCTGGGAGGCGATGCCCGCGTTTCTGGAGGATTACTCGCCAGACCGGGTCGCAGCCATAACCGGCCTTGCCGAAGCCGATATCCGCCAAGCCGCCGACTGGATCGGCCAGGCTGCCGAGTGGATGAGTTGCTGGACCATGGGCCTCAACCAGAGCACCCACGGCACCTGGAACACCAATGCCCTGTGCAATCTGCACCTGGCCACGGGTGCCATCTGCCGCCCGGGCAGCGGACCGTTTTCCCTGACCGGGCAACCCAACGCCATGGGCGGGCGCGAAATGGGCTACATGGGCCCCGGCCTGCCAGGGCAACGCTCGGTGCTGGTCGAGGCCGACCGCGCCTTTATCGAGGACCTGTGGCAAATCCCCCACGACAGCCTGCCACGCCAGGCCGGCGGCGGCACCGTGGCGATGTTCGAGCAGATGGCGGATGGGCAGATCAAAGCCTGCTGGATTATCTGCACCAACCCGGTGGCCAGCGTGCCTAACCGGCAAACCGTCATCAAAGGCCTGCAAACCGCCGAGCTGGTGATCACCCAGGACGCTTTCCTCGACACCGAGACCAACCGCTACGCCGACATCCTTTTGCCTGGCGCGCTGTGGGCCGAGGCCGAAGGGGTGATGATCAACTCCGAGCGCAACCTGACCCTGATGCAAAAAGCCGTCGCCCCCCCCGGCGAGGCCCTGCCCGACTGGCAGATCATCGCCAGGGTCGCGTGTGAGATGGGCTTCGCCGAGGCCTTCACCTATGCTTCCGCCGCCGACGTCTTTGAAGAGATCAAACGCGCCTGGAACCCCAAGACCGGCTATGACATTCGTGGCGCGAGCTACCCGCGCCTGCGTGACAAGCCGCTGCAATGGCCCTGCGCATCAGACGATGCGGCAGACCGTAACCCGATCCGCTACGTGAAGGACGGCACCCTCACTTTCGCCACTGAAAACGGCAAAGCCCAGTTCCTCGCCCGTCCCCATATGCCGCCAGCGGAAATGCCGGATGAGGCGTTTCCCTTCGTGCTGAACACCGGCCGCGTGCAGCACCAATGGCACACGCTGACCAAGACCGGCAAGGTCGCCACGTTGAACAAACTCAACCCCGGGCCCTTCGTGGAACTACACCCCGAAGACGCCGCCCGCCTGGGTATCAAGGACAAGGACCGGGTTGAAATACGCTCACAACGTGGCCGCGCCGTACTGCCTGCCGTGGTCACCGACCGTGTGCGGCCGGGCAACTGCTTTGCGCCGTTTCATTGGAACGATGTGTTTGGTGAAAACTTGGCGATCAACGCCGTGACCCATGACGCCGTGGACCCGATTTCGCTTCAGCCGGCGTTCAAGTTCTGCGCCGTCGCCCTGGCCCGGGTCGAACTGATCGATCACCAGTTTCTGGACCTCCACGCTCCCGAACCAGAGGACAGCACCTTGTCGCGCCTTAACGCCTTCGCCGACATCGTCGGCATCCGTCATCTATCGCCGCCGCCATTGAGCGACAGTGAGCGCACCTATCTCGCCGGTTTCCTCAGTGGCCTGCAATCCGCCGCGCGCCAGGCTGGCGGTGTACCGACGATGCCGGCGAATGCGCCATTGGCAAGGGAATCCAGGCTGTGGCTGGACGGCCTGCTTGGCGGTTTGTTCAGTCGTGCAGACGCCATCGCAGCGCCCTCCCCGGCAGTCACCCTGCTGTGGGCGTCGCAAACCGGCAACGCCGAAGCCTTGGCCGAGCGTTTTGCCAAACGCCTGCGGGACGCTGGAATCACGGTGGAACTGAGCGCGATGGCGGACTTCCCCGCGAGCAAACTGGCGAGCACTCACACCCTCGCGCTGATCAGCAGCACCTTTGGCGACGGCGACCCACCGGACAACGGCGAAGGTTTCTGGCACAGCCTCAGCACCGCTGAAATGCGCCTGGAATCCCTGCGCTTTGCGGTGCTGGCCCTGGGCGACCCCAATTACGACCAGTTCTGCAACCACGGCAAGCGACTCGACCAGCGCTTGCTGGAATTGGGCGCCACCCGCCTGCTGGAGCGTGTCGACTGCGACACCGAATTCGAGGAGCGCGCCGATGCCTGGCTGGTGCGGTTCCAACACACCCTCAATCCGGCAAAGCCCGTAGCGCCGGCCACGCCAGCCGGTAAAACCAAGCTGTATGGGTCACGGCTGCTGCTCAACCGGCACCTGAACCCCCACAGTGCCCACAAGGAAACCCGCCAGTTTGCCTTGGACCTGGCTGACTCCGGGCTCACCTATGAAGCCGGTGATGCCCTCGGGGTACGGCCGCGCAACTGCCCTGAACTGGTCAGCGAACTGCTCGACCTCACCCGCCTGAGTGCGAGCACTTGGGTGAACATCGACACCTTCGGTGATGTGCCGCTGCAACAGGCGCTCACCCAGCACTTCGAAATCGCCCGGCCGAGCAGCGACACCTTGGCCTTCATCGCCGAGCGCAGCGCCAACCCAGGCCTCAAACACTTGCTCAACCCCGAGCACAAGGCCGAACTGAATGACTGGCTGTGGGGCCGGCAACTGGCGGACGTGCTGCAGGCATACCCGATCGATTGCTCCGCGGACGAACTGCTGGGCACCCTCAAGCGCCTGCAGCCACGCTTGTATTCGATTGCCTCGAGTGCCAAGGCTTACCCGCAGGAAGTGCACCTCACGGTGGCCGCCGTGCGCTATGGCAAGCGCAAAGGCGTGTCCTCGACCTTCCTCGCCGACCGCGCGGGCGACGCTGAAGTGCCGTTGTTCGTGCAGCCGTCCAAACACTTCCGCACACCCAGCGATGGCGACGTGCCGATGATCATGATCGGGCCAGGCACCGGCGTCGCGCCGTTCCGCGCGTTTTTGCAGGAACGCCGCGCCTTGGGGCATCAGGGCCGTAATTGGCTGTTTTTTGGCGAACAGCACGCGGCCAGCGATTTCTACTACCAGGACGAACTGCAAGGCATGCAACGCGACGGCTTGCTCACTCACTTGAGCCTGGCGTTCTCCCGCGACCAGCCGCAGAAGGTCTACGTGCAGGACCGCATCCGCGAACAGGGCGCCGAGCTCTGGCGATGGCTGCAGGACGGCGCCAAGCTGTACATCTGCGGCGACGCCAGCCATATGGCCAAAGACGTCGACCAGGCGCTGCGTCAGGTCGCGCAAACCCACGGAGGACTTGGCGTGGAAGCCGCCGTGGATTACTGGCGGCAGTTGAGTGAACAGAAGCGTTATCTGCGTGATGTGTATTGATTGGATACAGAACAATAAGCAATTTGTATTGTGTACAAAAAACCCTAAAGTTTTATCGCAGCCGGGCCGAAACATCAGTGATAGCAAATCGCCGCGCTTCTTTGATGGAGACGACGATTTGGCCGCCCTCTACGCTGATGGTCGTCTCGATGAAAATAAAAAATAAGCTGGTACTGGCATTCGTCTCTGTTGCGTTTATACCGGTAAGCCTGGTGGCTGTGATCTCGGTCATGAACACGCGGACCCAGGCGGTGGATCAGTTTATCGATGGCAGCACCCGGGAGATCCGTCAGATTGATGGCAATATCCGCCAGTTCTTCGACGGCACCCTGCAGAACGTCGATCAAATGGCCACCGATCCTGTATACACATCAGTTAACACGCTGAAAAACTACCAGCCCGCCGACGCGGCCAGCCAGCCCATGCCGGCCGAGGCGCAAGCCGTCATCGACCGATTCGCGCGCTTTGGCGCCACGCACCCAGCGGCGGCGATCCTGTCCATCGGCCTGGAAGATGGCACCTATGCCAAATGGCCGGATGACCCGCAACTGTCCAAGTACGACCCGCGCACGCGCCCCTGGTACAAAGCGGCCATGGCCAGCCCCGGCAAGACCGTCCGTACGCCCGCCTACTATTACGACAAAGACGATGTGGCATTGGTCGGCACCGCGCGGGCGCTGTTGGATAACGGCAAAGCCAAGGGCGTGTTTGTAGTCAGCGTCTCATTGAAAAACCTCACCGAGCTGGTCAAGAGCATCAAGCTGGGTGAAAGCGGCTACGTGATGCTGATCGAAGACGGCGTGGTGCTGGTTGACCCGCGCGACGCCGCCCACAGTTTCAAACCGCTCAAAGACCTGGGCGCCGCCTATGCGCAACTCGCCAACACACCGCAAGGCTCCACCGAAGTGGTCATCGACGGCGTGCGCTACATGGCCAACGTGTGGACCTCCCCCAGCCTTGGCTGGCGCTACATCGGGTTGATCGAGCAGCGTGAAGTCATGGCTGAAGCCACGCGCATGACCTACCTCACCGCGATCATCGTCGGCGTGCTGGTACTAATCTTCGGATTGATTGCCGCAGCGTTTTCCAAGGTCATCGTCAAGCCCATCGGCCAGGTCAGCACGGGCTTGCAGTCCATCGCCGAGGGTGAAGGTGACTTGCGCCACGAACTGCAGGTGCAGGGCAAGGATGAAACCGCCGAACTGGCCGGTTGGTTCAACAAGTTTCTCGCGGCGATTCGCCAACTGATCCAGCATATCGGCGCCGCTTCCGCCAATCTGCAGAACGCCTCCAAGGTCAACAGCGAAGTCGCGCACAACATGAACGAAGCTGCGGGCCGGCAACGTGAGGCGGTTGAATTGGTGTCCACCGCGTTCAACGAAATGGTCGCCACCGCCAACGAAGTCGCGCGCTCATGCAGCGGCGCAGCGGAGTCCGCCGAAAATGGGCACCGTCGCGTGGCCGAGGGCAAGCAGCAGATCGAGGTCACGACCGATAACGTCAACCGCTTGGGCCGCCGTCTCACCGAATCGTCCCAGGCCATGGTTGAACTGGAGGCCGGCAGCCGCAGCATCAACCAGATCCTCGGTACCATTCGCGCAATTGCTGAACAGACCAACCTCTTGGCGCTGAACGCTGCCATCGAAGCCGCCCGCGCCGGTGATCAAGGCCGAGGTTTTGCCGTGGTGGCCGATGAAGTGCGCGCACTGGCCAAGCGCACTTCAGACTCCACCGGCGAAATCGAGCAACTGCTCGGCACCCTGGAAAACAAGACCCAGGAGGTCACGCAAAAGATGGGCAGTTGCCTGGACCTGTCGCGGGCCAGCGTGTCGTCCATCGAAAGCGCGCGGGACAGCTTCGAAGGCATTCAACTGTCAGTGAACGAAATCCGCGACCAGAACCTGCAGATCTCCGCCGCCGCCGAGGAACAACACAGCGTGGCCGAAGAGATCAACCGGCATATCCAGCAGATCTACGACGAGGCCCGACTGGTAGAAAGCCTGGCCAACTCGGCGCAGGACGATTCGGGGCGGTTGTCCAACCTTTCGGATGAGTTGAATGGGTTGGTGGGACGGTTCAAGTCGTAGGATCCGTGGGCCTCGGTTGTACCTGCGAACGCAGCTTTCAGCGGTGACCAAGATAACCGGTGGGAGCTGCTGTTTTAGTTGGATTTCGGTCTTGGCTACGGGCTTGATTTCAGCGGCGATAAAGCTCAAATGTGGGAGCTGTCGAGCCCTGGCGAGGCTGCGAAGGCGGCGGCACTGCCAGCATTTTCATCACCTGACCCACCGCTTTCGCAGCCTCGCTAAAGCTCGACAGCTCCCACAGGAGATCTGCTGTGATGGTTGGATTTCGCCTATACCGGCAAGCACCCGTAGCACTACGCTTGCTGTGAAACCATCCAGCTCAGAAAGGCCTGGAGTCGGGCTGAGAATTTTTCGCCGGCGGCACTCGGGTTTCGGGCTTCAAACAGGAAGAACGCCACCTGAATCATCATTGTCGGATGCCCCTGGACGAACAGCGCAACGTGCTCTTCGAGTGTCTGCGGCCACGTAGCCGCATCCCGCGAACGGAATACATGGGTCGCCCTGATCAGCTTGCGTGACGCCTCACGCTGCCAGCGAAGCCGTTCCAGCTCGGAGTCGGCGCCTGCGATGCGCGTGAGGTAGGCGGTCAATGCCGCTTCGAAGTCACCGTTCATGGCCAAGGCAATGTCCACCGAAGGCCGAAACCGCTCAATGTGCAGCGCAAGGTCCTCACCCCACACGCATCGGCAATGGTGCTTGAGCCAGAAGCCCCAGCTGTTCCGGTTTTCCGCCGCCACTACTTCCCCACGGCTGCCAATATCGAAATCCACCTTGGTGACTTGAGAATGCCGCCGCTCCAGGTCGCACCGGATCACTTCCAACCCCGCCAGAACCTGTGAAGTCGGCGACTCGCGCAGCACCAGCGTGAGATCAAGATCGGAAACACCCGGGATGGCATCACCGCGCGCCACACTGCCATAGAGGTAGATACCCTCCACTCCCAGCGCTTCCTGCGACAGAGCGGTGCAGGCCTCCTCCAGCAATGGCTGAAACTCACTCTGCACGGACGTTTCGGGGACAGTAAGGATGAAACCTTCCGCGTCGACCCCTTTAAAATGCGCTGCACTCACGAGCGATGCACCTCAATCACCAACCCCTCCTCCTCACTTGGCACACAGAAGTGGCGTGTGATCAGGTCAAACTCGGCATCCGTCGCCGCAAAATCGTGCTCACCGTGCGCATTACGCGCATGCAGTCGGGCGCGGCAGGTGTCGTCGTCCAGTTCCAGATAGTGCAAGCAGTGTGGCACCCCGGCGGCCTGCGCCAGTCCCAGCAGCCACTGGCGGTTAGCCAAGGTGTTGGCCGGAAAATCCAGCACCACGTTGACGCCCGACTCCAGCAAACCTACCACCAGCGGCCCCAACACCCCGCGGATGCGTTGGGCGCAGCGCAGGTAATCCGCCACCGACAAAATTTCACCGGGGTACAACTGAGCGAGCCACTGATCCTCGCTTAACCGCATCGCCGCGTGTTCAGCGCTGAGGGTGCTGGCGAGCGTTGACTTGCCCGACGCTATCTTGCCGCATAGCAGATGCAGGGTTGGCATGAGTAAAGGTTTCCTTTTTTAAACTGAACGTCGCTTGAAATGCTCATAAAACGCCCAAGCTGCCACATTCTTGTCCTTGGACTCCAACATGATGTCGAAGCGATCGAAAAACTGCAGCGCATAGTCGTTGGTCCAGCGGTTCCACATTTGTGCGCTGTGCGCATACAGGTCGCGCTTGGAAACCACCTTCAACAGCGCGTCCATTTCCAGCTTGTGCTCGGCGTCGAAACCGAGCTCCTGCAAGACTTCCTGGGGCTGGGAGTAATGCAGGGTAGGCCGCACGCCACGCCAGCTTTCAATCACGCGGGTGACCCTCTCTGAGTGGGGGTCGATGTACTCGTTTTCATTGATCCAGCAATGGTGGATATCCAGCACCACCGGCGCCAGGTCGGCGACTTGCAGGCAATGATCGAGGCCGTAGGTTTTTTCGTCGTTCTCGAAGGTGATGCAGTTGCGCGCCACTTCCGACAGCCGCGCCCACACCGCACGGGTGCCTTCCACGCCCAGGCGACCGGCGATATGCACGTTGCACTTGAGGTCCTGGAAGCGCCGGCCGTAGCCCATCATGCGGATCATGTCGGCGTGGTATTCAAATTCGGCCAGGCTGTTTTCCACCACGCCGGGGTTTTCCGAACCGAGTACACAGTACTGGCCTGGGTGGAACGACAAGCGGATATCCGAAGCACGCGCCAGTTCGCCGATGGTGGCGAAGCCTTCCACGCATTGACGCTCGATGGCCGGATCCTTGTAAACCGCAGCGACCTTCGGGTGGCTGTAGAACGGCAGCAGATCGCTGCTCAAGCGCAGCATGCGCAAGGTCGGCGGCAGTTCGGCGACATAGGCCAGCAAGCGCAATTGGGCGGCCAGGTTGTGGGTCACCACTTCAACCAGCTTGTCGCGGGCCACGTTAGGCGCTACCCCGTCCATCCAGCGCAGGGTGGTGGTACGCGGGTTGAACGGGCCTTCGATCAGCTTGAGGGCGCTGGCCGACAGCAGGCGTTCGGGATGCTTGTACTGGCATGCGAAGCCGATGCGAGGATGGGGCATGGAAAGGCCTGATGGTAAGCAAGTGTGGGGATTATAGGTGCTTAGGTGGGTAACCCTGCCAGGGGTTCAGTCAGGAAATTAAGTTGAATCCTGGTTTTTGACCGGGGTCATTTATAAAGACGACCACACACTGGAGGTGCTTATGAACCTTGCAATGACCCTCTTCAGCCTGTTTGCCGGCTGGATCGCGATTGTGATTTCGATGATGTGGGGCGTGTTGCGGGTACTGCGCTGGCACCATGCTTAGCACGCCGGACAAACACTACTTCATAGTCAATGGCCAACTGTGGCGCTGCACTGACCCGACGTTGGACGAAGACACCCGTCAGCGCCTGGTGCACGAGCTGATGGACGCTCGCCGTGCGGTCAAAGCGGCCAAGGCGCACGACGACCCGCAAGCGCTGAAGCTGGCCCGTCAGCACGTGCAGCGCGCCAAAGTCGCACTGGGCGAACGCGGTCCGGTGTGGTGGAGCGACGGCAGTCCGGACTTCAATCGCCATCAGGTCGTCAACACACCCTATGCCGAGTGGTACGAAAAACATCTCGACACCAATCCCCAGTGAACTTTCTGATAAACGAAAAGCTCCTCTCCTATGCGAAGTCACCGCGCCCTGACTCCAGGAGCGCTGAACGATAAGGAGCCGCTACCCCCATGACTACCCTCCCCACCTACTACGCGACAAGACCTGGCCCGCTGCACTCAATAATGCTCGCCGGCAGCGTGCCGCTGTTTCTGGGTGCACTGCTCAGCGATATTGCCTACGGCCAGACCTACCAGATTCAGTGGGCCAACTTCGCGTCCTGGCTGATTGCCGGTGCGCTGGTGTTCAGTGGATTTGCGCTGTTGTTTTCGCTGGTCAATCTATTGCGCGCCGAGCGTAAATCCGGGCGACCCGCAGTGTATTTCCTGGTGTTGTTAGCCGCCTGGGTATTGGGCCTGGTCAATGCCTTTCAGCATGCCAAGGATGCATACGCCATGATGCCCACGGGCTTGGTGCTGTCGGCGATTGTCACGCTGCTGGCATTCGTCGCAACGTGGATCGGCCTGACTAACCTGCGCTCGGGAGCTGCCCAATGAAAACGTCCAGCACGCTGACCCTATTAAGCGCTGCGCTGTTGCTGACCGCATGCGGTGGCGAAGGCGACAAGACCCAGGCCCGCGGCCCGGACCCCAAGTTGCCGGAACAGCAAAGCAGCCTGCTACCCAGCATGAAGATTGCCGAGCCCGTGCCGTGGGGCGAGCAGAAACCCAAGGTGCCGGACGGCTACAGCATCTCCGCTATCGCCACTGACCTGGCCATTCCACGCCAGACCCTGGTGCTGCCCAACGGCGACATCCTGGTCGCCGAAGGCCGTGGCGGCAGCGCGGCCAAGCTCAAGCCCAAGGATGTGATCGCCAGCCTGATCAAGGCCGAAGGCAACACCAAGGTCAAGGGCGGCAACCGCCTGACCCTGCTGCGCGACGCCGACGGTGACGGCACCTACGAACTCAAAACCGTGTTCGCCGATAACCTGAACGCGCCCTACGGCTTGGCCTTCGCCGACGGCAAGCTGTATGTGGCCAACCAGGATGCGCTGGTGCGCTTCGACTACACCGACGGCCAGACCAAAGCCAGCGGCGCGCCCATCAAAGTCACCGACCTGCCGGCGCAGATCAACCACCACTGGACCAAATCCCTGGCCGTGAGTGCTGACGGTCGCCAGCTCTACGTGGGTATCGGCTCCAACAGCAACGTTACCGAACGCGGCATGGAAGTGGAGATCGACCGCGCGATGGTCTGGCAGATCGATGCCGCAACCGGCGCGCACAAACCTTACGCGACAGGCCTGCGCAACCCGACGGCGCTGACTATTCAGCCGGACACCGGCCAACTGTGGACGGTGGTTAACGAACGCGACGAACTCGGCCCGGACCTGGTCCCGGACTACCTCACCTCAGTGCGTGAAGGCGCGTTCTACGGCTGGCCCTACAGCTACTGGGGCCAGAACGTCGACCCACGCGCACAGCCACAGAACCCGGCCAAAGTGGCCGCCGCGATCAAGCCGGATTACAGCCTCGGCTCCCATGTGGCGGCACTGGGCGTGGACTTTTCCATCGCGCAAATGGGTGAGAAGTTTGCCGACGGCGTATTTGTTGGCGAACACGGCAGTTGGAACCGTGACAACCCGGTGGGCTACAAGGTGATCTTCGTGCCCTTCAGCAACGGCAAGCCCTCTGGCGAACCCATCGACTTTGCCACCGGTTTCCGCGGTGACGACGGCAAAACCCGCGGCCGGCCGGTGGGTGTGACGGTGGACCCGAAAGGCGCGCTGATCATTGCCGATGATTTGGCCAATACCGTGTGGCGAGTAAAACGCAACCCCTAGCCGTGCACGACAGGGGCGGACAGCGCCCCTGTCATCCTTAATCCTGCAACTGCGCCTCGAGCCAGGCGAGCAGCGCCGCCACTCCATCCCGCCTCCCAGCCGCTTGATGCCGATAAACCGAAATAGCGTCGGGCAAGTGCACGCTCTCGGCGCACGGCCTCACCAGCGCGCCACTTTCAATCAAGCGGCTCGCGGTGCGACGCCAGCCCATGGCAATCCCGTACCCCTCAACAGCGGCCTGCAACATCAGTGGGTAGCTGTCGAACGTGGCACTTCGCGCGTCCCCGGCCAGCCTATGGCCAAACACCTGCAGCCACTCCTCCCACTCCATCAGATGCGGCGGCGGTGCGCTGTGGTGCAAGAACGTATGACGCTGCAATGCATTTAGTGACAGCGGTTGCTCTACGGCCAGGTAGAGCGGACTGCACACCGGAAAGACTTCGTCCGAGGCTGTAAATATCAGCGGATGAGCCCCGCTGGCGCGCCGCGTGCTTTGCAGCGCAACGTCAAAGGGGTCGTTGAATTCAGTCAAGGGTCGAGTGGTGGTCACGACCTGGATTTCGATATGCGGGTATTGCTGGTGAAACGTCGATAAGCGCGGCATCAGCCAATAAAACGCTTCACACAACTGGCAGAGCAGCACCACACGGTTGCTGTGGTGCACCGCGCGCAGGCGGGCGGCGCCATCACCGATGCTGCGCAGCGCCTCGCTGATCACCCGCCCCAGCTCGCGCCCCTCCGGCGTGAGGAACACGGCACGATTGCGGCGCTGAAACAGCTTGATCCCAAGATTATCCTCGAGCCCGCGGATCTGTCGGCTGATCGCGGCCTGGGTGAGGTGCAGCTCATCGGCTGCCTTGGAAAAACTCTCCAGGCGTGCCGCCGCTTCGAAGGGCAGCAAGCTGGCGAGGGGCGGTAGGGTTTTGCCGAGCGTATTCATAATCTTTGGTTATGTATCCAGGGCCGAGAACTCGTTTGTAGCACGGCCGCGCGGCTGGGCACCATGGGCATCCATTACTTGATGGATAACCGGATGAATCCTGCACCCGCGTCAATACTTGTCGGACTGTTCCTTGCTGTGATTGCAACCCTCGGCTGGGCGCTGAACTTCATCACCCCCTACGTGACCGGCGCCTACAGCCTCTACGACCTGATGCTCGTGCGATTCCTGTTCGTCGGCGGGCTGGGCGTCGGTTGGATACTCCTGAGTCGCGCTCATTTGCACCTGATCACGCCTGGCCAGCGATTGCTGGCAGGCGGGCTGGGCGCGTTGGGTTGCCTGGGTTATGGCGTGTGCATCGCCGCCGGCGTGCACTTTGCCGGGCCGGTGCTCACGCCGGCGGTCGTCGGGACGGTGCCGGTGCTGCTCGCGTTGCTGGGCAATGCGCGGCACAAGACCGTCGAATGGCGTCGACTGATCACCCCCTTGTCGTGCCTGATGACAGGGCTGGCACTGTCGAACGTCGGCAGCCTTCATCAACCGTCGTTGAGTGCCGGTTCGTGGTTGTCGGGGTTGTTTTGGTCGCTGGGTGCCGTGGCCTTATGGCTACTGTTCAGCGTGCTCAACCAACAGCACCTGATGCAGTTACCGGCTCAGGCGACCGGGCTTTGGACCGCGCTGATGCTGGCCGGGGCCGGCATCGCTGCGCTGTGCCTGTGGCCGTTCATGCAGGCCCTGGGGTTGCTGAGGCTGCCAGTCCTCGGCGCTGGGCTTGAACAGGCGGCGCCGTTGTATGCCTGGGGCTTGGTGATTGCCGTGATGTCCACCGTGGTCGGCGCCTGGGCCTGGAACGCCGCAACACGTCGCTTACCCATGGTCCTGAGCGGCCAGTTGATCGCCCTTGAATCACTGTTCGCCACCCTGCTCGGCCTGGCGTTCGCAGGCCGGGGCCCGACGCTCATGGAAGCGGCAGGCCTGGCGGCGGTGCTGATCGGCGTGGTGATGGCGGTGCGCATCATCCTGATAGCCAAGCGAGACACCGCCTTGCCCGTGCCAATTACAGGTCAGTGATTTCCTTGTGACGCGGCACCAGTGTCTTCATCACGCTCCAGGCCACCAGGTAGGCCAGTGCGCAAATGGCGAACATGATCATGTAGCCGGTGTGGATGTCGTTGATGGACTTGTAGTAATCGAACACCCAGCCGCCGATCTTGGTCATCACCACGCCGCCCAGGCCGCCGGCCATGCCGCCGATGCCGACCACCGAGGCTACGGTCTTCTGCGGGAACATATCGGACACGGTGGTGAAGATGTTGCACGACCACGCCTGGTGCGCCGACGCGCCCACGCCGATCAGTAATACCGGGACCCAGAAGCTGATGTAACCCAACGGCTGCGCCAGCAGTACCACGAGCGGGAACAGCGCAATCACCAGCATGGCTTTCATGCGGCCGTCATACGGCGCATCGCCGCGCGCCATGAAGTAGCTGGGGAACCAGCCGCCGCCGATACTGCCAACCATGGTCATGCTGTACAGCACCGCCAGCGGCAGCACGATGTCGGGGCCTTTCATACCGTATTGCGCCGACAGGTAGGTGGGCAGCCAGAACAGGAAGAACCACCACACGCCGTCAGTCATGAACTTGCCGAAAGCAAAGGCCCAGGTCTGGCGGTAAGTGAGCAACTTGAACCACGAGACTTTTTTCGCCACTGCGCCAGCGGGTTCAGGCGTGAAGGGCTGCACGGTCTGGTCGCTGCGGATGTAGGCCAGCTCTTCGGGCGACAGACGCTTTTGCTCGTCCGGCTTCTTATAGAGTGCGATCCACACCGCCACCCACACGAAACCCAACCCACCGATCACAATAAACGCCGCTTCCCAGCCCCATAAACCGGCAATCAACGGCACGCAGATAGGCGCCAGGATGGCACCGACGTTGGCCCCGGAATTGAAGATACCGGTGGCCAGCGAGCGTTCTTTCTTGGGGAAGTATTCGGCAGTCGCCTTGATCGCAATTGGGAAGTTGCCCGCCTCGCCAATCGCCAACACTGCACGGGACAGCATGAACCCTGCAATCGACACAGGAATCACTGCCAGCCCAATCGCGCCGCTGATCGCTGCGATGCCCTCGCCCATCGGCACCGAGAACGCATGCATGATGGCACCCGTGGACCAGATGCCAATCGCCACCACGTAGGCTGCCTTGGTGCCGATCTTGTCGACAAAGCGCCCGGCGAACAGCATGGAGATCGCGTAGACAAACTGGAAAACTGCAGCAATGTTGGCGTAGTCGGTGTTGCTCCAGCCAAATTGCGTCGACAACTGCGGCGCCAAGAGACTGAGCACCTGGCGGTCGAGGTAGTTGACGGTGGTCGCGAAGAACAGCATCGCGCAGATGGTCCAGCGATAGTTGCCTACAGCTTGGCCAACGCGATGGGCGTTGATGGGCTCGTTCAAGTTCATGGCATCACTTTTTATTTTTGTTAGGTAGGACATATGTAACGTCATATGTCGTCGTACAACTGCGACTTTTATATCGGGACACCTACACGGTGTCAATCTGAAAGATTGCCCTTTATCGAGGTATTGCGCGGCTATGTGAAAGGTCAGGCAAAAGCAGTTGTAGGATGACAAATGCGAAACACCCGGCTTGGCGACTTGCCCGGCACATCGTCAAGAACGCCGAAAGGCTGCATACCGATCTTTTCCAGCACGCGGATCGACGCTGCGTGGTCCGGTCGTACCAGGCCGAACACTTCGGGCACGCCCAGGGTTTCAAATGCCAGCGCCAGCGCATCGCGGCCAAGTTCGGTCGCGTAGCCCTGCCCCCAGGCTTCCACTGCAAACCGGTAACCCAGGTTGATGCGCTGTTCGGCCAAGTAGTGGAGTGGCGCGATCCCACCGAAGCCGATGATGTGTTCCGGCGCCTCATTTCGCGCAATCGCCCACCAGCCATACCCCTGAGCGGCCCACTGCCCCAGCCAACGATCCAGCAGGCGTTGCGCCTCGCCGAGGGTGACCATGGGGCCGGCTGGATTAAACAGGTTGGTCTGCGGGTCGCCGAAGATCGCGAACAATCGCTGCACGTCTGCGGGCTGTGGTGGACGGTAGATGAGGCGGGAAAAAGTCGCGGGCATTCAGATCGCTCCGTTGTGAATCGACGAAGTTCAATGCATCTGCAAAAAAAAGCAAATAACGGTGAATTATTTCATGTCCGCTTGTATCTGAACTGACAGAGCGGTGCCATCGCTGCGATGGCACCTCCCCTGTTCTGCTTTAGAGTGCCCCGCATGAAATTACGTAAGAAAAGCGTCAAACCGATCGGATTGAAAGACATCACCATTGTCGACGACACCAAGGTGCGCAAGGCAATCACCGCCGCCGCACTGGGTAACGCCATGGAATGGTTCGACTTTGGCGTCTACGGATTTGTCGCCTATGTGCTCGGCAAGGTGTTCTTCCCCGACGCCTCGCCCAGCGTACAAATGATCGCTGCACTCGGCACCTTCTCCGTGCCCTTCCTGATCCGTCCCCTGGGCGGCCTGTTCTTTGGTGCACTGGGCGATAAGTACGGACGGCAAAAAGTGCTCGCCGCGACCATCGTGATCATGTCCCTGAGCACCTTTGCCATTGGCCTCATCCCCGGTTATGCCTCGATTGGCATCTGGGCGCCGATCCTGCTGTTGCTGTGCAAAATGGCCCAGGGCTTCTCGGTGGGCGGTGAATACACCGGCGCCTCGATCTTCGTTGCCGAGTACGCCCCGGACCGCAAGCGCGGCTTCCTGGGCAGTTGGCTGGACTTTGGTTCCATCGCTGGTTTCGTCCTGGGCGCAGGCGTAGTGGTACTGATTTCCAGCGTCCTGGGCGAAGCCGAATTCGAAGCATGGGGCTGGCGCCTGCCGTTCTTCCTCGCCTTGCCCCTGGGCATCATCGGCCTGTATCTGCGCCATGCACTGGAAGAAACACCAGCATTCCAACAGCACATGGACAAACTCGAGCAAGGCGACCGCGAAGGCCTGACCCACGGCCCCAAAGTCTCGTTCAAGGAAGTCGCGACCAAGCACTGGCGCAGCCTGCTGACCTGCATCGGTATCGTCGCGGCGACCAACGTGACGTACTACATGTTGCTCACCTACATGCCGAGCTACCTGTCACATAACCTGCACTACAAAGAAAACAGCGGCGTGCTGATCATCATCGCGATCATGGTCGGCATGCTGTTCGTGCAGCCGTTCATTGGCTTTATCAGCGACAAGATCGGCCGCAAGCCTTTCATCATCGCTGGCAGCATCGGTTTGCTGTTCCTGTCCATCCCGGCGTTTATGCTGATCACCAGCGGCAAGATCGGGTTGATCTTCGCCGGCTTGCTGATCCTGGCCGTGATCCTCAACTTCTTCATCGGCGTGATGGCCTCGACACTGCCCGCGATGTTCCCCACCCACCTGCGCTACAGCGCCTTGGCCGCTGCGTTCAACGTTTCAGTACTGATCGCCGGCCTCACGCCAACCGCCGTGGCCTGGCTGGTAGAAAGCACCAACGACCTGTTCATGCCCGCCTACTACCTGATGGTGTTTGCCGTAGTCGGCCTGATCACCGGCCTGACCATGAAGGAAACCGCCAACAAGCCATTGCGCGGCGCAGCGCCGGCCGCTTCGGACATGGAAGAAGCCAAGGAGTTGCTGCAGGAACATCACGACAATATCGAGCAGAAAATCGAAGACATCGATGCAGAAATTGCCGCTCTGGAAGCCAAGCGCCAGAACCTGGTGCAGCAGCATCCGCGGATCAATTAAAGCCTGAACGTGCGAGGTGGCCCCGGCCACCACGCCAATCGAGGGTCACCGCCTCGAATTCTTGCTCAGCGCCGATGAGCGCACCGTGATCGCCGACCTGGAATGGGTTCCGCTAATTTGACGCCCGATCAGCCACCCCGACCTTGCCACGCAGCGCTGCAATATCGCGCTTGGGCGGCACGCCGAACAAGCGGCCGTATTCGCGGCTGAACTGCGACGGGCTTTCATAGCCCACCTTGAACGCCGCGCTGGACACGTCATGGTGCTCGTTCAACATCAAGCGCCGCGCCTCGTTCAGGCGCAACCACTTCTGGTACTGCAGCGGGCTCATCGCCGTCAACTGGCGAAAGTGATGATGAAAGGTCGCTGCGCTCATTTGCACGCGCGCGGCCAGCTCTTCCACGCGCAGCGCCGCGTCATAGTTGAGCTTGAGCCAGTCGATCGCCCGGGCGATGCGATAGCCCTGCCCGTCGACTGAACATATCTGCCGCAGGCGGCCAGCCTGGTCGCTTTTCAAGAGCCGGTAATGGATCTCGCGCTGGATCAACGGCGCCAGCACCGGAATGGCTTCGGGCTCATCCAGCAACGCGACGAGTCGTGCGAACGACGCGAGCATGCCTTCAGTGACGGTGCCAATCCCCACCCCTTTCAGCACTGCCCGTTCACGGGTCGGTGGCAGCTCGCTCTGGGCAATCAGCTCAGCCAGGATGCGCAGGTCCAGCTTGAACGTCAGCCCCAGGCACGGTTGCTCGGGGCTGGCGGCGATCACTTCGGAGTTGGCCGGGATGTCCAATGAGGTCACCAGAAACCGCGAGGTGTCATACGGATACCCCTCCCCGCCGACCCACAACTGCGTTTCACCCTGGGCCACCAGCACGATGCACGGCTCGACCATGCACACCACCGGTTGCGCGGGTTGCTCCCGTCGATAAAAGCCCAGGCCGGGAATCGGCATGGAGTAGTCACCGGGCGCGTGCACCCGCGAACCGATGGCCTGGATCAGTACATCCAACGCTGTTTGATTGATCGTCATAACACGCTCGTTCCTCTCTTGACTGGACTTTACCCCGGCCAGCCCGTGGGCGTCCCCGGCAAACCGCAAGACTCAGAGGATCAGGCAAGTAATCCAGTGAAACGCACTACAGAACCCCGCCCTGCCTAGGGAAAATGTGCGGACCGACCTTCTCAAGGATCATCCGATGAAAAGCCTCTTGCTCGCCCTGGGTTTGCTGGTGACTTCTTTTTCTTCACTGGGAGCCGATATGTCCAACGGAGCCAACAACTTCTACCAAAGCGACCAGGTGACCGTCGAAAAAGTCACCTTCAACAATCAATACGGCATGGCGATCGCAGGCAATCTGTTCGTGCCCAAGCACCTTGCTCCGGCCTCCAAAAATGCCGCCATCATCGTCGGCCACCCGATGGGTGCCGTCAAAGAACAAAGCGCAAACCTCTACGCCACCAAAATGGCTGAACAGGGTTTTGTCACCCTGTCCCTGGACCTGTCGTTCTGGGGCGCCAGTGCAGGCGAGCCGCGCAACGCCGTGTTGCCCGAACTCTACAGCGAAGCCTTCAGCGCCGCCGTGGATTACCTCGGCACCCGCCCAATCGTCGACCGCGAGCGCATTGGCGTGATCGGCGTCTGCGGCAGTGGCAGTTTCGCTATCGCTGCGGCGAAGATCGACCCACGCCTCAAGGCGATTGCTACCGTGAGCATGTACGACATGGGCGCCGCCAACCGCAATGGCCTCAAACATGGCGTGACCCTGGCGCAGCGCCAACAGGTCATGCTGCAAGCCGCCAACCAGCGCTACGTGGAGTTCCAGGGTGGCGAGACCGTCTACACCGGCGGCACGCCCCTTACCCTGACCGGCGATGCGATTGGCGATGAGTTCTACGATTTCTACCGCACACCGCGTGGTGAGTTCACCCCGACCGGTGCCTCGCCGCAAACCACTACGCGGCCGACGCTGAGCAGCAACGTGAAGTTCATGAACTTCTACCCGTTCAACGACATTGAGACGATTTCCCCACGCCCGCTGCTGCTGATCGCCGGCGCCAACGCCCATTCCCGTGAATTCAGCGAGGACGCCTATCAGCGTGCCGCCGAACCCAAAGAGCTGGTCATCATCCCTAACGCGGGCCATGTGGATTTGTACGACCGGGTCGACCTGATCCCGTTCGCCAAGCTCACCACCTTCTTCAAGAGCCATTTGAAGTGATGACCCACACCACAAAAAACTGGGGCGCCGTACTCGCTATGTCGCTGGCGGCATTTGCCCTGGTCGCGTCCGAATTCATGCCCGTGAGCCTGCTGACGCCGCTGGCGGCCGACCTGCACATCACCGAAGGCCAGGCCGGCCAGGGCATTTCGGTGTCCGGGTTGTTTGCCTTGCTCACGAGCCTGATGATCGCGGCCGTGGCCGCGCGGGTTGATCGCAAGCGCCTGCTGCTGTCCCTGACCCTGCTGATGATCGTCTCCGGCACGGTGGTGGCGTTCGCGCCAAATTACCTGGTGTTCATGCTGGGCCGTGCGTTGATCGGCGTGGCCATCGGCGGCTTCTGGTCGCTGTCGGCCGCCACCGCCATGCGCCTGGTGCCGGAGCCCCAGGTGCCGCGCGCATTGGCCATCGTCAATGGCGGCAACGCGCTGGCCACGGTCATCGCCGCGCCGCTGGGCAGCTTTGTCGGCGGTTTGATCGGCTGGCGCGGGGCGTTTTTTTGCGTCGTCCCGGTGGCGGTGTTGGCGGCGGCCTGGCTGATGGTGAGCATGCCGTCGATCAAATCAGAAGTCAGCGCGAAGAGCAGCGGCCTGCTGCACCTGTTGAAACGCCCGCCGGTGGCGCTGGGCATGTTGGCGGTGAGTGTATTTTTCATGGGCCAATTCATGCTGTTCACTTACCTGCGACCGTTTCTGGAGACCGTTACCCAGGTCAGCGTTTCCAGGCTGTCGTTGATGCTGCTGGTGTTGGGGCTGGCCGGGTTTACAGGGACGTTCCTGATTGAGCGCTTCCTGAAAAAAGGCCTGTTCCTGACACTGGCGATCATCCCGTTGTTGATGGCAGGAATCGCGCTGGCACTGGTCATGGTGGGCAGTTCCACCGTACTGACCACCGTGTTACTCGGGCTCTGGGGCCTGGTCGCGACTGCCGCGCCGGTGGGCTGGTGGACCTGGCTGTCGAGAACCCTGCCCGACGATGCCGAAGCAGGGGGCGGCTTGATGGTTGCGATCATTCAACTGGCGATCGCCTCAGGCGCTATCGTGGGAGGCCTGGTGTTTGACCTGAGCGGGTATCAGGCGACATTCGAGTTGAGCGCGGCAGTGCTGGGCGCCGCGGCCTTACTGGCTTGGCTGGCAGCACGCGCCAGCGGTAATCACCTGTGGCGGTCTAAATATTTCGCCGGGCTCGCCGATAACAAGGGATAACTTCTGACTTGCAGTGACGCCCTGCCGGAAACAATGCCGAATACCCTCGCCCCTATTGTCCGCTCGCTTTCCGATCGCACCAGCCTTTCGCTGGCACGTACCTCACTGTTCAAGTTCATGGCGTTGCTGGCTGTCGTCTTTGCGGCGGCAGCCTATTCGCTGGTTTACCTCGCCTATGAGTTGGACCGTGCCGAACAGGCAGAAAGCGCCTTCTATACCCGTAAAGCCGTGCAATCCCTGGAAAAAACCCTGCGGGTGACGGTCAAGGACTACGCGTTCTGGAGCGATGCCTACAAACACCTGCACGTTAAAGTGGACAGTGATTGGGCGTATGTCCGCGGCAATATCGGCGCCACGCTGTTCGAAGATTTCGGTTTTCAAGGCCTGTTTGTAGTCAATGATGCCAACCGCACGGTCTACGCGGTCGTCGATGGCAAGCTGCAAGATGTCGAACTCGCGCAATGGCTCGACCAGCCCTTTGCCGGGATTGTGGAGCAAGCACGTGCAGGCGCCGACAGCGAAACACCCGCCACAGCCTTCATCAACGTTAAGGGCAGCCCCGCGCTGGTGGCCGCAGCCGCCATCACCCCCGGCACAGACCCTACGGTGAAACCGGATGGCCGGCCTGCCTCGGTACTGATCTTCGTCGACATCCTCAACAGTGCCAAGCTGGCCGTGATCGGCGATGAATTCGGCGTGAGCAAGCTGCACATCGCTACCCCTGATGAAATCGGCAAGACGTTGCTGTTCCCCCTCGGCGACAACGGCGCTGCCGGCAGCCTGCATTGGGAGCCGGCCCGACCCGGTTTGCGCTTGATGGGCGTAGGCCTGCCCCTGCTTGGCCTGGCCGCGTTATTGGTATGCGTAATGAGCTGGGTCATTTCACGCCGCACCACGGCGGCCGCGCTCGCCCTGGACGCTAGCCATTCGTCGCTGCAGAACAGCCAGAACGCCTTGGCGACCAGCGAAGCACGCTTTCGCGATGTGGTGGAGGCGAGTTCAGATTGGGTGTGGGAAATCGACGCCGGTTGGCGCTTTACCTACCTGTCGGAGCGCTTCGAAGGCGTCACCGGGTTGGCGCGGCATGCGTGGATCGGTGCCACGATGAACGACTTGCTCGAGACCGAGACCGGCCTGCTCTCGCAATGGCTCAGCACCCCCGGACGCCGCCCGGATATCAGTGTGCAGTGCCGCTACGTCGATGCACTGGGGCTGGAACGCAGCACACGGCTGTCAGCGCGGCAGATGCCGTGTGGCGGCTTTCGCGGGACAGCCACCGACGTGACGGAAGAAGTCGAGTCCCGTCGACGCATCGAGTTCTTGTCTCAGCACGACGCCCTCACCGGGCTGCCCAATCGCACGCGGCTGCAAGCGTTCCTGGAGGGCAAGTTCAAGGCGCTGTCGAGCGCGGAGCTGTCAACAGCTGAGGTGTCCACCTCAACGCAGCCCCTGGTAATGCTCAGCCTGGACCTTGATCGGTTCAAACCGGTCAACGATCTGCTCGGGCACGCTGCCGGCGACCGGGTGCTCAACGAAGTGTCGGCCCGCCTGGCCGCCTGCGTGCGCCATGGTGATCTGGTCGCCCGTGTCGGCGGTGATGAATTTGTGCTGATCCTGAGCGATGCAGGCACTCAAGACGAGGTCGAAGCCCTGTGCAAGCGCTTGATCGAATCGATCGAGCGCACGATCAGAATCGACGAGCAAGAGGTGTTCATCAGCGCCAGTATTGGCATTGCCATCGCCCCCAACGATGCGCGCGAAGCCACGGAACTGCTGCGTTACGCCGATATTGCGCTGTACGAGGCAAAGGCTGCGGGCCGCAATACCTGGCGGTTCTACTCCGGCGATATGAACGCGCGGATCATCGAACGCCGACGCCTGGAGAGCGACCTGCGCTTTGCAATCAAACATGCCGAGCTGCGCCTGCACTTCCAGCCGCGCTATCGCATCGCCGACGGCCAGATGGTCGGCGCTGAAGCCCTGGTGCGCTGGCAACATCCGGTGCGCGGCCTGATCACGCCGGACACCTTTATTCCGATTGCCGAAGAGTCCGGGCTGATCCTGGCCCTGAGCGACTGGGTACTTGAAACCGCTTGTAAAAGCGCAGCCCAGTGGCCAGAGCATCTTTTTGTGTCGGTGAACCTGTCCCCTATGGAATTCAAGCGTGGCAACCTGGTAGAGCGCGTACGCCAGGCCCTGAAAACCTCGGGTATCGAACCCGCACGCGTGGAACTGGAAATCACCGAAAGCGTCATGCTCGAAGATGCCACCGGGGCGCTGGAGGTCATGCGCACGCTCAAACAATTGGGCATACGCATCGCCATGGATGACTTCGGCACCGGTTACTCATCCCTGAGCTACCTGCGCACGTTCCCGTTCGACGGTTTGAAGATAGACCGCAGCTTCCTGACCCGGCTGGAAGAAAGCGACGATGACAAGGCGATTATCCAGGCCATTGTCGGCCTGGGCCGCGCCCTGGCACTGACGGTAACGGCCGAAGGCGTCGAAACGGCTGAACACGTGGCACTGCTCAAGGCCGTGGCCTGTGAAGAGGGCCAAGGCTATTTCCTCAGTCGCCCCCTGGACATCGAAACCTTCACTCGCCTGTTGGACGTGCAAGCCGGCATCGTGCAGTGATAACGCCGGGCGCTACCTGAAAAAATGGCTGGGCGTCTTGCCGAACTGCTTCTTGAACATGCTGGTGAACGCGCTCGGGCTTTCATACCCCAGCTCCAGGGCGATATCGATCACCTTTTCGCCCACCGCAATGCGCTCCAGCGCCAGCAGCAGCCTTGCTTGTTGGCGCCACTGGCCGAACGTCATGCCGGTTTCCTTGCGGAACAGGCGCTGGATGGTTTTCTGGTCAAGGTTCAAGCGCTCGCTCCAGTCCGCCACCGTCGAGGCATCGCCCGGTTCATCCTGCAACGCCTGGCAGATCCGGTGGACGCGCGGGTCGGCGGGTTGCGGCAGCGAGAGTGGCAAAGCCGGCAGCAGTGCCAGCTCGTCCAGAATCAGGTGCATGATGCGCGCGTCCCGTGAGTCCTCGGCATACGGTGGTTTCAAGCTCACCGACGCCTTGATCAGCTCACTCAGCAGGGGCGAAATGCTCACGGCCTTGGTTTCGGTGGGCAAATTGGTAAAGCTGTCGGGACGGACAAAGACGCTGCGCATCTTCAACGGGCCTACACAACGCAAGGAGTGGACGTGCCCACTGGGCATCCAGAAGCCGCGATTGGGCGGCACCGTCCACTGGTTCTGCGCCGAGTGCACCACCATCACGCCTTCGGTGGCGTACAGCAGTTGATGCTTCTCATGGCTGTGGTCGGGGATCACCCAGTTTTCCGGATAATCGGTGGCCGAACTGATGACAGCCCAATCGCCCTCGTCGATCTCCTGTAAAAATAGATCCAGTGATTTGATCATTTCGCCCTTTTTGCGCTAGTTGCCTCCCGAATTTCGCGAGACAGGCATTTGCAGCGAATCTAGCATAACTCCCGAATCATTTTGTAATGGATGGCCACCTAAGAAGTTGCCACCTGTGTTCGCCGCCTTGAATGGAATGCCTGCATGTCGACCCTCACTGCGTCACCCGCCGCTGCAACCACTGCGCCCCAGGCCAGCCCCTTGGTCATGCGCGTCCTTGGCGCCTGCGCCCTGGCGCATTTGATCAATGACCTGATCCAGGCCGTGCTGCCGTCGATCTACCCGATGCTCAAGGCCAACTACGGCCTGTCGTTTACCCAAGTGGGCCTGATCACCCTGACCTTCCAGCTGACTGCCTCGTTGCTGCAGCCGTGGATCGGCTACCACACCGACCGTCACCCTAAACCGTGGCTGCTGCCAGCGGGCATGGTGTGCACCCTGATCGGCATCCTGATGCTGGCGTTTGTCGGCAGCTTCCCGGCCATCCTGCTCGCAGCCGGTTTGGTCGGTGTCGGCTCGTCGACCTTCCACCCGGAAACCTCGCGCGTCGCACGCCTGGCCTCCGGCGGGCGCTACGGCCTGGCGCAGTCGACGTTCCAGGTCGGCGGCAACACCGGCAGCGCCTTGGGCCCGTTGCTCGCGGCGGCAATCATCATTCCCTACGGCCAGGGCCATATCGCCTGGTTCGGGCTGTTTGCGGTGTTCGCGATCCTGGTGCTCTACGGTTTAAGCCGCTGGTACCGTAACCACCTCAACCTGTTCAAGCTCAAGCAAGGCGGCCAAGCCACCCATGGCTTGTCCAAAGGCCGCGTGACCTTTGCCTTGGTGGTGCTGGCTGCGCTGGTGTTTTCCAAGTACTTCTACATGACCAGCCTGACCAGCTACTTCACCTTTTACCTGATTGAAAAATTCCAGCTGTCCGTCGCCAGCTCGCAGATGTACCTGTTCCTGTTCCTCGGTGCGGTTGCCGTCGGTACCTTCGCGGGCGGCCCGATTGGCGACAAGATCGGCCGCAAGAAGGTCATCTGGTTCTCCATCCTCGGCGCCGCGCCGTTCACCCTCGCGCTGCCCTACGTCGACCTGTACTGGACGGCGGTGCTGAGCGTGGTGATCGGTTTTGTGCTCGCCTCGGCGTTCTCGGCCATCGTGGTGTTTGCCCAGGAACTGGTGCCGGGCAATGTGGGCATGATCGCCGGGATATTCTTCGGCCTGATGTTCGGCTTCAGCGGGATTGGTGCAGCGTTGCTGGGGTTGCTTGCCGATAGCCACGGCATCGAATACGTCTACAAAATCTGCTCGTTCCTGCCGTTAGTCGGCATCCTGACGATATTGTTACCGTCAACCAAAGGCGTTTGACGTCTACGGCATGCGCAGGCACGAACGCCTGCGCAAGCTGAACAGGCCAATCCATGTTTAAATCCTTGTTTGGCGGCTTCCTGTGCGTTCACGCTTGCCTCCCTACCAAGGAAACACCCGTATGCGTCTGGCAGATTTCATTATTGAGAACCT
This sequence comes from Pseudomonas sp. 58 R 12, assembly GCF_900005865.1. Taxonomy (NCBI): domain Bacteria; kingdom Pseudomonadati; phylum Pseudomonadota; class Gammaproteobacteria; order Pseudomonadales; family Pseudomonadaceae; genus Pseudomonas; species Pseudomonas sp. 58 R 12. The sequence goes on from NZ_CVTP01000008.1 coordinate 443,258, forward strand.
CGAGCCGATCCTTCAGGCCTGGGAGGACTTTGCCCGCACTATCCAGACGCCTGGGGCTGATCTCGACCGTGTAGACCTGCGTGATCATGCCGAGCAGATGCTGCGAGCCATTGCCGTGGACCTGCGCAACACGCAGACCGCGCAGGAGCAAATCGACAAGGCCCAGGGCCTCGCACCGCAGGACGAAGACGAAACCCCCGCCGAAACCCATGCCGTGACACGCTTGATGGCGGGTTTCTCGATTGATCAGATGGTGTCTGAATACCGCGCGCTGCGCACCAGCGTGCTCAGCCAGTGGCTCCAGCAGGTCAAACACGGCACGCCGCTGGATATCGATGACATGAACCGCTTTCATGAAGCCATCGATCAAGCCCTCACGGAGTCCATTGCCAGTTACTCACGGGCGGTAGAAGCCTCGCGCAATGTGTTCCTGGGTATCCTCGGCCATGATTTGCGCACGCCCTTGGGCGCCATTCTGCTAGGCGCCGACATACTTCGGCGTTCGGAAGAGCTCGGGGAACGCGGCAACAAAGTCGCCGGGCAGATTTACACCAGTGTTCAACGGGCGAGCCAGATTGTCGGCGACCTGCTGGATTTGACCCGGTGCCAGATGGGCCCCGGCATCCCCGTGAAACGGGTGGACGTTGACTTGGCCCCCATTTGCGAACGCATCGTCGAAGAAATGCGCTCGTTTCACCCCCACGCGCAACTCAAATATGAAACCACAGCGCCCGCGCTTGGGGCGTTCGACGGCGCGCGCATGGAGCAGGTGTTCTCCAATATCATCAGTAATGCGGTGCAGCACGGCGATGCTCGCCTGCCGATCACGGTACGGCTCGCGGTTTCAGAGGGCAGCCTGGTGTTCACCGTTCACAATCAAGGCGCGCCGATTCCAGAGGATGTGTTGCCGTTCATTTTCAATCCCATGGGGCGTTTTTCGCAGCGCTCGGTGATTGAGCATGGCCCTGCAGAAGGCCTCGGGCTGGGGCTTTTCATCGCGTCCGAGATCGTGGCGGCCCATGACGGTTCGATCGAGGTCACGTCAACGTCGCAGTGGGGTACGGAGTTTCGGGTGACGGTGCCGCTGGTTGCAGCTTGACACACTGATAGCTACTCGCCAGCAAGGCTCCGAAAACGCGTCGGAAACGCTTACAATCGCGCTTTCAAACGCACCCCAGGCGGCCCGGCAACATGACGCTCGACCCTCCTACGATTTTGGCACTTTCCGTTGCCCTGGCAGCCGCTGCCGCCCTGTACCTGGCCGTTGAATGGCGCAGCGTGCGCGAACCGTCGCTGCTGTGCTGGAGCGCCGGTTTCGCCACTATCGGCCTTGGCTCCACGCTCGCCCTGCTGCGCATCAATGGCTTTATGATAATCGGCATCTGGTTCGCCAATGGCTTGCTGGTGACCGCACACTTCCTGTTTTTACTTGGGGTGGCGCGATTTACTCAAACCCGCCTGTCGCCGCTGTGGCTGCTGATGTTGTTGACCTGGCTGGGCATGCTGATGCTGCCGGTGGACCCGTCATGGTCCAAAGCCATGCTGGCGGTGCAGTCACTGTTGGTGGCGTTGCCGACGCTGCGCGCCAGCTTTTTGCTGCGGCCCCATGGCAAATCCTTGAGCATCGGCGCGGTGCAATTGCGCTACGTGCTGCTGATCCATGGCGCGTTCTATGTGGCCAAGGCGTTATCGGTGCTGATCCCGGGCACCTTGATCGACCTCGCCGCATTCAAGGGCGAGATCATCCAGATTTCCCTGGTGGAAGGCGCCATGGCGATCATGTTGATTGCATTGTCGATGACCGGCTCCGAGCGCTACCGCCGCGAACAACAGATCGCCCGCCTCGCCGCCCGTGACCCACTGACCGCCCTGTACAACCGCCGCGCCCTCGACCTGCGCGCGCCGCGCTTGCTGGCCCAGGTATCGCCCGCACAACCCGGCGCCTTACTGCTGATCGATATCGACAATTTCAAATTGGTCAACGACCTTCATGGCCACACCGCCGGCGACCGCTTGTTGATCGCCTTGAGCGAATTGATTCGTGGCGCGATGCCTCAGGGCGCGCTGGCTGCGCGTTTGGGTGGGGATGAGTTCGTGATCCTGTTGAATCCGGCCTCGACTGAGCAGATTGTCGAACTGGGCAGCAGCCTGCGCGAACAGTTTCATCACCTGGCCTCGCAGACCTTCATGACGCCTGCACCCGTGACCCTGAGCATCGGCGCCAACCTGTTCGACCAGCCACCCCCCAGCCTCGCGGCGCTGATTGAGCAAGGTGACAGCACCTTGTATGAATCCAAGCGTGGCGGGCGGGATAGCATCCGGTTGGTGGATAGAACGGGAGCTGCATCCTAAACGTGAATGGGAAAGTCCATCAATCTGGCGCTCAGCGTGACGCCCAGCCCGAACAAGCAAATGCAGCCCAGTCCATACGCGAGTGTGCGCCAAGGCTGGCAGCCAGCCAGATACATCAGCGTGTGTGCGACCCGGGCAAGGGTAAAACACACAAACAGCCCTGCAGTCAGAGTGCCGGTAGCTCCCAGCCCGATGCAAAGTCCCCCCAACACGAAAAATATTGGAATGTTCTCCAAGTCATTCGCCCAGGCCTTGGCCGCCCTGGCGACTTGCGGCACCTCCTCTGAATGCACTGCCCGATTGAAGAACGCCGCATCCTCACGATTGGTAAATGCGAAACCCCGTATCCGAAAAAAGCCCTGATAGCAGGAAATCGCAAACATCTTCAGGCACAGCACCAGCACACACAGCGCGTAGACCTGCAAAAGCTCATTCATCTCGGTACCCGTTCACCACGAGATACAGCAACGGCCCCACCGACACAAACACCGCCGTGAGCACCCAGTACGGCACCACCGAAGCCATCGACCGTCCTCGCCGCCGCGCATCCCGGTACATCCATACGCACGCCAGCACCGCCATCAAGTACAGGTCTATCACCACCTGCGCCGTGTCCGGCCGCGACATCAGTTCCAGCCCAAATGCCAGCAGCGACTGCTCCGCCGTCAGCATCGTCGCCAGGGTGTACAACGAAAATCCCAGCAAGCTCGCCAGGGCAATAGAGGGTCGTCTCATGGTCGCATCCTTGGAATGATGAAGGCCTAAGTTAGTGATAAGGTTCAGCCCTTCGCAATGACCTCGGAGGTCATGACCACGCCATGGACGCCCCTTCAACTGCCGGCGAACAACTGCGCCAATTACGCCGACAGGCCAAGCTGAGCCAACTCGACCTGGCGCTCATCACCGGCGTTTCCCAGCGCCACCTCAGTTGCCTCGAAACCGGCCGCGCCAAGCCGAGCCCCGTCACCTTGCATAACCTGCTGACGGCGCTGGAGGCACCGTTGGACCAGTGCAACCGCGTCTTCCTTGCGGCCGGATTCGCCCCGCGCTATACCGCCACTCCGCTCGCCTCGCCCGCCATGGCCGCGATTCGCGAAGCGGTCAGCCATGTACTGCACGCCAACAACCCAGCGCCTGCGATCCTGTTGGACAGCCAGTGGCAAGTACTCGCAGCGAATGCCAGTACCGGCGTGTTGTTGGCATTGGTGGGTATCCCGCCCGATGCGGCTGAAGGTTTGAACCTGCTGACCACCCTGCTCCAAGCCGGCGGCCTCGGCGATCATATGCTCAATGCCGATGAGATCCGCACCCTGGCCTGGCAGCGTGCCACTCGCGAGGCGCTGGGCAATCCGGAACTGGCCGCGCTACTGGCGAGCCTGCCAACCCCGACCAACGCTGAACTGCCCGCGCACCTGCCACCGCTGGTGCTGACCCGCCTGCGCTCAACCCAGGGCGAGCTGAGCTTTTTGTCCACCTTCACCACCTTCGGCATGCCCCAGGACATCACCCTCACCTCCCTGCGCATCGAACACCTGATTCCCGCTGACGAGGCGACGTGGCAGGTGATGCGCGGCGCCTATGCGGATTATGCGGCGCTGGTTTTGTGAAATATCTGTACGTAGACTGCCGCCATACCCCCATTTGAAGGCGGCGAAAAAAACGTGATGCAAGTTACTGAAGTCTCCATTGCCCAATTGCGCGCGGCGCTTGAGTCCGGCCAGACCACGGCCGTTGAACTGGTCCAGGCATACCTGGCGCGAATCGATGCCTATGACGGTCCGCAGACCGCCACCGCCTTGAACGCCGTGGTGGTGCGCAACCCCGAAGCGCTGAAAGAAGCCGAGGCGTCCGATGCACGCCGGGCCAAAGGCGAAACCTTGGGGCCCTTGGACGGCATTCCTTACACCGCCAAAGACAGCTACCTGGTCAAGGGCCTGACTGCGGCATCCGGCAGCCCGGCGTTTGCCAAGCTGGTCGCGCAACGTGATGCGTTCACCATCGAGCGTCTGCGCGCCGGCGGTGCCATCTGCCTGGGCAAGACCAATATGCCGCCGATGGCCAATGGCGGGATGCAACGTGGCGTGTATGGCCGCGCAGAAAGCCCGTATAACGCCGATTACCTGACCGCGCCGTTCGCCTCCGGCTCGTCCAACGGCGCTGGCACCGCGACGGCGGCGAGCTTTGCGGCCTTTGGCCTGGCAGAAGAAACCTGGTCGAGCGGGCGCGGCCCGGCGTCCAACAATGGCCTGTGCGCCTACACCCCGTCCCGCGGGGTGATTTCGGTGCGCGGCAACTGGCCGCTCACGCCGACCATGGACGTGGTGGTGCCCTACGCCCGCACCATGGCCGACCTGCTGGAAGTGCTCGACGTGGTGGTCGCCGAAGACCCGGACACCCGTGGCGACCTGTGGCGCCTGCAGCCGTGGGTGCCGATCCCGAGCGTCACCTCGGTACGCCCTGCTTCCTACGCTGAATTGGCGGCGCCTGCCGAATCCCTGGCGGGCAAACGCTTTGGCGTGCCGCGCATGTACATCAACGCCGACCCCGACGCCGGCACCAGCGAAAAACCCGGGATCGGTGGCCCGACCGGGCAGAAAATCAACACCCGCGCCAGCGTGATCGACCTGTGGCAAGACGCGCGCCAGGCGCTGACAGCGGCCGGCGCGGAAGTGATTGATGTGGATTTCCCGCTCGTGTCCAACTGCGAAGGCGACCGCCCTGGCGCACCCACCGTGTTCACCCGGGGGCTGGTGTCCAAGGAATTCCTCCACGATGAACTGTGGGAACTGTCAGCCTGGGCGTTTGACGACTTCCTGCGCGCCAACAACGACCCGGCGCTCAACCGCTTGGCGGATGTGGACGGGCCAAAGATCTTCCCCCACGACCCGGGCACCCTGCCCAACCGTGAGGACGACTTGGCCGCCGGCATGGACGAATACGTGCGCATGGCCGAGCGTGGCATCACCCCATGGGACCAGATCAGTACCGTCCCCGACGGCCTGCGCGGATTGGAGCAAACCCGGAGGATCGACTTGGAAGCCTGGATGGACAAGCTCGGCCTCGACGCCGTGCTGTTCCCCACCGTGGCCGACGTGGGCCCGGCGGATGCCGACGTGAACGAAGCCTCAGCCGATATCGCCTGGAGCAACGGCGTCTGGGTGGCTAACGGCAACCTCGCCATCCGCCACCTGGGCGTGCCGACCGTTACCGTGCCGATGGGCGTAATGGCGGATATCGGCATGCCGATAGGGCTGACATTCGCCGGGCGCGCCTATGATGATTCGGCGCTGCTGCGGTTTGCCTCGGCGTATGAAGCGACGGGCAGCAAGCGCCAGATTCCAACGCGCACACCGCCGTTGGCGCCGATGTAACTGACTCAACGCAATCAAAATGTGGGAGCTGGCTTGCCTGCGATGGCGGTCTTTCAGTCACAGATATGCCGACTGATCCACCGCTTTCGCAGGCAAGCCAGCTCCCACATTTTCGCCTGCATTTCACATCAAGCCATCTGAGGCACGGCAACCAGCAGGATTGCCGTGCCATGGGTCAGCGTCGCCGCCAACACCCCGTAGCGCATGCGCACCAGCGCACAGGCCAACCCTTCGACCAGCGTGAACAACAACACCGGCCAGCCCAACTGGGTGACGCTCAGTGCCAGGAACGCATGGCAAGCCGCAAACGCCACGCCGCTGGCCAGTGCGGCGCGTAAGGGCGCGACATGCTGTTCCAGATAACCCTGCAAATAACCGCGAAACAACACTTCTTCCAATGCATTGGCGCCGTAGGCCCGGCGCCAGATACGTGCCGTAGTTAATCAGTACCGCCATTCCCTGGTTAATCATCGGTCGCTCAACCGTGTGCCACCGCAATCATATCGACCTCCACCGCCGCCGACTTCGGCAACTGCATCACCCCCACCGACGTACGCGTGTGCGCCCCGGCGGCACCCAGAATTTCGTGCAACAAATCCGACGCGCCGTTGGCCACTTCACTCTGCTGATCAAAATCCTCGGCACTGCGCACGTACACGGTGATGCGCGGGATCGCCCTGACCTGGTCCAGCGAACCCAACGCCTGCTTGAGCAACCCCAAGCAACGCAAGGCACTGATACCGGCGGCGATTTGCGCCTGGGCCACGGTCAGGCTTGCCCCAACCTTGCCCGGCAGCACGATCGCATCGCCGACGCGGGGGATCTGGCCACTGATGTAGAGGTGGTTGCCGTCGCGAACCAACGGCGTGTAGTTGCCGCCGATTTTGAATTCGTCCAGCTGATAGCCAAGGCGTTGCTGGGCGGCCTGGTATTTCTCATCGGGTGTCATGGGCGTGAATCCTCGTTTCGGCGCAGCCACTCATCCACCACGTCGCCCAGGGTCTTGGGCTGGTCGTTGCGAATCCAGGCCATAAAGGGACGATCGAATTTGAACCCCGGACCGCAGTGCTCAAGCATGAAGCGGCGTACGTTTTGAGTATTTTTGTAGTGTGGGGTCACGGGGGTGCTGCGGGTGATGGAGTCGCTGTGCCAATTGAAGTCCATTTGCTTGACGCTCTGATGCCTCAGGAGCCAGCAGCATAGCGCCAAATGCCACGATGAACGCCTGCCAACCGACGCCCATCGTGTTTTTTTTACACGTTAGCTGCCGAAGCCGGCGTCCCGCGTATTGACGAACAACGCGTAGATCGAATGGCTGCCGGCCATGAACAGGCGGTTGCCTTCGCGGCCGCCAAAACACAGGTTGGGGCAGCGCTCGGGCAAAGAGATATGCCCGATGGCCTTGCCTTGTGGATTGAACACACGCACACCATCGAGTTTTTCCAGGTCGGCCTTGGGGTCACCATTGCCGCCCCAACCGCACCACAGGTTGCCGCTCTCGTCACACTTGATGCCGTCCAGCGCTGCGTAGTCGAAACCTTCGATGTGCTTGCGACGGGCGCCGAGCGTGCCGTCGTCCTTGACATCGATGGCCCAGATCAACCGGTTGGGTTTGGCCCGACCTTCCACTACGTACAAGACTTGTTCATCAGGTGAAAAACACAGGCCATTGGGCCCGTTGAGGTCGTCGATCACTCGCGTGACCGTGCCGCTTTCGCCATCGATGCGATAGACGCCATGGGGTTGGGTGGGCGTGATCTTGTGCCCTTCGTAGTTGTTGCCGGTTTGGAACGGCGGGTCACTGAACCACACTGAGCCATCTCGCTTGCACACGATATCGTTGGGCGAATTGAAAGGTTTGCCGTCAAAGCTGTCGGCCAGCACGGTGATGCTGCCGTTGTGTTCGGTGCGGGTAATTCGCCGGCCCTCGCGGGTGGTCGTCGAACCTTCGCACACCAACAAGCGGCCCTGGCGATCGCGGCACATGCCGTTGGAGAAATTAGCGTTTTCGCGGTAGACCGACAGGCTGTCGGTCACTTCGTCCCAGCGCACGATACGGTTATTGGGAATATCGCTGACCAGCAAGTAGCGGCCATCGCCGACCCACACCGGCCCCTCGGCCCAGCGCAAACCTGTCGCCAGCCGTTCGACACTGGCGTTGAACAGACGCAACTCCAGGAAACTGTCATCGAGCACTTTGATCAGTGGGTCTGGATAACGCTGGCTCAACGGCTCGGCGGCTTCTGCCAGGTGAGGCAGGTTGCCCAGCACCGCGACCGATGCGGAAACCGCCAAGGAACGCTTGAGGAAGACGCGGCGACTGTGGTCAGTCCGCGCAGGCAGAGGGGGAAGATTCATCGTGTGTCTCCGTTATTTTATTGTTAGACGGGACACCATTCTTAATCAGTGATGGGACATCGTACAAGAACAATGAAACCTCAAGCCCCATGCAATGCAGGAACTCTGTAAATAATCAAAAATTTAGTTTTCAAAATAAGCGTGGATAGAGCAATGTTGTACGACAACACAAACAGTAACGTGTTGTCCGCTACCCCAACAACAATAAGGAACCCCACATGCAAAAAATCAAAGTACTGATCGGTTTTCTCTGCCTGTTTACCGGCTATGTCGCCGCAGCGCCTGCCCCTGCGGAAAAGGAGGTGGCCCAAGCGGTCGACCAACTGACCCAAGCCATGCTGCACCTGGACCTCAAGCAGCTTGATGCGCTGACGTCCGACAAACTCACCTACGGCCATTCCAGCGGCAAGGTGCAGAACAAAGCGCAATTCATCGCCGACCTGGAAACCCACACCAGCGCCTTCAAGACCCTGGAAATGCAGAACCAGACCGTCACCCTGCAAGGCGACACCGCCCTGGTGCGCAACCACTTCCACGCGCTGGCCGTAAACAGTGGCGTTGAAATGCCCACCGACATCGACAATTTCCAGGTTTGGCAGAAGCAGAAAGGCAAGTGGCTGCTGATCGGGCGCCAGGCTTACAAGTACTGATGGCCAGCGGTGAGCCGCGTGCGCCGGCTCACCACTCCACCACCTTGCGCACTGTCAGCAATGCCTCGCGCAGCGCCGCCATGTCCACCGAACCCAGCGCCAGGCGCAGCGCGTGCGGCACATAAGCCGTGACGGCAAACGGTTCGGCGGTGGATACCGAGATATTGTCGCACTGCAGGGCCATGGCGATCTGGTCAGCGCGTGCGTCCTCGGGCAGGGGTAACCACAAAAAATACGATGAGGGATGGCTGGTGTAGGCCAGCCCTTTCAACACCTGCGCCGCCAAGGCTTGCCGGGCCTGGGCGTCCTGGCGTTTTTGCGCTTCCAGTTGCGCCACCGTGCCATCTTCGATCCACGCCACGGCAATGGCGCTCATGACGCCGGGCACGTTCCAGGTGGTGGCCATGATGGTGCGCTCGAGTGCTTTAACCCAGTCATTTGGCGCCGCAACATACCCCACGCGCAAACCGGTCGCGACACTTTTTGAGAGCCCGCCCACATACACCGTGCGCTCCGGCGCCAGGGTCGCCACGGGTGGCGGTGCGTTTTCGACCAGGAACGCGTAGGCCGCGTCCTCAATGATCATTAGATTGTGCTGCCGGGCGATGGAAACCAACTGCTCACGCTGGTCCCTGTCCATGACCCAGCCAAGGGGATTGTGCAGGGTCGGCATGCTGTACACGGCCCGCACCGGACGTTTGCGACACAGGTTTTGCAAGGCGCTCAGGTCTGTGCCGGCGGGCGTGACCGGGATCGCGACAACTTCCAGGTGCAGGGTCTCGGCCAGCACCTTGAACCCCGAATAGGTCAACGCATCCACCGCGACCACGTCCCCCGGCTTGAGCAACGCCATCATCGTCACCGCCAAGCCGTGCTGGGCGCCGCTGACCAGCAGCACCTGGTCGGCCTCTACCGTCAGCCCTCGGTTCAGTAAATGCCGTGCGACGGCAGCTCGCTCATGCAAACGCCCTGCGTGAGGCTGGTAACGCAACAGGGCCTCAAGGTCGCCGGACAGCGCCAACTGACGCAACGCCGTGCGCAACAGGTCAGCCTGGCCCGGCAATGAGGGGTAGTTGAAATTGAGGTCGAGCATGCCCGCCGCAACCGTCATCTGCCCACTGCCCTGCCCTGGCGGCAGCGAGATCTCGCGTACAAACGTGCCGCGTCCGGTTTCGCCGCTGACCAGCCCCATGGCTTCCAGCTCGGTATAAACCCGGCTCGCGGTCACCAGCGCCAGGCCATGATCGGCGGCCAGTTGCCGGTGCGTCGGCAGGCGCGTACCCGGCGGCATTTTCCCCGAACGGATGCTCTCGGCAAAGGTGTCGACCAGCGACTTGTAGCGGGCGCGCGGCATAGGGATGTATCCATGACAATTTTTTGATTGTCTTAATGCTCGCCCCTAGGATGACCTGAACGCAACCCCTCATTATTCGGGCGCCTCCTCATGGAACGCACATCCCCCATCAGCACCCTGGATACCCGCACCCAAGGCTGGATCAATGGCTTTATTGGCGTGGTGATTTTCAGCGGTTCCTTACCCGCCACACGGCTTGCCGTGATGGAGTTCGACCCGGTGTTCCTCACCATGATCCGTGCCGCCATCGCCGCCAGCCTGGGGTTGTGCCTGCTGTGGTGGTTCAAGGCGAAACGCCCCGCGCGCCACCAATGGGTCCCCCTGGCGATCGTTGCCCTTGGCGTGGTGATCGGCTTTCCCCTGCTGACCGCACTGGCGCTGCAGTACGTGACCTCGGCCCACTCCATCGTGTTTATCGGCCTGCTCCCCCTCGCGACCGCGGTGTTTGGCGTACTGCGCGGTGGTGAGCGCCCGCGTCCAGTGTTCTGGTTGTTCTCGATCCTGGGCAGCGTATTGGTGATGGGTTATGCCGTCGCCCAGGGTTTGACCGCCGCACCCGCCGGCGATTTGCTGATGTTGCTGGCAGTGTTGGTCTGCGGCCTGGGTTACGCCGAGGGCGCCACCTTGTCGCGCAGCCTGGGCGGCTGGCAGGTGATCTGCTGGGCGTTGGTGGTGGCGATGCCGGTGGTGGTGCCCTTGAGCCTGCTCCTGGCACCGCCAAGCTTGCGCGGCATTAGCCTGTCGGCCTGGCTGAGCCTGGGTTATGTGGCGTTGTTCAGTATGTTGATCGGCTTTGTGTTTTGGTACCGCGGCCTGGCTCAGGGGGGCATTGCCGCCGTCGGCCAGTTGCAGTTGCTGCAACCGTTTTTCGGCCTGGCATTGGCGGCGGGCTTGCTGCATGAGCAGGTCAGCCTGGGCATGGTGCTGGTGACGGTCGCGGTGATCGGCTGCGTGGCGGGCGCGAAGAAGTTCGCCCGTTAACGCTGCGGCGCGACCATCTTGAACTTGATGTTGATGTCATTCGACACCACGCTGTTGCCGGCCCACTCGCCCTCGCCGATCTTGAAATCGCCGCGCTTGAGGATGAATTCGCCGTCGAACACGCCGATACCGCTTTGCTCCTTGAGCACCACGTCGACGTCCACCGGGCGTGTGGTGCCTTTGATGGTCAAGTTGCCGCTGATCTTGAAGCGGTTATCTCCCAGGACCGCGACGCCGGTGGATTCGTAAACGCCCACTGGATAGGTCGCGGTGTCAAACCACGACGCACGCTGCAGCTCGTCATTCGCGTCCGGGCTACCGGCGTCGATGCTGGCAAGCTGGATCTTGAGCAATGCATGCCCGGCTTCCGGCTTTTGCGTATCGAACGTCAAGGTGCCTTCGAACTCACTGAAGGTGCCGTACACCCGCTGCCCCAACTGTTTATAGGTAAAACTGATCTGGCTGGCGGTGCGGTTGACGTCGTTGTACTCCACCGCCTGGGCGCTGGAACAGAAAGCAAGGGTCAGGACCAGTATGGCGACCGGGGGCATTCGACGTTTCATGCAGCGCTCCGCAGAGGAAAAGACACAGGTACCGAGCTAACACGCTGTAACAGGGATTTGTTCCCATCAGGCGTTTGTCCTGCTAAACAGAGTAGTCGCCCCAGAATAATAAGGACGCTCCATGCACACCCCTTCGCTTCAGGACCTCACCGCGCCGGACGGCATCTGCTACGGCTGCGGCGGCAGCAACCCCCACGGCCTGCATATCAAGAGCCGTTGGGACGCGGACGGCATCCACCTGATCGCCGAGCATATGCCCGAAGCAAAATACAGCGGCTGGCCCGACCTGGTCTACGGCGGCCTGATCGCCATGTTGGTCGACTGCCATTCCAACTGGACCGCCATGGCCTACCACTACCGCGCCGAGGGGCGCGAACCCGGCAGCCTGCCCCGCATTGACTGCGTGACCGGCAACCTGGGCATCAAATTCATCAAGCCAACGCCCATGGGCGTCACCCTCACCCTGCGCGCACGGGTCGAGGGCGACGTGGGGCGCAAGACCCGCGTGATCTGCGAGGTGTACGCGGGTGACGTGCTCACCGCCATGGGCGACTCGGTTTTCGTGCGCGTCGATACCGGCCAATTGGCAGCCGCCGCCCATGGGCGTGAGGGCTGATCCTGATCTACATTGACTGCCACCGCTAATCGAGGATGCACCGATGACTCGTCTCACCGCGAAAGACTTTGCCCCCGAACTGCTGGAACTCTACGACGGCTACGCCCACGGCAAGATCAACCGCCGCGAATTTCTCGACCGCGCCGCGCTGTTCACCTTGGGTGGCCTCACCGCCTCGGCTCTGCTCGCAGCCCTCAGCCCCAACTACGCGCTGGCCGAACAGGTGAAATTCACCGACCCGGACATCGTTGCCGACTACATCACCTACCCCTCGCCCAAAGGCAACGGCACCGTGCGCGGCTACCTGGTGCGCCCGGCCAAGGCCGCGGGCAAGTTGCCCGCCGTGGTAGTCGTGCATGAAAACCGTGGCCTCAACCCCTATATCGAAGACGTCGCCCGGCGCCTGGCCAAAGCTGGCTTCATCGCCCTGGCGCCGGATGGCCTGACCTCGGTGGGCGGCTACCCCGGTAACGACGAAAAAGGCGTGGCGCTGCAACAGACGGTTGACCCGACCAAGCTGATGAACGATTTTTTCGCCGCTATCGAATGGCTGATGCACCACGACAGCAGCACCGGCAAAGTCGGCATCACCGGGTTCTGCTACGGCGGCGGCGTGACCAATGCGGCAGCCGTGGCCTATCCGGAATTGGGCGCGGCGGTGTCGTTCTATGGGCGCCAGCCGGAGGCCAACGACGTGCCACGGATCAAGGCGCCGATCATGCTGCATTTCGGTGAGCTGGATACACGGATCAATGAGGGGTGGCCGGCGTATGAAACGGCACTCAAGGCTGCAGGCACGAACTATGAGGCGTACATCTACAAGGGCGCCAACCATGGTTTTCACAACGACTCGACGCCGCGATATGACGAGGCGGCGGCGAATCTAGCATGGGAACGAACGTTGGGATGGTTTCGCAAGTACTTGGCTTAACCACGGACCCGCTCTTGCAACCACCCCTTGAAGACGAGCATCGCCGACGTCTCGGCCCGCGACTGCAATCGCGTGAGCCAATAGCTGCCGGTGGTGATGCCGACGTCGAACGGCTGGCGAATCACATCACGCTCCAGCTGCCGCGAAAACATCATCGCTGGCGCCAATGCCACCCCCGTTCCTTGCAAGGCCGCTTCCATCATTGCCAACGAGGAATCAAACACGATACTGCGCGGCACCAGGGTGTCGGCGGGCAGACCGACGGCCTGGAACCACAGGCTCCACTCATCAGCGCGGTAGGAGCGCAGTAACGTGTGGTTCAACAGGTCAGTGGGGGTGTGCAGTTGCTCGGCCAGTTGCGGCACGCAAAGCACGGTGAGGGGCGCTTCCAGCAGTTCGCAGGCATCGGTGCCGTGCCAGGCTCCCGCGCCAAAGCGGATCGCGTAGTCGAGGCCTTCGGCGGCCACGTCGACACGGTTGTTGTGGGTGGACAACCGCAGGTCGATAAAGGGGTAACGCGCGTGAAAATCCGCCAGGCGTGGCAGCAACCAGCCCACCGCAAAGGTGCCGACTGCGCCCACGGTGAGCACTTCGCGGTAGTGCCCGCTTTCGAACTGGCTGAGCGTCTGGGCGATGCGGTCGAACGACTCACGCACCACCGGCAGCAAGGTTTCGCCTTCACGGGTGAGCATCAGGCCTCGAGGTAGACGCTTGAATAATGTGACATTAAGTTGTGCTTCCAGGCTCTTGACCTGATGGCTGACCGCTGCCTGAGTCACGCATAACTCAATGGCCGCGCGGGTGAAGCTCAAGTGGCGAGCCGACGCTTCGAAGGCACGCAGTGCGTTGAGGGGCAGATGGGAGCGCAACATGCTTGACCCTAAAATTTCTAATGACTGGCCTGAGATATCATCGTTTGCCGAGGGAACAAAATCCACCTAGATTTGCGGCGCCTGCGCAGGCCTTGATCATCAGTGCATCATCGAAATGGAAGCAAATTGCCATGAACCATCACGTACAAAAAATTGTGATATCAACCTTGCTGTTGGGCTCCGGCACCTGTATGGCCGCCACCGACCTGCGCACGCTCGTGGACAGCCGTGTTGCACCGCTGATGCAGCAACAGAACATTCCTGGCCTGTCGGTTGCCGTGGTGGATAAAGGCCAGGTGCAATACTTTAACTATGGCTTTGCCGCCAAAGACACTCAGCAGCCGGTTACCGAAGACACCCTGTTTGAAATCGGCTCATTGAGCAAAACCTTCAACGCCACTCTGGGCGGCTACGCCCAGGCCATCGGCACGCTCAAGCTTTCGGACAAGGCCAGCGCACACGTGGCCAGCCTGCGCGGCAGCGCTTTTGACAGCATCAGCCTGCTGCAATTGGCCACCTACACACCCGGTGGGCTGCCGCTGCAGTTTCCCGACGCGGCCGACAGCGCCGAGACCATGCTCGATTACTTCCAGCGCTGGAAACCCAAATACGCGCCCGGCGAACAGCGCCTCTACTCCAACCCGAGCATTGGCTTGTTTGGCTACATCGCCGCGCAAAGCCTCGGTCAGCCCTTCAACGACGCGATGGAAAAAACCCTGCTGCCCAAGCTGGGCTTGAAGAACACTTACGTGAGTGTGCCTGCCGACAAGGCAGGCCTCTATGCCCAGGGCTACGACAAGGATCAAAAACCGGTTCGCGTAAGCCCCGGCGCGCTGGACAGCGAAGCCTATGGCGTCAAGACCAGCACCCAGGACCTCGCGCGTTACGTCATCGCGAACATGCACCCGGACACCCTGGAAAAAGCGCTGCAGCAAGCCATCGCCACCACTCATACCGGCTACTACACCGTGAAGGGCATGACCCAGGGCCTGGGCTGGGAGTCCTACCCTTACCCGATCACGCTGCAAGCGTTGCTTGACGGCAACTCCACCCCAATGGCGATGAACCCGCACAAGGTCAACTGGCTGAAACCTGCTCAGACGCATCGTGCTCAGGTCCTGTTCAACAAGACTGGCTCTACCGCCGGGTTCGGTGCCTACGTGGCGTATGTGCCAGCCAAGGATATAGGCGTGGTGATCCTGGCGAACAAGAACTACCCGAACGCCGAACGCGTGAAGGTGGCGCATGCGATTCTGAACGCTATGGATAACTGAAGTTTGCTTCCACCGCGCTTACGGTTCCGTCGATGCCAGCCTCAACAGCCATTTTGGCGACCGTAACGACCTGCAGACCGGGTACGACGTCACCACCGGCCAGGGCAGGAGCAACTGTAGTGTTGTTAATCGGCGTACGCCCACGTCATCCGGAACGACGCCCCGCCCCATTCCGAATCCAGCACTTGCACCTGGCCGCCGTGCCACTGCGACACCCGTTGTACCAGCGCCAGTCCAAGGCCGAAGCCGCCGGTGCGACGGTCGCGGCTGGCGTCGAGGCGCATGAAGGGTTGGAAGATCTTCGAGCGGCCCTCCTCCGGCACACCGGGGCCGTCATCACACACCCGCACTTCATAGCCGCTGCCGAACTTGACCAGCGACACCTCCACACGGCGCTCGGCGTATCGGATCGCGTTGCGCAGCAGGTTGATCACCGCTCGCGCCATAAAGCGCGGCTCGATCTGGATAAAGTCCACTTCGCACGTACGCAGCGACAGTTGAATGCCGGCCGCTTCGGCTTCGAGGGCCACGCTGCCGATCACACTGTCGAGCCAGCTGTGGGCTTCGATGCGCTCGCGGGTGACCTGGGTGGCACCGCGTTCCAGGCTAGCGTAGGTGAGCAGCTCGGAGACCATGTCTTCCAGCTCGCCGAGGTCAGCGTACATGTCCGCGATCAATTCGCCGCGCTGGCGCGGGTCGGTCTGTTGCTTGAGCTGGTCGAGTTCGAACGACAGGCGCGCAATCGGCGTGCGCAACTCGTGGGACACGGCGTTGGTCAGCTCGCGCTGGTTAGCGATCAAGCTTTCAATGCGCTCGGCCATCTGGTTGAAGTGCCCCGCCAGCTCGCGCACGGTGGAGCGGCGTGGCAGCAGGATGCGGGAACTGAGGTCGTTGTCACCGAAACGCTGTGCAGCCAGGCGAATATGCTCCAGGTCGCGCCAGTGCGGACGAACCCAGAAATACAGCACGATTGCCAAGCTCAATCCCAGTAGGCCGTAGGCCCACAGGTACAACCATTTAGGCTCTTCAGGCAGCTTGATATTGAGCAGTTGGGGGCCGCCATCGATATTGGCGATGAACTCCATGAAGTCGCCACGTACCACTAATTGCCCGGCCGCGAGCAATTGCTGCTCGCGTTGGCTCAGCGCCAACTCATCGCGCTGCACCAAGTCCAGACGCAGACCGTAATGCTGCTGCAATTCGCTCAGGCGCACCTCGCGCGCCTCGGCCGGCACAGGACGCAATTGCTCGACCAGGCCATAGGCGGGGCCGCGCAGGGCTTCGCGGTTATAGGTTTCGTTGGCCTCGGGGAGCAACTCATCGAAGGTGTAGTTAACCAGCCAGATTGCCCCCGCCAGGCCCAGCGCCAGGATGATGTACAGGCGGATATAGAGCCGCAGCATCTAGACCTCCCACGCAAACGGATTGAACAGGTAGCCCTTGCCCCAGATGGTCTTGATGCACACCGGTTCGCGCGGGTTGTCGTTGAGTTTGCCGCGCAGTTTGCTGATGTACACATCGACACTGCGGTTGAGGCCGTCGAACGCGATACCGCGCATGCGGTTGAGGATGTCATCACGGGACAGGATCGTCCCCGAGTTGCTCGCCAGCAGCCACAACAGCTCGAACTCCATGGTGGTGAGGTCGATCTTGTCATCCCCCAGGCTGACCACCCGGCAACTGCGGTCGATGGCCAACCGCCCGAAAGCGAGGGCCCCGCGCACCGTCGGCTCTGGCGCCTGCCGCCGCTGCAGGGCGCGCAGGCGTGCGAGCAGCACCGGGGGCTTGATCGGCTTGATCACGTAGTCGTCGGCACCAGACTCCAGGCCGAGGATGTGGTCCAGGTCATCTTCCTTGGCGGTCAGGATCACGATAGGCGTGTCGGACACCGTGCGGATCCCGCGACACACATGCAGGCCGCTCTGGCCGGGCAGCATCAGGTCAAGCACGACAATCTTCGGTTTGAAGTCCAGGAACGCCGCCAGAGCCTCATCGCCTCGATGCACCACGCGCACCTCGAAACCATGCTGTGACAGAAAGTGCGCGATCAGCCCTGCCAGCTTTTCGTCGTCCTCAACGAGCAAGACCTTGCCCAACCCCAGGTTTTCCATAAGTTCTCAGTGTGCGGAAGCGGATTGAAGATCGAGCATTATAGGTGGCAAGCTGGGCCGAAGAGGCCACCGAGCCTGACAGAAACCGGCTTTCACCGAAGTTTTCAGAGAAACTTCATGTTTTTAAGAGTTTTTAACATTTCGCGTGTATTTTTTAACGCGTCAATCACCGGCCACCGTCGTCGTTTTTACGAGTGACCGTGGTTTTTTCTGACAGCCGTTGCTCACGTCTAATCAGGAAATTTCACCTCTAACATTTATCAGGCTCGCCCCCTATATTGTCACCACGCCGTGACAAAAAACCAACCGTGCTACCGTTGACAGCCTTACAACTCAAATGAAACTATCCGTGTACTTTCAGCAAGTCCTCTTCGCGAAAGTTCATGGATGACAATTAAAATAAATATCAAAGGAACTGATATCGTGCCACTTCTCGATTTTATCTATCGCAATAACTTTGTCGACCACCCTTTATTCAACAGACCAATAATCTAGCTCAGAGATTCGCGCTAACGGCTCTGACCTTCTTTATATTATTTGTATTATTGAATGCAGGTAGCCTTTCATGTTCTTGTATCACGACGTCATCGAGAAGATCGCGGCAAAACACCCCGAAAAGTGCGCTGTCGTTGTTGATGGAATCCGTTACACCTATGAAATGCTTCGCACACGGACGCTACAAATAGCCCATGTATTAGTCGCCAACGGCGTTCATCCGGGAGATCGCGTCGCCCTGTATTCCCCGATTTGCTTCGACCTGATCGCGGCCTATCTCGCCGTCCTGCGTACCGGCGCTATTACCGCCGCCACACACCCGACTTACAGCCGCGAAAAACTGGTGTATCAGCTCAAGCATACTGGCGCGAAAGTTCTGATCACCCAAGGCTGCAATGCCCTGGAAACGCTGCACCTGGAAACCGATGTCGATCGCATCATTCTGATCGGCAACGATGAAACACTGCACCCGGAAATAGTCTCTCTGGACCGTGCAGTATCGACACCGGACACTCAGGCGGCCGCACTTCCCGACCTGCAGGACGATACTCGCATCACGTCGATTTTCTATACGTCCGGCTCCACCTTCAACCCGAAGGGCGTGGTGGTCAACCATCGCATCATGGCCGCGGCGACAAGCGCCGTTACCGCTTATCTGAACAACACGCCGGACGATGTGATCCTCAGCTATTCCACATTGGCCTCTGACTACGGCGTGTACAACATCTTGATGCCCTTGTACTTCGGCGGCACATCGGTCATTGAGAGCTTGCCACCGACGGATGCGGACGATGTTCTTGAAGTGGTGAAACGTGAAGGCGTAACCGGCATGCACGTCTTCCCGCCCATATTTTTCCTGCTTGCCGCGACCAAAGAGCACTGGCGACAGCAACTGCCCACGCTGCGCTATATTTCCAGCAGCGGTCAGCCGCTGTATTCCCGTCATATAGAACGTATTCGCGCTGCACTTCCCGACGTTCAAATCTTCTCCAATTATGGTCTGACTGAATGCAAACGCGTCAGTTATTTGCCACCTGAAGAAATTGATAGACGCCCTACTTCTGTTGGCAAGGCTTTGCCCGGTGTTCGCGTATTCATTGTCAATGATGACGGCGAACAAATAACACAGCCGAACACTATCGGTGAACTTTGGGTGACCAGTGATTACTTGATGCTTGAATATTGGCAAATGCCTGAAGCCACTCACTCAGCCATAAAAACACACGTATTCGGTGAAGCGAGACTTTATCGCACAGGCGACCTTTTCAAGAAAGACGACCGAGGCTTTCTCTATTATATAGCGCGCAAGGATGATGTATTTGCTCGCAACATATGGAATGTGAACCCACGCGAGATAGAGCAGTGCCTGGCCTCCCACCCCGCCGTCGCCCAAGTGGTTGTAATGCCGGTAGCCGACGAGTCTGCGGGTTTTTTGCCCAAGGCATTTGTAGTACTGGAACGAGACCACGATTCAACTTGCGAAGCCGCATTAAAGGAGCATTGCAAACGGCTGATGGACTGGCACATGGTCCCGGCGCAATGGGCATTCATGGATGCGTTGCCTCAAACCGATTCCGGAAAGACCACCGGTAAAGGCTTGGCTTGAAATCAAGGAGCGATACGATGAACCCGCCGTACGACGCAGCATTAGAAAACAGTTCAATGTTCAAGTTGGCCGAGCACTTTCACAGCCTGGCCACCGGCTCGACCCAGGTTCCTTCCCAGCCACTCACCAGCCATCTTCGCGATACCATCGCGGACGTCGATGTCATTGCCTACCACGATCAATTGGTGGCTGATGCCGGCCCGTTGTTTTCGCACTTCCTGGCCAGCGTCCCGTACATTCTCGAGGAGATGGCGCGAATTGGTGTGGCGCTGACCCGACTTTCCAACGCCCGCCGCACCGGACAGGCACAACACTTCAGTTTTTTTGAAGTCGATGCCTTCGACGGCAGCAATGGCCGCGCGCTGGCGGCCCACTCTCGCGGCTTGGTTCAGACACTGACGTGCTCGCCCAACCGCGCCAATCAGATCGCCTTTGATCGGTATGCCTCTCCTGAGCATTCACTGTTCTACCCACAATCGTTCTTCAAGGTCACCCCGTCGTTGCTCAGCTCGGCGCCTTATCAACGGTTTGCCGAGGGTTTCGACTACCTCTACGAAACCGCTGCATTCCAGTTCTACACTCAGGACCGCGACCTGCAGCTCAGTCATATCAAACCGCTGCTCAAGCCGGGCGGCCTGGCGTTCTTCTTGGAAAAACTCAATCACGCCGACCCTGAGGAATATCTGCGCCGGGAAGCGCTCAAGGATAAACGCTTCAAGACGCGCTATTTCACCGTCGAAGAAATCGAGTGGAAGCGCAGACAAATGCTCGATCAGATGGAAAACGGACAAGTCCGCAAGGAGGCTCTGGTTGCAGCCCTTCAGCGGCACTTCAAGCACGTCTTCCTGCTATGGAATAGCACCAATTTCTGCGAATTCGTCGCATCAGACGATCAGAACCACATCGAGCACTTCCTCGAACTGCTAGGCCCGGTCAATCAGCCCGGCGGCTTCTGCTTCGAAAATGCGTCCCTTGGCAAACAGCCGCAAGGGGACGCTCTCGATGCCTGACGTTTATCTATCCCAGTGGCGCGAGCGGGCTGCCCTTGCGGATAAAAGCCGTAGATTGAGCGACGAAACACTGGGTGAGTTGCGCTCAAGCGGTTTGCTGAACCTGGTTTGCCCCCGCAGAGCCAAACCGCTGAAACCCGGCTGGCCAGCATTGGTTCGTTCATCAAGGATAGCGGCCAGGGCATGTGCATCGACAGGCTGGTTAATCAGCTTGGTGGGAGGACACGCCGCCATCGCAGCGCGCTTGAATCCGTCGTTTGAGGCGAAACTCTACGACGGCGGCACGACACAGTTGTTTGCCTCTGCATCGGCAGGCCCGGACAGTCGATTATCCATTGAGCCTGGGGGCATGCGTGTCAGCGGGCGCTGGCGATTCAGTTCTGGCATTGAACACGCGACGTGGTTGATTCTGAATGCACCCTGCGCGAACCCTCCTACGGCCGACGCCAGCGAGCGCTTCCTGGTTGTCGTAGCGAAGCAAGGTGTCACTGTTCTCGACTCCTGGGACAGCATAGGCATGCGCGCCACGGGTTCGCATGATGTCGTAACACCAGAGCTGTTGGTGCCTCATCACGAAGTCTTCCCGCTTCAAGAGGTGTTCGGTGCACGACCGGCGGGCACCGGGTCGGATTACCTTTACAGCGTGCCCATCGTGCCGTTCATCACGACCTCGATCATAGGCCCGCTATTGGGCTGCGCGGAGGGGGCGTACGACCTCCACCTCCAGGCGCTCGCGCAGCAAACTACTCCACCTTCGGCGGTGGCCCTTGAGCGGGTAGCCCACAGTGGCGCGCAGTTGACGGCGGCCAGTGCGCTGTTTGATTCACTGGTCAATCGTTTGGACGAATCAGGTCAGGCACTGCGCTCACTCAGCGAGAGCCAGTTGTCAGCCCTCAAGCGTGATCGCAGCTACCTCGCCCGCCAATGCGTTGAAGCCGTACACCGACTGGTAGAACACAGTGGCGCCTCGTTGATGACCACCGGCAATCCGTTGCATCGCCACTGGCGCGACCTGCAAACAATGGCCGCGCACCGTGACGCGCATTGGGATTCAGCCATGCTCGCCAGTGCTGCTTCAGCGCTCCACCCCCCCCCTTTTAGCCTCAAATCATTAACGGGAGACGACGATGTTTGTTCGCAGCAAAGCCGATATTGAAAACACCGCCCACTTTGTTGAGTGGGGTGCTGGAACCAGCCACCGCCTGCTGACGGAAAAAGACCAGATGGGCTATACCGTCTGCCATACCGTCGTGCGCGCAGGCACCGAGTCTCTGCTGCATTACCGTAATCACTTGGAAGCCTGTTATTGCATTGCAGGTAACGGTGAGGTTGAAGATATGAACGGCAACGTCTATCAGATCCGCCCAGGGGACATGTATGTGCTGGACCAGCATGACCGCCATTACCTGCGCGGTGGTCAGGACGAGGACCTGGTACTGGTGAGTGTGTTCAACCCGCCGCTCAGGGGCGATGAGCGCCACAACCTCAGCGACACCTCTGGCTCAAGCTATTGATCGGCTGTCAGTTGACTCTATGATTCATTGAAACGGGAGCACCATGCGCAAGGATTACCTGGCTTTTTTTATCTCACTGTTCCTGTCACGGCTGGCGGACCAGATCCTGCTGTTTATCGTGCCGCTGATTGTGTTCCAGACCACCAACAGCGTCGCGTGGGCCGGGTTGGCGTTTTTCGTCGAATCGCTGCCGCGCTACCTGGCCTTTCCCGTCTGTGGAGCGTTGTGCGATAAATTCTCGCCGGTGCGCATCCTGCATATCAGCCAGGTTTACCGCGCACTGGCGTGCGTGGTGGCCGTAGCGCTTTACGGGGTGTTTGACGGTATCTATTGGCTGGTGGCCCTGTCTGCGCTGTGCGGCGTACTGACGACGCAAGGCATCATGGCTCGCGAAGTCGTGATGCCACACATCTTCAAGCATTACACCTACGCCAAGACCTTGTCCTACTCACAAATAGCCGACCAGAGCGGCCTGGTGCTGGGGCCGCTGGTAGCGGCGTTGATGTTGGAGGTGTGGGCCTGGCATTGGGTAGTACTTGGGGTTGCCGGGTTGTTTGTGCTGGCAGATCTGGCGATGCGGGCATGGCAGCGCAACACCACGGTGAATCTTGAGAGTTTTGAACAGCATCAGGACATCTGGCTGCAACCGCTGCGCATCGCATTCGGGCATATCCGCAACCTGCCAGAGCTGAAGCGCATCATTGCCCTCGCGGTCGGCGTGAACCTGATCATCGGCGTGACGCTGGCCACGTCGGCGGCGATGGTCACGGGTCAATTCGCCGCCGGCAAGGATGCCTATGCGTTGCTACAGGCGGCCGGCGCAGTGGTCACCATCGCTATCCTGTTTTACCTGGCGCGCGCCACGCTGTCGTTGAAAGTGCTGGGCGGGCTGTCGTATTCAATGATCGGGGCCGGGGCCCTGGTCATGGCGGTCAGCCCCACGCTTTGGGCTTACACCGTGGGATTCCTGCTGGTCACCGGTTTCGACAAAATGTTCAACGTGTATATGCGCAGCACACGTCAACGGGTCATTCCGGTGCAAGACTTCGGTAAAACGGTGGGCGTGATCACGTTGCTCAACAACCTGGCACAGCCATTGGCCGGTCTTGCGATTGCCGTACTCGCCGCGCCCTTGAGTACCCAGACGGTGATCCTGCTGCTGACCGGGATCACCGCGCTGATCGGCGTGGCCGTCGCGTCAGGCTGGCACGCCACTGTGAAAGCGGAATTCGATGTCGGGTGACTCGATCAGCTCTTGCTCGGCCGCCCTCACCCGCTTGATCACCTGAGCGATGTCCTTGGCGTCGCCATACTGGTACGCCAGCTTCAGGTAACCCTGGAAGTGCCGCGCCTCGCTTTTCAGCAAGCCAAAGTAGAACTTGCCGAGTTCTTCGTCCAAATGCGGCACCAATGCTTCGAAACGCTCGCAACTGCGCGCTTCGATAAAGGCACCCACCACCAGCGTGTCAACCAGTTTGACCGGCTCATGGCTGCGCACGACTTTGCGCAAACCCGAGGCATAGCGCCCGGCGTGCAGCTGCCGTAGCTCGACCTTGCGCTTTTTGATCAAACGCATGACTTGCTCATGGTGTACCAGCTCTTCGCGGGCCAGGCGCGACATCATGTTGATCAGGTCAACATGGCCGTGGTACTTGGCCATCAGGCTCAGGGCGGTGCTGGCGGCTTTGAATTCGCAGTTCTTGTGGTCGATCAGCAGGGTTTCCTGATCGGCCAGCGCGGCCTGGACCCAAGCGTCAGGGGTGCGGCAACCGAGGAATTCGTGGATTTCTGGCAGGTTCATCGGGCTCACGGGCAAAAGGATCACAAAAGGCCGGCGATTATACCGACCCCGCCGCAGACCACCAGTCACGGGCCTTGATGTGCATCAACATGACGTCTGGCGGGCAGCAACTATAGTTGTTCCAGCCCCCGCCTCTTTTGGAGATCCAATCATGCAAGCCATCCGCAGCATCCTGGTGGTCATCGAACCCGAGCATTCGGAAAGCCTGGCCCTCAAGCGCGCCAAGCTGATCGCCGGGGTCACTGGCGCGCACTTGCATTTGCTGGTCTGCGACAAGAAGCATGAGCACTCGGCGCTTCTGGCGCTGCTGAAGTCGGGCTTGCAGGAAGACGGCTACAGCGTCAGCACCGAGCAGGCCTGGAATGACAGCCTGCATGAAACCATTATCGATGTGCAGCAAGCCGAGGGTTGTGGCTTGGTGATCAAGCAGCATTTCCCCGACAGCCCGTTGAAGAAAGCCCTGCTGACGCCTGCGGACTGGAAGTTGCTGCGCTACTGCCCGTCGGCGGTCCTGCTGGTCAAGACGGCTAAGCCGTGGATGAGCGGTGTGATCCTGGCGGCGATCGATGTGGGCAACACCGATGCAGATCATCGGGCGCTGCACAATTCAATCATCGACCATGGTTTTGATATCGCCAGCCTGGCCAAGGCGCAGTTGCATGTCATCAGCGCCCACCCGTCGCCGATGTTGTCGGCGGCAGACCCGACCTTCCAACTCAAGGAAACCATCGAGGCGCGTTATCGCGAGCAATGTAAGGCGTTTCAGACAGAGTTCGATGTGGACGACTCACACTTGCACATTGAGGAAGGCCCGGCGGATGTGCTGATCCCGTTCGCCGCCCATAAGTGGCAGGCGGCGGTGACGATTATCGGCACCGTGGCGCGCACCGGGATTACCGGAGCGCTGATCGGCAATACGGCGGAGGTGATACTGGATGCAGTGGAAAGTGATGTGTTGGTGCTCAAGCCTGACACGCTGATGGATCAGCTGGAGGAACTGGCCAGCAAGCCCTGACGGGGTCTTCAGGCAACAAAAATCAACTGTGGGCGCTGGCTTGCCTGCTCCCGCCTTGACCGCTCCAGTCAGTGCCCCAGTGCATCCTTCAAAAAGTTTGGCGCGATATAGCGCTGGTAGTGCGCCTCCGACAGGATAAAAAACTCCCGATCAATGGCATCGCGCAGGTCCGGCAAGGGCCAATCGCGAAACTCCGGCAACAGCACCATGCCGTAAGCCTCCAAGTTGGAAATAACCCGCGCACCACGGGCGATCAACTGGTACGCCCAGCAATACTCGGATTGATGCGGCACAAAGCGAATCTTGCGCTGCTCCAACTGCCCACGCAGGGTCTTGGGGTCGAACACCTCGACTTTGCCGGCCATTACCTGCACCAACAGCTGCTCCAACCGCAGCCAGACCGCGCGTTTTTCTTCTTCGTTATAGCCGTTCCACTGGATCACTTCGTGGTGGAAACGCTTGCAACCACGGCACACGAGATCGCCGTAAACCGTGGAGCACAGGCCGACGCAGGGAGTCTTGATGGTTTGGTTGGACATGGGCAACGACACGCAGATCAGCGAAACAATGCGCCATGTTAGCCCTTTGTCTAACGGCTATCACCCTGCAAACTTGGCGAGGCAACTTACCTTTAGTTTTTTTTTGCCGTAGAATCATCCGGCCTTGTAAGGCGCCAATAATCCGCTGGAAGCTGTTTTCAAAGCGTCACGAGCACAGTCGTTCCTTCAGAACGGTGTTGGCGATGGTGAATGACTCGGTAGGTCAACGCCCTCGCCAACCCTCATCAGCTCCGTTCTGCAGGCGTAAAACTTTGAAAGCAGCTTCTGTGAGAAATGCCGGCAGCGCTGGCTTTGTGGCTCAAAAAGCCCCCGAGCGCATGCGTGCCGTTCATTGCTGGATGAGCGTCCCGTGGGACCACTGATGAGGGTAATAACTGTGCTTGAAGCCTACCGCAAACATATCGAAGAGCGTGCAGCCCTGGGTATTGTTCCCCAGCCGCTTAACGCCGAACAAACCGCAGGCCTGGTTGAGCTGCTGAAAAATCCTCCGGCTGGCGAAGAAGAATTCCTCGTTGACCTGATCACCAACCGCATTCCACCAGGCGTTGACGAAGCTGCCTACGTCAAGGCCGGTTTCCTGTCTGCCCTGGCCAAGGGCGAAGCCACTTCCCCCCTGATCGACAAGAAACGCGCCGTTGAACTGCTTGGCACCATGCAAGGCGGCTACAACATCGTGACACTGGTTGAGCTGCTGGACGACGCCGAGCTGGCACCTGTCGCCGCCGCCCAACTCAAGCACACCCTGCTGATGTTCGATGCGTTCCACGACGTGGCCGAAAAAGCCCGCAATGGCAACGATCACGCCAAAGCCGTGATCCAGTCCTGGGCAGACGGCGAGTGGTTCCGCAACCGCCCGACCCTGGCCGACAAGATCAGCCTGCGCGTGTTCAAGGTCACCGGCGAAACCAACACCGACGACCTGTCCCCTGCCCCGGACGCCTGGTCCCGCCCTGACATCCCGCTGCACGCCCTGGCCATGCTGAAAATGGCTCGCGAAGGCATCGTGCCGGACGAGCAAGGCAAGACCGGCCCGATGAAGCAGATCGAAGAGATGCGCGGCCAAGGCTTCCCGATCGCCTACGTCGGTGACGTGGTCGGTACCGGTTCTTCGCGTAAATCCGCGACCAACTCCGTACTGTGGTTCTTCGGTGACGACGTTCCTTACGTGCCGAACAAGCGCGCTGGCGGCTTCTGCTTCGGCAGCAAGATCGCTCCTATCTTCTACAACACCATGGAAGATGCTGGCGCACTGCCAATCGAATTCGACGTTACCAACATGAACATGGGCGACGTGATCGACCTGTACCCGCATGCTGGCAAAGTCTGCAAACACGGCACCGACGAAGTCATCACCACCTTCGAAATGAAGACCCCGGTGCTGTTGGACGAAGTCCGCGCCGGCGGCCGTATCCCGCTGATCATCGGTCGTGGCTTGACCGACAAGGCGCGTGCTGAACTGGGCCTGGGCCCTACCGACCTGTTCAAGCTGCCTGAAGCGCCTGTCGACACCGGCAAAGGTTTCACCCTGGCACAGAAAATGGTCGGCAAGGCGTGCGGTCTGCCAGAAGGCAAAGGCGTTCGCCCTGGCACCTACTGCGAACCGAAGATGACCACCGTGGGTTCCCAGGACACCACCGGTCCGATGACCCGTGACGAACTGAAAGACCTGGCGTGCCTGGGCTTCTCGACCGATCTGGTAATGCAGTCGTTCTGCCATACCGCGGCCTATCCAAAGCCGATCGACGTGACCACCCACCATACCCTGCCTGACTTCATCATGACCCGTGGCGGTGTATCGCTGCGTCCAGGCGACGGCATCATCCACAGCTGGCTGAACCGCATGCTGCTGCCGGACACCGTCGGTACCGGTGGTGACTCTCACACCCGCTTCCCGATGGGCATCTCGTTCCCGGCCGGTTCTGGCCTGGTCGCGTTTGCCGCAGCCACTGGCGTAATGCCACTG
Organism: Pseudomonas sp. 58 R 12; assembly: GCF_900005865.1. Taxonomy (NCBI): domain Bacteria; kingdom Pseudomonadati; phylum Pseudomonadota; class Gammaproteobacteria; order Pseudomonadales; family Pseudomonadaceae; genus Pseudomonas; species Pseudomonas sp. 58 R 12. The sequence goes on from NZ_CVTP01000008.1 coordinate 470,655, forward strand.
GACATGCCGGAATCGATCCTGGTGCGCTTCAAAGGCAAAATGAAACCTGGCATCACCCTGCGTGACCTGGTTCATGCCATTCCTTACTACGCGATCCAATCGGGTCTGCTGACGGTAGAGAAGAAAGGCAAGAAGAACGCGTTCTCCGGCCGCATCCTGGAAATCGAAGGCCTGAACGACCTGACGCTGGAACAGGCTTTCGAGCTGTCCGACGCCTCGGCCGAACGTTCGGCTGCCGGTTGCACCATCAAGCTGTCGAAAGAGTCGATCACCGAGTACCTGAACTCCAACATCACCCTGCTGCGCTGGATGATCGGTGAAGGCTACGGCGACCCGCGCACCCTGGAACGTCGTGCCCAAGCGATGGAAGCCTGGGTTGCCAACCCTGAGCTGATGGAAGCCGATGCCGACGCGGAATACGCCGAAATCATCGAGATCGACCTGGCCGAGATCAACGAGCCGATCCTCTGCGCACCAAACGACCCGGACGATGCCCGTCTGCTGTCGAGCGTTGCCGGTGAGAAGATCGACGAAGTGTTCATCGGTTCGTGCATGACCAACATCGGTCACTTCCGCGCTGCCGGTAAGTTGCTGGAGCAGGTCAAGGGTCAGCTGCCAACCCGTCTGTGGCTGTCGCCGCCGACCAAGATGGACGCTCACCAACTGACCGAAGAAGGCTACTACGGCATCTACGGTAAAGCTGGCGCGCGCATGGAAATGCCGGGCTGCTCGCTGTGCATGGGTAACCAGGCACGCGTAGAACCGAACTCGACCGTTGTGTCGACGTCGACCCGTAACTTCCCGAACCGTCTGGGTGACGGCGCTAACGTCTACCTGGCTTCGGCTGAGCTGGCAGCAGTGGCTTCTACCCTGGGTCGCCTGCCGACCGTTGAAGAGTACATGGGCTACGCGGCGAAACTGGACACCATGGCCAGTGACGTCTACCGCTACCTGAACTTCGACCAGATCGCTGAGTTCCGTAAGATCGCAGCAAGCGCCAACATCCCGGTGATTCAAGCCTAAGGGTGTGTTGATGTAGCTACACCCGGTAAAAAAAACGCCGCGTATCGCAAGATACGCGGCGTTTTTTTGTGCTTGAAGAACCGCCGCGCCAGATGAAACACACTGATTGCCGACCGCCTTTGTATACCGACCTACCAGATCAGGTAGTTGTCCCCCAACACTTTGAAGACTAAAACTCTCTACAGCCTGAAACCTGCGTCATGGGATCCGCCTGCTCTGGATCTACTTCGCGCTGTAAGCCGTACTACTTCTAATAAAAAAACAATCAAGCCTTGCCCCCGGCACCTGAGCTCAGTGGCAGGGGCGCTCTCGCCTGTTTTTCAAGTGCTGACTGGAGGTGTGTTATGTCGCGTAAACACTATGTGATCAAGAAGGTCTTCAAGGATTATTCGGTGTCAGTGGAACAAATCGGCGATGCTCCCAATAAAAATAACGTTTTGCTGGTCAACGGCGCCATGGCCACGACGTCGGCCTTTGCCCGTACAAGCAAATGCCTGGCCGAACACTTTAACGTGGTGCTGTTTGACTTACCGTTCGCTGGAAACTCCCGCGTTCATAACCCGGACCGGTGCCTGGTGACCAAGGACGACGAAGTGCAGATATTGCTGGCATTGATCGAGCGCTTCAATATTCACCACCTGGTTTCCGCCTCCTGGGGTGGCTTGTCGACCCTGTTGGCGCTCGCCAGAAACCCGGGCACCGTCAAAAGCTCGGTCGTGATGTCATTCGCTCCCGGCCTCAACGCACCGATGCTCGACTACGTCAGCGGGGCCCAGGCACTCATGGCCCGGGATGACAACGCAGGTATCGGCCATTTGCTCAACCAGACACTGGGCAAGCACCTTCCGGCCCGACTCAAGACCGCTAATCAACAACACATGGCGCAGTTGATCGACGCCGAGCAGCATCAAGCGCGATTCCATATCGACCAGGCGCTCAAGCTCAACGAGGGGGCTTACCTGCCGCAACTTTCGAGCATCAACAGCCATGTGCACTTTTTGAACGGCGCCTGGGACGAATACACCAGCGCCATGGACGTGCAGTGCTTCAAACAGTACATCCGTGACTGCAGCTTCTCCACGGCCGAGAGCAGCGGGCATTTTCTGGATCTGGAATCCCGGGCGGCGGCCAACGGCGTGCACCGTGCATTGCTCGGTCATTTGCTGGCGCCTCGCGATACCCAGCCAGAGGCGCTTCACGCGTCGCCCCCGCACCGAGCGCAGTTGAGCTTCGCCTGAGCACTTTTCGACAAGGATGTGGATGATGCGAGTAATCATGATTGCCATCGGCTCGGCCGGTGACGTTTTTCCCTTTATCGGCCTGGGCTCTGCCCTGATTCTGCGCGGTCATCAGGTGACCTTGTGCAGCATGCCGGCTTTTCAACGCACCATTGAGGCGCGAGGCCTAGACTTCGTACCGTTATGTGATGAGGCTACCTACACCGCCGCCATGGGTGATCCCCGGCTGTGGGACCCGAAGACATCCTTCGGCGTGTTGTGGCAAGCCATCGCCGGCCTTTTAGAGCCGGTCTACGACTATGTGACCGCCCAGGACAACGACGACACCGTGGTCGTCGGCTCGCTGTGGGCCTTGGGTGCTCGTATCGCCCATGAAAAATACGGCTTCCCCTACCTGTCCGTCCAAGTATCACCATCAACGTTGCTGTCTGCACATTTGCCGCCCGTGCACCCCACCTTCAATGTATCGCCGCGCTTGCCATTGACCCTGCGTAAACTCCTCTGGCGCGGGATCGAATACCTAAGCCTGGACCGTACCTGTGCGCCCCAAATCAATGCCCTGCGCCGCAAACACGGGCTGCCAGGCACGGTGAAGACTATCTTCAGCCAATGGATGCATTCGCCTCAAGGGGTAATATGCCTGTTCCCCGAATGGTTCGCCCCCGTACAGCAAGACTGGCCGCAGCCCTTGCACATGGCCGGCTTCCCACTGTTCGACGGCGGCACCCTCGGGCTCGATGAGCAAAGCCGAACTTTTCTGGACGCAGGATCTGCCCCCATTGTCTTCACCCAAGGCTCCACTGAGCACTTTGACCATCAGTTTTATCGGTTCGCCCTCGCAGCGCTGCACAAGTCGGGCGCACGCGGCATTTTTCTGACCGGTGATCGGCCGGTCATCAGCGACTTGCCGCCCACGGTGATGCAGCGTCCGTTCTTGCCGATGAGTTCACTGTTGCCCCGCGCGGCGGGCCTGGTCCACCCCGGCGGCATTGGTGCCATGAGCCTGGGGCTTGCGGCCGGCATTCCACAGATCGTCCTGCCGATCGCTCACGACCAGTTCGATAACGCCGAGCGACTGGTGCGCATGGGGTGCGGGATTCGCCTCGACCTGCCCCTGGACAGCCAAGACCTGCAAGGGGCGATCGCAGCACTGTTACACGATACCCACTTGCAAAAGGCCAGCCTGCGGGCGAGTAGCCTGATGCCCGCCGACGCGGCGTCCTGTGAAACAGCGGTCAAGGCCATTGAGCAGTGCCACGCGCGCCATTCAATTCCTCGTCTGCGCCAAGCGTCATAACACCAGCGTCTTGGGTGAAAGCACCGTGCCAGAGCCATCGGGAAAGCCTAGGAAAAGTTTGACAGAAATATCTCGTGGGCTAGATTGCCAAAGGTTTGGGGAATCGAGGCGACTGTCCATGGAGAAGGAAAACGACCTCATTCGCTGGTGGAATCGCTTGCGGATAGAGATGCTCAAGCAACAGGGTGGGCCACAAGTCTTCGCGCTGCTGGAGCGGGAGGTGTTGCAACTGGGGTTCGAGTATTACGCCTATGGCGTACGCCACCTGACCCCTTTTACCCGTCCAAAAACCGAGATTTACGGCTCCTACCCCGAAAGATGGCTGGAACATTACGAGGAGCAAAACTACGCGGCAGTCGATCCGTCGATTCTCAGTGGCTTGCGTTCCACCGAGATGGTGCTGTGGAACGACGCACTGTTTGATAACAGTCGAAAGTTATGGCTGGAAGCTCGGGACTGGGGTCTGCGCATCGGCGCCACGCTGCCGATTCGCAGCCACGATCACTCGCTGCGGTTACTGTCCGTGGCCCGGCGCGAAGACCGGATCTCACAGGCAGAAAGCGACGAAATACAATTGCGCCTGCGCTGCATCCTCGAACAGGTGACGCTGCGCCTGACGGACCTTGGCCATAGCGAACGCACCCACCCATCGGTGTGCCTCAGTCTGCGTGAGCGGGAGATACTGCAGTGGACCGCCGACGGCAAAAGTTCCGGCGAGATCGCGCTGATCCTCACCATCTCCATCAACACCGTGAACTTTCACCTCAAGGCCATCCAGAAAAAATTCGGGGCCGCCAACAAGACACTGGCGGCTGCCTATGCCGCCGCACTGGGCTTGATCTAGGGCCCGACGATCACGATAAGGACATCCAATGATCAATATCATCACCCGCCATCACCATGAACTGTCTGCAGCCCTTGAGGACGACCTGGGCCGCTATCGACACGAAGTATTCATCCAGCAACTGGGCTGGAAACTAGACTCCACCTGCGCCCTGCCCCAACGCGAATTCGACCAGTTCGACCAGGCCGACACCCGTCACATCCTCGCCCTGGACACCAAAGGCCAGGTCTGCGGTTGCGCACGACTGTTGCCGACCACACAGCCTTATCTGCTGTCGGAAGTCTTTGGATTTCTGTGCGACCAGCCCAGCCCGCAAAGCAGTGATACTTGGGAAGTGTCGCGCTTTGCCGCCCGAGCTCTTGAGGAAGGCACCTTACCGATGCGGATCTGGTGGAACAGCCTGCACCATGCCTGGCGCCAGGGCGCCAATCGAGTGGTGGCGGTCACCACCCCGGCACTGGAGCGTTATTTCCTGAAAAATGGTGTGCAGTTGAGTCGCCTCGGCGCTGCGCAACGCGTGAACAAAGACCACCTGGTAGCGCTGAGTTTTCCGGCCTGGCAGAAAAACGGCCAAATCGCGTTGCACGCTGATTCGGCCGTTGCATAGCGCTGCGTGATCCAGGTGTGAGGAAAGCCCGGGTCGAAGGTTTTGCTCACATCAAGGAATCAGCGAGTACACCACCGCAGTGATCGCCACCAGGCCAACCGCCGTGACAAACACATTGGACGCCTGCCCACGGTACTTGGCCATGGCCGGCACTTTGCGGATGGCATACATCGGCATCAGGAACAGGATTGAAGCAATGATCGGACCACCCAGAGCCTCAATCATGTGGAGAATGCTTGGGTTTAACGTCGCAACCATCCAGCACGCCACCAGCATGAAAGCGGCAGTCATGCGGTCCAGGCGCTTGGCACCCGGGCGACGACCCGTTTTCAGCACCAACCCCTTGAGGCCTTCGCTGGCGCCGATGTAGTGGCCCAGGAACGATTTGGCAATCGCCACAAACGCGATCAACGGAGCGGCAAACTCGATGGTCGGGTTATCGAAGTGGTTGGCCAGGTACGACAGGATCGACAGGTTCTGCGCCTTCGCTTCGGCCAACTGCGCCGGCGATAGGGTCAGTACGCAGCTGAATACGAAGAACAGCACCATCACCACCATCAATACGTGTGCGCGGGACAGGATCTGCGAGCTGCGCTCATCGGCGTGGGCGCCGTACTGGCGCTTCTGGTCAACCGCAAAGGCCGAGATGATCGGCGAATGGTTGAACGAGAACACCATCACCGGGATCGCCAGCCACAGCGTATTGAGCAGTGCAGACGGTGCCGGGACTACGCTGGCGGTGCTGAGGATGCCGCCATTCCAATGCGGAACCAGGTACACCGCCAGGAACAGCAAGGCGACGATGAACGGATACACCATCAGGCTCATGGCCTTGACGATCACTTGCTCGCCGCAACGCACCACGGCCAGCAGGCCGAGGATCAGCACCAACGACAGAATCGCTCGTGGTGGCGGCATGATGTGCAGTTGGTGTTCCATGAAGCTACCAACGGTGTTGGTCAGCGCCACGCTGTAGATCAGCAGGATCGGGAAGATAGCAAAGAAGTACAGCAAGGTGATCAGCGCACCGGCCTTGATGCCGAAGTGCTCTTCGACGACGTCGGTGATGTCGGAGCCTTCTCGACCGGACAGTACGAAGCGGGTCAGGCCACGGTGGGCGAAGAACGTCATCGGGAAGGCCAGTACCGCGAGGATCACCAGTGGCCAGAAGCCTCCCAGGCCCGCGTTGATCGGCAAGAACAGCGTGCCGGCGCCAATGGCGGTGCCGAACAGGCCAAGCATCCAGGTGGTGTCCTGGCGGCTCCAGCGTGTGAGGGTTGCAGGTGTCGTCTCATAGCGTTGGTCGACGCTATTGGCCTGATCATTCATCCGATCGGATCTCCGCTTTTACACGGTCGGGACGAGTCAGAAAAACCTGACAGGCAGCGCCCCGACCATAGAAGGGGCCGGATTGTCCGGGATTCTGTTGAATAAGCAAAGACTTAGCTGAGGAACGGTGGCGTGGTACATCGACGCGCCGCGCACAAATCAAACACATTCGTTGACAACTTGGCGCCGCTTTCAGCATGATCCAGCCATGAACCGTATTCAGCTGAACCTCACCCCCACCACCACCACGACCGCCTCAGGCGGGTCGTGCGGTTGCGGTGGGTGTTCACGCTAGACACCTCACAGATTCAACCCAAGGCCCCGCCAGCAATGGACGGGGCCTTTTTATTGCTCCGCCATCTGGCCATTGCAAGGAGCAACACCATGACTGACGCCCTGCTGATCATTGATATGCAAACTGGCTTATACGACGGTCCGGAAAAGCCCTTCGAGCGCGAACGTGTACTCGCCACCATCAACCAACTGATTCAGCGTGCACGCCATGCAGGCGCCCCGATCTTCGTCGCCCGCCACACTGGCCCGGCAGGCTCGCCGATTGAAGCCGGCAGCGCGCCCTGGCAGCTATGGCATGGCCTGGATGTCGACGAGTCGCGCGATCTGTTGTTCAACAAAACCCGCCCCAGTTGCTTCCTGGGCACAGACTTGCAGCAGCAACTGAGGGCGGCACAGGTCAGCCAATTGGTGATCGTGGGCATGAAAACCCAGTTCTGTATCGACGCCACCTGCCGGGTAGCGGTGGAACTGGGCTTCCAGGTGGTGCTGCCGGAAGACGGCCATACCTGCATGGACACTGCGGCATTGAAAGCCGAGGCGATTATCGAGCATCACAACGCGACGTTGGCTGGGGCGTTTGTGAAGCGCACGAGAGCGGCTGAGATCCGCTTCTGACCACGCAAATACTGCATACTCATGCCCTCAAACCCTTCAGGAAGAGCCTTCCGATGACCGCCACCGTTCTGGTCCTGGTAGAAACCATCAACGAATACCTGCCCATCATCGAGAGCAATGACTTTCACGTGATCCTGGCGCCGACGCCCACCGAACGCGCCGAAGCCATCAAAGCCCATGGCAGCCAGATCAACGCCGTACTGACCCGTGGCCCGCTGGGTTTGTACGCCGAGGAAATCGCCGCCCTGCCGCTGCTGGAAATAATCTGCGTAATCGGCGCCGGCTATGAGCATGTTGACCTGCAGGCCGCCAGCAATCGCGGAATCGTCGTCACCAATGGCGCCGGAGTGAATGCGCCGTCGGTGGCCGATCACGCCATGGCGTTGCTGCTGTCGCTGGTGCGCGGCATCCCTCAGACCGACGCAGCCGTGCGCCGTCATGAATGGCCGAAAGTGATGCGCCCGTCGCTGGGCGGCAAGCAGCTGGGCATTCTTGGACTCGGTGCGGTGGGCCTGGAGATCGCCAAGCGTGCCGCCCTGGGATTCGGCATGGAGGTGAGTTATCACAACCGCCAGCCGCGCGACGACGTGGACTACACCTACTGCGCAACCGCCGTGGAACTGGCGCGCACCTCGGACTTCCTGATCCTGGCCACCCCCGGCGGCGCCAGCACCCGCCACCTGATCGATCGCCATGCCCTGGACGCGCTGGGGCCGAATGGCTATCTGGTCAACATCGGCCGTGGCAGCGTGGTGGTCACCGCCGACCTGGTCGCCGCCCTGGAGCAACGCCGCATCGGCGGCGCCGCGCTGGATGTGTTCGACGACGAGCCCAAGGTGCCCGACGCGCTCAAAAAACTCGGCAACACCGTGCTCACCTCCCATGTCGCGGGCCTCTCGCCGGAAGCCGCCCATGACACCGTGCAACGCGTGGCCGACAACCTGGTGGAATACTTCGCCGGGCGTCCGGTGCTCACGCCGGTCGCCCTGCCCCCGCCCAATAAATGACCGATCAGGCACGCTGATCATCGTCCAACACGCTAACCTATTAAGCCGCCCCGACCTTGTCGCTGGGCGGTGGTGCGCATTAGATTAGGAAATAGTCCAAGGCCTTTAGAATAAGCAGAAGGGATAAGCATGGCGCTGAACGACCAATCGACCCAGATTCGCCCAGGTGAAGAACTTGATGCCAGCCTGATCGATCCCTACCTCAAGGCTCACATCCCGGGCTTGAGCGGCACGCCTACGATCAGCCAGTTCCCAGGTGGCGCGTCCAACCTGACCTACCTGTTGGAATACCCCGGTCAGGAGTTCGTGCTACGTCGCCCACCGTTTGGGCACAAAGCCAAGTCCGCCCATGACATGGGCCGCGAATACCGCATTCTCAACCAGCTCAAAGACGGCTTTCCCTACTGCCCCAAGGCCTACGTGCATTGCACCGACGAATCGGTGATCGGTGCCGAGTTCTACGTGATGGAGCGCGTCAACGGCATCATCCTGCGCTCCGACCTGCCGGCCGAGCTGGGCCTGGATGCCGCCAAGACCGAGGCGCTGTGCAAGAGCTTTATCGACAAATTCGTTGAACTGCATCAGGTGGACTACAGCGCCTGCGGCCTGGCGGATTTGGGCAAACCCGAAGGCTACGTTGAACGCCAGATCCGTGGCTGGAGCGATCGCTACGAAAAGGCTCTGACCCCCGACGCGCCACGCTGGGATGCGGTACGCGCCTGGCTGAATGAAAAAATGCCCGCCGACCACCCGACGTCAAGCATCGTGCATAACGACTACCGCTTCGACAACGTGATTCTTGACCCGCATAATCCGATGCAGATCATCGGCGTGCTGGACTGGGAACTGACCACCCTCGGCGACCCGCTGATGGACCTGGGCAACACCCTCGCCTACTGGATCGAAGCCGCTGACCCTGCGCCGGTGCAACTGATGCGCCGTCAGCCAAGCAACGCCCCCGGCATGCTCACCCGCCGCCAGTTCGTCGATTACTACGCTGAACGCGCGGGCCTGCAGATCGACAATTTCGACTTCTACTACACCTACGGCCTGTTCCGCCTGGCCGGTATCGTGCAGCAGATCTACTACCGCTTCTTCCATGGCCAGACCCAGGACAAACGCTTTGCGCAGTTCATTCAAATGAACAAGCTGCTGGAGCAAATGAGCCTGAATGTCATCGGTAAATCAGCCCTCTAAGGAACCCTCATGTCCAAGACCAACCTGTTCGACCTCGATGGCAAGATCGCATTCGTTTCCGGCGCCAGCCGTGGCATCGGTGAAGCGATCGCCAAGTTGCTGGCCCAACAAGGCGCTCACGTGATCGTTTCCAGCCGCAAGCTGGAAGGCTGCCAGCACGTGGCTGATGCAATCATCGCCGACGGCGGCAAGGCCACCGCCGTGGCCTGCCACATCGGCGAGATGGAGCAGATCACCCAAGTGTTCGCCGGCATTCGCGAACAGTTTGGTCGCCTGGATATCCTGGTGAACAACGCTGCGACCAACCCGCAATTCTGCAACGTGCTGGACACCGATCTCGGTGCGTTCCAGAAGACCGTTGACGTGAACATCCGTGGCTATTTCTTCATGTCGGTGGAAGCCGGCAAGCTGATGCGCGAAAACGGCGGCGGCAGCATCATCAACGTGGCGTCGATCAACGGGATTTCGCCGGGTGTGTTCCAGGGCATCTATTCGGTGACCAAGGCCGCTGTGATCAACATGACCAAGGTGTTCGCCAAGGAATGCGCCGAGTTCGGCATTCGTTGCAACGCCCTGTTGCCGGGCCTCACCGACACCAAGTTCGCCTCGGCCCTGGTGAAGAATGACGCAATCCTGAAAATGGCCCTGGCGCAGATCCCCCTCAAGCGTGTGGCGGATCCAAGCGAGATGGCCGGCGCGGTGCTGTTCCTGGCCAGCGATGCATCCAGCTACACCACGGGTGTGTCGCTGAATGTGGATGGCGGTTTCCTGTCCTGAAAGCCGCACTCTATGTGGGAGCTGGCACATTCAAGCATTCGGCGGCTGCTGCCGAAAGCTCACCGCCAGGCGGTTCCAGCCACTGATGCTGGACACCGCCATGGTCAGGTCCACCAGCTCCTGCTCACTGAATTCCAAGCGTACAGCCGCGTACAACTCATCCGATACCGTCGAGGTCGGCAGCGTCGCCACCGATTCACTCCAGGCGAGTGCCGCCTTTTCCCGTGCCGTGAAAAACGGCGAGTCACGCCATACGCACAACGCGAACAAGCGTCGCTCGGTTTCGCCGCGCTGGCGCGCCGCCATTGAGTGCATGTCTGTGCAAAACCCACAGCCGTTGAGCTGCGAGACACGAATCTTGATCAGCTCCAGCAAGGGCTTTTCGATGGACAAACCAAAGGTTGTCGCCTCCAGCATCAGCATGCCCTTGAGCGCTTGCGGCGAGGCGGTGTAGTAATCGAGGCGAGGTTCCATGGAACGGTTCTCTGGCGTAGGGCGCAATGACAAACCAGCCTAGAGTCCGCAAGGCATAAGCCCTATAGCCAATCAGCCGGTTTATGCGCAGACCATTTTGAGCCTGTCACGCAGGCGCGTAATCTTGGCAAAGAGTGAATGCCCGGGATAAGACATGGAACTGCACGTTGTGATCAACGGCCGCAAGGATCTGGCCGAACAGTTGTACCAACAGCTGCACGAAGCCATCGGCTCCGGACGCCTGGCCGCTGGCGCGCAATTGCCGCCCAGCCGCTTGCTTGCCGAGCAACTGGGCATATCGCGCAAGACCGTGTCCGACACCTACGCCACCCTCACCTACGAAGGCCTGCTGGTCGGCAAGACGGGCCGTGGCACCTTCGTCAACGCCCGCGCACCGCAGTCCGAACGCCTGCAAACCGCCACCGACCTGGCCTGCGCCGCCAACCTGGCGAAGTGGCAGTCGCTGCCCTCGCCCATGCGCCACCCCACGCGCGACAGCACGCTGCGTTACGAATTTATCGGCGGTGCCACCAGCCGCAACCAGTTCCCCCAGGATGAATGGCGGCGCTGCACCCAGGACGCGCTGCGCCGGATTGCCCAGAACAGTGGGTTCTACAGCCAACCCGAAGGCTTGCCTGCGTTGCGCAGTGCAATCGCCGGGCATATCGCGTTCTCGCGCGGCGTGAAATGCCGCGACAGCGACATCATCGTCACCAACGGCGCACAGCAGGCGCTGGATTTGATCGCACGCGTGGTGCTGGAACCGGGCAGCATTGTCGCCATGGAAGACCCCGGCTACAGCCCCGCACGCCAGTTGTTCATGGCAATGGGCGCCAACGTTGCCAGTGTGCCGGTGGATGCACAGGGCATTCGCGTCGACCAGATTCCCGACGGCACGCGGCTGATCTACGTGACGCCCTCACACCAGTTCCCCCTTGGCATGCCCATGAGCCCGCCACGCCGTGAAGCCTTGCTGGCGCGGGCGCTAGAGCTGGGCGCGATCATTATCGAGGACGACTACGACAGCGAGTTCCGCTACGAGGGGCGCCCTACCGACTCCCTGCAAAGCATGGACACCCGCGGCCTGGTGACCTACGTCGGCACCTTCTCGAAAACTTTGCTGCCCGAGCTACGCCTGGGCTACGCGGTGCTGCCACCGGCGATTCATGGCGCGGTGCTCAAAGCCAAGCAATTGACCGACCAGCACAGCTCGACGCTGCCGCAATGGGCATTGGCCAAATTCATCAGCGAAGGCTACCTGCTCAAGCATATCCGCCGCTGCCACACGGTCTATGCCGGGCGCCGCGAGCGCATCCTGCAGCGCTTGGCGGGGGATTTGTCGCCGTGGTTCGACGCCGTGCCGACCGTGGCCGGGTTCCACATGGCTGCATTGTGCAAGGTGCCGGTCAACATCCCGCTGCTGATGGAGCTGGCGCGGCAGGTCGAAGTGGGTCTGTACCCCCTGGATGTGTTCTTCCACGACGCTCCGGTACGTCCTGGCCTGATCATCGGCTTCGGCGCCATCGAAACCCTGGACATCGACCCGGCGCTGGACAAGGTCCGCGATATTCTCCAGCAGATTGGCTAGGCGGTTTTCCGCTGGATTGGTCATTGGTCACCCAGGCGCTGCGGCGTAGGGTGAAGAGGTCTCGAATGACTTGGAAACCTCGCCATGAAACGACTGCTCGCCAGCGCGCTGATGTTCACCTCGCTCACCGCCTTTGCACACGAACCGGTTTACAACCAGGAATCGATCAAGGTTCTGCAAGAGCACGCGCTGACCAATGTGCCCGGCAAGAAAACCATCCTGCTCACCGTCGATTATGCCCCCGGCCAGGCCACTGTGCCCCATAGCCACACCGGCACCGCCGTGGCTTACGTGCTGGAGGGCGCGGTGACTTCGCGGGTGAATGAGGAGAAGGCGAAGACCTACACAGTGGGTGAGTCGTTCTACGAACCGGCGGGTTCGCGGCACTTTGAATCGAGCAATGCCAGCCAGACAAAACCGGCCAAGTTGCTGGTGGTGATGGTGTTGGATGACAAGGCTGAGGTGCTGACACCCCTTCCACACTAATCAGCCACACCACCACCCCCCTGTGGGAGCAGGGATTCAGGGCCGCTTGAACTGCCGCCGCAGCGTTTCAATTCGCGGCCGGCAGTAGCAGCCTTCCAGATGATCATTAACCATCCCCATCGCCTGCATCAGCGCATACATCGTGGTCGGGCCGACAAACGTCCAACCCCGCTTCTTCAGGGCTTTCGACAAACGTTCGGAAGCCGGTGAGGTGGGGTTACCCGTCCAGTAAGCCATGTCTACCAAGGCCGGGCGTTCATCGTCAGCGGGCTCAAACGCCCACAACCACCGTGCCAGCGAGCCGGCCTCCTCCACCAACTCACATGCCCTGCGCGCATTGTTGAGGGTGGACACGATCTTCGCGCGATTACGCACGATGCCCGGGTCCTGCATCAGCCGCTCGATATCCGACTCGCCGTACTGCGCCACCCGGCGAAAATCAAAACCTTCGAACGCCGCGCGAAACTGCTCGCGTTTGCGCAGGATGGTGATCCAGGCCATGCCTGCCTGAAAACCTTCCAGGCAGATCTTCTCGTACAGCTGGATGTCATCCGCTACCGGCACGCCCCACTCACAGTCGTGGTAATGCGGGTATTCCGGCGCTGCGGTGCGCCAGGTGCAATGGGTGCGCCCGGTTTCGTCGGTGGTCAGTCCTGGCTGGTCCATCTATCACCTCATAGGCCGAGCGGCGGATGATAAGCGAAAAAAATCCCACCCCGCCAACCGCTCAAGCATCGCCCTCACCGACCAACTGGTCAGACCGGGACCCGTCAACCGGCAAATAATGACTTGTTATTTCAAAAATACCTGGCCTAGACTGGCCCCGCACTGGACTTACCGGTATGACCACAACAATTAAGCCCTGGAACCACCAGGGCACCGAATAGAGATCCCTCCCATGCTCAGATGGTGCTCGCGTTCGATTTTCCTGCAAGTCGTGATCGGCCTGATGTTAGGCATAATCTGCGGCCTGGCCCTTCCCGAATTCTCCTCGCAACTCAAACCCTTGGGCGACGGCTTTATCAAGCTGATCAAGATGCTGATCGGCCTGATCGTGTTCTGCGTGGTGGTCAGCGGCATCTCCGGCGCCGGCGACCTGAAGAAAGTCGGGCGCATTGGCCTCAAGTCGGTGATCTACTTTGAAGTGCTGACCACCATCGCCCTGGTGATCGGCCTGATCATGGCCTTCAGCACCGGTATCGGCACTGGCGCCAATATCCACCTGGAACAGCTCTCCTCCGCCGGCCTCAATGAACTGGCCGACAAGGGCCAGCACATCAAGGGCACCAGCCAATTCCTGATGGACCTGATCCCCAACTCGGTGATCGGCGCTTTCGCCGAGAACAACGTGTTGCAGGTGCTGCTGTTCTCGGTGCTGTTCGGCAGTGCGCTGAACCTGGTGGGCGAAGCGGCCTCCGGCATCACGCGGCTGATCAATGAACTGAGCCACGTGATTTTCCGCATCATGGGCATGATCGTGCGCCTGGCGCCCATCGGCGTATTCGGCGCGATCGCCTTCACCACCAGCACCTACGGCCTGGACTCGCTGCAACATCTGGGCAGCCTGGTGGGCCTGTTCTACCTGACCTGCTTCGCTTTCGTCGCGCTGATTCTCGGCCTGGTGATGCGCGTGTCGGGGCTGCGCATGTGGCCGCTGCTCAAGTACCTGCGTGAAGAACTGCTGATTGTCATGGGCACCGCCTCTTCCGACGCCGTGCTGCCGCAGGTCATGCGTAAACTTGAGCACCTGGGTATTGGCAGTTCCACCGTCGGCCTGGTGATTCCAACCGGGTATTCGTTCAACCTCGATGGCTTTTCGATCTACCTGACCCTGGCCATCGTGTTTATCGCCAATGCCACCGGTACACCGCTGTCGATGACCGACCTGATGACCATCTTGCTGGTGTCGCTGATTACCTCCAAGGGTGCCCACGGCATTCCAGGGTCGGCCCTGGTGATTCTGGCGGCCACGCTTACGGCGATCCCGGCGATTCCGGTGGTGGGCCTGGTGCTGGTGCTGGCGGTGGATTGGTTCATGGGCATCGGCCGTGCATTGACCAACCTGATCGGCAACTGCGTCGCCACCGTGGCCATTGCCCGCTGGGAGAAAGACATCGATATCCAGCGTGCCAACAAGGTCCTCGATGGTCACCAAGGCTACGCCTTCCAGGCGAAGAAACCGGTGCTGCCGGCGCATCAGGAGTTCTGAGCAAGCGACACGGTTCAAATGTGGGAGCTGGCTTGCCAGCCTCCCACATTGGCTCAACGCCAGTTTAATTATTGTATTTGCAACTTAAAGGAGTGTACGACGTGATCAGCACCTCAACCGTCGTCAATTCAGTCGTAGAAAAACTGCGCGCCGCACTCAAGCGGGGCCAGTGGCGACGCGGCGAAATGCTCCCCGGCCAGCGCGAACTGGCCGAACAAATGGGCATCAGCCGCCCCAGCCTGCGCGAAGCCGTGATCGTCCTGGAAACCCTTGGCCTGGTGCGCTCCATGCCCGGCAAAGGCGTGGTGGTGCTGGAGACCAGCGTCAGCGAGCCGCAATCCAGCGACGCCGTGGCCGACGCCAGCCTGGAAGATATCCTGCAACTGCGCTACACCCTTGAACCCTTCATCGTCGGCCTGGTGGCCCAATCCATCAGCAGCAAAGAGGTCGGCCAATTGCGCCTGACCTTGATGGACATGCGCGAAGCCCTCGACGCCGGCGACGCCGAAGCCGGCATGAACGCCTACATCGACTTCCATGAAGAACTGTTCGCCCTGACCTCCAACCCGATCTTCCAGAACGTGGTGCAGCAAACCAGCAATGCCCTCAAGCAAAGCGCCCAAGTGCTGCGCAACTCGCCCGAGCACCTGGCGGAGCGCCTGCGAGAGAACGAGGCCGTGGTGCGCGCCATCCGCAACAAAAACAGCGCCCTGGCCAGTGCGGAAATGCGTCGGCACATCCTTCAGGAAGGCCTGCGCATGGGCATTCGTTTGAACATCCCGGACGACCATCTGGGCAGCTGACTTTCTGGAGACAGGCCATGACCGCTCACGCGCTGCAACGCGATCCCATCCTCCCTGCCCTGCGCCTGGTCGCCGGTAAAAAGCCTTCGGTGGACGACATCTACCCGCAGCTGTTCGACGCCATCCTCGAACAACGCATTGCCCCGGCCAGTCGTTTTACCGAAGAAGGCCTGGGCGAAATCTTTGGCGTGAGCCGCAGTGTGATTCGCCGGGTCCTGGCAAAACTGTCCCATCAACAAGTGATCATCCTGCGCCCCAACCAACGGGCCCAGGTCGCCGCGCCGGACCCGCAGCAAACCCGGCAAATTCTCGAAGCACGGCGCCTGACTGAAATAACCGTGGTGCAACTGGCCTGCGCGCACGCCACACCGACCCAGGTACGCCAGTTACGCGAGCTGATTACCCGCGAGCGCGAGTGCATCGAGCGCGACCAGCGTGGGCCGGCGATTCGGCTGTCGGGAGAGTTTCATCTGCAATTGGCAGCGATGGCGCGCAATGCACCGCTGGCGCAGTTCCTTAACAGTTTGGTGCCGCTGACGTCGTTGATCATTGCCCAATACGAAGCAAAAGCCTGCACGTATTGCGCGTGGCAGGAACATGCGGCGATTGTGGATGCAGTGGAGCAGCGTGACTCAACTACCGCGGTGGCGCTGATGACCCAGCATCTGGACCACCTGGAAACTAAATTACTGAAGCACCACTGACCCCAAGGTAGATGGAGATCAAAATGTGGGAGCTGGCTTGCCTGCTCCCACAGTTGCCCTGCATCGTTTGTCAGAAGGTGTTCCAACAAAAAGCCCCCGAATCTCACGATACGGGGGCTTTTGTTTTACCGCTTGATCAAGCCGGTTGCAGCACCGACTGACCACTCAACGCCAGGTCCAGCAACTCACGGTTGGCCACTGCATACATGGCGTAGTCCGTGCCCACAGCGGCACGAATCTCAACCATCATCGCCACCCAACGCTCGGCCATGTCCTTGTGCTGCTCAAGCCACAGGGCCACGCGGGCTTCCATGTCTTGTGGCGCGTCGGCCATTTGCAGGACGGAGATGGTGATCGCGCGTTGCTGCCAGTCCACGTCATCACGGAAGGCTTCGCGGGCCTGGGCCTGCCAGTTGTTGGCCACTGGCAAATCGCTGATCTGCTGCAGGTACCATGGCAAGTCCAGGGCGCTGCCGACGGCGAAGTAGGCCTTGGCCACTTCAGCGGCGTCGTGCCCCGTTACATCGGCGGCTTCGATGATCGGCAGCAAGGTGTACAGGTGGGTAGTACCTGCAACCATGCGTGCCAACAGCTCAGGAACACCGGCTTCGGTGTAGGCCTGGTAACGGTTCTGCCAGCCTTCGCGAGTCGGGCCTTCCAGCAGTTCGTCGAGCTTGAGGCCCAACGCCGCCAGGTGCGGACCAAAGTGCGCGGTGTCACGACCAGCGTCCTGCTCGTTGCGACGGCTGCGCAGGAACCAGCGCGTGGCGCGCCGACCCAGGCGCATCAGCTCATCCATCAATTCCAGTTGCACGTCAGCCGACACCTGGTGGTCCAGGGCTTCGATCTGGCGGAACCAATGCGGGAGGTGGAAGATGTCACGCACGATCACATAAGCACCCGCCACATTCGCCGGGCTCATGCCCGTCGACTCCTTGAGTCGTTGCACGAAGGTGATGCCCATGTGGTTGACCAGGTCGTTGGCGATCTGGGTGCTGACAATCTCGCGCTTTAGACGGTGGCGACGCATGGCCTCTCCGAACTTGGCCACCAGGCTCGGTGGGAACGCGGTCTCCATGTCACGGGTGAGGTACTCGTCATCCGGCACCAGCGACTTGAGCAGCGCTTCCTTGAGGTCGATCTTGCTGTACGAGATCAGCACCGACAGCTCCGGACGGGTCAGGCCCTTGCCATTCGCGGCGCGCTCGACAAGCTGCTCCTCGGTCGGCAGGTACTCGATGGCGCGGTCCAACTTGCCACGGCCTTCCAGGTCGCTCATCAGGCGTTTGTACTCGGCGGCACGCTCGTAGGCACGGCGCGCCGCCAGGGACAGGGCCTGGGTCTGCTTGTAGTTGTTGCCCAACACCAGGTTGCCGACTTCGTCGGTCATGCTCGCCAGCAACTGGTTGCGCTGCTTGTCGGTCATGTCACCGGCCTGCACCACTTCGTTGAGCAGGATCTTGATGTTCACTTCGTGGTCGGAGCAGTCCACGCCACCGGCGTTGTCGATGAAGTCGGTGTTGGAACCGCCGCCATTGAGGCCGAATTCCACACGACCCAGCTGGGTCATGCCGAGGTTACCGCCCTCGCCTACCACTTTGCAGCGCAGCTCGTTGCCATTGACGCGCAGTGCGTCGTTGGCCTTGTCGCCCACATCGGCGTGGCTTTCGGTGCTGGCCTTGACGTAGGTGCCGATACCGCCGTTCCACAACAGGTCTACCGGCGCTTTGAGCAAGGCGTTCAGCAGTTCGGTCGGGGTCAGCTTGTCGGCCGCGATGTCGAAGCGCTCTTTCATCTGTGGCGAGATGGCAATGCTCTTCGCGCTGCGCGAGAAGATACCGCCGCCTTCGGACATGATGCTGGTGTCGTAGTCGGTCCAGGCCGAACGCGGCAGCTCGAACATGCGCTGGCGCTCGACGAAGCTGGTGGCCGGGTTCGGGTTTGGATCGATGAAGATATGCAGGTGGTTGAAGGCCGCGACCAGTTGCAGCTTGTCGGACATCAACAGGCCGTTACCAAACACGTCACCGGCCATGTCGCCGACGCCCACAACCGTGATGCTGTCTTCCTGCACATTGATGCCGCGCTCACGGAAGTGACGCTGCACACCGACCCACGCGCCCTTGGCGGTGATGCCCATTTTCTTGTGGTCGTAACCGGCGGAACCACCGGAAGCAAACGCATCGCCCAGCCAGAAGCCGTAGTCGATGGCGATGCCGTTGGCGATGTCGGAGAAGGTCGCAGTGCCCTTGTCCGCAGCCACCACCAGGTACGGGTCATCGTCGTCATGGCGCACAACGTTGGCCGGCGGTACCAGGGCGCCGTCTTTCAGGTTGTCGGTGATGTCCAACAGGCCGGAAATGAAGATGCGGTAGCAGGCGATGCCTTCGGCCGCGATCTCGTCCCGGCTGCCGCCCAGTGGCAGGCGACGCGGCAGGAAGCCGCCCTTCGCACCCACTGGCACGATGACCGAGTTCTTCACTTGCTGGGCTTTTACCAGGCCAAGCACTTCGGTACGGAAGTCTTCTTCACGGTCGGACCAGCGCAAACCGCCACGCGCGACGTTGCCGAAGCGCAGGTGCACACCTTCAACCCGTGGCGAGTACACGAAGATCTCAAACTTCGGCACTGGCTTAGGCAGCTCAGGAATCGCGTGCGGGTTGAACTTGAAGCTGAAGTACGACTTGTTCTGACCGTTGGCGTCGGTTTGGTAGAAGTTGGTACGCAGGGTGGCCTTGATCAGGTCCAGGTAGCGACGCAGGATGCGGTCTTCGTTGAGCACCTGAACATCGTCCAGTGCGGTGAGGATCGCTTGTTCCAGGCGTTGCTGCTTGTCTTCCAGGTCTTCGGCGGTGAGTTTGCGCGCCAGGTAGAAACGGGTCTTGAACAACCGGGTCAACTCGCGAGCGATGTCGGTGTGGTTGTTCAGGGTGCTGGCGATGTAACCCAGGTCAAAGCCCAGGCGGATCTGCTTCAGGTAACGGGCGTAGGCACGCAGCAAGGCCACGTCACGCCAAGGCAGGCCGGCAGTCAGTACCAGGCGGTTGAACGCATCGTTCTCGGCGTCGCCATGCACGATATGCACGAACGCGTCCTGCAGGGTGTCGTTGAGCTGCTGGATGTCCAGGTTCACGCCTTCTGCGGCGATGAACGCGAAGTCATGGATCCAGAACTCACGACCATTGGCGTGGCGCAGGCGATACGGGAACTCACCCAGCACGCGCAGGCCGAGGTTTTCCAGGATCGGCAGCACGTCGGACAGCGCCAGCGGGGTGTCGGCATGGTAGAGCTTGCAATGCAGCTCGCGTTGGCCGGAAACCTGGCCCAGCGGCTGGTAGAAGCTCATTACCAGTGGGTTGGCTTCGGTGAGGCTGAGCAGGTGCTGCATGTCGACCACGGCCGAATGTGCGGCAAAACGCTCACGGTAGCCGGCCGGGAAGCCTTTGGGGAAGTCGGCCAGCACGTTGGTGCCGTGG
Organism: Pseudomonas sp. 58 R 12; assembly: GCF_900005865.1. NCBI lineage: Bacteria > Pseudomonadati > Pseudomonadota > Gammaproteobacteria > Pseudomonadales > Pseudomonadaceae > Pseudomonas > Pseudomonas sp. 58 R 12. The sequence continues at coordinate 490,623 of NZ_CVTP01000008.1, forward strand.
GCTTCACCGAAGCTCTCCACCACCAGGCTGGCGTAGTCGTCCTGCCAGCTGCGGCAGGCTTGCACCACTTCTTTTTCCAGTTGCAGCGGGTCGATGTCCAGGCGGTTCTTCGGGTCAACCCGCAGAATCAGTTGCACGCGCGCCAGCACGGACTCGGAGAAGAAGGTCCAGAATTCGCAATCCGAGGCTTTCAGCCGATCCATCAGTACCTGCTGGATTTTCTGACGCACTTCGGTGGAATAGATGTCGCGCGGCACATAAGCCAGGCAGTAGCAGAAACGACCGTACGGGTCTTTGCGCAGGAACACGCGGATCTTGTTGCGTTCCTGGATCTGCACGATCGACATCACGGTGCTGAACAGCTCGTCGACCGGCGTCTGGAACAGGTCATCACGCGGCAGCACCTCAACGACTTGAGAAAGCTCCTTGCCCAGGTGAGCCTTGGGCTGGAAGCCGGAACGGCGTTCGATTTCCGCGACCTTGCGACGGATATAAGGAATGACCCGCACGCTTTCGCCATACACCGAGGACGTGTACAGGCCCATGAAACGGTGTTCCTTGATGACCTTGCCGTCGGCGCTGATCTCACGGATCGACACGTAGTCCGGATACGCCGGGCGGTGCACGCGGCTCGGGTGCGCAGCCTTGGCGAACGACAGCACGGTCGGTTCACGCAGGTAGGCCACGGCATAGTCTTCGATGCGCAGGTCGTCGGCGGTGAGACCGGCGCGCAGCAGTTTGGTCAGACCGAGGAACGAATCGGCGTCATATTCGATATGACCGCCATCCGCCTCGTCACGTACCACAAACTCTTCATAGCCGAGGAAGGTGAAGTGGTTGCCCACCAGCCATTCCAGGAAGTTCTTGATCTCGGCTTTTTCTTCGCCGTCGATGCTGAACTGGCTGGCGTCGATACCGGCCAGCAGGTCCTGGACCTTGGCTTTCATCGGTTCGAAATCAGCCACGGCCACGCGCACTTCGCCCAGCACCTGCTCAAGCTCTTTGCTCAGCACGTTCAGTTCGGCGGCGTTGGCGCAGCGGTCGATTTCCAGGTACATCAGCGATTCTTGCTGGATGCCTTCGCCCTGGGTGCCTTTCGGCAGGATTTCCAGCAGCTCACCCTTGGCACCACGACGTACGCTGAGCACGGTGGTTTGCAAGGTGTGGATGCTGTAGCCACGGCGGTTCAGTTCAGTACGGACCGAGTCCACCAGGAAAGGCAAGTCATGGTGCAGCACTTCGACCGCGGTGTGGGTCGACTGCCAGCCATGACGTTCATAATCGGGGTTGTAGACCCGCACCTGCGGTTGGGTGTGGTCAAAGCGCTCAAGCAGGCGCCACGCAGAGAGGGTGCAGCCGGCCAGGTCGGAAAGGCGACGCTGGGTCAGTTCGTCCAGGGAAATGATGCCGAAGAATTGTTCAGCAAACAGCGCCACTTGTGGCAGTGCCTGTTCACTGATGTGCTGGGCCAGTGCCGCTTGCAGTTGATGCTGGAAGTCGGCCTTGCTGGCTGCGGTGAAGAACGCCATCTGTGGTACTCCGCTTGGGCTTGTTATTGATGGAAGCGTCGCGTGTTATCCCCTTGCGGGGAGACCGTCAGCTCTGTTCGCTGGTAATTCTGGAAACACCATAAACGAATCAGAGTGACAGGTGGGTGAAGCTGGACAAGACAATGAGGTCACATACAACTTCCATAAGATGCGCACCTTGCCGGGTGACGGTACGACGGGCAGGTCAAGCGCCTGGCACGTGCACATCCGTTGCGCAGCTTAACGAGTGTAGGAAGACAGCTGCTTGCGACGCTGCGACATATTCGGTCATCGGTAAGCAGGCTCGGGGTTGCGACTTGGGCAACCCGGATTTCCAGGTAGAAAAACCGGCGTTTTTCAATCCTCCGAGTACCAGAAATGACTGATTCAGCCCGCCAGGTCATGCACGGGGTCTGACACAGGATGCAGCACAAAATTCGTCGCAATGGCACAATTGCCCCCATCACGCCCTACCCCAGACAGGATTCCCCATGCTGCAGCTGAAAACCGACGCCCTGATGGTCACCCCGTGCGACGACGAAGAAGACAACATGGCCATGCTCTGCTGCCACGGCAAGAACGGCGAGATGTTCATGCTCACCCGTTACCCCGATGAAGACGAAGTCGAACTGACCTGGGATTACGAGCCGTCGACCCTGGATGGGTTGAAGGTCACGCTGAGTGAGACGACCGTGCTGGTAGAAGTCGCCGCCGGCGATGCCGACGCGCTGGGTGGTAAGGATCAGCTGCAGATCACCCATGCCACGGCCGCGTCGGACATGGCCGAAGTTGAAGAAACCCTGCAGAACATCCTCAAAGGCACCGGCACTTTCACCCGAATTTAAACTGCACCAACGATCAACTGTGGGAGCTGGTCGTAACCCTCTACACATCTTCAAAGTGAACGTGCGTAGCAGCTGTCGAGCCCCGGCGAGGCTGCGTCAGCGGTGTGTCAGACAAGCCGCAAACGCAGCCTCGCCGGGGCTCGACAGCTGCTACGCAGAGGGCTCGCTCCTGATAGGTAGATACCAATGGTGCGATGGCATCAACCCGGTCTGGCTGACACACCGAGTCGCCTGCATCGCAGGCAAGCCAGCTCCCACATGAACGGTGTGCTCAACAGAATTGGTGCGCCACACACAAAATTCCTACAAGTTTTCCGAAAAATACCCGTCACGCCGTTAGTCGCCACCCCCTGCTATGCATTAAAGTAAGCCCCCCAAGCCCGACGCTTTTTTCACGGCACTCAGGCTCATCTCTCCAGGAACCGTCATCGATGGAACATCGTGAAGCGCTGCTTGCGCTGCGAACCTTTCTTTCTACGCAGATTCTCGGCCAGGAAAAACTCATCGATCGCCTGCTGATCGCCTTGCTCGCTGACGGCCATATGCTGGTAGAAGGCGCGCCGGGCTTGGCCAAGACCAAGGCCATCAAAGAGCTGGCCGAAGGTATCGAAGCGCAGTTCCATCGTATCCAGTTCACCCCCGACCTGTTGCCCGCCGACATCACCGGCACTGAGATCTATCGCCCGGAAACCGGCAGCTTCGTGTTTCAACAGGGGCCGATCTTCCACAACCTGGTGCTGGCCGACGAAATCAACCGCGCACCGGCCAAGGTGCAATCGGCGTTGCTGGAAGCCATGGCCGAGCGCCAGGTCAGCGTCGGACGCAGCACCTATGACCTGTCGCCGCTGTTCCTGGTGATGGCCACGCAAAACCCCATTGAGCAGGAAGGCACCTACCCGCTGCCCGAAGCCCAGCTCGACCGCTTCCTGATGCACGTCAAGATCGGCTTCCCCGACGCCGCAGTCGAACGACGCATCCTGCAACAAGCGCGTGGCGAAGCGCTGAACGGCGAAACCAAGCCTGAGCGCCGCGTCAGCCAACAGGCGATCTTCGCCGCGCGCAAGGAAATCCTCGGTTTGTACATGGCCGATGCAGTGGAGGAATACCTGGTGCAACTGGTGATGGCCACGCGCACTCCAGCCAAGTTCGACCCGGAGATGGCCGAGTGGATCGCCTATGGCGCCAGCCCACGCGGCTCCATCGCCCTCGACCGCTGCGCCCGCGCCCATGCCTGGCTGGCCGGTCGCGACTTCGTCAGCCCGGAAGATATCCAGGCGGTGCTGTTCGACGTGCTGCGCCATCGCATCATTCTGTCGTTCGAGGCCGAAGCCGCCGGCATTGACCAGGACCGCGTGGTGCAACGCATTCTTGACGTCGTTGCCGTCGCTTGAAACCCATGAACGCCAGCGATGGAATCCGCGTCACGCTCAGCGAATTGATCGAGATGCGCCACCGTGTGCGCGAAGTGCAGCTGTTTTCCACGCCGAGCCAGCGCAGCCCGCTGATCGGCCTGCACCACTCCAAGCTGCGGGGGCGCGGTGTCGACTTCGACCAGGTGCGCGTGTACCAGGCCGGCGACGATGTGCGCACCATCGACTGGCGCGTGACCGCGCGCACCCAGGAACCGCACACCAAGCTGTTCCACGAAGAACGCGAGCGGCCGATCTTCATCATGGTCGAGCAAAGCTGCCGGCTGTTTTTCGGCTCAGGGCAAATGTTCAAATCGGTGCTGGCGGCCCAGGCGGCCAGCCTGATCGGCTGGGCGGCGCTGGGGCATAACGACCGCGTGGGTGGGCTGGTGTTCGGCGATAGCGAGCACTACGAAATCAAGCCGCGCCGCAGCAAACAAAGTCTGCTGCAACTGCTCAACCGGTTGGTGCGCGTCAACCAGAGCCTGAACACCGAAAGCCGCCCCGAGGCTGATGCCCTGGGCATGGCCCTGCGCCGTGGCCGCGAAGTGCTGCGCCCCGGCAGCCTGGTGATTGTGATCTGCGATGAACGCGCGCTCACCGAAGGTGCCGAGCAGCAATTGAGCCTGTTGTCGCGGCACTGCGACCTGCTGCTGTTGCCCATCTCCGATCCGCTGGACCACGCTCTGCCCGCCGCCGGGCTGCTGCGTTTCGCCGAACGCGGTGCCCAGCTGGAACTGGATACGCTGAACGTCGATTTGCGCCAGGCCTACAAGGCCCAAGCCGAAGCACGCATCGCCCGCTGGGAGCTGCTCGCCCAGAAGCTGCGCATCTTATTGATGCCCTTGAGCACCCAGAGCGAAATGGTCGAGCAACTGCGCGAGTACCTCAACCCGCAACGTCCGGTTAAAAAACAATGAGCAGCCTTGACCAACTGCAACCGCTGATCGCCCCGCCAGCCATCGGCTTTTGGCCGCCTGCGCCGGGCTGGTGGTTGTTGCTGCTGGTGATTCCACTGCTCGGCTGGGGGCTTTGGTCACTGCGACGCTTTCTGCCAACCCGTCGCCCCATCGCCCGCGCCGAGCAACCGCTGGACCCATTGCGCATCGCCGCCCTCGCGGAACTGGCGCTGATGCCCAAACCTTACGACGGGGCCCCGGCCGGCGCGTGGTTGCAGCAACTCAACGGCCTGCTCAAACGCCTGTGCCGCAACGACTATCCCTACAGCCAGAGCCATACCCTCAACGGCCGAAAATGGCTGGCGTTCCTCGACAACCGCTGCCCCGCCGCGGGCCTCACACGCTGGATGGTGTTGGTAGAAGGCGCCTACAAACCCGAATGCAAACTCGACGACAAGGCCATCGCCGGCCTGACCCAAGCCGTCGACACCTGGATTCGCAAACATGTTTGAGTTCGCCTGGCCGTGGATCTTCGCCCTGCTGCCCTTGCCCTGGCTGATGCGGCTTGTGTTGCCGGCAGCCGACAGCGGCGAGCCGGCGTTAAAAGTCAGCTACCTCAGCGACCTTGAGGGCCTGGCTCGCCGCCGCGCCCGCGTCAACCTGCCCGGCTGGCGCCAGCAAGCGCCCTTTGTGGTGCTGTGGCTGCTGTTGTTAACCGCCGCTGCCCGCCCGGAATGGCTTGGCGAGCCGCTGCCGATTGCCGCCAGTGGCCGCGACCTTCTGGTGGCGGTGGACGTGTCCGGCTCCATGGACTTCCCCGATATGAACTGGCAAGACGAGGACGTCAGCCGCTTGAGCCTGGTCAAACACTTGCTCGGCGACTTTCTTGAAGGCCGTGAAGGTGACCGCGTCGGCCTGATCCTGTTCGGCAGCCAGGCCTACCTGCAAGCACCGCTGACCTTTGACCGCCGCACCGTGCGCACCTGGCTGGATGAAGCGCGCATCGGCATTGCCGGCAAGAACACCGCAATTGGCGATGCCATTGGCCTGGCCTTGAAACGCCTGCGTCAGCGCCCGGCGCAGAGCCGTGTACTGATCCTGGTCACCGACGGCGCCAACAACGCCGGGCAGATCGACCCACTGACCGCCGCGCGCCTCGCTGCTGAAGAAGGTGTGAAGATCTACCCGATCGGCATCGGCGCAGACCCGGAACAAACCGGTTCCTTGGGTATCCTCGGCGTCAACCCGAGCCTGGACCTCGACGAACCGGCACTCAAGGCCATCGCCGAGGCTACGGGCGGCCAGTACTTCCGCGCCCGTGATGGCGAAGAGCTGCAAGCGATCAAGGCAACGCTCGACAAGCTCGAACCCGTTGAACAGCAACCCACCCAGGCGCGCCCGGCCCTGGCCCTGTACAGCGCGCCGCTGGCCTTGGCGTTGGTGCTGAGCATGTTGCTGGTGATCCAGGAACGCTGGCCGAACAACGCCTTGCATCGGTGGTTCACCAAATTGTCGAGCAAGGGGATTTTCCTGCAACAGCACCCGGAATGGCGCCAGCGCCTCAAACGCCTGCGATTGCGGAGGCGTCGATGATCGACCTGTGGCCGCACTGGTTCCGCCCTTGGTCGCTGTTGCTCCTGCCATTGCTCGGCTGGTTGCTCTGGCACCTGTGGCATCGGCAAAAGCGCGCCGGGCGTTGGCAGATGATCCTGCCGCCGGCCTTCCACGCCGTGTTGCTCAGTGGTGGCAACGGGCGCGAAAGCAAATCGCCATGGGTGGTGCTCGGCATTGCCTGGCTCTTGGCCGTGCTCGCGCTGCTTGGGCCCAGTTGGCAAAGGGTTGAGCAGTCCAGCCAGAAACCCTCCGATCCTTTGGTGGTGCTGCTGGAGCTGACCCCGGAAATGCTTGCCACCGACAGCCCGCCCAACCGCCTGGAACAGGCGCGGCGCAAGCTGTATGACCTATTGCAGGCACGCACCGATGCGCAGACGGCCATCGTCGTTTACGCCGGCAGCGCCCACACCCTGGTGCCGCTGTCAGACGACCTGGGCACCAGCCGCAACCTGCTCGAAGCCCTGCGCCCGTCAATCATGCCGGAGCCCGGACACCGCGCCGACCTGGCAGTCGAGAAAGCCCTGGGCCTGCTCAAACAAGGCGGCCTCGGCCAGGGTCGTCTGGTGCTGATTGGCTCTTCGCTGTCCAAACAGGAACGCCAGGGCATTCGGCTGCTGCTGCAAAGTAGCCAGGCGCCGACCCTGTCGATCCTCGGTATCGGCAGCCGGGAAGGCACCCCGGTGACTCAGGAAAGTGGCGAGTTTCTCAAGGACGAACAAGGCGCGATCCTGGTGCCACGCCTGGACAGCCCGACGCTCAAGGCCTTCGCCAGCGAAATGGGCGGTCGCTACCGCGCCGCCCGCCTGGACGACAAGGACCTGCGCCAACTCGGTGTACTGGACCCGCCACACACCTTGCGCAACGACGGTCAACTGCTGCACCTCGACACCTGGGCAGACCAGGGTTACTGGCTGCTCCTGCCGCTGTTGCTGCTCGCTGCCTGCGCCGGTCGGCGTGGCTGGTTGTTCTGCCTGCCCCTGCTGCTGTTGAGCGCGCCGCAACCCAGCTATGCCTTCGGTTTGCAGGACCTGTGGCTGCGTCCCGACCAACAAGGCCAATACCTGCTGAAGAAGAAACGCCCCGCCGAAGCCGCCGAACACTTCGAAGACCCGCAGTGGCAGGGCGTAGCGCTCTACGAAGCCGGCAACTATGCCGAGGCCATCAAGCGTTTCGCCGAGGGCAATGACGCCTACGCCCACTACAATCGGGGTAACGCCCTGGCCAAGTCCGGTGAGCTGGAGGCCGCCATCGACGCCTACGAACAGGCCCTTGAAGCACAACCCGACTTGCAACCGGCCCTGAAAAACAAAGCGCTGGTGGAAACCCTGATGCAGGAAAAAGAGCCGCCCGAACCCGATAAGCCAGCCGATAACGAGGATGACGAAACCACCCAACCCGGCCAAACTGCGCAACCGGGCGCGAGTGGGCAAAGCACCACGGGTGGCGAGCAGTCATCCCAAGGCCAGGGGGAAGCCGGCACCGGCGACACCCAGGCCGGTAATACGCCGCGCGCCCCAGGCAATGAAGTACCGGGCAGCGAACTGGGCGACGAACAAACCACCACCCCGCCGCTGCTTCCTGCCGACGCCAGCCTCGACGGTGAACGTCGCCAGGCCCTGGAGCAATGGCTGCGGGAGATCCCGGACAACCCCGGCGAACTGCTGCGCCGCAAATTCTGGTACGAACAGCAACAACATCAGGACAAGACTCGATGAGCCGCCGCACCACCCTACTGTTCCTGCTCGCACTCTCGGCAGGCCACGCCCAGGCGGCGAGCCTGACCGCCAGCGTCGACCGCAGCCGCCTCAATTCCGGGGAAACGGTGGAGCTCACGGTAGAGTCCAGCGATGTAACGCAGTTCGGCAAACCCGACCTGTCGCCGCTGGATGCGCAGTTCGAAGTGAGCGGTACGCGGCAGATCAACCAACTCACCACGCTGGGCGGCGATAACCACGCCACCACACGCTGGATCATCACGCTGCTGCCCAAGGAAAACGGCACGGTGCTCATCCCGCCCCTGCAAGTAGGCGAGTACAAGACCCAGCCGATCAGCCTGCAAGTGGTAGAAACCGCCAGCCAGAACACAGCCGCCGAACTGGCGCCGGTGTTTGTCGAGGCCAATCTTGACCAGACCAGTGTCTACGTCCAGGCCCAGGCGCTGTTGACCGTGCGCGTGTACCACTCGGTGTCGCTGTATGACGACAGCAGCCTCACGCCGTTGCAGATTGCCGACGCACGCGTCGAGCAATTGGGCGAGTCACGCACCTACGAGAAGGTGATCAACAGCATTCGCCACGGCGTGATCGAAACCCGCTACGCGATTTACCCGCAGCACAGCGGCACATTGGCGATTCCGGCGCAGACGTTCAGCGCGACGCTGGTGGAGTCGCGCCCGCCGCAGGAGAACACGCTGCAAGGTACCAAGCCCGGCAAGCTGATCCACGTCAGCTCGGCGGAGCTGCCGCTGGTGGTCAAGCCCAAGCCGGCGCTGTACCCCGCCGATACGCCCTGGCTACCGGCGCGCAGCCTGATCCTGAGCGAAAGCTGGAACCCGGAGCCTGAGCATGTGCAGGTCGGCGACTCCCTGACCCGCAGCCTCACGGTCAAGGCCGAAGGCCTGTCCAGCGCGCAACTGCCGGCGCTGCCCAGCACCGAGATCAACGGCCTGCGCCGCTACCCGGACCAACCGGTGCTCGGCAACCAGACCAGCGACCGCGGCCTGATCGGCAGCCGCGAAGACCGCGAAGCCCTGGTGCCCACCCGCGCAGGTGCACTGGAACTGCCCGCCGTTGAAGTGGTGTGGTGGAACACCCACGAAGATCACCTTGAGCGCACCAGCCTGCCGGCCCGCACCCTGCAAGTGGCGATCAACCCGAGCCTGGTGGTTGACGCGCCCGCCACACCTACCGTCATCACCGCCCCCGACGACAACCACCTATGGCTGTGGCAACTCAGCACCCTGCTCCTCGCGTGCACCACCTTGCTCGGTTTTGG
>NZ_CVTP01000007.1:0-1137 GCF_900005865.1 Pseudomonas sp. 58 R 12
GCAAGCCCGCTTGTGTCTTGAACCAGGCTTAAACTGAAGGTGAGAGCGGTGAGTGACAAGCTGAATGCCCGAAGTGCTTAAAGCACGTGTGGGAGCCCATGCTGTCACTCACCTCTCCACTCTGGTCATTGAGCCCGAACAGTTGAACGAGCCCACCTCGAACAGTTACAAGCGTGGGCCAAGCCAGAGCGCTCTCACCTTGAGTGTAAGAGGATTTGGCTATGTTTTCCTATCCAGCAGGTATTGATGTCTCCAGCGGTAGCCTCGAGATTCGGGTTGATCAACTGGATGTAGCGATGAGTTGTTCCAATTCGCAGAGTGATTTTCCTGGGTTAATTGGATGGCTAACCCTGCATCGCGTGGGTCGAGTGTTGCTGGAGGCCACTGGCGGTTACGAGCGCAAAGTCATGAAAGCGCTTCAAGCTGCGGGCTTTGAAGTCATACGGATCAACCCTTGCCGAGCCAAAAGCTTTGCCCGGGCTATGGGGCAACAAGCCAAAACCGATCCGATAGATGCACGCCTTCTTGCGCAGTTCGCAGCGGTCATCAAATCGCCCGATAGCCGGGTTACCAGCGCCGAGCAGGATGATTTGCGCGCCCTAGTCCAACAGCGAGAGCACTTTGTTCAGCAAAGAGATGACGACAAACGGCGGCTTAAAACGGCCTCCTCTGACGTGGTCAAGCCTGCGCTGCAGAGTCATATCGACTATTTGCAAAAAGTGCTGAAGGAGCTGGAAAGCCTGATCCGCCAAAGTACAGAACGTCTGGATCGTAAAAAAGTAGCCCTTCTGTGCTCAGTCAAAGGCATAGGACTTGTTACAGCGGCCAGCTTGATGTCCTATCTTCCGGAGCTAGGCGAGGTGGGTAGACATCAGATTGCAGCATTGAGCGGCACTGCGCCCTACAACGACGATAGCGGCAAGCACAAAGGCAAGCGTCATATCAGCGGCGGCAGGTTCGCCGCGAGGCGCTCACTGTATATGGCCTGTTGGTCAGTGATCCGGTTTCAGCCTGAGTTCGCCGCGCGATATAAGGCGCTGCGCGAGAAAGGAAAATGCGCCAAAGTGGCACTCATCGCGTGTATGCGTGTTTTGCTGGTACGCCTAAACGCAATGATCCGTGATGGATCTGAATGGA
>NZ_CVTP01000009.1:0-12867 GCF_900005865.1 Pseudomonas sp. 58 R 12
CGCTCGGCGCCCAGGATATCGGCCCAGACAGCGGCGACCTGTTGCTCCAGTTCGGTGACGGGCTCGACCCACAGCTGCTGCGATTGGCTGGCATCGGGCTTTGGCAGCGCCTGGCGATCCAGTTTGCCATTCGGGTTCAGCGGCATGCGTTCAAGGAAAACCAGGTGCGCCGGCACCATGTAGTCCGGCAGTTGTTCACGCAGAGTCGACTTCAGGGCTTCGGCGTCGGTTTGCTCGCTGACCAGATAGGCCACCAACTGGTTGTCGGCAGCCAACACCAGGGTTTCACGTACGCCGTCCTGGGCCAGCAACAGCGCTTCGATTTCCCCCAGCTCGATACGAAAACCACGGATTTTCACCTGATGGTCGACCCGGCCGACGTACTCGATTACACCGTCAGCGCGGTAGCGCGCCAAGTCACCCGTGCGGTACAGGCGCTCACCGGTTTCGCCGAACGGGTCCGGTACAAAACGCTCGGCCGTCAGCAACGCCCGGTTCAGATAGGCACGCGCCAAGCCGCAGCTGCTGCCGATGTACAACTCGCCCACGGCGCCCAGCGGCGCCAGGTTCAAGTCACGATCCAGCACATACAACGCCCGCCCTGGCAGTGAACGGCCAATCGGGCTGGCGGTGGCGCCGATCAGTTCGGTGCCTGATGTGCAGTCCAGCACGCTCGATACAACAGTGGCCTCCGTCGGGCCGTAGGTATTGAGCAAACGCACATGGCCAAGCCCGGCCTTGAGCCACTGCGCCGGGCCGTCCAGCGGCATGGCTTCGCCACCGATGTGGATCTGGCGAAGCGAACCGTAAGCACGCGGGCCAGCGGCCAGGCAGTCGAGCAGGAACAGGTTCCAGTAGGCGGTCGGCAAGTCGGCCAGGGTAATGCCCTGGGCGATGATTTCCTCGTACAGCCGCGCACTGTCCCACAGCTCGGGACCGCGCAGCACAACCGTGGCGCCATGGGTCAACGCCGGGTACAGCTGTTCAACAAAACCGTCGAAGTTCAGGGTAGCGAATTGAAGAACGCGGTCTTCCGAGGTCAACCGTGAATAGCCAGCAGCAATGCTGGAAAACTCAGTCAGCGCCGCATGGTTGATCGCCACGCCCTTGGGTTTGCCGGTGGAGCCGGAGGTGTAGATCACATAGGCCAGGTTCTGCGAAAAAACCGTTATCTGCGGATCGCTTTCAGGGCACAACGCCAGGTGCGCATCCGCCAGATCGACCGTCGCCATGCCTTCGGGCAATGGCATCGCCACATGAGACTGGGTCAGCACCAGGCGCACGCCGCTGTCTTCAAGCATATGCAACAGGCGTTCACGCGGGTATTGCGGGTCCAGCGGCACATAGGCGCCGCCGGCCTTGAGCACTGCCAATAGGCTGACCACCATGTCGAACGAACGCTCGACCGCCACGCCCACCAGCACTTCCGGGCCAATGCCCTGGCCGATCAGGTGATGCGCGAGGCGGTTGGCCTGGCGATTCAGTTCGGCGTAGCTGATGGACTGGCCGCCCAGACACAGGGCAATCGCGTCGGGCCGTTGCCGCACCTGGGCTTCGAACAGACCGTGTACACCCGCGACGTCTTCGAACGCCGCCGTGCTGCGGTTCCAGTCTTGCAACAACCGGCGTTGCTCGTCATCAACCAACATCCCAAGCTGCGCAATACGATTGCCGGCACGCCCCACCACTGCCCGCAACACCCTCTGCCAATGCTCGGCCATACGCTGCACAGTCGCAGCGTCGAACAGGTCGGTGGCGTAGGTCAGCGACGCCCAGATGCCTTCGGGCGATTCCTGGGTATCCAGGCTCAGGTCGAACTGTGCGCTCTGGCTGTCCCACTCCAGCGCCTCCACGCCCAGGCCCGGCAACTGCTGCTCGCCACGCGGCCGGCGGCCTTCGGCCTGATGGTTGAACATCACCTGGAACAGCGGGTTATGGCTCAGGCTGCGCTCGGGCTGCAAGGCTTCCACCAACTGTTCGAACGGCAGGTCCTGGTGACTCTGGGCCTCCAGTGCACGCTGCTTGACCTGGGCCAGCAACTGGCTGAAGGTCATTTGCCCGTCGATGTCGGCCTTGAGTACCTGGGTGTTGACGAAGAAGCCGATCAGGCGCTCGGTTTCTGCCCGATTGCGGTTGGCAATCGGCACGCCGACGCGGATATCCGACTGCCCGCTGTAGCGATACAACAGGGTCTGGAACGACGCCAGCAACAACATGAACAGGGTCACGCCTTCGCGCTGGGCCAGCGCCTTGAGACCGTTCACCAGTGCCGCGTCCAGGCCAATCTCGACCCGTGCACCGCGATAGCTCTGCACTGCCGGGCGCGGGTGATCCAGCGGCAACTCCAGCACTGGCTGCTCACCGCCCAACTGCTCACGCCAATAGCCCAGCTGACGCTCTTTTTCACCGGCTTCCATCCAGCTGCGTTGCCACAGGGCGTAGTCCGGGTATTGGATCGACAAGCCCGGCAGGTGCAAGTCCTGACCCTGGCTGTACGCGACGTACAACTGCACCAGCTCGTCGACCATCACTTGCATCGACCCACCATCGGAGACGATGTGATGCAGTACGAGCACCAACACGTGATCATCGGGCGCCAGTTGCAGCAACTTGACCCGCAGCAGCGGGCCTTGTTGCAGATCGAAAGGCTTGGCGACTTCCGCTTGCACCCGCGCTTCCAGCTGCGCGGCGTCGCCGGCTTCAAGGGCGATTTCCAGGTGCAACTCGGGCCTGACCACTTGCAGCACGTGGTCGACATCCTGATGCAAATAGGTCCGCAGGCTTTCGTGGCGGGCGATCAGGCTGTCGAAGCTGCGTTGCAAGGCCGCGCGGTCCAGGCGGCCTTTCAAACGCAGGGCGCGCGGCAGGTGGTAGGCCGCGCTGTGCGGCTCCAATTGCCACAAAAACCACTGCCTTTCCTGAGCATAAGAGAGCCGAAGCGGCTCACCTTCCTGGCGCTTGAAAACCGGGGCAATCTCAAACAGGTTGATGCCTTGCTGCTTGAGCATTACCGCCAACGCTTTCTTTTGTTGCGCAGAAAGTGAACCTACCGACTCGATTAATGCTTGCACGCCACGCCCCTCAGGAAATCAATTTATCCAAATCTTCTGCTGATAGACGTTTGAGGGCCTCCAAGGATTTAGCCAATGCGTCCTGCACCGGCGAATTATTTGTCTGCCGGGCCGCCACATGCGCGCTGAAATCGGCCAGGGTCGGGGTGGTGAAGATCGATTTGACGTCGAACTCGGCATGCAATTGCTCGCGCAGGCGCACCACCACCTGGGTTGCCAGCAGGGAATGCCCGCCCAGTTCGAAGAAGTTGTCGTTCATCCCCACCCGCTCTACTTCCAACACCTCAGCCCAGATTGCGGCGATCTGCTGTTCCAGCTCGCTGTGCGGCGCGACGTATTCCCGCGCTTGCAGGCTCGCGTCCACGGCTGGCAGGGCTTTGCGGTCGAGCTTGCCGTTGGGGCTCAGGGGCATTTGCTCCAGCAGCATCCACTGGGCCGGGACCATGTAGTCCGGCAGGTGTTGGGCCAGGTGAGCGCTGAGCACGTCACGCCAGTCATCGTCGGTGTTTTGGAGCACCAGATAACCCACCAGGTATTTGCTATCGACCGCCAGCACGGCAGCCTCGCGCACCCAGTCGTGTTCCAGCAGGCGCGCTTCGATTTCGCCCAACTCGATGCGCAGGCCGCGCAGCTTGACTTGATGGTCGACACGCCCGGCGTATTCGATCACGCCATCCTCGCGATAGCGCGCCAGGTCGCCGGTACGGTACAGGCGCTCGCCCTGGATGAAAGGATGGGCGACAAAACGTTCGGCAGTCAGCCCCGGGCGGCGGTGGTAACCACGGGCCAGGCCGATGCCGCCCAGGTACAGCTCGCCCAGCACGCCGACCGAGACCGGTTCAACGTTACTGTCGAGGATGTAGCACCCAAGGTTGGCAATCGGACGGCCAATCGGCACCGCATCGCGGCCTTCATCCACGCAGGTCCAGTGGGTCACATCGATGGCGGCTTCGGTCGGGCCGTACAGGTTGTAGAGCCCGGCTTGCGGCAGCTTGGCAAATACCTGCTGCTGCGCGTCCACCGGCAGGGCTTCGCCGCTGCACACAACACGGTGCAGGGTATGACAGGTTGCAACCATCGGATCCTGCAGGAACGCCTGCAACATCGACGGTACAAAGTGCAGCGTAGTGACCTGTTCCTTGTTGATCAGGTTGATCAGCTTGGCCGGATCACGGTGATCGCCAGGCGCCGCGACCACCAGGCGCGAGCCAGTCATCAGCGGCCAGAAAAACTCCCACACCGACACGTCGAAGCTGAACGGGGTCTTTTGCAGCACGCTGTCACTGACATCCAGGCCATAGGCCTCCTGCATCCATTGCAGGCGATTGGTCAGGGCGCAATGACGGTTGCCGGCACCTTTGGGTTGGCCAGTGGAACCGGAGGTGTAGATCACGTAGGCGAGGTTTTCACCGTCCAGCGCCACCCCGGGGTTAGCGTCGCTGTAGCCGTCGAACCCGGTTGCACCCAGCACCAGGCTGTCCAGCCCATCCGGAATCGGCAGTTGCTCAAGCAAGTGCGCCTGGGTCAGCAGCAGTTTCACGCCGCTGTCCTCAAGCATGTAGGCCAGGCGCTCACGCGGGTATTCAGGGTCCAGCGGCACATAAGCACCACCCGCCTTGAGCACCGCCAGCAGGCCCACCACCATTTCGACAGAGCGCTCCACCGCCAGTCCCACCAGCACGTCGGGGCCTACGCCCGCTTCAATCAGTCGATGCGCCAGGCGGTTGGCACGGCGATTCAACTCGGCATAGCTCAAGCGCTGCTCGGCAAACACCAGGGCCGCTGCTTCCGGCGTGCGGGCTACCTGCTGTTCAATCAATTGATGCACGCATTGCTGCAACGGGTAGTCCCGTGCAGTGGCGTTCCAGTCCTGTACCACCTGCTGACGCTCGGCCACATCCAGCATCGCCAGCTCGCCCAGACGTTGCTCGCCACCCTGGAGCATGCTTTGCAGCAGATTGAGCAGATGGCGGCCATAAGTGTGCACCGCGCCTGCGCCGAAATGCGCGCGGGCAAAGCTGAACTGCACCGACAGCGTGTCACCGACGTCCACCAGTACCGTCAGCGGGAAGCTGGTTTGCTCGCGGGAGTCCGGCAGGCCAAAACGGATACCGCTGCCGCCGCTCTGTTCCAGGGCCTTGGACACCGGGTAGTTTTCGAACACCAGGATGTTATCGAACAAGGCTTCACCGCCCTGCCCGGCCCAGCGCTGGATGTCGTAGAGGCCGGTGTGCTCATGCTCACGCAGGGCCAGGTTCTGCGCCTGCACCGCTTGCAACCAGTCCGCCACCGGCTGCTGGCTATCCACCGCGCAAATCACTGGCAAGGTGTTGATGAACAGCCCGATCTGCTGCTCCACGCCCGCCAGTTCTGCCGGGCGCCCGGCCACGGTGGCACCGAAGGACACCACCGATTGCCCGCTGTGGCGTTGCAGCAGGATTAACCACGCCGCCTGGATCAGCGTGTTGAGGGTGACCTTGTTGCTGCGTGCGGAAGATTCAAGGCGTGCCGTCAGTTGGCGATCCAGGCTCAGTCGGTGTTCACCCTGCCCGTCTACCGTCATTGGCTGGCTGCTGCCCAGGCGGGTCGGTGCTTGCAGCGCACTCAGTTGCTCGCGCCAGAAGGTTTCGGTCGCCGCTGCATCCCGCTGCTGCAACCAGCCTATGTAATCACGATAGCGTCCGGCCGTTTCAGGCACCTCTACGCCGGCGTAACGTTGCAGCACCTCACCGAACAGCCGCGAATTGCTCCAACCGTCCATGAGGATGTGATGATGGGTGTAGATCAGCTCATGGCGTTGCTCGTCGGTGCGCACCAGCACCAGGCGCACAAGGGGTGCCTTGACCAGGTCAAAACCCTGGCGACGCTCGGCTTGCTGGAGATTTTGCAGTTCCAGCTCACACTCCGGCATGGCCCGCCAATCGAGGTGTTCGATCGGCAACCGGGCCTCGCGGTACACCACCTGGCATGGCCATTCCAGTTGGCCCTGCCAGAAGAACCCACTGCGCAGCACGTCGTGGGCTTGCACCGTAGCGTCCCAGGCCCGCTGGAACCGCGCCACATCCAGGCCGTCGGCCGTCACGCGGATCTGGTTGATGTAGTCGCCGGCCGCCTGTTCGTAGAGGGTGTGAAACAACATGCCTTGCTGCATGGGCGACAAGGTGTAGATGTCTTCAATGGCATCTGCGGCCAGCGGCAAGGATTCAAGCTGCTGCTGGTTCAGGCGCGACAGCGGGAAATCGGAGGCCGTCACGCCACTGTTGCCAGGGGTGCAGCAATGTTCGACCAACGCGGTCAGTTCGCGGGTAAAAGCCTGGCTCAGGGCTTCGATCTGCGGCGCATCAAACATCAGCGGGCTGAAGGTCCAACCCATTTGCAATTCACCGCCGTACACCTGGCCGTTCAGGGTCAACCAGTTACCCAATGGGGCCTCCGGGCTTTGTTCGGCGCCGGGGTTTTCCGCAGCGGGAGTGAACAGACCGTCCTGCTGATCGAAACTGCCGTCGAACTGGCCCAGGTAGTTGAAGGTAATGCGCGGCACCGGCAACTGGCTGAACGCCTGGCGCGTGGCGTCATCGCCCAGGTAGCGCAGTGCGCCGAAGCCCAGGCCTTTGTCCGGTACGGCGCGCAGTTGTTCCTTGATTTGCTTGATCGAAGTGGCGAGGGATTCGGCCGGCGTCAGGCGCACCGGGAACAGGCTGGTAAACCACCCCAGGGTGCGGGTCAGGTCGATGTCGTCGAACAGGTCTTCACGGCCATGACCTTCCAGCTGGATCAGGCTGGAGGCCTGCCCGCTCCATTGACAGATGACACGCGCCAATGCCGTCAGCAGCAGGTCGTTGATTTGGGTGCGATAAGCCGTGGGCGCCTGTTGCAGCAATTGCCGGGTGCGCTCGGCATCCAGTCGGCTGACCACGGTCTGGGCCAGTCGACCAGGGCGCGCGCCGTGTGGATCACGGCATGGCAAGTCGGTAGACACGCCCTGGAGTTGTTGCAGCCAGAACGCTTTTTCCGGTTGCACCGCTTCACTGCGCGCATGGGCCTGCAACCGCTCGGCCCAGGCCTTGAACGACGAGGTCTTGGCCGGCAACTGTTGGTGGCGATACAGGCTTTGCAGGTCTTCGAGGAACACCCGCCAGGACACGCCGTCCACCACCAGGTGGTGCATCACCAACAGCAAGCGCTGCGAACCGTCCGCCATATCTACGAGTACCGCGCGTAACACGTGGCCCTGTTGCAGGTCGAGGCTGCGCTGGGCACGCTCGCACAGGGTGTGCAGTTCGGCGGCATCTTGCACGCTTGCCTGCCACAGCAGGGTCGCGGGCTGCGCGTCATGCCGTGCAGTCCAGCCTTCGGTCTGCTGGCTGAAGCTCAGGCGCAGTACATCATGATGCTGGATGAGTGCTTGCAGCGCAGCGTCCAACTGCTCGCCACGAATGGGCTGGCGGGGGGTCAGCAGCAGGGATTGGTTCCAGTGGTGGCGGTCCGGCAGTTCCCTCTCGAAGAACAACTGCTGGAACGGCAACAACGGCGTCTCGCCCTGCACCGGCCCCTGGTCAATCACCTGTGCCGTCTGCAACTGCGCCACGCGGGCCAGGCTGCGCACCGTCTGGTGCTGGAACAGCGCCTTGGCGGTGAAGTGGATACCGGCGGCACGGGCGCGGCTGACCACTTGAATGGAGATGATCGAGTCACCGCCACGCTCGAAGAAGTTGTCGTTCGAACCGACCTGTTCCACGCCAAGCACCTCAGCCCAGATCGCGGCGATCTGCTGTTCCAGGCCATTTTGCGGGGCTTCGTAGTGGTGAGTGGTTTCGGGTTTGGGCAGGGCTTTGCGGTCCAGCTTGCCGTTGGGGCTCAGGGGCATCTGCTCCAGCAGCAGCCATTGCGCAGGTACCATGTAGTCCGGCAAATGTTGGGCCAGATGGGCACTCAACACGTCACGCCAGTCATCGCCGGCGTTTTGCAGCACCAGGTAGCCCACCAGATATTTACCGTCGACTGCCAGCACGGCAGTTTCACGCACCCAATCGTGTTCCAGCAGGCGCGCTTCGATTTCACCCAACTCGATGCGCAGGCCACGCAGTTTGACTTGATGGTCGATACGCCCGGCGTATTCGATCACGCCGTCTTCGCGGTAGCGCGCCAGGTCGCCGGTGCGGTACAGGCGCTCGCCCTTGATGAAAGGATGGGCGACAAAACGTTCGGCAGTCAGCCCCGGGCGGCGGTGGTAACCACGGGCCAGGCCGATGCCGCCCAGGTACAGTTCGCCCAGCACGCCGACCGGGACCGGTTCGAAATGGCTGCCGAGGATGTAGCAGCCGAGGTTGGCAATCGGACGGCCAATCGGTACGGCGTCGCGGCCTTCATCGATGCAGGTCCAGTGGGTCACATCGATGGCGGCTTCGGTCGGGCCGTACAGGTTGTAAAGCCCGGCCTGCGGCAGCTTGGCGAAGACGTGTTGCTGCGCATCCACCGGCAATGCCTCACCACTGCACACGATGCGTTGCAGGCTTTGGCAGGTCGACACCGCCGGATCCTGTAAGAACGCCTGCAACATCGACGGCACAAAGTGCAGCGTGCTGACCTGCTCTTGATTGATCAGGTGGATCAGCCTGGCCGGATCACGGTGATCGCCAGGGGCCGCGACCACAAGGCGCGCGCCGGTCATCAGCGGCCAGAAGAACTCCCACACCGACACGTCAAAGCTGAACGGGGTCTTTTGCAGCACGGTGTCGCTGGCGTCCAGGCCATAGGCTTCCTGCATCCATTGCAGGCGATTCAGCAACGCCGAATGACGGTTACCTGCACCTTTCGGTTGGCCGGTGGAGCCTGAGGTGTAGATCACGTAGGCGAGGTTTTCGCCGTCCACAGCGATGCCTGGGTTGGCATCGCTGTAGCCTTCGTAGGTGGACTCGCCCAACACCAGGGTTTCCAGCCCTTGGGGAATGGGCAACTGTTCATGCAAATGTGCCTGGGTCAGCAGCAGTTTCACGCCACTGTCTTCCAGCATGTAGGCCAAACGCTCACGCGGGTATTCCGGATCCAGCGGCACATAGGCGCCACCGGCCTTGAGGATGGCAAACAAGCTCACCACCATTTCGATGGAGCGCTCCACAGCCAGCCCCACCAACACGTCCGGGCCTACACCGGCTTCGATCAGGCGATAGGCCAGGCGGTTGGCGCGACGATTCAATTCGGCATAGCTCAGGGACACGTCGCTGAAGCGCAACGCCGGTGCATCCGGTTGTGCCAGGGCCCGCGCTTCGAACAGATGATGCACCCACTGCCCTCGCGGGTAGTCACGCTCGGTGGCGTTCCACTGGTGCAGGATTTGCTCGCGCTCATGGGCGTTGAGCATCGCCAGGTCCTGCAAAGGCAATGCGCTATTCGCTACAGCGGCACGCAACAGGCTCAGCCAGTGTTCGCCCATGCGCGCAACGGTAGCCGCGTTGAACAGGTCGGTAGCGTAGGTCAGCGAAGCCCAGATGCCCTCGCCGCTTTCCTGGGTATCCAGGCTCAGATCGAACTGGGCGCTGTGGCTGTCCCATTCCAGGTTGGCTACGCGCAGGCCTGGCAATTGCTGCGCGGCAGTGTGCGAGTGGGCCTGGTGATTGAACATCACCTGGAACAGCGGGTTATGGCTCAGGCTACGCTCCGGTTGCAGCGCCTCGACCAATTGCTCGAAGGGCAAGTCCTGATGGGCCTGGGCTTCCAGCGCGCGGCGCTTGGTGTGCCGCAGCAACTGGGCGAAGCTCATCTGGCCATCGAGGTCGGCCTTGAGTACCTGGGTATTGACGAAGAAACCGATCAGCGATTCGGTCTCGACGCGGTTGCGGTTGGCGATCGGCACGCCGACGCGAATATCCTGCTGGCCGCTGTAGCGGTACAAAAACGCCTGGAACGAGGCCAGCAGCAGCATGAACATCGTCACGCCTTCGCGCTGGGCCAGGGCCTTCAACCCTGCGACCAATGCCGGCTCCAGCGCGATGTCCTGGCGTGCGCCACGGAAGCTTTGCTGCGCCGGGCGCGGCTGGTCGAAGGGCAACTCCAACACCGGCTGCGTGCCGCTGAGCAGTTCACGCCAGTATCCGAGTTGACGGGCTTTCTCCCCCGCTTCCATCCAACTGCGCTGCCACAGCGCGTAGTCGGCGTACTGGATCGGCAGCGGCGCCAACACACAATCCTGGCCCTGGCTGTAGGCGGCGTAGAGCTGCATCAGCTCCTTCACCATCACGCCCATCGACCAACCATCGGAGACGATATGGTGCTGCACCAGCACCAGCACGTGCTCGCCTTCACTCACTGCGAGCAAGCTGACCCGCAGCAGAGGACCTTGCTGCAAATCGAAGGGACGAGCGATTTCGGCTTCAACCTGAGCCTTGAGCTGGGCTTCATCAACCGCGCTTTCGGCGATCTTGACCTGTGCATGAGCCAGCACTTCCTGGGCGCGCTGCTCGCCGTCCAAGTGCAAGCGAGTGCGCAGGCTTTCGTGACGTGCCACGAGCGTGTCGAAACTGCGTTGCAGGGCGGCCTTGTCCAGGCGTCCGCTCAGGCGCAGGGCGCCGGGGACGTGATAGGCGGCGCTGTCCGGGTCCAACTGCCAGAGAAACCACTGGCGTTCCTGGGCGTAGGACAGCGGCAGGTGCTGGCCGTCCTCGCGGATCGAAGCAATCGGCAATTGCGCGAAGCTCATGCCCCGGCTTTGCAGGCGTTGGTAAAATTGCTGGCGCTGTTCCAGAGGCAGGCGAAGAAAGCGCGAAACCAGATCGATATTAGGGTTGGAAAGCATGGTTCAAATCGCCTCTAGTTCGCTCAAAAAGTCACGAAGATCATCAAAATCTTCCGCACTGCCGGCGCGGAAGGTGGCGGCGGCCTGCACATAGGCACGCAGCGTTTCAGTCTGGAACACTTCCACCAACGGCACTTCCAAGCCCAGTTCGGCCTGGACCCGCGAGGTGATCTGGATCGCCAGCAAGGAGTGGCCGCCCACCTCGAAGAAGTTATCGTTGAGGCCCACCTGCGGCAGTCGCAGTACGTCGGCCCAGATCGCGGCGATCTGCTGTTCCAGCTCGGTTTGCGGGGCCACATAAGCCTGCTGCATGAGGCTCGCATCCGGTTCGGGCAGGCCCTTGCGGTCGAGCTTGCCGTTGGGCGTCAGCGGCATTTGCGCGAGGAACATGAAGTGCGCTGGCACCATGTAGTCCGGCAGGCGGGTTTTCAGGGCGCGGCGCAGGCTGTCGCGGAACTCGGCCTGGTCGGCCAGGTTGGCGTCTGCGGGAACCACATAGGCGACCAGTTGCTTGCCGGTCGGGCCGTCTTGGGCGACTACGACGGTTTCGCCGACGCTGTCCTGCTCGCGCAGTCGGGCTTCGATTTCACCCAGCTCGATGCGGAAGCCACGGATTTTCACCTGATGGTCGACACGGCCGAGGTAATCCACCACGCCATCCGGACGGCCACGGGTCAGGTCGCCACTGCGATACACACGGCTGCCGGGTTTGCCGAATGGATCCGGCACAAAACGTTCCGCGGTAAGTGCAGGACGCTCCAGGTACCCCCGGGCTACGCCCTCGCCGCCCAGGTACAACTCGCCCGCCACGCCAATGGGTTGCAGGTTGAGTTGCGAGTCCAGAACATAGCCGCTGCGATTGCCCAATAGTGTGCCGATTGGCGCGTAGACGGCGCCGCATGGGTCTCCTTTGCGGGCCTTCCACAGCAACGGCGTGACCACGGTTTCGGTGGGGCCATAGCCATTGAACAGGTAGGTTGGCTTGAGTGCGCGCCAGGCCAGGTCGTAACTGGCTTGGGCGACGGCATCACCGCCGAAGCAGTACACACGAACAGCCGGTGGGTTGCCGTCGCGTTCAGCGTGTTCGGCCAGCTGTTGCAGGTACACCGGCGGGAACACGGCCATGGTCACGTTATGGCGGTGCATTTGTTCGTAGGTGTATTCGGGCAGCCACAGGCTGTCGTCACGGATCAGCACGCTGGCACCGTTGATCAGTGGGTGCATCCAGCCTTCGTGAGAGCCGTCGAAAGCGAATGACATGAAGTGCAGTTCGCAGTCCGCCGGGCTGGTTTCGTAGCGCTCGCCGGTCGCGATAATGTGCGCCACCAATGGGCCGTGGGAGACCGCCACGCCCTTCGGCATGCCCGTGGAGCCGGAGGTGTAGATGACGTACGCCAGGTTGTCGCCGTCCAATTCGACGTGCGGTGCGGTATCGCTGTAATCGCTCCAGTCTTCGGTGCGATCAATCGCCAGGCTATCCAGGCCGTCGGGGATCGGCAGTTGCTGCAAGGCACGGGTGTGCGTCAGCAACAATTGCGCACGGCTGTCTTGCATCATGTACAGCAGGCGATCACGCGGGTATTCGATATCCAGCGGCACGTAGACACCACCGGCTTTCATCACCGCAAGAAACGCCACCATGCTCTCGGCACTGCGCGGCATGGCAATCGCCACGCGCACTTCGGGGCCGACGCCTCGGGCGATCAAGGCATGTGCGAGGCGGTTGGCCTGGCTGTCCAGCTGGCCATAGCTCAGGGTTTGCGCATCGAACTTCACCGCCACCGCATTGGGGTTTTCAGCCGCGCGGTCGGCGAACAGTTCATGGACCAGGCGCGTGGCCGGGAAGCCAGAGTCGGTGCGATCCCACAGTTGGAGAATGTGCTGTTGCTCGTCACGGTCCAGCAGGTTCAACTGACCAATGTTCTGTTGCTGATCGGCAACCATCGCCTGCAAGAGGTTCTGCCAATGCCGCGCCATGCGCTCAATGGTGGCAGCGTCGAACAG
>NZ_CVTP01000022.1:0-105350 GCF_900005865.1 Pseudomonas sp. 58 R 12
CTAAAGCAGTTACACGGAGTACAGCCGTGGGAGCGTTGCCGCCTCTGGAAAAAATGGCTTGATGAAAACCATCAAGACAGTTGCTCCCACATTTAAATCGGTTTACACACATAAGGCCCGGTCGCCTGACAAGCAGCCATCGCAAGCAAGCCAGCTCCCACAGGGGTTATTGATCACATTCATGATCGCGTTCAGTCGAATAAGCTATGGTGCTCACAAACAGTAAGCAGTGAGCCACCATGCCCTTCCTCGCCCGCACCCACCCTCGCCTCTCCGCCGCCGCCGTGTTCGGGCTTGCCGTGGGCATCCTGGCGCCCGCCGATACGCTCGTCAGCAAAATCCTCATCGGCTGGAACGCCGGGGTCTGGACCTACCTGGTGCTGATGCTGTGGCTGACCCGTCGTGCCAAGGCCGAGGACGTCAAGCGCATCGCCGAGATCGAAGATGAAAACGCCGGTTCGGTCCTGTTCACGGTGTGCATCGCCGCCATCGCCAGCCTGGCAACCATTACCTTCGAACTGGTCGGCAGCAAGGACCTCGCCACCTCTGAACGTCTGCTGCACTACGGCTTTACCGGGCTGACGGTGATCGGCTCATGGTTGCTGATTGGGGTGATTTTCAGCGTGCATTACGCGCGCCTGTATTACACCTGGGGCGGCAAGGAGCCGGCGTTGCGTTTTGCCGAAGGTTTGCTGACGCCTAACTATTGGGACTTTCTGTACTTCTCCTTCACCATCGGCGTGGCGGTACAGACCTCCGACGTGGGCGTCGCCACCCGTGGCATGCGTAAAGTCGTGCTGGGGCAATCGCTGATCGGGTTTCTGTTCAATACCGCGATCCTGGGCTTCTCGATCAATATCGCCGCCGGGCTGTTCGGTTGACGCTGCACAAACCTTCTAGACGCCCACCACGCGCCGGGCGCTAATAGCCTCACTTATTCCGCCTCGGTGTTTTATGGCCGCGCACAATTGGATCGACCTGTCCCAGGACGCCGACACCGGCATCGAGACCCTGCGCGCGCACTTTGAAGGCCACGCCTACGACCCGCACTGGCACGACAGCTATCTGATCGGCGTTACCGAACAAGGCGTGCAGCAATTCAACTGTCGCCGCGCCCGCCACAACAGCGTGCCCGGCCAAGTGTTTCTGGTGGAACCCGGCGAGCTGCATGACGGCGACGCGCCCACCGCCGACGGGTTTACCTACCACATGCTTTACCTCGACCCTCACTGGTTGGCGCGGGAAGTAAGTGCAGTGTTCGAAGAGGCACCGCAGGGCAGCCAACTGGGTTTCGCCAGCACCTTGACCAGCGACCCACGCTTGGCCCTGGCCACCAGCCAAGCCTTCCAGACCTTGCACTGCGGTGAGCTGCGTATCGTTCGGCAACAGGCCATGGACCACTTACTCGAACGTCTCACCGGCCAACTCTATTGGCGCACCCGTTACCGTGAAGATCCACGATTGCCGCTGGTGGCACACAAGGCGCGCGAATACCTGCATGCCCATCTGCACGTTGATGTGGGTATGGACGAACTGGCCCTGGCCTGCGGCGTCGACCGTTTCCGCCTGAGCCGCGCCTTCAAAAGCGCGTTTGGCCTACCTCCCCACGCTTACCTGGTGCAACTGCGCCTGGCCCGTGCCCGGCACTTGCTGGCCAAGGGCGAACAACCGGCAGACGTAGCGATTGCCCTGGGCTTTGCCGACCAGAGCCATCTGGGCCGCTGGTTTGTGCGCGCCTACGGCCTCACGCCTGCGGCGTACCGCAAGCGCTGCTCAAATCTTCCAGACAGGTGACGCACAGGCTTGTGAAGATCGACACCATCGCTTGGTCTTTCGGAGTCTGCTGCCATGTTGCCGTTCATGCTGTTTGCTTTTGTTGCGTCTATCACCCCCGGCCCGACCAACATCCTGGTCCTGAGTAACAGCGCGCGTCATGGTTTCAAAGCCGCTTTGCCGATCATTCTCGGCGCCTGCGCCGGAGCTGCGAGCCTTGTATTGCTGGTGGGGAGCGGCGTTGGCCAGTCGTTGGTGCAGTTGCCAACAGTGCAGATGGCCATGCAATGGATCGGCGTCGCCTGGCTGAGTTACCTGGCCTGGCAGATCTTCAGCGCACCTGCAAAGGCCCTCGAAGTGGATACCCCCGAAAAGCCTCTGGGCCTGATCGGCGCGGCCAGCCTGCAATTGATCAACCCGAAGACCTGGATGATGGCCCTCGCGGTAGTCAGTGTGTTTGCCGGCAATGGTGCTGATCGCCAGAGCCAGGTGGTGTACCTGTCCCTGGTGTTTTTCCTGATCTCGCTGCCGTGCCTGGGCACCTGGGCGCTGTTGGGCGCCGGGTCGGCTAGGGTGTTTCGTTCGGCCAAGGCCATGCAGCGTTTCAACCGAGGCATGGCCCTGTTGTTGCTGGTCGCGACCTGGCTGAGTGTGGTGGTTTGACGCACCGGCTATCTGACTCTGTCCTACAACAACTTGACGACTTTCCTCATTTGATGGTTTCCTGAAACCGGTTTCAGTCATTCCAATAAAAATAGAAGGTCGATGACCGTGAACAACTTTTCTGCCGCCCAGCGCAGCCGTGTGACCATGCTTGACGTGGCCGAGCGCGCCGGCGTGTCCAAGGCCAGCGTGTCGCGCTTTATCGGCGACGACCGCGCCCTGCTCTCCGATGCCATTGCCCTGCGCATCGAGCAAGCCATCGAACACCTTGGCTACCGTCCCAACCAGATGGCCCGAGGCCTGAAACGCGGCCGCACCCGCCTGATCGGGATGTTGGTGGCCGATATCCGCAACCCCTATTCCATTGCCGTGATGCACGGCGTCGAAACCGCCTGCCGCCAGCACGGCTACAGCCTGGTGGTGTGCAACACCGACCGCGACGACGAGCAAGAACGCCAGCACTTGGCGGCGCTGCGTTCGTACAACATCGAAGGGTTGATCGTGAACACCCTCGGCCATCACGTGGACCAACTGCTGGAACTGCAACGGGAAATGCCACTGGTGCTGGTGGACCGCAAGGTCGAACCGCTGCACAGCGACCTGGTCGGCCTGGACAACCCGGCGGCGGTGCGTATGGCGGTGGAACACCTGGAGCAACAGGGTTACCGCGATGTCCTGCTGGTGAGCGAAGCCACCGACGGCACCAGTTCGCGGTTGGAGCGCCTGGAGAGCTTCAAGGCTGAGGTTGCCAGCCGCCCGGCGTTGACCGGTGCGGTGCTGGAGCTGGATGGCGAGCTGGAAACTCATCTGCGCACTTTCCTTGCCAAACCCGGCGCCAAAGCGTTGTTCTGCGCGAACGGCGTCGCCGCGCTGGCCTGTACCCGTGCGCTCAAGAATCTAGGCTGCAACCTGTTTGAGGATGTCGGTCTGATCGCCCTGGATGACCTGGATTGGTACCCGCTGGTGGGCACTGGCATCACCGCCCTCGCCCAGCCGACCGAGGCGATTGGCGCCACGGCGTTCGACTGTTTGCTCAAGCGCCTGCGCGGCGATACCGAGCCAACGCGTACCGTGGATTTCTTGCCACAACTGATCATTCGCGGCTCAACCCAGCCTCAGCGAGGAAACACCCCGTAGCAGCTGTCGAGCCCGAGCGAGGCTGCGTCGGCGGTACATCAGAGACACCGCTGACGCAGCCTCGCCGGGGCTCGACAGCTGCTACGCCACTCTTGTTTCAACATTTTCGTATAAAAATGAAACCGGTTTCAGAGGTACACAACAATGCATAAATACCCCGTTTCCATCAGCCTTTCCAGCTACGGCGCCGACTTGGTACGCCAGCAGGGCCAATTGAGTTTTGTCGAGATACTCACCGCCGCCGGGGCCCAGCGCATCGAATGGCGCGAAGAGCTTTTAACGGATGAACAGCCTACCGAACTGGCCCAGGCCGCGGCGCAGCAGGCCCTGGAATCGGTGTTCTCGTCCCCCTTGGAGCTCTGGGTCGCCGGCCGCGCCCAACCCAATGCCGAACTCGCGGCGACCCTGGATCGGGCGCAGGCGTTTGGCTCACGCTGGTTGAAAGTTTCCCTCGGCTACTTCACCGACACCAACGACCTGGAAAGCTTGCACGCCCTGCTCAGCCGCCACCCGGTCCAACTGCTGGTAGAGAACGACCAGACCCTGCACGGCGGCCGGATCGAGCCAATGCAACGTTTCTTCACCGAGGTGGAACGCCTCGGCCTACCGGTGAAAATGACTTTCGATATCGGCAACTGGCAATGGCAGGACCAATCCGCCCTCACCGCCGCACGCCTGCTGGGCCGACATGTGGATTACCTGCACTGCAAGGCGGTGGCCCGGCGCGCAGATGGCAAGTTGGTCGCCCTGCCGCCTGGCGCCACCGACCTGCATCTGTGGGAACAACTGCTCAAACACATGACTCCAGGTATTACCCGGGCCGTGGAATTTCCGCTGCAAGGTGATGACTTGATCGAAATCACCGCGCAACAAGTCGCCGCCCTCACCCTGCTGGGCCAACCTCGTGCGGAGAATGCGCATGTCTGAGATCGATATCCTCTCGTTTGGTGAAACCATGGCGATGTTTGTCGCCGAGCAAACCGGCGATCTGGCCGACGTGGCCCAATTCCATAAACGCATCGCGGGCGCCGACAGCAACGTCGCGATTGGCCTGTCGCGCCTGGGCTTCAACGTGGCCTGGCTGAGCCAGGTGGGCAACGATTCCCTCGGGCGTTTTGTGGTCGACACCCTGAAGAAAGAAGGCCTGGATTGCCGGCATGTGGCGGTCGATACGTTGCACCCCACCGGTTTTCAGCTCAAGTCCCGCGAAGAGGACGGCGATGATCCCCAAGTGGAGTACTTTCGCAAGGGTTCCGCGGCCAGCCATCTGTCGATCGCGGCCATCAGCCCTGCCTTGCTGCAAGCCCGCCATCTGCATGCCACCGGTATTCCGCCGGCGTTGTCTGAGGCGACGCGTGAGCTGTCCACCGAATTGATGACACAAATGCGCAAGGCCGGGCGCAGCGTGTCGTTCGACCCCAACCTGCGCCCGTCGCTGTGGCCCGACCAACAAACGATGATCCGCGAAATCAACGCCCTCGCGGCTCTTGCTGATTGGGTGCTGCCGGGGTTGAGTGAGGGCCGTTTGCTCACCGGTTTCGATGACCCGGCCGACATCGCCGCGTTCTACCTCGACCAGGGCGCCGAAGCCGTGGCCATCAAGCTCGGCCCGGACGGCGCCTACTACCGCACCCAGATGGACCAAGGCTTTGTCGCCGCCGTGCGGGTGGACAAGGTCGTGGACACGGTCGGCGCCGGTGACGGTTTTGCCGTGGGCATGATCAGCGCTCTGCTGGAAAACCTCAGCTTCCCCGAGGCGGTTCGGCGCGGCAACTGGATAGGCAGCCGCGCCGTGCAGAGCCGTGGCGACATGGAGGGTTTGCCCACCCGTTCAGAGTTACCCACCCGATCCGTCGCGTAACCCACACCCTGTTGCCACAACTACAACAAGCTCAGGAGCAACTCCATGGAAACCGTGAAACTCGCCACCCGCCGTTGGTGGTACATCATGCCTATCGTGTTTATCACCTACAGCCTGGCGTACCTGGACCGCGCCAATTATGGCTTCGCCGCCGCCTCCGGCATGGCCGAAGACCTGATGATCACCCCCGGCATGTCGTCGTTGCTGGGTGCACTGTTTTTCCTCGGTTACTTTTTCTTCCAGGTGCCGGGCGCGATCTACGCGCAAAAGCGCAGCGTTAAAAAACTGATTTTTGTCAGCCTGATCCTGTGGGGCGGCCTGGCTACCCTGACCGGCGTGGTGTCCAACGCCTACATGCTGATCGTAATCCGTTTCATGCTGGGCGTGGTGGAAGCGGCGGTGATGCCGGCCATGCTGGTGTACCTGTGCCACTGGTTCACACGTGCCGAACGTTCCCGCGCGAACACCTTCCTGATCCTTGGCAACCCGGTGACCATGCTGTGGATGTCGGTGGTGTCGGGCTATCTGGTGCAGCATTTCAGCTGGCGCTGGATGTTTATTATCGAGGGCCTGCCAGCGGTGCTGTGGGCGTTTATCTGGTGGAAGCTGGCCGATGAGCGTCCAAAGGATGCCAAGTGGCTCAGCGATACTGAGAAACAAGACCTGGAAACCGCGCTGGCCGCTGAACAGGTCGGCATCAAAGCAGTGAAGAACTACGCCGAAGCCTTCCGTTCGCCCAAGGTGATCATCCTCGCGCTGCAATTTTTCTGCTGGAGCATCGGCGTGTACGGTTTTGTGCTGTGGCTGCCGTCGATTCTCAAGGCCGGCTTGCAGATGGACATGGTCGAGGCCGGCTGGCTGTCGGCGCTGCCGTATCTGGCGGCGGTGATCGGCATGCTCGTCGTCTCCTGGGGTTCGGACAAGCTGCAAAAACGTAAGCGTTTTGTGTGGCCGCCGCTGCTGATTGCCGCCATCGCTTTCTACGCATCCTACGTACTGGGCGCCGAACACTTCTGGTGGTCGTACACCTTGCTGGTGATTGCCGGCGCCTGCATGTATGCGCCCTACGGTCCGTTTTTCGCCATCGTCCCGGAAATCCTGCCGGCCAACGTCGCCGGGGGCGCCATGGCACTGATCAACAGCATGGGCGCCCTCGGTTCGTTCGGCGGTTCGTACCTGGTGGGTTACCTCAATAGCAGCACCGGCTCGCCCGGCGCCTCGTACCTGCTGATGAGCGGCGCGCTCATGTTTGCGGTGGTGCTGACGATTTTCCTCAAGCCCGGCGCCAGCGACCGCTCGCCGGCGCCAACCCTGGAGTTGAAGGTAAAGCCCTCATGAAAAAGTCTGTCGTGTTGTACAAGAAACTGTCCGCGCCGCTGATGGCGCGCCTGCATGAAAAGGCCGACGTCACGCTGATCGAAGCGCTGGATGACGCTGGCCTGGCCAAGCTGCGCGACGCCCTGCCCGGCGCCCATGGCCTGCTGGGGGCCAGCCTGCGCCTGGATGCAAAACTGCTCGACCTGGCGCCGCAGTTGGAAGCGATCGCCAGTGTGTCGGTGGGTGTCGACAACTACGATATCGACTACCTGACGAGGCGCGGCATCCTGCTCAGCAACACCCCGGACGTGCTCACCGAAACCACCGCCGACACAGGCTTTGCGCTGATCCTCGCGACGGCCCGGCGTGTGGTCGAACTGGCGGATATGGTGCGCGCCGGCCAGTGGAACAAAAACGTTGGCCCGTCGCATTTCGGCAGCGACGTGCATGGCAAGACCCTGGGCATCATCGGCATGGGCCGCATCGGCGAAGCCTTGGCCCAGCGTGGGCATTTTGGGTTTGGCATGCCGGTGATCTACCACAGCCACTCGCCCAAGCCGGCGGTGGAAGCACGCTTTGGCGCGCAGTACCGCAGCTTGAACGACTTGCTGCAACAGGCCGACTTTGTCTGCCTGACCCTGCCGCTCACCGCTGAAACCGAGAAATTGATTGGCGCGGAGGCGTTTGCACTGATGGGCCCGGAGACGATCTTTATCAATATCTCGCGGGGCAAAGTGGTGGATGAGGCGGCGCTGGTCGAAGCGCTGCAACAGCGCACGATTCGGGCGGCCGGGTTGGATGTGTTTGAGCGCGAGCCGCTGAATCACGATTCGCCTTTGTTGCGCTTGAACAATGTGGTGGCCACGCCGCATATCGGCTCGGCGACCCATGAGACGCGGGAGGCAATGGCCCAATGTGCGGTGGATAATCTGTTGCAGGCGTTGGCCGGGGAAAAGCCGCGAAACCTGGTAAATCCAGGGGATTGGAAACGCTAACCCCTGACACACCACAAAAACCAATGTGGGAGCTGGCTTGCCTGCGATAGCGGTAGATCAGTCATTGAAGTACTGACTGACAGATTGCTATCGCAGGCAAGCCAGCTCCCACAGTTGACGTGCAGTGACTGTTAGATCACAAACCGCGCCACCATCCCATTCAAATCCACTGCCAACCGCGACAGCTCATGGCTGGCCGCGCTGGTCTGGTTGGCACCTGCTGCAGACTGAGTCGCCAGGTCGCGGATGTTCACCAGGTTGCGGTCCACTTCGCGGGAGACCTGGGCCTGCTCTTCCGAGGCACTGGCGATCACCAGGTTGCGTTCGTTGATCAGGCTGATGGATTGGGTGATCTGCTCCAAAGCCACCCCGGCGGCGCGGGCCATTTCCAGGGTGTTTTGGGTGCGTTGGTTGCTCTGCTGCATCGATTGCACGGCTTCACCGGTGCCGTTCTGGATACCGGCGACCATTTTCTCAATCTCTTGAGTGGACTGGGCGGTGCGATGGGCCAAGGCCCGCACTTCATCGGCCACCACCGCAAAGCCACGCCCGGCTTCACCGGCACGCGCCGCTTCGATGGCGGCGTTGAGCGCCAGCAGGTTGGTCTGCTCGGCAATCGCGCGGATCACGTCGAGTACCTTACCGATGTCGCGGCCCTGGGTAGCCAGGCCTTCGATCATCACGGCGGTATTTTGCACGTCCTGGGTCATGGTCTGGATCGCACCGACGGTGTCCATCACTCGGTCGCGGCCTTCGCGCGCGGCCTGGTTGGACTGCCCGGACGCTTCGGACGTCGACACAGCATTTCGTGCGACTTCTTCCACAGCGGCGGTCATCTCGTTGACTGCCGTCGCGGCCTGGTCGATTTCATTGTTCTGTTGTTGCAGGCCTTTGGAGGCTTCCTCGGTGACCGCGCTCAACTCTTCAGCAGCGGAGGCCAGTTGCGTGGCCGAACCGGCGATATGCTGGATGGTCTGGCGCAGGTTGGTTTGCATGGCTGCCAGCGCACTGAGCAACCGCGCCGGCTCATCCTTGCCATCGTCTTCGATGGGTTTGCTGAGGTCACCACTGGCGATGGTTTCGGCGACTGCCAGGGCCTTGCGCAGCGGCGTGACGATGCTGCGGGTGAGCAGCCAGGCCAGCAGCACGGTGAGCAATGCGGAAGCGACCGAAACGGCAATAACGCCGGTAATCGCACCTTCATAGCTCTGCCCTGCTTCGGCATCGGCGGTCTTGGCATCGGCCGCGTTGAGCGCGATCAGCTTGTTCAACTGTTCGCCCATCTGGTCGGTGCCGTCCTTGATGCGACTGTTGATCAGGGCGCGCATTTCATCGACCTTGCCTTGCTTGGACAGGGCAAGCATCTCAGCCTGGGCCTTGAGGTAGTTGTCCAGCGTCGTGACAAACGCGTTGTACACGGCCGTCTCCTCCGGGCCGGAAGGCAGCTCGTCGTAGCCAGCCTGGGCCTTCTTGACCTTGTCAGCTAACACACCTATGCGGGTTTCGGCTTCCTGCAGGGCGGCCGGTTCGCGATTGACCAGCACACGGAACGACAGGATGCGAAGGCGCAGCACGTTTTCAGTGATGTTGCCCAGGAACGTCACGCTGGGCAGTTGGTTGGTCCCCATGTCCATGGAGGACTGGCGTATCTGCGTCATGCGGTTGACCGCAAACACCCCCAAAACAACCACTAACAGTGCAATGAACGCGAATCCGAGAAACGCTCGTGGGGCAATATTCAGCTGACGAAGGGACATAGGGGGCAGCTCTCAGAAATAGTGTTTGCGAGCATCCCTGCCGCGAAACGATCTGTCAGCGTCAACGCGCTGCTCAAACCTTGGTCACCACTTTTGTTATTGATATGTGGGCCTATACGAGGTATCGGCAGGCTTCGACGTTTTACGCAGGGTTTTATAAATATTTATTTACACTTCTGACGACTGGCCATTTCTGGCATCCTGCGCCTCCATTTTCTGACCCGAGCCCGCATTTTGTCTGACGCTCAAGCCCCCCGCCCGCGCTATAAATCCGACCTGATCTACGGCCTGGAAGACCGCCCACACTTCACTGCGGCGATTTTTGCCGCGTTGCAGCATGTGCTGGCCAGCTTTGTCGGCATCATTACGCCCACGTTGATCGTCGGTGGCGTGCTGGGCCTGGAAAGCGAAGTGCCCTACCTGGTGAGCATGGCGCTGTTTGTGTCGGGGCTCGGCACCTTTGTGCAGGCACGCAAATTCGGCCCGATTGGCTCGGGTTTGCTGTGCCTGCAGGGCACCAGTTTTTCCTTTATCAGTGTGATTCTCAGCGCGGGTTTTATGGTCAAGGCCCGGGGCGGCGGCACGGATGAGATCCTCTCGACGATCTTCGGCATCTGCTTTTTCGCGGCATTTATCGAAGTGGTGCTGAGCCAGTTCATCGGCAAGCTGCGCAAGCTGATCACCCGGTGGTCACCGGCACCATCATTACCTTGATGGGGTTGTCACTGATCAAAGTCGCGGTGACCGACATGGCCGGCGGCTTTGGCGCCAGCGACCTCGGCGCCGCCAGCAATATGGGCCTGGCAGCGCTGGTACTGCTGACCATCGTGGTGCTCAACCGTTTTAACAACCCGTTCCTGCGCCTGGGGTCCATCGTGATCGGCCTGACCCTGGGCTTCGTGGTGGCCTGGCTGATGGGCCGTGTGGACCTGGCGGCACTGCCACAGGTGCCGTTGATCAGCGTGCCGGTGCCCTTCAAGTACGGGTTCTCGTTCGACTGGGTGGCGTTTATCCCGGTCGCGGTGATCTTCCTGATTTCGCCCCTGGAAGCGGCGGGCGACCTGACCGCCAATTCGATGATTTCCCAACAGCCGGTCAAGGGCCCGCTGTATATCAAGCGCATCAAGTCCGGCCTGTTGGCCGATGGCCTCAACTCGGCGATGGCGGCCACCTTCAACAGCCTGCCGATGGTGACCTTCGCCCAGAACAACGGCGTGATCCAGTTGACCGGCGTGGCGAGCCGCTACGTGGCGTACTTTATCGCCGGCCTGCTGGTGTTGCTGGGGCTGTTCCCGATGATCGGCGCGGTGCTGCAATTGATGCCCAAGCCGGTATTGGGCGGCGCGACCCTGATCATGTTCGGCACCGTGGCCGTGGCGGGTATCAAGATCCTCGCCGAAGCCGGGTTGCACCGACGCAATGTGTTGATCGTGGCGATCTCCCTGGGCATGGGCCTGGGCGTTGCCGCTGTGCCGGAAGTACTGCGCGAGCTGCCCAAGGCGCTGCACAACATCTTCGAATCGCCGATCACCGTGGGCGCATTCTGTGCAATCCTGCTGAACATTTTCCTGCCGGAAGAGTTCATAGAGCTGGAAGAAGATGAATTTGATCCGGAGTCCTCGACCCTCAAGGTGATGCAGGACCCGGACGTCACGAAATAGGAGCACTGTTATATGCGCAAGCTCATGGTTCTATCGCTACTGCTGCTGACCCTGAGCGCCTGCGCGCTGTTCCCCAATCGCGACCCGGTGAACATCAACGTGGTGGGCATCGAACCCCTGCAAAGCCAGGATCTGGAAGTACGCTTTGCCGTGAAGCTGCGGGTGCAAAACCCCAATGAAACGGCGATTGACTACAACGGCGTGGCCCTGGACCTGGAGGTCAATGGACGGCCGTTGGCGTCTGGGGTGAGTGATCAGAGCGGGTCTATCCCTCGGTTTTCCGAGACGGTGCTGATGGTGCCGGTGAGTGTTTCGGCGTTTTCCGTGTTGCGCCAGACCTTGGGCCTGAGCCAAACCCAAAGCTTGAACAACCTGCCCTACGTGCTGCGGGGCAAACTGGCGGGTGGCTTGTTCGGTACGATGCGCTTTGTCGACCGTGGCACGCTGGACCTCCCGAATACGGTGACTTGGTAAACGCCATGCAGCCTGTATTGCTGACTGACCGCCTGATCCTGCGCCCGCTGACCCTCGACGATGCAGAGGGAATCCAACAGCAGTTCCCCCATTGGCAAGTGGTGCGCTACCTGAACGCCCTGGTGCCGTGGCCTTACCCGGCCAATGGTGCACACGCTTACCTGGAACAGATCGCCCTGCCCGCCATGGCCCGTGGCGAGGAATGGCACTGGTCGATCCGCTTGAAAAGCGCGCCGGAGCAGTTGATCGGCAATGTCAGCTTGATGGATGAGCAGGACAACAACCGAGGCTTCTGGCTCGGCCCACAGTGGCAGGGGCAAGGGTTGATGAGTGAAGCCAGCGCGGCGGTGACCGACTACTGGTTTGGTGTGCTTAAACGCCCGGTGATGCGCGTGCCCAAGGCCGCCCCTAACCGGGGATCGCGGCGCATCTCCGAACGCACAGGCATGCGTTTGATCAGGACGGAGAAAGGCGAGTTTGTCGAGGGCAGCTTCCCAAAAGACATCTGGGAAATGACCCGCGATGAATGGCTGAAATCCAAATCCCTCAGCCAATGAAAACCCATTTTTCTACCGCGTTTCAGTCCGTGATATAGCGCACGCCCGGCTTCGCTCGTTCATCCACCGTCAGCTCGAACACATCCGGCCGGGCGTAGTGCCCCACCACGTCATAGTCATACCGCGCTCGCACCAGGTCAGCCGTATCGATTTGCGCCGTCAACAACCCCGCCTTACCCAGCAAAGGCCCCGCTAAAATATCGCCCATCGGCCCGACAATCACGCTGCCGCCCGCGATCAACGGACGCTCCGACGGCCAGTTGGCCACCGCCACCCCCAGCGCCTCGGGCGAAGCCTGCACCTGACACGCACTGACCACAAAGCAGCGCCCCTCATGAGCCACATGGCGCATGCTCACCTGCCACATCTCACGCTCGTCCACTGTCGGTGCGCACCACACTTCCACACCCTTGGCGTACATCGCCGTGCGCAGCAGCGGCATCATGTTTTCCCAACACACCGCGCCGCCGATGCGCCCGACTGCCGTATCGATTACCGGCAAGGTTGAGCCATCGCCCTTGCCCCAGATCAGTCGTTCGGTGCCGGTAGGCATCAATTTACGGTGTTTGGCGACCAAGCCACCCGCCGGTTTGAAGTACAACACCGTGCAATACAACGTGCTGCCACTGCGCTCGATCACGCCAAGCACCAGGCTGGCACCGGTACGCGCCGACAGGCCGGCCAGCGCTTCGGTCTCGGCGCCCGGCACATCGATGGCATTGGCAAAATATCGGGCAAAGGCTTCCCGCCCCTCGGGCAGGCGATATCCCAGCTGCGTGCCGAAGCCCTCGCCTTTGGGATAGCCACCCAGCAATGCCTCGGGCATCACCACCAATTGCGCGCCGCTGCGCGATATTTCGTCTTCATAGGCGAGGATCTGCGCCAGGGTTTCAGCCTTGCCACCCGGCAAGGAGCCAATTTGCAGGGCCGCTACAGTCGATACAGGCATCACGATCACTCCGAAGTCAGGGGGTTGCCCATTCTCCCGCCAGCCTCGATCATGAATAAAGCCCTCTTCACTGCTGAATGATATGAGCCAAATGAATATCGCCCAGGTCGACCTGAACCTGCTGAAAACCTTCGAAGCCCTGCATGATGAGTCCAGCGCCAGCCGCGCGGCATTGCGCCTAGGCGTCACACAATCGGCTATCAGCGCAGGGTTGCGTCGCCTGCGCGAGGTGTATGGCGATCAATTGTTCGTGCGTACCGGACGCGGCCTGGCGCCGACCTTGCGGGCGAACCAATTGAAACCGCTGATCAGTGAAGCGCTGGACCGCTGCCGACAGAGCCTGGCCATGGTTAATCCGGACAATCAGCAGTATCAAGGCCGGTCCGTGGTGCTGGGTTTGTCAGATGACTTCGAAATAGCCTACGGCCGACGGCTGATGGATGAAATTAACAGGCGCGCGCCGAAACTGCGGGTGATTTTCCGTCAGACCCACAGCCAGATCGTGGCCGGAGCGCTGCTTGATCGCACGTTGGACCTGGCGATTACCGCAGGCGGTTTCGCGCACAGCAGGCTGAGTCGCCAAGTGCTGGGGGAAGGTGATTATCGCTGCCTGGTGGATGCCGACCAGCCAAGCATGAGCCTCGACGAGTTCGTCACCCGCGAGCATGTGCTGGTGTCATCAGGCGGGTTTATCGGGATTACCGACGAGGGCTTGGCGGCGCAGGGCCTCAGTCGTCAGGTGTGTGCGTCTACCAGCCACTTCGCCGCGCTGCCGTTTTTGCTCAAGGGCAGTCAGGCGGTTGCAACCATCCCCGGCCACGCCGCCGAGGTCATCGGCGCAATGACCGGTTTGCGCGTACTGGCGTGCCCGCTGGCCCTGCCGCGCTACCCGATCGAGCTGGGCTGGCGAACCCAAGCGCAGCTCGATCCACTGTTGCTGAAGGTGCGTGAAGCGATTGTGGCGAGCTTTACTTGGTCGCCGCCATCAACTTGTTGACCTCACTGCGCACCATGTTGGAAAACTCTGGCGGCGACATACCGTCAAGTTCCGCACGTACCCATTCGGCCCACTTGCCTTTGCGCTTGGCGCGCTCACCGAACAACCGCGCGGCCTCGCCCTTGGCCTTGCCCAGGTTGCTTTGCCACAGGTCATAGAGGCGCGACTTTTCATCTTCCAGCTCGGCACGTTCGGCGAGGGTCTTGTTGGCGAGATTAAAGCTCATGTTGAATTTCCTGCTGTACAAATAGACGACATCTTACACTGTAGGTCGAAACATCCTGATTCGGATTTTGCTCGGGAGTGGGTGCAGGCAAAAAAACTGCAACTTTTACCAACGCCCGACACTCCATTGTTCACTGTCACATTCACCTGCAAGGAGTCACACAATGGCCCGCAAATCTGCCGCCCAAGCCGTCGAAGAGCAAATCAAGGATCAAGCGTTCAGTGAACTGACGGCGCTGATCGAAGAATCGGACAAACTGCTCAAAAGCAGTGCGTCGTTGGTAGGCGAAGAAGGCGAAACCCTGCGCGAACAGGTCGCCATCAAGCTCAAGCAGGCGCTGGATTCGGTGTCCAACGTGCGCGAACGCAGCAAGCCAGTGGTGGATGCCACCGAAACCTACATCGGTGGCCACCCTTGGCAGACCGTTGCGATTTCCGCAGGCTTTGGCCTGGTGGTAGGCCTGCTGTTGGGTCGTCGCAACTGATGTATAAAAAGGCTGCGCCCATGGCGCAGCCTGCTCAGCCGGCGGCCAAAGCCCGCAGGCCTTGCAACTCCTCAGCGTCCAAGACGATCCCTTCCTGCTCGGACCTGAGCCGCGTCCGGTGCCGCCGATCTCCCGGCAGACGCCGCAACCCCGCCGCATGCATCTGTCGCACCAGCTCCTGGCTGCGCTCGGCGAAGCTCTGCCCTGCGGTCTTGCTGGGGTCGATCACAATCAGCAACTGCCCTGTCCATGGCGTACGCGCTCCAGGATGATCGGACCAGTTGAATTCAAACGAGAAGTTCCCGCCGGTCAACGCCGCGGCCAGCAGTTCGACCATCATCGAAAGCGCCGACCCCTTGTGCCCGCCAAACGGCAACAGGGCGCCCCCTTCAAGAATCGCCTTGGGGTCCTGAGTCGGCTGACCCAACCCATCAACGCCCATGCCCAGAGGCAAACGCTCCCCTTTGCGCGCGGCAATCTGCACGTCACCATGGGCGATAGCGCTGGTGGCCAAGTCAAATACGATGGGTAAACCATCGGCGCGTGGGGCTGCGAAGGCGATAGGGTTGGTGCCGAACAGCGGGCGGTCGGCGCCGTGGGGCACCACGCAGGTCATGCTGTTGACCACGCTCAACGCCACCAGCCCCTGCTCGGCGAACGGTTCGACATCCGGCCACAAGGCGGCGAAATGATGGGAGTTATGGATCGCCATCAAGGCGATCCCGGCACTCCTGGCTTTTTCCACCAGCAGTGCACGGGCAGCTTCCAGGGCCGGCTGGGCAAAGCCGTTGGCGGCATCTACCCGCACAAACCCCGAGGCCACGTCGGTAACCTGCGGCACCGCACGGCCATCCACCCAGCCGCTGGCCAGGGTACTGAGATAACCGGGAATACGAAAAATGCCATGGCTATGGGCGCCGTCGCGTTCAGCGCTGGCGCAATTGTGGGCGAGGATCGCAGCCACCTCAGGCGAGGTGCCATGGCGCTCAAAGACCTGTTGCAACAAGGCCACCAGCGCACTGAAGCTAATGGAGACATTGGAACTCTCAACGACCTTGGACGGCGTAGACATCTGAAGCTCCGAATTATGATTGGAAGGGGCGACAAGACGGGAGACTCGAGCCTGTGATTAAACAACGCGGCGTGCGCCTGCTGTCAATCAACGTTTACCAGAGCACTTGTGTTTGCATCCGTTATCTAGCGCTGCAACGGCACCATCGCTGCCTAATCTTGCGCTCGAGACAGCCCCCTGGTGCTGAGAGAGCAACCCATTGCAAGCGTAACTCCTGCGTATTTTTTCGATGAATTCCTGCGCCCGATCACTCGCAAACACTCTTCAGACAGCGCGCGCGCTGGGCTTGACCCTGAAGGATCTCGAGCAGCTGATGACTACACCGACACCGACGCCGCGCGTCAAAGCCGTGAGCCGCCTGTGGCCGTCGAAAAATGGGTAATTGAGAGGCTTGGGCAATCTGCCCCGTTGGCGTGTGTGCAAGCTGGGTCCGGGGGCCTGAACAGGCCCCCGAGGGGGGTATCAGTCTTTCTGGTCGCGCAGGATATTGCCCGAGGCGCCATCAATGCGGGCTTCATACACGGTGCCGTCAGACTTGCGGCCTTTGACTTCCCAGTAGCCATTGTCGTCTGCCTCGGCGGCGTACACCTCGACGTATCCGCCTTTGGTCTTGGCGACTTCAATCGCCTTCTCGATCGGGATCCAACCTGCCCCCGGCTTATCGGCAAGGGCTGCACCGGCGCTGAGCAGCGCAGAGGTTGCACACAAAGCGACTAAGGTTTTCTTCAGCATTTTCGTACTCCATTGTGGGAAATGTCCTGAATTTCTTAGGTGCTTTCAAACGAGAATAAGTTCCAATTGATGTGCAATCGCCATGATGGCTGTTCTCGCGGTCCACCCTGGGAGGTTAGAATGTAAGAAATCAGGATGAGTTAATGAGCGAAAAGTCCATTTCAGAAGCCGAATATGACGCCATCACCGACGCCGCCGCGCATTGGTGCATGCGCCTGCACGCGGGTGATTGCACCGCGAGTGAGCGTCAGGCTTTTGCCCAATGGCACGATTCGCACCCGCTGCACGCCTTCGAATACGCGGCAATGCTGGAGATCTGGGACGTTGCGGACCACCTGCCACGCCACGACACCACACCGACGGTGGTGCCGTTCAAGCCCCTTAGCCGGTCGCGCCTCTATGCGGTGGCTGCGGCGATCTGCCTGGGCGCCCTGCCTCTGGCCGCCTTCACTGGCTGGGAAGCCGGTTGGTTGCCCAGTTCCTATGAGCGCTTCGAGGCCGCTAATGGCCTGCGCCAGGTCATCCTCGACGATGGCAGCCAGGTGGAACTCAACCTGGGTACCGAGTTGGTCTACAGCAACTACAAGGACCAACGTCGGGTCACGCTGAAAAAAGGCGAAGCGTTCTTCAAGGTCAGCCATGACAGCGCCCATCCGTTCATTGTGCACGCAGGCAATGGCCAGGTGCGTGTCACGGGTACCCAGTTCAACGTCTGGAAATATGAAGACCAGGTGCGGGTGATGTTGCTCGAAGGCTCGGTGCAGATTGCCAGCGACCAGGTCCACGGAAGCGTGCCCCTGACACCCGGCATGCAGGCCAGCTACCAGCAGGGTGATGCCACGCCACGCGTGCGCACGATCAACCCCAATGACACCGCGCTGGCCTGGCGCCAGGGCAAACTGATCCTCGACAACCTGGCCCTGGCCGACGCGTTGCCGCTGATCAACCGCTACCTGAGCAAACCGGTGATGCTGGCCGACGCCACGACCGGTGCAATACGCATCGGTGGTATCTACAACATTGATGAGGTCAATAACCTCATTCCCTCCCTGCCCAAGGTTTTGCCGGTGTACCTGACCCAGAACCAGGACGGCAACCCCGTGCTCAATTCTATTCCGCGTAAAACACCCAAAGGCTGACCCCTGCCTGCTCGCCTGGGCGCTGTCGCGTCGCAAGTGTCCGTTTTTTTAACACGCCCCCGCCCTGAATCGCCCGTGCGCAGCGCATTCACCGTTTTGTCATGCGTGTTGTTACAGCGCTGATACAGCCAGGTGAAGCGTTTGCGCAGTGGCTAAGCCTGTGGGCCCACGCAGGGTGCTGTTTCATGGATGAAACAGCGATGCCATCACTTTGCCCATCAATTCCCATAACACATTGAATACCAAGGCTAAATAAAAAGCGGCACGGCTTCTGCTCTATCCCTTACAGCGCTGTTTAGGGTCAGCGCGAAGAATAAGGAATGCCGCCGTGAATACATTCACTCAAGGTTCGATGAACGTTTTGCTGATCAGCTGTGCACTCAGTGCCGGCCTCAGTGTTCCGAGCTATGCGGGTGACGGCGTTATCGTGACTGGCCGCGACGTACAGGGCCACATGTATGGCCGATCTGCATTTGGCAAAGACCCCTACCCTTCCACCGCCAATGCCAACCCGAGCCGCGAGATCCTGGGGTCCACCGGCGAGCTCAGTGACATGGACATCGGTGGCATCAGCAGCGGCTCAAGCATCACCCACGCCATCATCCCAAACGGCAACATCCCCGGTTTGAATAATACCCAAGACAGCGTGTCGACACTCGGTTCCGGCGCCGCCGTCAGCCATGGTGCAGGCGCCTCCGTGGGCGGGCAGATCAGCGATTCGATCCAGCGTGGCATGGCCCCTCTGAACAATATCGGCAGCATGATGGGGGGCAAATAATGAAACGTTCCCTGCTGCTTCTCGCCCTGCTGGGCAGCGCGGCGGCCATGGCCGACAACACCGCGGTGATCAACAACAGCGGCAAAGACTACAACGGCAACGTAATGATCAACCAGGCGGCGGGCAATCAGCAGCAGATGGCCAACAACCGTGCCGTCGCACTCGGTGGCCAGGCCACCACCAGCAACATCCAGAACATGAACGGTAAGGTCGACCCCTCCCTGAACGCCAAGGCGTCGATCGAGGGCACTTCTTTTACCAATGGCAACGGCATGGTGGGCATCAACCAGTCCGCCGGGGCCAATAACCAATCAATCAATGCCGTGCGGATCAGCATCAACCCTGGCCCGCAAAGCATCGACGACAGCGTCCTGTTGCAACAGAACACGACGACGCTGGCAACCGACTCAGGGCTCACCCCCACCACTGGCAGCCGCCAGGTCGTGACAAGCGACCAGGCCTTCACCGGCAGCCGAGGAGTGATTCAGGTGAACCAGAGTGCAGGGGTGGGGAACCGAGTGGCTAACACCCTGGGCATCACTATCAAGTAACCGCTTGGTAGCACACGTTAGACCGTACCAACACTTAACCAACTAATTAGAAGCAAGGAGAAACACCATGAAACCTCAAATGGCTCTGAAACCAATGGTTTTCGCTCTCGCCGCACTCATGGCTGCCGCCGCTCAAGCTGGTGGCTGGCACCCAGCGCCTCAGCCAACCGGTACTGTTGCCGCCGTGGTTACGGATGTACAAAACAGCGCGGGCAACAAGTTCGACGACACCAAAACCGAAAATAACGCCTCTGCCGATGACTCGGTAACCGGGAACAGCGGTAACGTCGGTGTGAACGTTCAAGCCGGCAGCGGTAACCAGGCAGACAACTCTGGCGCCATCTCCAGCGCCAAAGGCGACTTCGCCACCGTGTTTGCCGTAGTCGATGTGAATCAAAACAGCGGCCTGAACAACTTCGTCAACAAAGGCACTCAAAACAACGCCTCCTTGGATAGATCGGCTAACGGTAACTCCGGCAACCTGGGCTACAACGGCCAGGCCGGTCAAGGCAACCAAGGCAAAAACAACCTGGCAATCACCACGGCTGATGGCAAAAACATCGCAGCCGCCGCCAACACCGAGCAAAACTCGCTCGCCAACAACTACCTCAATACCGCCGCTAGCGGGTACGGCCATTACGGCAAACCTCAATACGTGTCGAACAACTCCAGCGCCGACAACTCGATTAACCGCAACTCCGGCAACGTGGGTGTGAACCTTCAATCCGGTGCCGGCAACCAAGGCAGCAACAGCCTGTCGATCGGCCAGGGTTGCAGCGTCTGCGCCAGCGGCGTGCGCTTCTGATCCAACGGGGCCTTGGCAACAAGGCCCTTTTTTATTTCCTGGTTTTTGTATCAGTACCCAGCAGGTCATACGATCATGCGCTTAGCAACCCTCAGCCTCTTGATGCTGCTCACCGGCCCTACCTGGGCAGGCACCATGGCGATCTCCGCCATGCCTGGCGGTGCAGTCATCTACAAGAAGGTCGAGAGTATCCGTGAACGCCGGTTCGCCAACCTGGTGGAACAGAAAACCGATTTCAGCTGCGGTGCTGCGGCACTCGCCACCATCCTGCGCCAGGGCTATTGGCTCGACGTAGACGAAGACCACGTCATCAAAGGCATGCTGGTCAATGCAGACCAGGACCTGGTACGTACCCAGGGCTTTTCCATGCTGGACATGAAGCGCTACCTCGAAAGCATCGGCATGCGTGCCCGGGGCTACAAAATCGGGCCAGATACCCTGGCGACCGTGAAGATCCCCGTGGTGGTGTTGCTGGAAATTCGTGGCTACAAGCACTTCGTGGTGTTGCAGCGCGCGGACAAGGAGTGGGTCTATGTCGGTGACCCAGTGCTGGGCCACAAGCGCTATTCACACGACGACTTCGTCAAAGGCTGGAATGGCATCGTCTTCGCCGTGCTGGGTGAAGGCTACGACAAGGCCAACGCCTTGCTTGACCCGCCCACGCCACTGACCGCCAAGAACCAGTTGAATGAGTTCAGGCCCGTAGGCGATGCCGAGCTGATGGACTTCGGTTTCATCCAGAGCGACTTCTTCTAAGAAGCGCAACAAGGGGCAGGACGCTCCAGGAGCAAGAGATGAACACTTCCCGTTGGCTGACGGTCTTGTGTCTGGCAGCCTCAATGCCCGCTTATGCTTCATCGGGGTTCAAGCCGATTGAGCTCAAGGATTCGGAAATGGCCGAACTGCGCGGCCGGTATGTGATGCCGGGGCGGATTATCAGTTTCGGTATTGTCATGAGCAGCACCTGGACCAATGCCATAGGCGACACCATCACCGGCAAGGCCAGCATGCAAGTCGACTCGTCCACCCTCACACCGCAGTTTTACGTGCAGACCACCGGCTTGTCCGGCACGGGCACCCACCAGAATACCGGCACCGGTAACGTGGTCGGGGGCGCAGGCCTGGGCACCGGCACGGGCGTGACCCAAAGCGTACGCACCGCCGGCGATGGCAACACCGCCTACAACAATGTCGGTATCAACGTCACAGAGAATGGCTTCGCCCCGTCCAACATCGTGCAATCGGGGCAAGTGCTGGTGGCAGGTGGCACAGTCAGCGG
This sequence comes from Pseudomonas sp. 58 R 12, assembly GCF_900005865.1. Lineage (NCBI taxonomy): Bacteria > Pseudomonadati > Pseudomonadota > Gammaproteobacteria > Pseudomonadales > Pseudomonadaceae > Pseudomonas > Pseudomonas sp. 58 R 12. Next base: position 21,208 of record NZ_CVTP01000022.1, read on the forward strand.
CGACAGCGCGGCCGGCCGTGTGAGCGTATCGGCCAACAATGGCGGCTTGCAGATGGCGATCCAAGGCAATCATAACCAGGGCAACAGCCTCCAGCAGATTGGCGGCGGGCAAGTGCTCCAAGGCACGGTGTTGACCGGCGATAGAAACTTCGTCACCAACATGACCCAGCTCAATGTGGTGATGAACAACGGCCTGACCAACCCGGCATTGAACTGCAATCTGGACCAACTCAAAGGCCTACGTACTCTCGGGTATTGAACTACGCTGACCCTCGACACTTTCGCATTAGAAAAGGACGGCTTATTTCATGCATCGATCGTTATCGCTACGCGCGGTGGTCTGTTTAAGTACGCTCTTGCCCGCATCCATGTTGTATGCCGCGCCAGACGCCGATATCGAAACCCTCAAACAGGAACTTCTGGAACTCAAGCAGCGGTACGAAGTACAACAAAAAGCCTTGGCGGTGTTGGAGCAGCGGGTTCGTCAAGTCGAGGACCAACCGGCCACACCGGCGCCCAAACGCCTGGCCAAATCCCCGGCAGACTTTCAGAAGGCCAGCGGCACAACTGTCGCCGGTACCGGCGCGGCAGCGGCATCAGGCGGTGCGGGAGGCGGTGGCAGTTCCTACGGTCAGTCGCTCAAGGACGATTCGGCGCCGGCGCAAAGCGTGAGCAACCTCTACAACGAGGCCAGCGGCTTTTTTGGCAATGGCAAGTTCAGCTTTGAAACCGGTGTGACCTATGCGCGCTACGACGCTCGCCAACTTACGCTCAACGGCTTCCTGGCGCTGGACTCGATCTTCCTGGGCAATATCAACCTGGACCGGATCAAGTCGGATAACTGGACCCTGGACCTGACCGGCCGCTACAACGTCGACAACCGTTGGCAGTTCGACGTGAACGTGCCGGTGGTGTACCGCGAATCGACCTACCAGTCCGGCGGTGCCGGCAACAACGCCAACGCCACCTCGGAAGAATCGGTGAGTCGAGACCCGACCATCGGCGACGTCAACTTCGGTGTGGCCTACAAGTTCCTCGACGAAACCCCGACCCTGCCGGATGCGGTGGTGTCGGTACGCGTCAAAGCGCCTACGGGCAAAGAACCGTTTGGCATCAAGCTGGTGCGGTCTACCGCCAACGACAACCTGTATGTGCCGGAAAACCTGCCTACGGGTAACGGCGTGTGGTCGATCACGCCGGGTATCTCGCTGGTCAAGACGTTTGACCCGGCCGTGCTGTTTGGCTCGCTGTCGTATACCCATAACTTCGAGGAGTCGTTTGACGATATCAGCAGTGACGTCAACCAGAAGGTCGGCGGCAAGGTCAGCCTGGGTGACAGCTTCCAGCTCGGCCTTGGTGTGGCCTTCGCGCTGAACGAGAAGATGAGTATGTCGTTCTCGGTGTCCGACCTGATCCAGCGCAAGAGCAAGCTTAAGCCTAACGGTGGGGACTGGCAGTCGGTGGTGTCCAGCGATGCCAACGCGGGTTACTTCAACGTGGGCATGACGATTGCGGCGACGGAAAACCTGACGATCGTGCCTAACCTGGCGATCGGGATGACGGATGATGCGCCGGACTTTACGTTTAGCCTGAAATTCCCGTACTACTTCTGACACCACGCAGCCCAAGTAAATACGGCGCACAAGGAAAAGCCCCGCAACGATAAGGGTCGTTGCGGGGCTTTTCGGTTTACCCGCCCTAGCGGATCTGGTGTTTGTGCAGCAACCGGTAGAACGTGGGCCGGGAAACGCCCAGTACACGGGCCGCCACACTCAAGTTGTCGCTGTGCCGATTGAGCACGTCGCACAGCGCCTGGCGTTCGGCGCGGTGCTTATAGTCTTCCAGTGTAGCCATGGGCGGCGAAATTGCCTGCTGGCCGTGCAACCCCAGATCAACGGCTTCGATCTGGCGTCCTTCGGCGAGCACCAGCCCGCGGCGTACGCGGTTGGCCAACTCGCGCACATTGCCAGGCCAAGAGTGCTCGCCCATCGCGACGAGGGCGTCATCACTGAAACTACGCGGGCGACGACCGGTTTCCTGACTGTAGAAACGTGAAAAGTGGTTGGCCAGCATCGCGATGTCGCCATGGCGGTCGCGCAACGGTGCGGTCACCACTTGCAGGACATTGAGGCGGTAATACAAGTCTTCGCGAAAGGTGCCCTTCTCCACCGCGGCTTCCAGGTCGACGTGGGTGGCGGCCAATACCCGCACATCCACCGGGATCGGCTGGCTGCCGCCGACCCGCTCGATCTGCTTTTCCTGGAGAAACCGCAAGAGATTGGCTTGCAGCTCCATCGGCAGATCGCCAATTTCATCCAGGAACAACGTGCCGCCATTGGCCGCCTCGATTCGCCCGACCTTGCGTTGATGGGCGCCGGTGAACGCACCTTTTTCATGGCCGAACAATTCGGATTGAATCAAGTGTTCAGGGATCGCACCGCAGTTGATCGCCACAAACGGCTTGGCATGCCGCTGGGATTGGCGATGAAGGGTCTTGGCCACCAGCTCTTTGCCGGTGCCGCTGTCGCCTCGAATCAACACGGGAGATTCGGTAGGCGCCAGTTTCGACAATAATTTGCGCAGTTCGCGAATGGGCCGGCTGTCACCGAGCAATTCGTGCTCGGGCTCGTCCACCGGGGTATGGCCCTTGCCCCGCAACCGTCCCATGCCAAAGGCACGGCCCAGGGTCACCTGCACGCGGGCGACGTCGAAGGGCAAGGTATGGAAGTCAAAGAACCATTCGCAGACAAAGTCACCGAAGTTCTGCAGCCGTAGCACATCCTGGTCGAGCACGGCGATCCATTCGGTCCCACTGCGGCCGATCAGCTCTTTGACGGCTTCGGGTCGTTCCAGGTGAGCGGGCTGCAAGCGCAGTAGGCCGACGTCGCAGGATCGGTCGCCCACCGCGTCCAAGCTGCAACTGTCGACTTCCCACCCCGCCGTGCGCAAACCGGGCAGCAGCCCGTGGCAGTCATCACAAGGATCAACTACTAGCAATCGGCGTTGAACGGGGGGTCCACCCATGACTGTTCCTTGGCGTCAAAATCATTAAATTTATTTAGAAACAACAGTTTGGAACGTCTGTTGCTAACCCTAGCAAGGTCTTGACGCAGTCCTTGTAACGTTTCGCTATAAGTCTGGGCAGAAAGCCATCTCCTTGCGTTCGAGCCGATAAAAGTTACGCGACGCTGAAACTTTCAATCAGCTTTCAAAACAGCCGCTTACATGACGTTAATCACTAAATGTTGAAAATAGTTGTTCTAATATGTGACCCGTACCCGGCCATCGTGCATCAGTACAAGTAACCCGCCGCACGGTCAGCCCAACCGCCGGCACTCACTTGAATGGGCAATGAGAGAGAACCCACATGAACGCCCCGCTCCGCATCAACGAAGCTCTTTTGATCGCAGACCGTGCCTTCCAACCCTTTCAGTGCGTGGCTTGGCACGATGGCAACGGCGCCCTGAGCCTGAGTGTCATCGACCGCACCAATACCCGCATCGGCAGCAAACAACTGCCCACAAGTGCCTATACCGACCCGACGCAGTTGGAAAACTTGCTGTTGCAAGCCCGTGCCGAGCTCGATAAAGATGGCCATCAGTTGCAATCCTGGGCAATGCCCAAGTAATCCAACGCTGTAACTTGCGCTCATCGGTTTAAATGAGCGCAAGTTCAGTGTTAGAGCGAAAACCGCTTATCGCTTCGCGAGAATAAACCGCTCGATCGCTTCGGCAGCGCCGTCTTCGAGATTGCTGCCAGTGACCACACTGGCCTGGCGCTTGACGGTTTCTTCAGCCTGCCCCATGGCAATCGATAACGCGGCTACATGAAACATCGCCGGGTCATTGCCACCATCGCCGATAGCCGCCGTCTGCTCCAAGGGGACCCCAAGGTGCGCCGCCAGGGTTTTCAAGGCCTCGCCCTTGTTGGCCAACATCGCGGTGACATCCAGGTACACCGGTTGCGAGCGTGACACTTGGGCCAACCCCTGCACCTTGGGCTGCAGCTGCGCTTCCAGCTCCACCAGCAATTGCGTGTTGTTGCTGGCAGCGACAATCTTGTCGATCCGGTCCAGGTACGGCTCAAAACTCTCCACCACTACCGGCCCGTATCCCAGACCATCGGCTTCGCGCTGCTCCATCGGCCCTGGCGGGTCACGGCGCAGCCAGTCGCCATCGGCAAACACCCACACTTCCACCTCCGGCTCCGCTGAAAACAGCGCCAGGGTGACCAGCGCCGCTTCTGCCGGCAGATGGTGGGCGACCAGGATGCTGCCATCCGGGTTGATCAGCGTGCCACCGTTAAAGCCCGCCACCGGCACATCGATGCCGAAGGTTTCGATCAGGTGCAGCATGGCCTTGGGCGGTCGCCCGCTGGCCAGGCTGAAAAACACCCCACTGTCGCGCAAGGCGCGCACGGCATCGGCAGTGCGCTGGCTGAGGCTGTGATCAGGATGCAACAACGTGCCGTCCACATCACTGAGGATAAAACGGATGGGATGAATCGCTGCATCACTCATCCGAGGCTGTGCCAGGCACGGCCATCACGGGCCAGCAACGCATCGGCGGCTGCAGGCCCATCTTCACCCGCCTTGTAGGCCTGGATCCCGTCATCTTCCTGCCATGCATCGAGGAAGGGCTGCACGGCGCGCCAGCCGTTTTCGATGTTGTCCGCACGCTGGAACAAGGTCTGGTCGCCGGTCATGCAGTCGTAGATCAGGGTTTCGTACCCGGTCGAGGGCTGCATCTCGAAGAAGTCCTTGTAGGCAAAACCCAGCTGGATGTTGGCCATGTCCAGGGTCGGCCCGGGCTTTTTTGCCAGCAGGTCGAACCACATGCCTTCATTCGGCTGGATCTGGATTTTCAGGTAGGTGGGCTTGAGCTCATCGACTTCGGTATCGCGAAACTGTGCATAGGGTGCCGGCTTGAAGCAGATCACGATTTCGGTGTCGCGCACGCTCATGCGCTTGCCGGTGCGCAGGTAGAACGGCACGCCGACCCAGCGCCAGTTGTCGATCATCACCTTGAGGGCGACGAAGGTCTCAGTGCTGCTGTCAGGTGCAACGTTGGCTTCTTCGCGGTAACCCGGCAGTGGCTTACCGCCGATTTCACCGGCGGTGTACTGCCCGCGTACCGAGTTGGTCCGCGCATCTTCCAATGACCAGGGGCGTACGGCGCCAATCACCTTGGCTTTTTCACCGCGCACGGCGTCGGCACCAAAGGCGGCAGGTGGCTCCATCGCCACCATTGCCAGCAGTTGGAACAAGTGATTGGGTACCATGTCGCGCAGGGTGCCGGTCTTCTCGAAGAAATTACCACGGGTTTCAACGCCGACGGTTTCGGCGGCGGTGATTTGCACGTGGTCGATGTAATGGTTGTTCCAGAACGCTTCGAACAGCACGTTGGAGAAACGGCTGATCATGATGTTCTGCACCGTCTCCTTGCCCAAGTAATGGTCGATGCGATAGATCTGCTTCTCGCTCATCACTTTGAGCAGGCTGGCATTCAGCGCTTCGGCGGTGGCCAGGTCGGAGCCGAAAGGTTTTTCGATCACCACGCGACGGAAGCTGTCATCGGTTTCCGTCAGCAGGCCAGCACTGCCCAGGCGCTGCACCACGTCGCTGAAAAAACGCGGTGCGGTGGCCAGGTAGAACACCGCGTTGCCGGTGCCGCTGTCGGCGATCTTCTTGCCGATGTCGGCGTAGGTGCTGTCGTCGAGAAAATCACCCTCGACGTAGCTGATGCCCTTGGCCAACTGCGCCCACAATTGTGGGTCCAGGGCGTTATCCGCATTCCCCTTGACCTTGCTCGCCGCTTCGGTGCGAATGAAGTCTTCGAGTTTCTTGGCGAAATCGGCGTCGCTGATCGCGTTGTGATCAACGCCGACGATGCGCAAGCCGTCGCCCAGCAGCCCATCACGACTGAGGTTGTACAGCGCCGGCATGAGCAGGCGCTTGACCAGGTCGCCATGGGCGCCAAACAGAAACAAGGTGGTCGGAGGTGCGGGTTCGGCCTTGGTTTTTTTGCCGTTGGCGGTCATTTTTTGGAAGTCTCCACGTGACCACCAAAGCCGAAGCGCATGGCTGAGAGCATTTTGTCACCGTACGTGCTCTGCTGGCGCGAGCGGAATCGGGCGAACAGCGAGGTGGACAGTACGGGCACTGGCACGGCTTGTTCCATGGCGGCTTCGATGGTCCAGCGGCCTTCGCCACTGTCGGCAACGGAACCGGAGTAACCGTCGAGTTTCGGGTCGGTGGCCAAGGCGTCGGCGGTCAGGTCCAGCAGCCAGGACGACACCACACTGCCACGGCGCCAGACTTCGGCAATATCGGCAACGTTCAGGTCGAAACGCTGGTCTTGCGGCAGGTTTTCCGAATTCTTGGTCTTGAGGATGTCAAAACCCTCGGCGAACGCCTGCATCATCCCGTATTCGATGCCATTGTGGATCATCTTGACGAAATGCCCGGAGCCCGCAGGGCCGGCGTGGATATAGCCCTGCTCGGCGCGAGGGTCAGCGCTGGCAGAACGGTCCTTGGTGCGCGGAATGTTGCCCAGGCCCGGGGCCAGGCTCTTGAAGATAGGATCAAGGCGCTGCACGGTCCCGGTATCGCCACCGATCATCATGCAGTAGCCACGCTCCAGGCCCCAGACGCCGCCGGAAGTACCGACGTCGACATAGTGCAGGCCTTTTTCCGCCAGCGCCTTGGCCCGGCGAACGTCGTCCTTATAGTTGGTGTTGCCGCCGTCGATGATTGCATCACCGTCTTCCAGCAGTGTGCTCAGTTCGTTGATGGTGTCTTCGGTAGGCGCGCCTGCCGGCAACATTACCCACACGGTGCGTGGCTTTTGCAGCCCGGCAACCAGGGCCTTAAGGTCAGCAACGCCAGTGGCGCCCTCTTCGCTCAAGCCTTTTACAAATGCTTCGTTACGGTCGTAAACAACGGTGGTATGCCCATTGAGCATCAGGCGCCGTGCAATATTCCCGCCCATGCGGCCTAGTCCAATAATCCCCAGTTGCATGTGCTGATGCTCCTAACTACTAAAAAATGTGTGACATAGTTTATAGCGCAATGAGGCTAATGAGGGTTAGTCCAGCGCGGATACCTGTAGTTTCATGACAAAAAATTTGCCATCATTTCAGCATCACTGCACAAAAAGTCACACGACCTTCAAAAATAAAAAAGTTCCATTGCTCGCAAAAAGAATTCAGAATTGCCCTGACTGCTGCCGAGAACCTCGACTCAAGCGTTCTGGCACACCGCGACACACTGGCTATTTGCGAGGTAAGCAATGAGCACTGCACAGATGAACCGTCCGCCACAGACCCTCTACGTCACCATTCGACGCGACGAGCTGCGCCAGTTGAAAGACGAACGCGAACAACTGCAGCAGGAAGTCATACGCCTGCGTTCGCACATCATCCAGGCCCAGTTGGATCAGCCTTCCGGCGCCCAGCCAGCGCTCTGCTAAACCCCGTCATCACTTTGTAAGATTACACCTACAAAAATCTCACAAAGTTTTCACACGTCCCTCCCGATACTCCCGCCCGAAGGGCCACCCCATGCAAGGGTGGCCTCTGTTGCGCGCAGCCCTGCGCGTCGACTGAAAAATTATCGGGTTGGAGCGCTGGATGGCGATGTTCGAACGCAGCACCAAGTCTGCGAAAAGCTTTGATTGGGCCGGTCTTGGCTGGCTATTCCTGTTTTTCTGGTACTTCTCGGGTATTACCCAACTGCTGATTCAGCTCAGTGGCACCTCTGGTTTCAGTGGTTTTCGCCAAGCGTTCTTCATGAGTGCGATCTGGCTGGCGCCACTGCTGATATTCCCCCGCCGTACACGCTTGTTCGCCGCCTTGATCGGTGTAGTCCTGTGGGCCTGCTCCATGGCCAGCCTGGGCTATTTCTTCATCTACCAGCAGGAATTTTCCCAAAGCGTCATCTTCATCATGTTCGAGTCGAACATCTCTGAAGCCGGTGAATACGCCACCCAATATTTCGCTTGGTGGATCGTGCTTGCGTTCATCGCCCACACCGCCGTGGCCATTTTCCTATGGACCCGCGTACGCCCGGTGTATCTGCCACGTGGCCAGGCGCTGCTCGCAGCCACGGCGATCCTGGTGGGCGTCATTGGTTACCCGCTGGTCAAGCAGATCGCCCGCAGCGACACAATGGACGATGCCATCGACCGCTTTGAATCGCGCATCGAACCCGCGGTGCCGTGGCAGATGATCGTCGCCTACCGCCGCTACACCGAGCAGTTGGACAACATGCAAGGCATGCTCGACAGCGCCAGCCAGATCCCGCCCCTCACAAACCTAAAGGACAGCATGGCCGGCCAGCCATCAACCCTGGTCCTAGTGATCGGCGAGTCCACCAACCGTCAGCGCATGAGCCTCTACGGCTACCCGCGTAACACCACGCCGGAGCTGGACAAACTGCGCGACCAACTGGCGGTGTTCGACAACGTCATCACCCCGCGCCCCTACACCATCGAAGCGCTGCAACAGGTATTGACCTTCGCTGACGAAGAGAACCCGGACCTGTACCTCAAGACGCCATCCATTGTCAGCGTGATGAAACAGGCCGGCTACAAGACCTACTGGATCACCAACCAACAGACCATGACGAAGCGCAACACCATGCTCACGACCTTTTCCGAACAGGCCGACGAGCAGGTGTACCTGAACAACAACCGCAACCAGAACGCCCGTCAATACGACGGCGACGTACTGGCGCCGTTTTCCAAGGCCCTGGCCGACCCGGCCGAGCGTAAGTTCATCGTGGTGCACCTGTTGGGCACCCACATGAGCTACCAGTATCGCTACCCGCAGACCTTCGATAAATTCACCGACCGCCAGGGCGTGCCGGCTGGGGTGACCGACGATCAACTGCCCACCTACAACAGCTATGACAATGCCGTGCTCTACAACGACTTTGTGGTGTCGAGCCTGATCAAGGACTACGCCAAGACCGATCCAAACGGTTTCCTGCTGTACTTGTCGGACCACGGCGAAGACGTGTTCGACTCGGCGGGCCACAGCACGCTGGGACGCAACGAAAGCAAGCCGACGGCGCCGATGTACACCATTCCGTTCATGGCCTACGCCTCACCAAAATGGCGTGAAAACCACGACTGGAGCTTTGCCGGCGACTTGCAACGGCCTTACAGCAGCTCGCAGCTGATTCATACGTGGGCCGACCTCGCCGGCCTGAGTTTCAACGAGTTGGACCGTACGAAAAGCCTGGTGAGCGACAGCTTCACGGCACGCCCACAGATGATAGGCAACCCCTACCTGCGCCAACAAAAACCCCTGATTGACTTCAGCCTGATCAAGCCGAAAAAGGTAAGCCCGGCTGACGTAGTGTTCCAGGAACAGCCGGCGCCGTAACAGAAAGATAACAATCATTCTCGTTTAAGCCTAAAGTTCGCCCACTCCTTTCGTCTTTGAACCATGGCCTTTCCCGACCGGAAAGGCCAAAAAGACGACAAGGAGTCTTCTGCGATGTTTGCGCCTCTTACCCGCTCCATGACCTTCACCCTCGGCCTCTTCAGCGTGGTCGCGAGCCCGGATCTGTTGGCTGAAACCGACCCCGAACAGAAAACGTTCGAACTGGGCGCCACGAGCATCACCGCCGAAAGCCTTGGCGCCACCACTGAACACACGGGCGCCTACACGACCGGTTCGATGAGTACCGCCACCCGCCTTAACCTGTCCGTCAAGGAAACCCCGCAGTCGATCTCGGTGATCACTCGCCAACAGATGGATGATTTCAATCTCAATACGTTGACAGAGGTGCTGCGCCAGACCACGGGGGTCAACGTTCAGCACAACGACTCCGACCGCGTCTCCTACTCCTCGCGTGGTTATGGCATCAGCAACTACCAGATTGATGGGATGCTCAACACCTTTGGCTACATGAAATCCGATGCCGACACCATCATCTACGACCACATCGAGGTGGTTCGTGGTGCCACCGGCTTGACCACCGGCGCCGGCGACCCCTCCGCCACGGTCAATATGGTGCGCAAGCGCCCTACCGCTCAATGGCAGGCGCAAACCGGGGTAAAGGCCGGCAGCTACGACAACTACTACAGCTACATGGATGTGGGCGGTCCGCTGGCATTCGACGGCAAGCTGCGCGGGCGCACGGTGCTGGCCTACCGCGACAGCCAATCCTTGCGTGATAACTACGCGCTGCAACGGGCGGTTGGCTACGGCATTCTTGAAGCAGATTTATCAGATGAAACCGTACTGGCCGTAGGTTTTGATTACCAGAACAAGCAAGTGCAAGGCACGTCCTGGGGCACCGTGCCTTACTGGAATAGCCAGGGTGGCAAGGCCGGGCTGTCGCGCTCGACCAATATGGCGGCGCACTGGAGTTCCTGGCCGCTGACCGACAAGACAACCTTCGCCAGCCTCGATCATCGGCTGGGCGGTGATTGGCATTTAAAGGCAGCCTATACCCATCGCCAGAGCGACACGGATGGCAAGGTGTACTACGGCGGCGCGGGTTTCCCCAATGACGACCGCAGCGGCATGACTGCCTGGGCCAGCCACATGCGTGGCACCTCAAGAATGGAAGCTGTCGACCTCAACCTTGCCGGCAGCTACGCGTTGCTGGGCCGCGAACATGCACTGATGATGGGTTATGGCGAGGCCACGCAGCGGGACGTGTCCCCAGTGATGCGCAGCAGCATCCCAGGTGGCTACTACACGATCGACGACTGGAAATACATGGGCGGGATTGGCAAGTTCGGCGACACCGTTACCGACCTCAAGGGTGAACACAGCAGCAAGCAACAGAAAGCCGGCTACTTGGCCACGCGCTTGAGTCTCACCGAGCGCTTGCACGCCGTACTGGGCAGCCGCTATGGCAGTTGGGCGTTGGAGAGCGCGACGCCCGAATACGGTGACGATGATCAGTTGATCGCGGCCAACAAGACTCGCCAGACCCACAATGACCTGTGGACGCCTTACGCCGGCCTGCTCTACGACATCACGCCGGAATACACCGTCTACGCCAGCTACACCGACATCTTCAAGCCGCAAAGCCTCAAGGACGTCAACCGCAAGTACCTGGAACCGGTGGTGGGCAGCAACTATGAGGTGGGTCTCAAGGGAAGTTTGCTGAAAGAACGCTTGAACGTGGCGGCAGCGTACTTCTGGAGCACACAGGACAACGTCGCTGAGCGGGATGAATCGGCCCTGCCTAACCCGACCACGGGTGAGGAGTACTACAAGTCCGGCGGCAAAGGTAACAAGGTCAACGGCTTCGAATTGGAGGTTGCCGGCGAAGTGATGCCGGACTGGAACCTGACGGCGGGCTACACCTACACCCACTCCGTTAATGGCTCGGACAAGCGCAACAACACCGGGCAGCCATTGAATTTGCTGAAGGTGTCCAGCGCCTACCGTTTGCCGGGGACGTGGCGAAACCTGACGGTGGGGGGGGCCGTCAACTGGCAGAGCGATATCTATGAGTTCAGCGACAGGCCTACAGGGCAACGTGTCGGTAATCGGCTGGTCACCGAACGGGCGAAGATCACCCAGCAGGCCTACGCAGTGGTCAACCTGATGTCCCGCTACCAGTTCGACGAACACGTTTCGGCGTCGATCAACGTCAATAATCTATTTGATAAAAAATATTACGAACGCGTCGGCTTCTATAACGGCGTTTATTGGGGCGACCCGCGCGCTATCACGCTTGCGCTGGATTGGAAGCTTTAAAATACAGCTTATATGACCGCCAAGCTTAACAAAATCGTTAAGGTTGGCGGCTATCCCGTTAAGCTTCGCTTAATCCACCCTGCACATAATCGGCCCCACGAGTCTGATCCAAGAGAACAGACACCGATCACACTTTATGGGAATACCGACAATGAAAATCTCGACGCTGATGCTTGCTGGCTTAATGACCTTGAGTTCCGCCGCCGCCTTTGCCGAAGGCGGTTCAGAGCGTTCCAAAGAGTTTTACGCTAACTTTAATTTCATGCAGGACAAGGCGCACGGCACAACCGAGCAAACGGCCTCCAGCGATGTAAAAAACTCGAAAAGCGATGACGCACAGCAACCAAAAAGTTGATGTACTGTAATACTCTTTGTCATTCCGCTCCGTTGACAAAGATTAACTTGGCGCCATGTAATGGCGCCTTTTTTATTGCCCGTCAAACCCCTGTTTTTTACAGCGACTTATTCCAAAACAACATGGCGCCATACGCGGGATCAAACTTAGCGCCATCAAATCCGAACTTGCGGTACGCGGCCTTCGCTACTTCATTGCCCTCAAGCACTTCCAGGGTAATCTTACAGCAACCGCGTTGACGGGCGATTTCCTCAACCTTCTGCAGCATTTTCTGACTCAAGCCCAAGCCACGGAACTGATCCATTACCACCACGTCATGGACGTTGACCAATGGGCGACAGGCGAAGGTCGAGAAACCTTCAAAACAATTCACCAACCCCGCCGGCTCTCCATTCACAAACGCCAACACGCTGAACGCGTGCGCACGCTTGGCTAATTCGGCCGGCAGTTGCGCTAGCAAATCCGGGTCCAGGCTGTGCCCACCCCCCATCGGATCTTCGGCGTAATGGTTGAGCACCAGCGAGATGGCTTCGGCATGCACGGCGTTGGTGTAGCTGGCTTGCAGCACCAGGATGTCAGGGGTGTCCATTTCCTTCCTCGATAACGGCAACAAGGGATTCGGTTCCCTTTGAGAGGCCCAATTGTAAGCGTGGAAGCACCGCCTGCTGAAGGAGATTAACTACAAATATGCGTTTGAAAACGCGAAGGTTGCGCCGGTAAAAAAGCGCGAATCATTCATTTGCGGATCTTTTCGCACACGCTTCAGCCGTAACGCTGCAACTGCATCTCTCGTAAGCGGCTCAGGGTGCGGCGGAAAGGAAATTCCAGGTAACCCTCGGTGTAGAGGCACTCCAACGGCACTTGAGCCTCCACATACAAAGGCACCCTGCGGTCGTAGCACTCATCCACCAAAGCAATGAACCGACGTACGCCGTTATCACGCACCGACAGCTGCGGCAATTCACGATCCCCGGCCGCTATGCGCTGGGCCCCGTCTTCGGTGCCACGGGCTATGCGGCCCGGGCGTTGTTGCGCGCTAAGGTCAGGCACCTCGCCCAGCAGGATCGCCTTGAAGCGATCGCACAGCAACATGAAGTCCATCGCCGCCAGAGGTTGCTCGCACAGGTCGGCGTAGCGGCACCAGAGCACGGTGTCGCAAGACTGCACGGCGACGATGGAACGATGCCCGACAACGACCGGTCCGCTATGCACCGCCTGCCCTGGGGCCAACTGTCTGAACACATCTGCCAGCGCGTCGGGCTGATTCACCCAATAGCGCTGAATGCCAACGCCTGGGTGTAAACGGTGATCCTCAGCGCCATCGACCGCGACCACCTGCATGTGCTGCTCTATCGCCGCAATGCCCGGTAACAGTCGATCGCGGTTGAAGCCATCGGCATACAACTGGTCAGGCGGTTGGTTAGAGGTGCACACCATCACCACGCCTTCCTTGAACATGACTTGAAACAAGCGCCCGAGAATGATTGCGTCACCGATATCACTTACAAACAACTCGTCAAAGCACAGCACGCGCACCTCCGCGCTCAGCTCCCGGGCCAGCGCCTGCAACGGATCGTGGGTGCCGGTCAGCTGGAACAGTCGCTGGTGCACCCACTTCATGAAGTGATGAAAATGCTGGCGTCGCGCGGGCACCCGCAGGCTTTGATAGAACTGGTCCATCAGCCAGGTCTTGCCACGGCCGACCGGGCCCCATAGGTATACGCCGGTGATCGGCGTGCGGCCTTTATGCAGGGCTTCATGGCAGGTTTGTAACGCGTCCACCGCGCGACGCTGGGCGTCGTCGGCAACGAAGCCCTGTTGGGCAATGGCGTATTGGTAGGCAGCGAGGGGCGAGTCAGAAGTCATGCCCGCCATTATGACCTACGGAGAAATCTACAGCCGTAAAAAACGGCCCGACAGGCCGTTTTTTCCTTCAGTGCAGTGACTCAGGCAAGGCTCTTGCTGACCACCTCAAACACATCACTCGACAGCTCGCCAGAGCCACGAATGCGTTCCAACTCCGCCTTCATCAGCGCCTGGCGCGCGCTGTCGTATTTACGCCAACGGGTCAGTGGCGCCAATTGGCGCGAAGCGATCTGCGGGTTAAAGGCATTGAGCTCGATCACCAAGTCCGCCAGGAAGCGATAACCCGAGCCGTCCGCTGCGTGGAAGTTGATCAGGTTCTGCCCGGCAAAGGCGCCGATCAAGGCGCGAACCTTGTTCGGATTCTTCAACGTGAACGCTGGGTGTTCCATCAACGCTTTGACCCGCGCCAGCCCACCCGGCAAGGTGCTGCCGGCCTGAACGCTGAACCACTGGTCCATGACCAGCGGGTTGTCCTTGAAGTTTTCGGCAAACACGGCCAGCGCCTGGGCCTTCTCCGCTTGGAACGGCGAATTCACCAGCACCGCCAGCGCGGTCAGGCGCTCGGTCATGTTGTCGCTGCTGTCGAACTGTTCAAGCGTCGCGGCCAGGACTTCCGGCTTGCCGCTGAGCATCAGGTACGACAGCGCGATGTTCTGCAACGCGCGACGGGCAAAATGCTCAGCCGCAGCCACATACGGCGTTTGCTTGGACAGCTCGCGATTGGCCTGGTAGCGCAGCCACAGTTCTTCATGCAGGTTGTTGGCCAGTTGCTTGCGCGCAAACTCACGGGCGGCGTGGATGGCATCCACATCCGCCACTTCGCTGATTTCGGTCAGGTAGGCTTCACCCGGCAACGATAGCATTTCCGCCACCATCGCCTGGTCCAGGCGTTCGTCGCTCAACACGCTGCGCAGCGCGGTGATCAAGCGCTGATCCATCTTCAACGCCTGGCCTTGTTGATGCTGACCAACCAGCTCCTGCAACACCTGCACCGACAGCTGCTGACCGGCATCCCAACGATTGAAGCCATCGCTGTCATGCTGCATCAGGAACATCAGTTGATCGCGGTTGTACGGGAAGCTCAGCTTCACCGGCGCCGAGAAACCGCGCAGCAGCGAAGGCAAAGGCTGCTCAGGGATATCGACAAAAGTGAAGGTCTGCTCGGCCTCGGTCACCGAGATCACACGCGACGTGCCGCCCGCAACCGCTTCACCGGCCAGGCGCAAGGCGATACCCGCGCCCTTCCCGTCCAGCAAGCCCAATTCCACCGGGATCACGAACGGCAGTTTCTCTACCTTGTCCGGGGTTTCCGGGCAGCTCTGGCGGAAGGTCAGGCTGTAGGTCTTGGCCGCTGCGTCGTAGGACTCGCTCACCGCCAGGCGTGGCGTACCGGCCTGGCTGTACCAGCGTTTGAACTGAGTCAGGTCGGCGCCGTTGGCATCTTCCATGGCCTTGATGAAGTCGTCGCAGGTCACAGCCTGGCCGTCATGGCGTTCGAAATACAGGTCGCTGCCTTTACGGAAGCCTTCGGCGCCGAGCAGGGTGTGGATCATGCCGACCACTTCCGAGCCCTTTTCGTACACCGTCAGGGTGTAGAAGTTGGAGATTTCGATAAAGCTGTCCGGGCGCACGGCGTGAGCCATGGGGCCGGCGTCTTCGGCGAACTGGTGGGTACGCAGGTACGCCACATCCTGGATGCGCTTGACCGTGGCCGAGTTCATATCAGCCGAGAAGCCCGAATCACGGAATACCGTGAAGCCTTCCTTGAGCGACAGCTGGAACCAGTCACGACAGGTCACGCGGTTGCCCGACCAGTTGTGGAAGTATTCGTGGGCAACGATCGCTTCCACCCGCTGGTGCGCGGCGTCGGTGGCGGTTTCGGCGCGGGCCAGCACGGCGCTGGAGTTGAAGATATTCAGGCCCTTGTTTTCCATGGCGCCCATGTTGAAGTCGTTCACCGCGACGATCATGAAGATGTCGAGGTCGTACTCACGGCCGTAGGTTTCTTCGTCCCAGCGCATGGATTTTTTCAGGCTGGTCATGGCGTGCTGGCACTTGTCGATGTTTTCCGGCTCGACGTAGATGCGCAGCGCCACAGTGCGGTCAGTCATGGTGGTGAAGGTGTCTTCAACACACCACAAATCACCGGCCACCAGGGCGAACAGGTAGGCAGGCTTCTTGAACGGGTCTTCCCAGGTCGCCCAGTGGCGGCCGTCTTCGCCGGGGCCGCTGGCGATCGGGTTGCCGTTGGACAGCAGGATCGGATAGCGGTGTTGCTCGGCGATCACCGTGGTGGTGAACGTGCTCATCACGTCTGGGCGGTCAAGGTAGTAAGTGATCTTGCGGAAGCCTTCGGCTTCGCACTGGGTGCAGAACATGCTGCCGGACTTGTACAAGCCTTCCAGGGCGGTGTTGGTTTCCGGGTGGATTTTTACCGTGGTATCCAGGGTAAACGTCGCACTCTGCGGATGCACCGTCAGGTGACTGTCGGTCAGTTGATAATCATCGGCCGTCAGTTCCTGATCGGCCAGGTTGACACTCAACAGCTCCAGTTGCTGGCCATCCAGCACCAGCGGCGGCAAACCGGCGCCGCGCTCCGGGTTGCGGCGCATCACCAGTTGCGCATGGACCAGGCTGTGGTCCTCGAACAACTCGAAGGTCAGGTGCGTCTCGTCAATCAGGTAGTCCGGCGCCTGATAGTCCTTCAGGTAAATCATCTTCGGTTGTTCGGTGCGCATGGGTGGCATCCTTTTTACTGATGCACGGCGAGCTGATAGGCCGTGTACTTGCGAATGTTGATTACGCCGGTGTCGAAGATCAGGTATTGGCCCTTGATCCCCAGCAGCGTGCCTTCGGCAATCGGGTTCTTGTCCAGGTTGAAGCTGACGATCTTGGTCGGATACTGCTCGACCGGGTAGCGGATTTCGATCGGTTCGATGTCGGCAATCGTTTGGATGGCCTGCAAGCCAAAGCGTTCCTGCAAACTCAGCAGGCCCTCGGCGCAGGAGGCGAACAGTTCGTCGCGCACGTGCTTGAGGTCGACAGGCTGGGCATCGCCTTTGAGCAGCGCGCGCCAGTTGGTCTTGTCGGCCACTTGGCTACGCAGCACGTCCTCGACGAAACCGGATTGCTGGCGGGTCGCCACGCGCATGATCGGCAGCGCTTGGCTCGCGCCCTGGTCCAGCCAGCGCGTCGGCAGTTGAGTGGCACGGGTGATGCCGACCTTGATCCCCGACGAATTCGCCAGGTAGACCACGTGGTCGGTCATGCAGAATTTCTCGCCCCAGCCTGGGTCGCGGCAGGTGCCGGCATCGTAATGGCAACGTTCGGGGCTCATGATGCACAGGTCACACTGGGCCAGCTTGGTCATGCACGGGTAGCAATACCCCTGGCTGAAGCTGGTCTTGGTCTTGCGGCCGCAATGGCTGCAATGGATGGCACCCAAGTATTCCAGGCGAATGTGCGTGCCGATCAACGGGTTGACTGGCACCTCGGCATCGCCCAGGCGAAACGCGTATTGAACGGTCGGCTCACCGAGTTGCGCCGACATCTTGCTGACTGCACCACGTCCAATTTCAATCAATGGATCGCGTCCGACTTGAACAGGATGTTCGGCACCGGCGCGGATTTGGACGCGCATTCCTGCGGCCCCATGTAGCCGGTGCGCTGGTCTTCCGGCAAGTTCTGGAGTTCCCAGGCGATCATGGCTTGCAGGGACAGCTCACGCTGTTCAGGGGACAGTTTGCGGCCATCGGACCACTTGCCGATTTCCACGGCGAGCTTGAGGCTCTCGTAGATGTCCGGGGTGATGTTTTCAATCATTTCAGCAAAAGAGGACATGAGGCTCTTCCTTATCAAATAGACGATTTGCGGCGGCTGTACAACCCGCCCAGCAAGCCGGTCAAGCAACCGATAACCAGGCCGCCGACATGGGCAGCGTTGGCGATTTCGCCGAAGCCGATCATCGAGATCAGCCCGGACATACAGAGCACCAGCCAAATCAGCATCATCGCCAGCACGCCACGGGGCAGGCGATACGCCGGGTTCGGCGACAGCAGTTGAAAAATCCAGCAATGCCCAAGCAGGCCATATAACACGCCGGACAAACCGCCAAACAGCCCGGGGCCGCCATAGGCGTATTGAGCGTAGTTGGAGACCAGGCTGAACAAGAGCGTCAGCCCCAGCAGGTTGATACTGCCCTGGCGCGCTTCGATGCGCCGGCCCAGCTCCCAATACCACATGCCATTCATGGCCAGGTGCAGGATGCCGAAGTGGATCAGCATCGGCGTAACCAGCCGCCACCATTGGCCCGAGGCCAGTGTCTCGGCCAGCGGCGTGAACTGGATGTACTCGCCGAGAATGCGAAACGGCAGGAACGTCAGCCAGCTCATGGCTTGCAGGTTTTCGCCAAGCAAGGTCACCGCGCCAACGATGATGCTCGCCAGCAGCACCAACGCCGTTACCGGGCTATGCCGCAATTGCTCGACAAAACCCGGGCGCTTGACCGGCGCCTGTTCAGGAATATCCAATTGCTGGTCCGGATCACCCGCAGGAAAGCGCTGATACAGCACGCGCACGTCGTCACTGATGGTCTCGGGCACCCATAACACTTGCTCGCCCGCTTCCTCGCTGATGCGATGGGGCACTTGCATGCGTTGCAGCAACTTCACGAAGCCACCCAGGTCGACGCTCAGCGGCAGGCGCAATACAGCCACAGTACTCATGTAATGACCTCGGGCCGCTCAACGTCGACCCATACAAATTTACGCGGATCCAGGCGGGTTTCCTGATCCAGGCGGTACGCCACCAACTTGCCGTACAGCACCGCGCTGTAGTCCAGGCAGGCCAGGTTCGGGCGGATCGGCGCCGGTTTGCCGCTGCGCCAGTAATGGCCGACGAACAGCAAAGGCTCGTCGACGCCGTAGCGCAGCAGGGAATTCTTTTCAGTGGACGACAACGGCGTGCGTGCTACCGGCTCCGGCAGTGCGTCGGGCTGGAACACGATGTCGCCGTAGGTCTTGGGGTCGTCTTCCCAGAACTTGGTGCGGAAGAACGAGCGCGTCAGGCCGTCGCCGCCGGTCAGCGTCAGGCCATCCGGCAGGCGCATGTCGGTGCCGCGCAGCAGGCGGTCGAACGCATTGCAGGCAAAACTGCCCGGGACAGCGGCGGCCTGCAGGAAGTGCTGGTCGATGCAGCCGTCCGGGAAGGTCGCGCGCAGCGGCTGGATAAACCCGTCATCCCAGCACGCGTGGACCACGCGGAAACGCCCGGCGTCGACAAACAGCGGCATGTCATAGAACCAGCCGAGGAAGTCGTGCCAGTCGGCCGGGTGGTGTTCGAACTGGGTCAGCGTCTCCTGGAGCAACCGTGCATGCCGTGGGTTGTGTTCACGCACAAACTGCTTGCCGCTGCCCGGCGGCGCTGGCGTGCTCCAGCCCAGCGCATTGAACTCGTGGTTACCCATGATGCACAGCGCCTGGCCAGCCTCGGCCATGTCGTGGACGATATGCAACGCCTCGCGGATACGCGGGCCACGGTCGATGATATCGCCGAGGAACACCGCCATACGCGAAGGATGACGCCAGGTGCCGCCCTGCTTGTGGTACCCCAGCCGCTCGAGCAAGTGCTCAAGGGTATGGGCGCAACCGTGCACGTCACCAATCAGGTCGTAGCTACGCGCGGGATCGAGCATCAGTCGCCTCCACCCCCCAAGCGGCTGCCCCAGCCCAACTTGGTGCGGCACACTTCGTAATAGTTGTGGTCCAGCGGGTGGATCAACCGCAACTTCTGTGCCTTCTTGCTCACGGTGATGGTGTCACCGGGCGCGCAGGTGAAATGGTTCTGACCGTCACAGGACACCTGCGGGTAGATCTGCATGTCTTTGGACACCACGATTTTCAGCTCACTGTTGCCGTCGACCACGATGGGCCTGCTGGACAACATATGGGGATACATCGGCACGATCACAATGGCATCCAGCTTGGGATGCATGATCGGGCCACCCGCCGACAGCGCGTAGGCGGTGGAGCCGGTCGGCGTGGCGACGATCAGGCCGTCAGCCTTCTGGCTGCACACGAACTGGCCGTCTATATACAGTTCGAATTCGATCATTCGCGTGGACTTGCCGGGGTGCAGCACCACGTCATTGAGCGCATCGCCCTGGCCGATGGCTTCGCCGTGGCGGCGCACTTCGGCCTGCAGCAGAAAGCGGTTTTCCACCAGGTAGTGGCCGTCGAGCACCTTGGCCACTTCGACTTCCAGCTCATCCGGGCGGATATCGGTGAGAAACCCCAGGCTACCCCGGTTGATCCCCAGCACCGGCACATTATGCCGCGCCAAGGCCCGGGCGGCGCCGAGCAGGCTGCCGTCGCCACCGACCACGATGACCATGTCGCAGACTTCGCCGAGCATCTTGCGCGACGAGGTTTGCAGGCCGTGGCCGGGGAGGATTTCGGCGATGGTGTCTTCGAGGATCACATGCAGGTGGCGTTCCAGCAGGAATTTTTTCAGCCGGCGGACGGTGTCCAACACCTGGGTACTGCCCAGGCGACCGATAATGCCGATATTGCGAAATTGCTCCATGGGGCTCCTGCGGGATTTGGGGTGGGGCAAAAAAAAACGATTATGGGCGAAAGGCCGCCCCAGGCAAAATCCTTTGTCGCCATGAACCCTTGATGACAACGGTTCTCAGCCACCTGCGCCACCGTTAAAAGGCTATGCTCGGACCATGACTGTGTTCCCGGATCTGCACACCCTGCCCCGCCAGCTGCGCCACCCTGAAGTGCGCGACCTGGCGTGGGTGATGCTCGCCCCGCCAATGCTGGCGCAGACGCCGTGGCCGCAACGCCACCCGTTGGCCGGCAGTGACTGGGTGCAAGCGCCGCACCTGCTCGAACAATGGTTACGTGCACTCGATCACGACAGCAGCCCCTTGCAACACTGGCTGAGCCTGGCCCGTACCCGTCGTCTTGGGCTTTATTACGAGCGGTTATGGCAGTTCGCCGTGCAGCACGCGCCGGGCGTGGAGTTGCTGGCCGCCAACCTGCCGATCCGTCGCGCCGGGCATACCCTCGGCGAGCTGGATATGTTGCTGCGCGACCGCGATGGCGTGCATCACTTGGAACTGGCGATCAAACTCTATCTGGGGCCGCAGGACGGCGACGGCCAGGACACGGCGCAGTGGCTGGGGCCGGGCTGTCATGATCGGCTGGATCGCAAGCTGGCGCATCTGGCCCAGCACCAATTGCCAATCTCGGCGCGGGCGGAGAGCCGCGAGGTGTTGGCGGCGCTGGATATCCAGCAGTTCGATGCGCATTTGTGGCTGGGCGGGTATTTGCTGTATCCCTGGCCCGGTGAAGCGCAGGCACCCGTGGGTGCCCACCCGCAGCATTTGCGTGGGCGCTGGTTGCATCAGCGCGACTGGCGGGCATTTGTCAGCGCCAGCGCACCCGGCCGCTGGCAACCCCTGCCTCGGCATGCATGGCTGGCGCCGGCGCATTACCCGGTGGATGACGTATGGAGTGAAGAGCAGATGCAGGGTTGGCTGGCGGACTTGGATCCGATGGCGCCAGCGCAGCTATTAGTGCGGCTGGTTCAGGTGGGTGAGGATTGGGAAGAGGCTGAGCGGCTGTTTCTGGTGGCGGATCTTTGGCCGAATGTGCCGGGGGCAGGCTGAAGGATTTGTAGTGAGCGGGCTTGCCCCGCGCTGGGCTGCGAAGCAGACCCAATAAGGCAACCGTTTTTTGTCAGGAAAACCGTGGTGCCTGATTTTGGGGCAGCTTCGCAGCCCAGCGCGGGGCAAGCCCGCTCACTACACGCTATCGATATGCCGATAATCCAGCTGCAACCCGGCCGCCAATTCCTGAGCCCGGCCCAACCGGATCGGCCCACGCTCGATATCTATCAACACTCCCGAGCACTCCAGCAACGGCAGTCCTGCGACATCCTTAAGCCGGCCATCGGTAATCACCAACAACCGCTGCTCCTCAGTCGGAAACCGCTCACGTCGCACCGCCAGCCAATGCCCAGCCTCAGTCAGCGCCGCGAGCAACGGCGTGCCCCCGCCCGCCCCCAACTGGTCCAGCCATCCGGCCAAACCCTTCGCCGCTTTCAGCCCCTGTACCTGCCATTTGGGCGATTGCCCGCTGGCCGTCAACAAGGCCATCCGCGCGCGTTGGCGGTAGGCGTCATCAAACAACTGGGCCAGCAAACCTTTGGCATCGGTGAGCGCACGATGGCGCCGGGTCGACGCCGACGCATCGACAATCACAAGCCATAATTCATGGGGCGAGCGACTGCGCAGGTGAAACCGTAGATCCTCTCGCGATTGCGGCCGGCCATCGAGCAAAGTGCCCGGCCAATTGATCGAACCCTGTTTCGCACTCCGTGCCCTACCGTGCCTGCCTCTATCCAGCCGCCCTGCCTTGGGCCGGGCATCCGCCCCCGCGTCAGGTCGAGGGCGAATGCCTAGGGCTTTTTTGGCCAGGTGGGTACATCCCGGCGTGCGCCCGTGGGCAGGGCCGGTGCGGGCATGTCACCCCATTGGCCTTGACCCGGCGACGTGTCGGAGGACGTTGGCGACTGCCCTTCGCTCGGCGCATTGGACGGCGGCGATGGTGCCTGGCGGCGATGGCGCAGGGCAAACTCGGCGACGACTTCAATGTCTTCCTCGGCGATGGCATTCGCCCCGCGCCATGCCGCATGCGCCCTGGCGCCGCGCAGCCAAACCAGATCCGCACGCAAGCCATCGACACCGGCGGCAAAGCACCGCTCGGTGATCTGCGCCAGTGCCTGGTCATCCAGTTCGATAGTGTCGAGTCGCGCCCGCGCCTGGGTGCAGCGCTCGCGCAGGGCGGCTTGGGCCGCTGCCCAGTGCGCGCAGAACGCCGCCGGGTCGCTGTCGAAATCCAAGCGACGACGGATGATTTGCCCGCGCTCGGCTGGCAGGGTCTGCCCACTCAAAGCCACGTTGAAACCGAAGCGGTCGAGCAGTTGCGGGCGTAACTCGCCCTCCTCCGGGTTCATGGTGCCGATCAGTACAAAACGCGCCGAATGGCGATGGGAGATGCCGTCACGCTCGATCAGGTTGGTGCCGCTGGCCGCCACGTCGAGCAGCAGGTCCACCAGGTGATCGGCCAGCAAGTTGACTTCATCGACATACAGCACGCCGCCGTCAGCCTTGGCCAAGACGCCGGGGGAAAACTGCGCGCGGCCTTCGCCCAATGCGGCGTCCAGGTCCAGCGTTCCCACCAGCCGCTCTTCGGTAGCGCCCAAGGGCAAGGTGACGAATTGACCACTGGCCAGCAGGTCCGCCAGGCCCCGCGCCAAGGTGGACTTGGCCATGCCGCGTGGGCCTTCGATCAGCACGCCGCCGATCTTCGGGTCGATGGCAGTCAGGCACAGGGCCAACTTCAAGTTGTCGGCGCCGACCACGGCGGACAGCGGAAAATGTGGAATATCAGTCATCAGCTGTCTTCTTCTATATCCAGCAACAGGTTTTCCAACGCTTCTTTATAAGCCCCCGGCTCTTGCCACTGGCCACGTTGCTGCGCTTCCAGCATGCGTTCGGTCATGTCACGCAGGGCGTCGGGATTGTGCTGTTGCACAAAGGCCCGGGTGTCAGGGTCCAGCAGGTAGGCGTCGGCGAGCAAGGCGTATTGATGATCGTCGATCAGCGCGGTGGTGGCATCGAACGCGAACAGATTGTCCACGGTCGCGGCCATTTCAAACGCACCTTTATAGCCATGGCGCTTCACGCCGTCGATCCACTTGGGGTTGGCGGCGCGGGAACGGATCACCCGGTTCAGCTCTTCCTTCAGCGTTCGGATCTTCGGCAGGTCCGGTTGGCTGTGGTCACCGTGGTAACTGGCGGCCTTTTCGCCGCTCAGGGTTTCCACGGCGGCGAGCATGCCGCCCTGGAACTGGTAGTAATCATTGGAGTCGAGCAGGTCGTGCTCGCGGTTGTCCTGGTTCTGCAACACCGCCTGCACCTGGCTCAAGCGCTGGGCGAATTGCTCGCGGGCGGCGGTGCCCTCATCGGAGCCGCCGTAGGCGTAACCACCCCAGTTCAAATAGACCTCGGCCAGGTCTTCGCGGCTTTGCCACAGGCGACCATCGATCGCGCCCTGCACACCCGCACCATAGGCACCGGGTTTCGCGCCGAAGATGCGCCAGCCGGCCTGTTTCGCCGCGGCTTCGGCGTCCAGGCCCGACTTGAGCAACGCCTCACGTTCACTGCGCACTTTGGCCGCCAGCGGGTTCATGTCGTCTGGTTCGTCCAGCGCGGCCACCGCCTGCACCGCCGCGTCGAACAGGCGGATCAGGTTGGCGAAGGCGTCACGGAAAAAGCCAGACACGCGCAACGTGACGTCAACGCGCGGACGGTCCAACAGGCTGATCGGCAGGATTTCAAAGTCGTCCACGCGCTGGCTGCCCGTCGCCCACACCGGCCTCACACCCATCAGCGCCATGGCCTGGGCGATATCGTCGCCGCCAGTGCGCATGGTGGCGGTGCCCCACACCGACAGGCCGAGCTGGCGCAGGTGGTCGCCATGGTCTTGCAGGTGCCGCTCAAGAATCAGGTTGGCCGACTGGAAGCCGATGCGCCAGGCCGTAGTGGTCGGCAGGTTGCGCACGTCGACGGTGAAAAAGTTGCGTCCGGTCGGCAGCACATCCAAACGCCCACGACTCGGTGCGCCACTGGGGCCGGCAGGCACGAAGCGGCCGCTCAAGGCGTCCAGCAACCCGCGCATTTCTGCCGGGCCACAGGCGTCCAGGCACGGCGCCACCACCTTGCGCAGACTTTCAATCACCGCCTTCACCTCCTCCCAACCGGGCGCTTCCAACTGTTCAAGCGGCCCTTCCAGCGCCTGTTCGATCAACCGCGCTGCATACAACTCCAAGCGCTCGCGGGTATCGCCGGCGGTGCGCCACAACTGCTCATCGATGTTCAGCAACACGTCGGGCCGACGCCCGGTCCAGGGTTCGGCCAGGGCGCAGTCGAGTGGGTCGAAGTCCAGCTCGAAAGCCTTGGCCAACACCCGCAGTACGCTCGATTGCGGACCTCGGCCGTCACCACGCGGGATGCGCAGCAAGGCGAGCAAGGT
This sequence comes from Pseudomonas sp. 58 R 12, assembly GCF_900005865.1. Classification (NCBI taxonomy): domain Bacteria; kingdom Pseudomonadati; phylum Pseudomonadota; class Gammaproteobacteria; order Pseudomonadales; family Pseudomonadaceae; genus Pseudomonas; species Pseudomonas sp. 58 R 12. The sequence goes on from NZ_CVTP01000022.1 coordinate 46,261, forward strand.
GTCGATACGCAAGCGGCCTTCAGGCGACTCGCCAAAGATGTGCAGGCCGTCGCGGATCTGCGATTCCTTTAAGTCGCACAGGTAGGTATCGAGGCGCGGCAGCCAGATGGCGGCGTCGGCGTCCTTGTCCAGCTCAAGCTCCTGGTCGATACGGGTTTCGCGCACCAGCTTGAGGATGTCTTTCTGCAATTCCAGGGCGCGGCGTGGATCGAGCAGTTGCGCCTCGTAATACTCGTCGGCCAACAACTCCAGGTCACGCAACGGGCCGTAGGTTTCGGCGCGGGTCAGCGGCGGCATCAAGTGATCGATGATTACCGCCTGGGTGCGTCGTTTAGCCTGGGCGCCCTCGCCCGGGTCATTTACGATAAACGGGTAGATATTCGGCAGCGGGCCCAGCAGCGCATCGGGCCAGCAGTTTTCCGACAGGCCCACGCCCTTGCCCGGCAGCCACTCCAGGTTGCCGTGCTTGCCCACGTGGATCACGCCGTGGGCGCCGTAGGTGTGGCGCAACCAGAAGTAGAACGCCAGATAGCCATGGGGTGGCACCAAGTCCGGGTCGTGGTACACCGCGCTGGCGTCCACCTGGTAACCTCGTGCCGGCTGGATACCGACGAAGGTCAGCCCTAGGCGCAGACCGGCGATCATCATGCGACCTTCACGGAACATCGGATCGTTATGAGGCGTGCCCCAGCGCTCCATCACCGCTTGGCGATTGGCCTCGGGCAAGCGACTGAACAGTGTCTCGTAGTCGTCCAGGCCCAGGCTTTGATGGCACGGACGCAGGTCGAGACTGTCCAGGTCGTTGGTGACACCGCCCAGCAGTTGATGAATCAGTGCAGTGCCGCTGTCGGGCAAGGTGTCCGGCAGCGGATAGCCTTCGGCCTGCAGGGCACGCAGGATATTCAGCGCCGCTGCAGGCGTATCCAGGCCTACGCCGTTACCGATACGGCCATCGCGGGTCGGGTAGTTGGCGAGGATCAATGCGATACGCTTGTGCGCATTCGGCACCCGCGCGAGTTCGACCCAGCGCCGCGCCAGCTCAGCCACGAAATCCATACGCTCGGGCGCTGCCCGATAGCACACTACATCCGACTGGCTGCGCTCGCTGCGCCAGGCCAGGTCCTTGAAGCTGATCGGCCGGCTGATGATGCGCCCGTCCAGCTCCGGCAACGCAATGTGCATCGCCAGATCGCGCGGGCCGAGGCCTTGCGCACTGGCCTCCCAGCCGGGCTGATTGTCTTGGGCGCAGATCGCCTGGATCACCGGAATATTGCGGCGAAACGGACGCACGTGCGGCGCTTCGGGGCTGGATTGGGCAAAACCGGTGGTGTTGAGGATCACCGCCGCGCCGACCTCATCCAGCCAATCCTCGACAACCGTCAGGCAGCCGGGCTCTTTCAAACTGGCCACCGCCATCGGCAACGGGTTTAACCCCGCCGCCTGCAAGCGCTGGCAGAACACATCAATAAAGCCGGTATTGGCCGCCTGCAAATGCGAGCGGTAGAACAGCACCGCCGCCACCGGCCAATCAGCGTTCCAATCCGCCTGCCAATCATTCAGGCGAGCATTGGCGTTGCGCGGGTGATAAATCGCCGTGCGCGGCAGGGTTTGCGGTTCAGCCCAGGCATAGTCGCGGCCCAGGTAAGCACTGGCCAGGCAGCGGTAAAAATCCAGCGCGTTAGCCAGGCCGCCCTGGCGTAGGAAGTGCCACAGGCGGTCACGCGCCTGTGCGCCAACAGTGCTCAAGCCGCTGAGCTCAGGGTCCGGGCGATCACACCCCGGCACCAGGATCAGTTGCACGCCGCGTTCCGCCAACTCCACCAGACGCTCGATGCCGTAACGCCAATAACCAATGCCACCATGCAGCGAAATCAGGATGACCTTGGCGTGGCGCAACACCTCATCGACGTACAGGTCGACCGAGGCATGATTCTGCACCTGCATCGGGTTGGCCAGGCGAAACGTCGGGTAATCGTCCGGCAAGTGCTGGGCCGCTTCGGCCAGCAGTGCGAGGCTCGAATCGCCGCTGCACAGGATCACCAGTTCAGCGGGGGTTTGGCCAAGGTCGGCAATATTGTCGTCCGAGACGAAACCACCGGGCTGGGTCCTGAGCAGGTGCATGGGTTAAACGCTGAGGGCGGCGCGCAATTGCGCTTCAAGGCCCGCCGCGTCCAACGCCTGGCCGATCAGCACCAGCCGCGTTATGCGGGCTTCGTCGGCGCCCCAGGCGCGGTCAAAGTGTTTGTCGAAACGCGTGCCCACGCCCTGGATCAGCAGGCGCATCGGCTTGTTCGGAATAGCGGCGAAGCCTTTGACGCGCAGGATGCCGTGTTGCACGACCAATTGGGTCAGCGCATCGAGCAGCAGCGCTTCGTCAGCCTGCGGCAGGTCGATGGAAATGGAGTCGAAGGCATCGTGGTCATGATCGTCCTCGCCCTCGTGGTGGTGATCGTGATGGCTGTGACGACCGTCGATGTGCTCTTCAGAGCCAGCGCCCAGGCCAATCAATACGTCCAACGGCACGCGACCGCTGCTGGCTTCGATGATCTTTACCGCCGGCGGCAGCTCTTCGGCGACTTCCAAGCGCACCCGGGCCAAGTCTTCAGGGCTGATCAGGTCGGATTTATTGAGGATCACCAGGTCGGCGCTGGCCAGTTGGTCAGCGAACAGTTCGTGCAGTGGCGATTCGTGGTCCAGGTTCGGGTCGAGTTTGCGCTGGGCATCCACTTGATCCGGGAATGCCGCGAACGTGCCAGCGGCCACGGCCGGGCTGTCGACCACGGTAATCACCGCATCAACGGTGCAGGCGCTGCGGATTTCCGGCCACTGGAAGGCTTGCACCAGAGGCTTTGGCAGGGCCAGGCCGGAGGTTTCAATCAGGATATGGTCAAGGTCACCGCGACGGGCGACCAGTTCGCGCATCACTGGGAAGAATTCTTCCTGCACGGTGCAGCACAGGCAGCCGTTGGCCAATTCGTACACGCGGCCGCTGGCTTCTTCTTCGGTGCAACCAATGGAACACTGCTTGAGGATTTCACCGTCAATGCCCAGTTCACCGAACTCGTTGACGATCACGGCAATGCGACGGCCCTGGGCGTTGTCGAGCATATGACGCAGCAAGGTGGTTTTGCCCGAGCCGAGAAAGCCGGTAACGATGGTGACAGGGAGTTTGGCCAGTGTTTTCATCGGATGCCCTTTGGGGCGGGCATACGGGACGATAGGCCCTGCGACGGCGCGCAGCAGCGGATTTCGTCACCGGATCACCCCGCCCGGTTGAATTGAAAATCGGTTGCGAGGCAGGTCTCCTGGCTTGGGGCTTGCGGGTCTTGCGACCGGCGCTGGCTGCGCCTTCCCGCCGTATCGGCAGTGGCGTGGCAGTCAGATAAACCCTTCACAGTTGCGGGGGCAGCCGCGGCTTGGACCGCGTTCCCTTCTTAGCTTCGGCCTGGGCCGAAGAACCTCGAAGGTGCAAGGCTACGCAGTGAGTGACAGCCGGTCAATGTCGGTGTAGCGATTGCTTGAATATCACGAAACACGAATAACAAACCCGCCATATGCCCGCGAACAAATGGCGGGGAATGCCGCCGTAACGCGCATTCAGCTCGCACCCTCATCAGGAAAAATCCGGCATCTTGGAAGCTCTTTTTCAGGAATAACGCCACATAATCGGGACGTTACTGACGATATCGGGTGTATTTATCGGACCGCGGCTTTTGAGGAAAAAGTCAAAACGGCCATTGCCCGTCAGATCGATAGCCAACCTCGACTCGTTGGTGTTGCGGTTGTAATGCAGAACGGCTTGACCCGGCTCACCCGACAGCCGTTTTACAAACGTCAACGCGGTAATACCGGCGTTTTTCAACAAGACCGAAATGTCGATTTTGTCGGTGCCACTCACAAAGTCCATGATCTGGTCAGGGCGTTCCAGTGTGGAGTCGCTGACGTTGTCGTAGACAAAGGTATCTGCACCCCCTCCACCCCTGAGCCAATCAGCGCCCGCTCCCCCCTTGAGCATGTTGTCTGCATGATTACCGATGATCACATCATGGCCAGAACCGCCGATTGCGTTCTCCAGCGTAACGCCTTTGGCGATAGAAACATTCCCCCGCAAGCCTCCAACATCGGAATAGGATTCAGGGTTGAGGTTGATAGTCTGGTTTTGGCGATACTTGGAACAATCCAACGTATCGTTACCGCCACCGTCCCACACGCAGAAGAGTGCCGTATCATTGGGATTATTGAGTTGATAATAGTCTCGACCCGAATTGGAGTTAAAACCGTAAGTGGTGTCTGAATTGCGCGTCCTGTAATTGGCACCATACAAACGCTGGGCAGCAGCAATGTCACCCATCAATGGAGCAGCAGAGTAATTTTCTTTATGGTTCTGACCACCTTCGTGAGCATCGAAGTAGCTCATGACAGTATGACCACGAGTATCCTGCGCATAAACGGCACTGCGAGCGTAACTGGGAGAGGTAGAATTAGAAGCGTCATAGTCTGCGGGGTGCGCAAGACCCAACGTATGGCCTATTTCATGGGTTAGCGTATATCGGCCATGATTATGAAGTGCAGGAGAAGTATTGGTGCCATAGTGGGGATTGATGAACACTTTACCGTCTTGGCCTGGGTACTGGCCAAAAGCAACCGCGGGGCCCTCGTTGTTGGAAAAAGCCAAGCGTCCTTCGCCACGGCCGGTACGTTCTTCGAACGACACATTCGCCACATCGGCCCAAGATTGCATGGACAGTCTGGCTTGGTTTTTCTGTGTGGTATTGAACTCTCTATCCCCTCTCGTCAATTTGTTGAATGAAAAGGAGATTGCCGTGACACCATCACCGTTTCTGTCAGCCCATTTCACATTTTCTCGAGTGAGCTGCTGAGCAACTTGATCCACGGTAAAGATCGGTTTGGCAAAGTTCCGCCTTATATGCGGGTCGGCGCTGCGCAACGTGGGATCTGAGGAACCGGCTCGCTGAAGGCCGGCGGACGGATTATAGGAAGGCTGCTGGCTATTAGTTATTTTCAAAATCACCACCATATTTAATTATTCGACGGAGATAAACCTCGATCACAAGCACAATTTGGAAAAAATCACTCAACCCGTTCCTGAATAACCCGGCAATCTTTAAAATCTGGAAATACAATAACTGGCAACGATAACAATTTAACATTACTCCACGGCATCTGGCCGCCCAATGGCCGACTGAAAAAAAAGCAAAATTCAACTTAAACTCAAATATCTACACAATATATTTTTAGATTTCAGCAACAGGATGAACAACAGGCGAAACTTATGAAACACATGGGAGGATAAGCCCCTGCATCAGCCCGCCAATAGAAACTCCGGCGTCAGACATTTTCACCTCTCGTGCCATCAAGGCGGCGCAGTCCTCATTTGACGGGAGCGTTCTCTCCATGCTCTCCTACACATCTTGTTTCGGGTGCCCTTCACAGGGTGAAACGGGAAACCGGTGCGCCATAGATCTATGGCAAGTCCGGTGCTGCCCCCGCAACGGTAAGCGAGCGAAGCGTCAAATCCACTGTGCTGTGCATGGGAAGGAGATGCTTATCAGGCTGGGCTCTTTCAAGAGCCGCCCCTCGCAAGCCCGGAGACCGGCCCGAAAAATCAGATAACAAACCCGCGGTGGGCGGGCGCTGTTCAGAACCCTGCGTGCCTGGCTCGCGGGGTTTTCATGCGCTCGTTTCACCCTGACACCTGAAAGGGACGCGCCATGTCGATCATCAGCAGCACTTCGCACTCCGCCAGCAGCACCTCTACCTTGAGCCAACGCCTGACCGCCGCAATCGGCGCGTCGATCCTGGGCGCGTGCCTGGTGTATTTCGCCGGTTTCTCGCACATCGAGGCGGTGCATAACGCTGCCCACGATACCCGCCACAGCGCCGCGTTCCCGTGCCACTGAGACCTGCCGACATGATCAAGCGTATTGCGCAAACTGCAGGTTTCACCGGTCTTCTGGCTGCCCTGCTGCTGACCCTGCTGCAAAGCTTCTGGGTCGCTCCGTTGATTCTGCAGGCGGAAACCTTTGAAAAGGCCCCGGCCGCGACTGAAGTGGTGCATGAGCACGCAGCCGGTAATGCCGCGCACACCCACGACGCCGAAGCCTGGGAACCGGAAGACGGCTGGCAGCGCGTATTGTCTACCACCGGCGGTAATCTGGTGGTGGCTGTCGGTTTCGCGCTGATGCTCGCCGGCCTCTATACCCTGCGCGCACCCACCCGCACTGCCCAGGGCCTGCTTTGGGGTTTGGCCGGCTACGCGACCTTCGTGTTGGCGCCGACAATGGGCCTACCGCCTGAGCTGCCAGGCACTGCTGCCGCTGATCTCGCACAACGGCAGATCTGGTGGGTGGGCACCGCCGCCTCCACCGCTGCGGGCATAGCGCTGATCGTGTTCGGCCGCAATTGGCTGCTCAAAGCGCTGGGCGTAGCGATTCTGGTCGTGCCACACGTGATCGGCGCGCCGCAGCCGGAAGTGCATTCGATGCTAGCCCCCGAAGCCTTGGAAGCGCAGTTCAAGATTGCTTCGCAGTTGACCAATGTCGCCTTCTGGCTGGCGCTGGGCCTGATCAGCGCCTGGCTGTTCCGCCGCAATCGTGATGATCAATACTCAGCATGATTTTAGTGGTCGGCCTGGGGTGCCAGCGGGGTTGTGACGTTCACACCCTGCGGGCCCTGCTCGACAGCGCCCTCGCCGAGGGCGGTATCGAGCTTCAACGGATCACCGCGCTGGCCAGTATCGACCGCAAGCGCGATGAACCTGGCCTTCAAGCCCTGGCCGATCTGTTGAACTTGCCATTCCAGTGTTTCGATGCTGATCAGTTGGCGGGTTATGCAGAACAGCTGAGCCACAAATCCGCGATCGCGTTTGCCCATACGGGCTGCTACGGCATTGCCGAAAGCGCCGCCCTGGCCCTGGCTGAATACCTCGCCAACGCCCCTGCTCGCCTGTTGATTAGCCGCAAGCAAACCGCCCAGGCCACCTTCGCATTGGCTTGCGCCGGCTGAAAACCTGATAATCGCCCGTTCCGATCATGAGCGTTGTTCATGCTCGTGCGTTTTTCCATAGGATATTCCCATGACCGTCTACTTCATCGGCGCAGGCCCCGGCGACCCGGAATTGATCACCGTCAAAGGCCAGCGGCTGATCCGCAGTTGCCCGGTGATCATCTATGCCGGCTCGCTGGTGCCGACGGCAGTGCTCAAAGGCCACCAGGCAGAACAGTTGGTCAACAGTGCCGAATTGCACCTTGAACAGATTATCGACCTGATCAAGACCGCCCATGCGAAAGGCCAAGACGTGGCACGCGTGCATTCTGGCGACCCAAGCCTGTATGGAGCGATTGGCGAGCAGATCCGCCATTTGCGTGAGCTGGGCATTCCATTCCAGATCATTCCCGGCGTCACCGCAGTGGCGGCTTGTGCAGCGTTGTTGGAAACCGAGTTGACCCTGCCGGACATCGCCCAGAGTGTGATCCTGACCCGTTATGCGGATAAAACCAGCATGCCCGCTGGCGAGGACTTTGATAGCCTGGCGCGACATGGCACCACCATGGCGATCCATCTGGGGGTCAATCACTTGGAGAAAATCGTCGCGCAACTGCTGCCGCACTATGGCGCAGATTGCCCGATTGCCGTGGTGCACCGCGCGACGTGGCCGGACCAGGATTGGGTCGTTGGGACGCTGAGCGATATTGCCGGGAAGGTGGCCGAGAAGGGATTTCGGCGGACGGCGTTGATTGTGGTGGGTCGGGTGTTGGGCAGTGACGGTTTTAGTGAGTCTTCGCTGTATCGCGCAGGGCATGCGCATCTTTACCGATCTTAACAAGCCAAATTAAATTACAGATACAACATATTGATTTATATGAATAAACACTATTAAAACTGTGGGAGCGGGCTTGCTCGCGAAAGCGGTATGCCATTCACAGAATGAGGTGATTGATATACCGCTTTCGCGAGCAAGCCCGCTCCCACAGTTGATTTGCTTTGTTAGATAGGCATCTCAAGACATTGAATTTAAACAATAAAAAAACGGCGCTCACGGGGCGCCGTTTTTTGTCCGCAGTGAACACCTTACTCAGTAGTAGGCGTTTTCTTTCTGCGTGTGGTCGGTCACGTCACGTACACCCTTGAGCTCTGGGACACGCTCCAGCAGGGTGCGCTCGATGCCTTCGCGCAGGGTCACGTCCGCCTGGCCGCAGCCTTGGCAGCCGCCGCCAAACTTGAGCACGGCAATGCCGTCATCCACCACGTCGATCAGACTGACCTGGCCGCCGTGGCTGGCCAGGCCCGGGTTGATCTCGGTTTGCAGGTAGTAGTTGATACGCTCGTTCACCGGGCTATCAGCGTTGACGTTCGGCACCTTGGCGTTCGGCGCCTTGATGGTCAGTTGGCCGCCCATGCGATCGGTGGCGTAGTCGACCACGGCGTCGTCGAGGAAGGCTTCGCTGAAGGCGTCGATGTACGCGGTGAAGCTTTTCAGCCCCAGGGCGGTGTCTTCAGGCTTCTCTTCCCCTGGCTTGCAGTAGGCAATGCAAGTCTCGGCGTATTGGGTGCCGGGTTGGGTGATAAAGACGCGAATACCGATACCTGGGGTGTTCTGCTTGGACAGCAGGTCAGCCAGGTAATCGTGGGCGGCGTCGGTAATGGTTATGGCAGTCATGGAAACTCCTCACAGGCTTGCCGGCAGTTTACGCCAAATTATTACAGAGGTACAAAGTCCTAGTATTTTTGTCGGGAAAGGACTGCGGGATCATCAATGCCAAACCAACGCTTGAGCGTGCGATAGGTCGACTTTTCCAGCCATTGATAGCTCGCAAAGGCGCAAAGCGCTGTTAATACAATGCAAACAGGCAGCATCGCATAGGGATCTATTCCCGTACGCTTGACCACCCACAGCCCAGCGCACAGAACCAGCACGTGGATCAGATACACCGAGTAAGAGCAGTCCCCCATCAGTTTCAACACGCGTGAGCCATGGAAGTAAGGCTCCAGTGCCACGCAACTGATGACCAGGATCGCGCTGGGCACGCCCCACTCCAACGCACGGGGCACATCCGCCCCGTGATAAAGCGCCACTGATGCCACCACCATCCCTAACAACGGCACCCACGCCCTGACCCGGCAAAGGCCGCGGCGATACAGCATGCCGATGACGATACCCATCAGAAACTCCAGGACAATATCATTGCTGTAAAAACCGTCGGCCAAGTCCAGGGCGGGACCGATGAGGTAGCACACCAGGTACAACAGCACGGCCACCACCCACAACCGATAGTCCCCACGAACCCACAAGGCGACGGCGAACAGGCCATAGAACAGCATCTCGAAGTTCAGGGTCCAGCCGACATCCAGCAGCGGATAGACGCCGTAGCCTGCCGGGTGTTGGGCAGGGATAAAGAGCAACGACAGGAGCACATGGCCCAGCGCGAGTTGAACATCGGGGAACATCGAGGGCACAGCCAGGGTGAGCAGGGCCAGCAGCAAGGTATAGAACCAATACGCCGGCGCGATCCGTGCCACGCGCATGAGCATGAAACGCCAAGGTGTCAGGGCTTTGTCTGCGGTCGCAAGGAAGATCACCAGGCCGCTGATGACAAAGAACACATCCACCCCTGCGCCGCCTTTTTCGACGAACAGGTACTCCAGCGCGTTGTGCACCTCAAAGTTGAAAAACAGCTGCATAAAGTGATGACCCACCACCAGCCACGCAGCCAAGGCGCGAAGAAACTGCACTGAAATCAACATCATCGGACTACCTTTTAGAACCCCGCACAGTAGATATCCGATTGCTTCAACGCCCGCCTGGAGAGATGACTGGATCAGTGCCTGTAGTTATAGGTTCTCATAACGGTTCATGTCCAACACACCCTCTTCCACGGGCGCGACTTCGTGGAGGTACTGCGACAGATCGTGGAAGTACTGCCAGAACAACGGATGACTGCGCCGCACGCCCCAGCGGTCGACGATCTTTTCGAAACGATTGGCATCTTTGGCCCGCTCCATTTCAGCCACGAACTCGGGCACTTCCTGGGCGGGGATATTGAACATGAAGTTCGGGTAACTGCTGAGTACGCCGGGGTAAAGGGTCAAGGTGTCGAGTCCCGGCTGGTAGCGATAGGCTTCGCCCAGCAAAAACGCGACATTACTGTGGGCACGGTTGCGCAGCAGGCTGTAGATCTCGCGCTTGCCGCTGGCAGTTTGAATGCGCAACATCGTGGCTTCGGGCAATTGATCGATCACCTTGAGCCCGGCGGCCGGGCGTGAGGTCAAGCGGCTCAACGCCTGCTCCGCATCCTGCAAGACCGGATCAATACCGCTGCGCGAGCAATACGCACTCACACATCGGTTAAACGGGTCCGGGCTGGCGTTCAAGCTGGCATAACGGGTCAACAACTGGTTGGCAAAGTCGCGCTTCGGGTCGTTTTCGTTCAGGTGCAAACCCGTGGGCTTGTCATCATCAATGGCCTCATAGTCCAGCCAGAGCTTGATCTTGCCGCTGTTCTGGTACCAGTCGTCGAGGAAGTCTTCGCGGGTATCGGCGGGCATCAGGCGCAGGAAGTTCTGCTCGGCGCCGTTACGGATCAGGTCGAAGTACAACCGTGTCTGGGCCTGGTGCGAGACATTGCCGAACACGTCGAAATTCACCGCCAATTGGTAATACGTGCGCTCCAGCAGCGGATAGTCGAACAGCCACATCGTCTGCGGCACATCGCCGATCAGGCCTTTGGTCACCGAGGCGCTGTCGAAGTGGCGGAAAATGCTCAGCAAGGCATCATCATTGCCCGCCCACAGGCTCGACCAGCTTGGCGGCGGCAGGTCAGCATAGCTGTCACGGCGCAGGGCCTCGTATTCATTGCGTTTGTCGCGGTAGGCCCGCCACAGGCTGAGCACGCTGCCCACATCGTCATTCTGTCCCGGCATGGCCAGTAATGGCGTGGCCTGGCCGCGATAACGCGCATCGGTGATGTAGAGGTCGTGGTCCGGGTCCTGGAACAGGGTCCAGAAGTTATCGCGGATCACATCCGTGGCAATCTGCCCACGGCACACCGGCCCACGAATGAACGTGCGCACGAAGTATTCGGCGTTATCCAGCATGAACTGGTAACGCGCCTTGGCGGGGATGGCCTCGAAGGTTTCGAATGGATTGGCGCGACGGGCTGGGCCGTAGCCCGGCAAGGCGCTGACCTGCCAGTCGCCGGCGTAGAACAGCGCCTTGATGCGCGCCATTTTCGCAGCACTGAAGGGGTAAGTGATGTGGGTTTTGTGCACGATCACGCCCTGCACTGGCCACAGGCGGTAATACACCTGGGTACCGGGGTCATCGTTGGGGCGACGGGTATTGATCAGATCAATCGGCTGCCCGCTCGGGGTGCGCGACCGCACCCACTGGAAGAAATGCCCCGGCTCGCCATGCTCGAAGTAAATATGCGCCAGGTACAAATGCTCGAATAACCAGCGTGCCACCAAGCTTTCGCGGGCGCCCGGTTTGTTGAACAGGTTCTCCCACTGCTGCACCTGCAAGGCTTCGCTGGCACTCGGCGCCAGGCTTTGTTCATCAATAGGCGCGCCGGACGCGAGCCAGCGTTGCAGCGTCTGGTACTGCTGCTCGGTCAGGCCGGTGACGGCCAGTGGCATGCCTTCCTTGGGGTGGGCGCCGGCGTAGGCGTTGAATTCGCCGGGCATTGCGCACATGTTCGCGCGGTTCAGGCCCAGGACGATGTCTTCAGGCAACTTGGCATTGGGTGCCAGTGCAGCGTTGTGCCCCAGTTCGAGCATGCGCGCCATCAATGCAGCCTGGCTGCCCTGCGCGTCCAGCACCGAGTAAAAGCCCTTCTGTTGCCAGGCCGCCTTGCCAGAGGCATCTATAAACAGGCGGGTGGTCGGCGCCGCCTGGCTGCGCTCGCCGTCATATACCGGCATTTTGCTCGCACCGCGCACCGCGCCTTCGGCACTGCCCAGGTTGAGCTGGCAGGCAGAGTCGTAGCAGGCATGGCAGGCCACGCACTTCTCCGTGAAGATCGGTTGAATGTCGCGGGTATACGAAATCGCCGGGGCGGGTCCGTCGGCCTGCGCAGTGCAGGCAACCAGTGCCAGGACGGCGCTGGTGATGAGGCGAAATGACATGGATCCGGTCCCGATTCAATGCGTGCGGCGAAAAGTGGCGGTGATTCTACCGGGCCATCCCCCCAGCCAACATGAACGATATTCATGTAAAACCCGTGCATGCTCCAAATCGGCACAGGTTTGCTATGATTCACGCCCTCCGAAATGCCTGACCAGAGTAGTCCCATGTCCGATCGTAGCGCTCGTCTGCAAGCCCTTCACCAAGCCCTCAAGGAACGTATCCTGATCCTCGATGGCGGTATGGGCACGATGATCCAGAGCTACAAGCTGGAAGAACAGGACTACCGTGGCAAACGCTTCGCGGACTGGCCAAGTGACGTCAAGGGAAACAACGATTTGCTGGTGATCACCCGTCCGGACGTGATCGGCGGTATTGAAAAAGCCTACCTGGATGCCGGTGCCGACATCCTCGAAACCAACACCTTCAATGCCACCCGCGTTTCCATGGCCGATTACGGCATGGAAGAACTGGCCTACGAGCTCAACGTAGAAGGCGCACGCCTGGCGCGCAAGGTCGCTGATGCCAAGACCCTGGAAACCCCGGCCAAGCCGCGTTTCGTGGCTGGCGTGCTCGGCCCGACCAGCCGTACGTGCTCGCTGTCGCCCGACGTGAACAACCCCGGCTACCGCAACGTGACCTTTGATGAACTGGTGGAAAACTACACCGAAGCCACCAAAGGCCTGATCGAGGGCGGCGCCGACCTGATCCTGATCGAGACCATCTTCGACACCCTCAATGCCAAGGCGGCGATCTTCGCCGTGCAGGGTGTGTTTGAAGAGCTGAATATCGAACTGCCGATCATGATCTCCGGCACCATCACCGACGCCTCCGGCCGCACCCTGTCGGGCCAGACCACTGAAGCGTTCTGGAACTCCGTCAGCCACGCCAAGCCGATTTCCGTGGGCCTCAACTGCGCCCTGGGCGCCAGCGAACTGCGCCCGTATCTGGAAGAGTTGTCGAACAAAGCCAGCACCCATGTGTCCGCGCACCCCAACGCCGGCCTGCCCAACGAATTCGGTGAGTACGACGAACTGCCGTCGGAAACCGCCAAGGTCATCGAAGAGTTCGCCCAAAGCGGCTTCCTCAACATTGTCGGCGGCTGCTGCGGCACCACACCCGGCCACATCGAAGCGATTGCCAAAGCCGTGGCAGGTTATGCGCCGCGCCAGATCCCGGACATCCCCAAGGCCTGCCGCCTGTCGGGCCTGGAGCCGTTCACGATTGATCGCAGCTCGTTGTTCGTCAACGTCGGCGAGCGCACCAACATCACCGGTTCCGCACGTTTCGCCCGCCTGATCCGTGAAGACAACTACACCGAAGCACTGGAAGTCGCCCTGCAGCAGGTGGAAGCCGGCGCCCAGGTGATCGACATCAACATGGACGAAGGCATGCTCGATTCGAAGAAGGCCATGGTGACCTTCCTCAATCTGATTGCCGGCGAGCCGGACATCTCTCGCGTGCCGATCATGATCGACTCCTCCAAGTGGGAAGTGATCGAGGCCGGCCTGAAGTGCATCCAGGGCAAGGGCATCGTCAACTCCATCAGCATGAAGGAAGGCGTCGAGCAGTTCATTCACCACGCCAAGCTGTGCAAGCGCTATGGCGCCGCCGTGGTGGTGATGGCGTTCGACGAAGCCGGCCAGGCCGACACCGAAGCGCGCAAGAAAGAGATCTGCAAACGCTCCTACGACATCCTGGTGAATGAAGTCGGCTTCCCGCCGGAAGACATCATCTTCGACCCGAACATCTTCGCGGTCGCCACCGGTATCGAAGAGCACAACAACTACGCCGTCGACTTTATCAACGCCTGTGCCTATATCCGTGACGAGCTGCCGTATGCGCTGACCTCCGGCGGCGTGTCCAACGTGTCGTTCTCGTTCCGTGGCAACAACCCGGTGCGTGAGGCGATCCACTCGGTGTTCCTGCTGTACGCGATCCGCAACGGCCTGACCATGGGTATCGTCAACGCCGGCCAGTTGGAGATCTACGACCAGATCCCGGCCGAGCTGCGTGACGCCGTGGAAGACGTGGTGCTCAACCGCACCCCGGAAGGTACCGACGCGCTCCTCGCCATCGCCGACAAGTACAAAGGCGACGGCAGCGTCAAGGAAGCCGAGACCGAAGAATGGCGCGGCTGGCCGGTCAACAAACGTCTGGAACATGCGCTGGTCAAGGGCATCACCACCCACATCGTCGACGACACCGAGGAATCCCGGCAGTCATTCGCGCGCCCGATCGAAGTGATCGAAGGCCCGTTGATGTCCGGCATGAACATCGTCGGCGACCTGTTCGGCGCCGGCAAAATGTTCCTGCCCCAGGTGGTGAAATCCGCCCGTGTGATGAAGCAGGCCGTGGCCCACTTGATTCCGTTCATTGAACTGGAAAAAGGCGACAAGCCGGAAGCCAAGGGCAAGATCCTGATGGCCACCGTGAAAGGCGACGTGCACGACATCGGCAAGAACATCGTCGGCGTGGTGCTGGGGTGCAACGGCTATGACATCGTCGACCTCGGCGTGATGGTGCCGGCGGAGAAGATCCTGCAGGTGGCCAAGGAGCAGAAATGCGACATCATCGGGCTGTCAGGCCTGATCACGCCGTCCCTGGACGAGATGGTGCATGTCGCCCGTGAGATGCAGCGTCAGGACTTCCACCTGCCGCTGATGATCGGTGGCGCCACCACCTCCAAGGCGCACACGGCGGTGAAAATCGAGCCCAAGTACAGCAACGACGCGGTGATCTACGTGACCGACGCCTCGCGCGCCGTGGGCGTGGCCACGCAATTGCTGTCCAAGGAACTCAAGGCCGGTTTCGTCGAGAAAACCCGCCTGGAATACATCGACGTGCGTGAGCGCACCTCGAACCGCAGCGCGCGGACCGAACGCCTGAGCTACCCGGCGGCCATCGCCAAGAAGCCACAGTTCGACTGGAGCAACTACACCCCGGTCAAACCGACGTTCACCGGCTCCAGGGTGCTGGACAATATCGACCTCAAGGTGCTGGCCGAGTACATCGATTGGACCCCGTTCTTTATCTCCTGGGACTTGGCCGGCAAATTCCCACGCATCCTTACCGATGAAGTCGTGGGTGAAGCGGCCACCGCGCTGTACGCCGACGCCCAGGAAATGCTCGCCAAGCTGATCGACGAAAAGCTCATCAGCGCCCGCGCGGTATTCGGCTTCTGGCCGACCAACCAGGTGCAGGATGATGACCTGGAAGTCTACGGCGACGACGGCCAGCCGATTGCCCAACTGCATCACCTGCGTCAACAGATCATCAAGACCGACGGCAAGCCGAACTTCTCCCTGGCCGACTTCGTGGCGCCAAAAGACAGCGGTGTAACCGACTACATCGGTGGTTTCATCACCACCGCCGGCATCGGTGCCGAAGAAGTCGCCAAGGCCTACCAGGACGCTGGCGACGACTACAACTCAATCATGGTCAAGGCCCTGGCCGACCGCCTGGCCGAAGCCTGCGCCGAGTGGCTGCACCAACAAGTCCGTAAGGACTACTGGGGTTACGCCAGGGACGAGCAACTGGATAACGAAGCGCTGATCAAGGAGCAATACAGCGGCATCCGCCCTGCCCCGGGCTACCCCGCGTGCCCGGATCACACCGAGAAAGCCCAACTGTTCCAACTGCTCGATCCCGAGGCCCGCGAAATGCAGGCCGGCCGCAGCGGCGTATTCCTCACCGAGCACTACGCGATGTTTCCGGCGGCAGCCGTCAGCGGCTGGTACTTCGCCCATCCGCAGGCGCAGTACTTTGCCGTGGGTAAGGTCGACAAGGACCAGGTGACGAGCTACACCGCACGCAAAGGCCAGGAGCTTGCTGTGACTGAACGCTGGCTGGCGCCGAACCTGGGTTACGACAACTGATTGACCGCCCCCCAGGTTCTGTAGTGAGCGGGCTTGCCCCGCGCCGGCTGGCGAAGCTGCCCCAACATAGCCACCGCGTTCGTTCAGGTAAAACGAGATGGCTGGATTGGGGCGGCTTCGCCACCCAGCGCGGGGCAAGCCCGCTCACTACAGATCTAAACATCGTCAGCTATGCTGTCCCTCACACACCTTGTGTCGAGGGATTTATGGACGATCCAGTCAACAACAAGCCCCCTACTTTCTGGCAGATGCTGCACAGCGTCATGGCGGCCGCCTTTGGCGTGCAGAGTGGCAAGAACCGCGCCCGCGACTTTACCCACGGCAAGCCCAGCCACTTTGTGGTGCTGGGCATTCTGTTCACAGCGGTGTTTGCCTTAGCGTTGTTCGGCATCGTCAAGCTGGTGCTGCTCCTGGCCGGGGTCTAGCGCAGCAGCAGTTGCAGGCTGAAGGGGTAACGGTAGGGCACCGGCTTGCCGACGGCAGACAGTGCGTGGAAATCAACTCGCGCTGTGGGCCCCAATAAGCGCTGCGCTTGGGCGGCATCAATCAGCTGGAATAACGCCTCCTGGCGGTCGCGCCCACCGTATGCACCGATATTCACGCCCTTGGCATCATCATGAATCAACACCATCGCCCACCCGCCCAGGGTGAAATGCCCGGCCACCAGCGTACTCAGTCGGCCGTCCAACCGCGCCTGCAAGATCTCCGGCGAGTTGTTGGCCGCACTGAACAACACGTGCTTGCCCGGCATTTGCCCGCGGCCCTGCAGCGCCTGCATGGCACCCAGTGCCATCTCATCGTTGGCCGACCACACCAGCGCGGTCTTCGGGTAGCGCTTGAACAGTTGCGTGGCTTGCTCGAACGCGCGCTTACGGCTCCATTCGCCATAGACCAACTGGCGCAGCCGCACCTCGGGGTGCTCGGCCAAGGCGCGATGCAGGCCCTGTTCACGCAGCTGCGCGGCCGGAGTGTTCTTGACGCCGGAGAAGGCCAACAACTCAATGCTCTCGCCTGGTGCGACAGGGCCGTGCTGGCGCAGTAGATCAATGAGCATCAGGTAACCGGCCTGCTCGTTGTCGGGAACGATGCTGCCGAGCCAATCGACGTCGTGGCCGAGCATTTGCACCTGGTCGGCAGTCAGCGCGTTATTCACCATCAGCAGCTTGACCCCACTGCCCTGGGCCATGCGCAGAATCTGCGGGGCAACGTATTGTTCATTCACCAGCACCAGGTAATCCGGCCGCTCGTTGCCTTGCAGCGCCTCGCGGGCCTGGATCAGCGTGTTTTGGGTATCGCGCTCGGAATAGCGCACGCGTAAATGCAGGCCGAGGTCCTTGGCACCGGCCTGCATGAATTGCGTGTAGCTGACCCAGAAGGTTTCCGTCGACATGCCCGGGTTAAGAAACACAACCGACGTGGCATGGGCCGTTGCCCCATACGCCGATCCCAGCCACCAGACACACGCAATCAGCACCTTCAACATGGTTATCAAACCTAGAACATTGACCGCCATGATAGTGTCAATGCGACAGTCAATCGAGGCCGTTTACTGGTGGCTCACCCAGAACACGGCAGTTCCCACCACCAGGATGATCAAAAACAGAATGGCCCAGGCATCAACGGTACTGTCGGGTTTACGGGCTTTTGTAGGATTGCTCATCGCATCGCCTCTTGTCGGTTTTATAGGTGATTGCAGTCAAACACGCTCACAGTAAAGTTGATGATTGCCCGCATGACAAATGTGGGTATCTCGATAATGGCCCTCATTAGGCGATCTGGTTATTTGCATATACTCAAACATCACTTTTGCGCATAAACGCAAACTGGTATCGTGCGCCGGCTCCGTTGGGAGTGCGCGGCCGTGCGCGCAGATTTGCCGAGAACAGGACCTATATGTACGTATACGACGAATACGATCAGCGCATCATCGAGGACCGCGTCAAGCAGTTCCGTGATCAGACCCGACGCTACTTAGCAGGTGAACTGAGCGAAGAAGAGTTCCGCCCTCTGCGCCTGCAAAATGGCCTCTATGTGCAGCGCTTTGCGCCGATGCTGCGGGTGGCCGTGCCCTATGGCCAACTGACGTCGCGCCAGACGCGCATGATGGCCAAGATTGCCCGCGACTTCGACAAAGGCTACGCCCACATCAGTACCCGCCAGAACGTCCAGTTCAACTGGCCGGCGCTGGAAGATGTGCCGGACATCCTGGCTGAATTGGCGACCGTGCAGATGCACGCGATTCAGACCAGCGGTAACTGCCTGCGTAACGTGACCACCGACCAATTCGCCGGCGTTGCAGCCGATGAACTGATCGACCCACGCCCCTGGTGCGAAATCATCCGTCAGTGGACCACTTTCCACCCTGAATTCGCCTACTTGCCGCGCAAGTTCAAGATCGCCCTCAACGGCTCGACTTCGGACCGCGCGGCCATCGAAGTGCACGATATCGGCCTGGAGCCGGTGCACAACGCGGCCGGTGAGCTGGGCTTCCGCGTACTGGTGGGTGGTGGCCTTGGCCGGACCCCGGTGGTCGGCGCGTTTATCAACGAGTTCCTGCCGTGGCAGGACCTGTTGAGCTACCTCGACGCCATCCTGCGGGTCTACAACCGCTATGGCCGTCGTGACAACAAATACAAGGCCCGGATCAAGATCCTGGTCAAGGCGCTGACCCCTGAGGTGTTTGCCCAGAAAGTCGACGCCGAGATGGAACACCTTCGCGGCGGCCAGACCACCCTGACCGAAGCCGAAGTGCACCGCGTAGCCAAACACTTCGTTGATCCCGAGTACAAGGCCCTGACGCATCAGGACGCCGAGCTCGCGGCACTCGACCAGCAGCACCCAGGTTTCGCCCGTTGGCGTACCCGCAACACCCTGGCGCACAAGAAGCCGGGTTATGTCGCGGTGACCCTGTCGCTGAAACCTACCGGCGTTGCACCGGGCGATATCACCGACAAGCAGCTGGACGCCGTCGCCGACCTGGCCGAGCGCTACAGCTTTGGCCAACTGCGCACCTCCCACGAGCAGAACATCATTCTCGCGGACGTTGAGCAGCGCCAATTGTTCACCCTGTGGGGCGAGCTGCGCGAAGGTGGTTTCGCCACGCCGAACATCGGCCTGCTGACCGACATCATCTGCTGCCCGGGTGGCGATTTCTGCTCCCTGGCCAACGCCAAGTCGATCCCGATCGCCGAATCGATCCAACGTCGTTTCGACGACCTGGACTACCTGTTCGACATCGGCGAGCTGGACCTGAACATCTCCGGTTGCATGAACGCCTGTGGTCACCACCACGTCGGCCACATCGGCATCCTGGGCGTGGACAAGAAAGGCGAAGAATTCTACCAAGTGTCCCTGGGTGGCAGCGCCAGCCGCGATGCGAGCCTGGGCAAGATCCTCGGCCCGTCTTTCGCCCAGGAAGCCATGCCCGAGGTGATCGGCAAACTGATCGATGTGTACATCGAACAGCGCACCGAAGATGAGCGTTTCATCGACACCTACCAGCGCATCGGCATTGACCTGTTCAAGGAGCGCGTCTATGCAGCGAATCATTAAGAACAACGAGGTCCTCGACGAAACCTGGCACCTGCTGCCCAAGGACGCGAGCTTCGACGGCATCTCCAATTGCGACGACCTGATCGTGCCGTTGGCGCTGTGGCGCGAACACGGCCACGCCCTCAAGGCCCGCGACGGCGGCCTGGGTGTGTGGCTGGACGCCGATGAAGAAGCCGAAGAGATCGGCGACGACGTGGAACATTTCCAGGTTATCGCCCTGAACTTCCCGGCCTTCACCGACGGTCGCAATTACTCCAATGCGCGCCTGCTGCGTGACCGTTACGGTTACAAGGGCGAGTTGCGCGCCATTGGCGACGTACTGCGCGACCAACTGTTCTACCTGCGTCGCTGCGGGTTCGATGCCTTCGCCCTGCGCGCCGACAAAGACCCGTACGAAGCGCTGGAAAGCCTCAAGGACTTCTCCGTGACGTACCAGGCAGCAACGGATGAACCGTTGCCGTTGTTTCGTCGTCGCTGAGTCTTAGCGAAAGAAGAAGCCCTGGCATGCCAGGGCTTTTTTATGGGCACTGGCGATGAGGTTCATCAACGAATCCTCGCCGCCTGCCCCACCGCTATCGCGGCCTCGCTGAAGCTCGACGGCTCCCACAGGGGATCGGCGGTGAAGTCCCTCTCTGACGCAATCTTCACATTAAAGGCGGAGCATTCGCCGTGATCGAACTGTCCCCTATTGATCAGCAGTTTTTAACCTCACTGACGATTGGAGTTCTTCATGGCGAAAATCAACCTGGCCCAGCAATTGGCGACCACCCTTGAACAGGCGGGCATCAAGCGCATCTGGGGCCTGACCGGCGACAGCCTCAACGGCCTCACCGACGCCCTGCGCAGCATGGACAGCATCGAGTGGATGCACGTGCGCCACGAAGAAGTAGCCGCGTTCGCCGCCGGTGCCGAAGCCGCGGCCACGGGTGAGCTGACGGTCTGCGCCGGCAGCTGCGGGCCGGGCAACCTGCACTTGATCAATGGCCTGTTTGACTGCCATCGCAACCATGTGCCGGTACTGGCGATTGCCGCGCAGATTCCGTCTTCGGAGATCGGCCTTAACTACTTCCAGGAAACCCATCCTCAGGAACTGTTCAAGGAGTGCAGCCACTTTATCGAGCTGGTAACCAACCCCGAGCAAATGCCCCACGTGCTGCACCGTGCCATGCGCTCGGCGATCCTCAATCGCGGCGTCGCGGTGGTAGTGATTCCGGGCGACGTTTCGCTGCTGGAAGTGGAAGACACGCTCAAACCCTGGCCCGCTCTGCACGCGCCACGCACGTTGCCGGCTGAACAGGACCTGCAACGCCTTACCGAAATCCTTGAAAGCAGCCATAAAACCACCCTGCTCTGCGGCAGCGGCTGTGCCGGCGCACATGACCAAGTGGTCGCCCTGGCCGACGCACTCGGCGCCCCCGTGGTGCATGCGCTGCGCGGCAAGGAGCACGTGGAGTGGGACAATCCGTTCGACGTGGGCATGACCGGCCTGATCGGCTTCAGCTCCGGTTACCACGCGATGCTCGACTGCGACACCTTGATCATGCTCGGCACCGACTTTCCGTACCGTCAGTTCTACCCGACTGACGCGAAGATCATCCAGGTTGACCGCAACCCGCAGGCGCTGGGCCGTCGTGCCACGCTGGACTTGGGCATCGCCGCTGACGTCAGTGAAACCATTGGCGCGTTGCTACCGCGCCTGACACGCAAGACCGATCGCAGCTTTCTCGAAACGTCCTTGAAGCACTATGAAAAGGCCCGCCAAGGGCTGGACGATCTTGCTCAACCGTCGAAAGCCAATCGACCAATCCACCCGCAGTACGTGGCGCGCCTGCTCAGCGAGCTGGCTGATGATGATGCGATCTTCACTGCCGACGTCGGCTCGCCAACTGTCTGGGCGGCACGCTATTTGAAGATGAACGGCAAACGCCGCCTGATCGGTTCGTTCAACCACGGTTCGATGGCGAATGCCATGCCCCAGGCCATTGGTGCGCAGGCAGCCTTCCCGGGTCGCCAGGTGATTTCAATGTCCGGTGACGGCGGTTTCGCCATGCTGATGGGCGACTTCATCTCGTTGGCGCAGTTGAATCTGCCGGTCAAAGTCATCGTGTTCGATAACTCGTCCCTGGGCTTTGTCGCCATGGAAATGAAGGCGGCGGGTTACCTGGATGCCGGCACCGAACTGAAAAACCCGGACTTTGCCGCTATGTCCAACGCGATGGGCATTCTAGGCATTCGCGTGGAGCAATCCGAAGACCTCGAACCGGCGTTGCGCCGCGCCCTGGCCCATGACGGCCCGGTGTTGGTGGATGTGGTCACGGCGACGCAGGAGTTGGTGATGCCACCGACGATCAAGCTGGAACAGGCCAAGGGGTTCAGCCTGTATATGCTCAAGGCGGTGATGAGCGGGCGCGGTGATGAAGTGATTGAACTGGCGCGGACTAACTGGCTACGCTGATCAAAAGGTCGGCACAGTCCGAATGTGGGAGCTGGCTTGCCTGCGATAGCATCACCGCGATCTGACTGCTGCATCGCGCTGACGCTATCGCGGGCAAGCCCGGCTCCCACATTGGATCTTCAGCGTTCTCAGCCCTTCTGTTTTTCCACCCACTTGCCGTAGGCATCAATGAACGCCTGCAAAAACGGCTTGGTCTTCTCCGACACCTTGCCCGCCTCATCAAACACACTGCCAGCGCCACCCAAGTAGGCCTCCGGCTGCTGCATGCACCACACATCCAGGAACACCAGGGACTGGCGCAGATGATGATTGGCGCCAAAGCCACCAATGGCCCCCGGCGACACGCTGATGATCGCACCCGGCTTGCCGCTCCAGGCACTCTGCCCGTACGGCCGAGAACCCACGTCGATGGCATTCTTCAACGGAGCGGGCACGGAGCGGTTGTATTCCGGGGTCACAAACAGCACCGCGTCGGATGAGCTCACCTGTTGGCGGAAAGTGCTGTAGGCTGCGGGCGGTGCAGCGCCGTCGATGTCTTCGTTGTAGAGCGGCAAATCGCCAATTTCCACGATGTTCAACTTCAGGTTGGCAGGGGCCAGTTCGGCCAATGCCAGGGCAACCTTGCGGTTAATCGAGTCTTTTCTCAAGCTGCCAACCAGGACGGCTACCGTGTAGACCTTGCTCATTGGGGTTTCTCGACGTCTGACTAAAGGAACTTGTAGTTATAAAGTCTTCGCGGCATGTTCACCAGAAGGTTTTGCTCCTCCTCCGGACGTTTGCATCGCCCTACAACGTGTAGGAAGCGTCCAAAAAGATCAGCGGATAGTATTTTTATTCCGTAAGTAAACTACCCCGCTCCATAACGGTCTACAGAACCGCAAATCGAGTGTTTATCTCCAGAGGTTCTAAACAGATGGCAGCAGTACTAGTCGGACAGTTTCATGCCAGAGACGCAGAAGGACGCGTGTATTCGGTGCATGAGTTCCAGGAATCCAACCCGGCGCAAGGCGACCTGGCTGGCTCGGCACCTACCACCACCTACAAGCTGGCCATTGGCGACCGTGTAGAGAAACTGGAAGGCGACGAATTCAAGTTGATTCAGTCGGGCACCATTCTCGTGCGCGAATCGCAAACCACCCTCGCTTCATAAGATCTCGCCCTATCCACCTGCTCAGTCCTGGCCATTGATGGCATTGACTGGGCTGGGGTGATCACGGGCGGCGGATCTCCGTGACTTCAATGCCCTGCTCCCCCTCGACCTTTTTCAACGTCACCACTACCCGCCCACGCTCGCCTTCCACCGCAAACATCGAACGCTGGTAGCCCGCCGAGTTGTAACCGGGATGCGCGTCCACCTGCCTGACCAACTCAATGCCAAGGACTGCCCCCACCTGTTCGGCCACCTGTTCCTGGGAACGGATAAACGTTTCAAGTGCCAGGTTTTCCGGCGTGGTTTCGCTTTGGGTATTGAAGAGATAAGCAGCCACGCACCCTACGGTCACCAGAACCAGCAGTTGCTTGGCCGTTACCCCGAGGAATATCGAGGGTAGAGGCATTTGAGACCAGACCTGTTTTTGTTGTTAATGCCGGTAGCCGGCTGTGGTCATTGATGATCAGCGTAGCCATTCTATTGAATACGCGGCGCGCTGCACATAGACTCCGGCGATGCGTTTACGTCATATCGAAGTGATTCAGGCCATCTTGCAGACCGGACACCCAGGCTTGGCCGCCGAGTGGTTGCAACTCCCCGTGGGCGACGTGGACGCGGCGCTCAAGGAAGCCGAGGCGCAATTGGGCTTTATGCTGTTCGCCAGCGTCCGTGGGCGATTGCAGGCGACGCGGGAAACCCTGGAGCTGCAGGCAGAAATCGCCCATGTGTACGAGGCGCTGGAGCCGGTGCAACGCCTGGCCAGTCGCTTGAAACACCATCACGCCCCGACCCTCCGCGCCCTGTGCACGCCGCCCCTGGCCAACCAACTGTTGCCGCACAGTATTGCGGTGCTGCGCCGACGCTTCCAGGACACACCGTGTAACCTGTCGAGCCAGCCGACACGAGAGATCGTCAGGAGCCTGCTGCTGCACGAGGCTGACGTCGGTTTAAGCCTGCATGACCCGGAACACCCACAGATCCACAGCACCGTACTGGCCCAGGGCAAGCTGCAATTGCTCGCGCCCCATGGCTGGCTCAAACCCAAGCAAAAGTACATCGCGCTGCAGGACCTGGCGGGGCAATCGATGATTGGCCTGGAGGGCCAGGACCCGCTCAGCCGCCAGCTGGACGCCAAGCTGCAAGCGTTGCGCCCGCTGCCGGTGGTGCAGACGCGCGTACAGACCTATCAAATGATGCGCAGCATGGTGGAAGCGGGAGAAGGCTTGGCGGTGGTTGACCCGTTCACCGCGTTTGGCGCGCGTGAAGCCGGGCTGGATGCGTGCCCGGTGTCGCCGCCGATCATGGTCAACCTGTATGCGCTGACCCTCAAGGATGGCGTGACTTCCCCGGCGCTGAATGCACTGCTGGAGATCGTGACGCAGAAGGCTGAAGGCCTGTTGGTGGGCTAAGCCTATTTGACTTCGCTTTTGAATAACCGATACCAGAAGATCGCCACTTCGCGGGTTTGCGGATCGATGCCGCGATAGCGCAGGTGGTCAATGCCCCCCATTACGTAGCCACAACGTTCATACAAACGGCAGGCGCCGAGGTTGTTGTTCTGGGTTTCCAGCATCATGCCGGGCAGGTTTTTCTTGCGGCTCCAGAACTGCGCCACATCCAGCAATGCCTTGGCCACCCCATGACGCCGTGCGGGCAAGACCACCGCCAGTTCATCGACATGGGCATAGCCGTTCCAATTGGTACTGACCACGATATGCCCGACCGGGCGGTCGTCCAGGTAGGCCATGAAGATCGCGCTGTCGGGCGCATCGCGAAAACTGGCGAACTCCTCCGGATCAATGCCATAGCACTTGCGGTACGGCACGATGCGCTCCACGGGCCATTGATCGACCCGCGCGCCCATCTGCGGCTGCCCATAGGCGCTGACCTCAAAGCTGAAGTCATTGCCCCACACGTAGGCATCAAAACCTTCGTCAGCGACCCGTACACTGAGCCCCGGATACTTCGGGTTCATTACAGCTTGCATAAACATTCTTAACCCTTGATGCAATCGACGGTGTAACAACGACCACTGCCGTCATCTTCGTGTTGTAACCCATGAACATCGGCGACAAAACCGGGAAAACTGCTATCGAACGTCCGGGCAAAGGCCAGGTAGTCGATGATCGAGCGCGTAGAATCGGTAAACCGCTCGCCCGGCATAATCAATGGAATGCCAGGTGGATACGGCACCAGCATTACTGCTGCGATGCGCCCTGGCAAGGCGTCAATCGATACCGCTTCGACTTCACCTCTTACCAATTGGTCGTAGGCGTCGGCCGGTTTCATCGCAATTTCCGGTAACACCGTGTACATGCGCTTGAGGTGTTTGGCGGTGGCATTGCTGCGATAACAGCTGTGCAATTGATCGCACAGGTCGCGCAAACCCAGGCCCTGATAGCGCGCCGGCCCTTGTGCAAAGACCGATGGCAAACAATTGGCCAGGCTGACATTGGCGTCGTAACTGCGCTTGAACTCCAGCAATTCGGTGAGCAGGGTACTCCATTTGCCTTTGGTAATACCCATGGAGAACAGCACGAGGAAGGAATACAACCCGGTTTTTTCCACTACCAGGCCACGCTCCCACAGGAATTTGCTGACCACCGCAGCAGGAATCCCGCAGTCGCTCAGAGCGCCGCCGGCGGTCAGGCCGGGCATCACCAGTGTCACTTTTATCGGGTCCAGCAGCACGTAGTCCTCGGCCACATCACCAAAGCCATGCCAATCGTCCTGAGGATGCAACAGCCAATCGGCGGTCACCACCCGATCGATACCCGCCACCGACGGCGGCTGCCAGATGGAAAACCACCAGTCCTCGGCGGCAATGTGTTGGCGCAGGTTGGCCAGGGCACGGCGGAAACTCAAGGCTTCATCGAACATTTCCTGTAACAGCGAGCGCCCGGCCGGGCCTTCCATCATCGCTGAAGCCACGTCCAACGAAGCGATAATGCTGTATTGCGGCGAGGTTGAGATATGCATCATGAACGCTTCGTTGAAACGATCACGGTCCAGCTGGCGCGCACCGCCGTCCTGCACGTGGATCATCGAGGCCTGGCTGAAGGCTGCCAGCAGTTTGTGGGTGGAGTGAGTGGTGAACACCAACGGACTGTCCGGCGTGCGCGACGTGCCCATGCCGTAGCGCCCGGCAAAGAACTCGTGAAACGCCGCATAGGCATACCAGGCTTCGTCAAAGTGCAGCACCTCGACGCTGTTGCCCAATTCCTGCTTGATCAGCTCGGCGTTGTAACACAGGCCGTCGTAGGTGGAATTGGTGACCACCGCCATCTTCACTTTCGGCGCTCGGCCACGGGTCAGCGGGCTGGCGTCGATCTTGGCGCGGATCGACTCGGGGCTGAATTCGCTCAGGGGAATCGGCCCGATGATCCCCAGTTCGTTGCGCTCCGGGCACAGGTACAACGGGATCGCACCGGTCATGATGATCGAGTGCAACACCGACTTGTGGCAGTTGCGGTCTACCA
This sequence comes from Pseudomonas sp. 58 R 12, assembly GCF_900005865.1. Classification (NCBI taxonomy): domain Bacteria; kingdom Pseudomonadati; phylum Pseudomonadota; class Gammaproteobacteria; order Pseudomonadales; family Pseudomonadaceae; genus Pseudomonas; species Pseudomonas sp. 58 R 12. The sequence goes on from NZ_CVTP01000022.1 coordinate 72,917, forward strand.
GCACCAAGTCATCGCGGCCGACCATGGAATGCCAGACGATTTTGTTGGCGGTGGACGTGCCGTTGATCACGAAGAAGGTGTGGTCGGCGCCAAAATTGCGTGCCGCGCGGGCTTCGGCTTCGGCCAGCGGGCCGGTGTGATCCAGCAGCGAGCCCAGTTCCGGCACCGAGACGGACAGGTCCGAGCGCAGGGTATTTTCCCCAAAAAACTGATGAAACGCCTGCCCCACCGGACTTTTTCGATAGGCCACGCCACCGCCATGGCCAGGGGTGTGCCAGGAATAGTTGGAGTCGGCGGTGTGTTGCACCAACGCTTTGAAGAACGGCGGCAACAGGCCATCCAGGTAAGTGCGGGCCGCGCGGGCGACTTGCCGGGCAAGGAACGGCACGGTGTCTTCGAACAGGTAGAGAATGCCGCGCAGTTGGTTGAGTTCGCTCATGGCGTCGGCCGGCGCGTTTTCCAGGGTGACTTGCTCGCCCAAGGCAAAGATCGGCAGGTTCGGCGCCCGTAACCGCGCCAGGCGGATCAGTTCGACCATGTTTTGCAGCAGGTGGGTGTTCTCGCCAGCACCTTCGGCGGCGATCAGCATGCAGGCCAAGCCATGATGGGTAGAAGCCACCAGCCGGCCTTCGGCGTAGTCCACGGCGGAAAAGATACTGAAGCCCTCTTGTTCCAACTCCCGGGCGATACCTCGGACCCGGTCACCGGCGACGGTGTCGGCCTTGATGTCGCGGTGCACGATGAGGATGGGGAACTTCAGGTCTTTGTACATAAGGGCGTGGAGTCCTGAGGGCTATGCACTCAAGGGTAGAAGCTAGGGGGCGATGATGCGAATGAAGATTTTGAAAGCAATGAGAAACAAATGTGGGAGCGGGCTTGCTCGCGAATGCGATGTGTCAGTCTCCGAATGAGTCGACTGAACCACCGCATTCGCGAGCAAGCCCGCTCCCACAGTTTTGACCGTATTCTGCCAGGGTTATTGCTGGGTCAACTGGGTCCACAATGCCGGCGCACCCGCTGACTTGGCAATCGCCTCCAACCGCGCCGCATGCTCGGCCAGGTCTTGCTCACTGGCGCGGATAATCGGGGTCGGCTTGCGATCCGCCGGCAAGCGGCGGATTTCCGAAGGGCGGTTGCCCGAACCTTCCGCCGAACCATTGCCATCGGACGCATTGCCGGCCAGGGACAGGCTGGTCTGCCCGCCGGTCATGGTCAGGTAAACGTCGGCGAGGATCTCGGAGTCGAGCAAGGCGCCGTGGAGTTCACGGCCGGAGTTATCGACGCCATAACGTTTGCACAAGGCATCGAGGCTGTTGCGTTGGCCCGGGTGACGCTCACGGGCCATCATCAGGGTGTCGAGGATCGAGCAGTGCTTGGAGATGTCGGCGCGATCCGTCTGCCCCATCAGGGCAAACTCGTTATTGATGAAGCCGACGTCGAACGCTGCGTTATGGATGATCAGCTGGGCGCCATTGATGAAATCGAAAAACTCATCGGCGACTTCGGCAAAGCGCGGCTTGCCCTTGAGGAATTCGTCAGTGATGCCGTGGACGCCGATCGCGCCTTCGTCACTGTCCCGGTCCGGTTGCAGGTAGACGTGGAAGTGACGCCCGGTGAGGCGGCGGCCCATCAGTTCGACACAGCCGATTTCAATGATCCGGTGGCCGTCAGTCACCGGCATGCCGGTGGTTTCGGTATCGAGTACAACAGATCGGATGGCCATCAGGGTTCAGCTCTCAACGGTGTGGTGTGAATCAAAGGGCGCGATGTTAACACGTGAGCCGGCATCAGCTCTGCTTGTAGCCGCGCACTTCGTCCACGCCACGGTTGGCCAGTTGGTCGGCACGTTCGTTGCCAGGGTGGCCAATGTGACCACGCACCCACTTCCAGGTGATGTCGTGGCGATTGCATTGCTCATCGAGCAGTTGCCACAGGTCAGCATTTTTAACCGGTTCCTTGGCCGCGGTCTTCCAACCACGCTTCTTCCAGTTGACCATCCACTCGTTGATGCCCTTCATCACGTACTGCGAGTCGGTCACCAGCAGCACGTTGCAGCGGCGCTTGAGTTCTTCCAGGCCACGAATGGCGCCCATCAGCTCCATGCGGTTGTTGGTGGTGTTGGGTTCACCGCCCCACAATTCCTTCTCCACGCCCTTGCACACCAGCAGTGCGCCCCAGCCGCCAGGGCCTGGGTTGCCCTTGCAGGCGCCATCGGTGAAGAGTTCTACGCTATCGGTCATCGGTTGCTCGGTCTGAATTCAAAAAAGAAGTTACGTATCGCTTTGCTCACGGCTGACCTTGGCCAGCGGCATCGGCACCAGCTTGCCGATAGGCTCGCGACGTACCTGACGCACCGGCCGCAGCCCGACCACGATCTTGCGTGCGACCAATAAATAGAAGCCGCCGCCCGACAGCTGCCAGGCACCTGCGCGGCGCTCCCAGCCAGCCAGGCGGCCTTGCCACTTGGTCGAAGCAAGCGGCGGACGATAGCACCCGAAGCGGCGTTTCTCCAGCGCGAAGCCCAGCAGGTTCAGCCAGTCCCCCACCCGTTGCGGCGAGATGCAGCGCGCCTGGCGCAGGCCGTCATGGGCAAACACATGGCGCAGGCCCCAACTGCTCCAGGGGTTGATGCCCACAATCAGCAAATGGCCACCGGGGCGCACACTGCTCGCTGCTTCGCGCAACAAACCGTGGGGTGACAGGCAGAAATCCAGGCCATGCTGCAACACCACCACGTCGGCGGCGTGCTCGCTCAACGGCCAGGCCTGTTCCTCGCACACAATCTCCACCCCCGGCAGCGGTGCGCCCAGGCGCACATTGCGTTGCACCTGGGGCGCGGTGGGTGGCGTTTCGGCTGATGGTCCGTAATGCACCAGGTAGCCACCAAAGAACCGGCCCAACTCGTCTTCGAGCATGCGCCGTTCTTCGTCCAGCAGAAATTGCCCGATGGGTCCGGACAGCCATTCACGGGCTGCGCTGATCAGGGCCAGCCACTCAGGATCGGCCTGGGCGAACGCTTTATCAGTCATTGCATTCTCCAACTCGCCTAGACGTTCTAAGATGCACCAATGTGTTCAGCTTGGCGAATCGAAGAATGATACAGATCACTGCCCTGCCCGCCTTCACCGATAACTACATCTGGTTGTTACAAGACCCCCGCACCCAGCGCTGCGCCGTGGTCGACCCCGGCGACGCCGCGCCCGTACTGGCCTGGCTCGAGCAAAACCCTGGCTGGGCCCTCAGCGACATCCTGATTACCCATCATCACCATGATCATGTCGGCGGTGTCGAACAGCTCAAAGGTGCTACCGACGCCAAGGTCTACGGCCCGGCCAACGAGATGATCCCGGCGCGGGACGTAGCGTTGAACGACAATGACCGCATCACGGTGCTCGGCTGGGACTTCGACATTTATACAGTGCCTGGCCATACGCTGGGCCATATCGCCTTTTATCACCTAGGCGTGCTGTTTTGTGGCGACACCCTGTTCGCCGCCGGTTGCGGGCGCCTGTTCGAAGGCACGCCGGAACAGATGTATACCTCTCTCGAACGTCTGGCCGCGCTGCCTGCCGATACCTTGGTGTACTGCACCCACGAATACACACAAAGTAACCTCAAGTTTGCCCAGGCGGTGGAACCCCACAACGCCGATATCGCCGAACGCGTGGAAAACGTCCTTCAACTGCGGGCCCGCGGCGAGATCACGTTGCCTTCCAACCTGGCCCTGGAAAGGCGCACCAACCCCTTTCTGCGCACCTCTGAAACATCCGTTAAACAAAAAGCGGACGAACGGAATGGGCGCGACAACCGCTCTGGGGCCGAGGTGTTTGCTAGCTTGAGGGCCTGGAAAGATAAGTTCTAACAGGAAGCAATCTGATACGTAATTTCTGAATGGTTGACCGGAACCAAAGCGCTTTCTAGAATCGCCCGACATTTTTGCCCGGAACTTACTTCCAGCCAATGTCGTCATCTATTCGTAAATCCAACCATTCAGACGCATTGACCCGCCTGGCTCAAGCTGTGGCGGTGGCTGTGTCCGCCACGCTGGCGGGCTGCCAATCAAACAATTTCACCGCACAATCCACCGTGCAACCCAAGCCAAACCTTACCGCCAAGATCAAACAGAAACCCGTCATCTGGCTTTCAGAGAAGCCTGCTCCCGAAGTCCCACAAGACGTCTGGGAACGCATGCGACGCGGCTTTCAATTGCAGGACGGCGTAGGCGTCAACCCGCGCATCGAGCAACAGCGCCTGTGGTTCGCCAGCAACCCCTCCTTCCTGGAAAACGCCGGCGAACGCGGCAGCCTCTACATTCATTACATCGTCGAACGCCTTGAAGAACGCAACATGCCCCTGGAGCTGGCGCTGCTGCCAGTGATTGAAAGTGCCTATAACCCAATGGCCTACTCGCGCAGCGATGCGGTCGGCCTGTGGCAGTTCATTCCCTCCACCGGGCGCTACTTCAACCTGCGCCAGACCCGCGCCTACGACGGCCGCCGCGATATCACTGCTTCCACCACCGCCGCCCTGGACTACCTGACCCGCCTTCACGACATGTTCAACGGTGACTGGTTGCTGGCCCTGGCTGCCTATAACGCCGGCGAAGGTACGGTGAGCCGGGCGATCGAGCGCAACGAGAAGCTCGGCCTGCCGACCGACTACTGGAACTTGCCGCTGCCCCAGGAAACCAAGGACTACGTGCCCAAGTTCCTGGCGCTGTCCCAGGTAGTGCTGGCGCCGGAAGCCTACGGCGTCAACCTGAACCCGATTGCCAACACACCGTACTTCGAAGTGGTTGAAGTCAAGCAAAGCATGGACCTGTCACGGGTTGCCGCGCTGGCCGAGATCGACGAAGACGAATTGTTCCAGCTCAACCCGGCCCTGAAACAGCGCACCACCCTGGACGGCCCGCAGCATCTGCTGGTGCCAAGTTCCAAGGCGCAACTGCTCACCAGCACCCTTTCGACGATGAAGCCGGAAGAATTACTGGCGATGCGTCCGAAAAAGCAGGTGTTCGACGAAGTTGAGACCGCACGGGTTGCCGGGCGTACCCGCAGCTACAAGGTGCGTACGGGTGACAATCTGACGCTGATTGCCAAGGCCAACAAGGTCGACGTGCATGACCTGCAACGTTGGAACCAGCTCAACGGCCAGGCCCTCAAGGTCGGCCAGACCCTGGTGATGCAGGACACCCGCCGCGCGGTAGCCAGTAGCAAGAAGCCGGTGCAATACAAGGTCAAGAAAGGCGACTCGCTGTATATCGTCGCCAAGCGCTTCAACGTCGAGATGCAACATCTCAAGCGTTGGAACCCACGCACTGGCCAGGCGCTCAAGCCGGGGCAGATGCTGGTGGTTTCCGGACCAAGATAAGCCGCATGAGAGCTGGCTTGTGTGGGAGCTGGCTTGCCTGCGATGCAGACACCGCGGTGTATCAATGACACCCAGGTGATGCTATCGCAGGCGAGCCAGCTCCCACATTTGATCTTCACACCATTCAATACCGCGCCAGCCCTCAAAGGGTCTTCCCAACGGCCTTTTTCCAACCGGAACAAGCTGTTACTGTACCGATCATAAAGCCCAAGCCGCCTGGATCGGATCTCTGACTTGAAGCGTCCCCTCCTTCTACTAATAAGTCTGGCCTTGAGCTTTGGTGCGAACGCGACGATTACCGAGAGCCACGGGTATACGCAGTTCGGCAGGCTCAAGTACCCGGCCAAATTCACCCACTTCGACTGGGTAAACCCTGCAGCGCCGAAAGGCGGGACATTGCGGGTAATGGCCTTTGGCACCTTCGATACGCTCAACCCCTATACCTTCAAGGGCTCCAGCCCGGTTTCCACCCCCAATTTCCTGCAATACGGCATAAATGAGCTGAACGAGCCGTTGATGGTCGGTACCGGCCAGTACGCGCCCTCCGGCGACGAACCCACCTCCAGCTACGGGCTGATCGCCCAGTCGGTGGAGTACAGCGAGGACCGCAGTTGGGTGGTGTTCAACCTGCGCCCGGAAGCACGCTTCCACGATGGCAAGCCGATCACCGCCTATGATGTGGCGTTTTCCTATCGCACCCTGCTCACCGAAGGCCACCCGCAATACCGCACCAACCTGCAGGAAGTGGCGCGGGTGGACATCCTCAATCGTCACCGCATCCGCTTTGTGTTCAAGCGCGCCGGCAACCCGCTGCTGATCCTGCGCCTGGGCGAGTTGCCGGTATTGCCCCAGCACTACTGGAAAAATCGCGATTTCAAGGCCACCACCTTCGAACCGCCGTTGGGCAGCGGGCCATACCGCATCAGCAAAGTCAGCCCAGGCCGGCAACTGGTGTTCGAACGGGTCAAGGATTACTGGGGCAAAGACCTGCCGGTCAACCAGGGCTTCTATAACTATGACAGGGTCGAAGTGGAGTTCTATCGCGACAGCGATGTGGCCTTCGAAGCCTTCAAGGCCGGCGAATTCGATATCTATATCGAACACCAGGCCAAGAACTGGGCCAATGGCTACAACTTCCCGGCGGTGAACCGTGGCGATGTGATCAAAGCGCAGATTGCCCACCAGATCCCGACCCAGAGCCAGGGCCTGTTCATGAACACCCGTCGGCCAACCTTCAGCCAGACCAAGGTGCGCGAAGCACTGGGGCTGATGTTCGACTTTGAATGGACCAACCGCACCCTCTTCAGCAATGCCTATAAACGCACCTTGAGCTACTACCCCAACAGCGAATTCGCCGCTACCGGTGTTCCAACCGGCCGTGAGTGGCTGATGCTCTCACCGTACCGCGAGCAGTTGCCGACCAGCCTGCTTACCCAGCCGTTCAGCCTGCCGCAGACCGATGGTCGCGGCATCCCCCGCGAGACGATGCGCCATGCGCTCACCCTGCTCGGTGAAGCCGGCTGGAAGCTATCGGGTCAGCGCCTGCTGAACAAGGATGGGCAACCGCTGCGCTTCGAAATCCTGCTGGTCAACCCGAACCTTGAGCGCATCCTGCAGCCCTATGTCGAGAACCTGATCAGCATTGGCATCGACGCGCGCCTGCGCACCGTCGACCGCGCCCAGTACAAGCAGCGCCTGGATCAATTCGACTTCGACATGATCCTGATCACCCTCAACCAGACCCTGAGCCCGGGCCTTGAGCAGTGGCAGTACTTCCACTCCAGCCAGGCCGCGATCAAGGGCAGCAAGAATTACGCCGGCATCAACAACCCCATTGTCGATCACTTGCTGGAACAACTGCTGGCGGCGCAGACCCGCGAAGAGCAACTGGCCGCCGGCCGTGCCCTGGACCGCGTGTTGCTGTGGCAGCACTACAGCATTCCCAATTGGTACCTCAACTATCATCGCCTGGCCTACCGCAACCGGTTCGCCTTTGTCACCACGCCGCCCTATACCCTGGGCCTGAGCGCATGGTGGCTGAAAGCTTCGGAGAAAGCCCAATGATGTATTTGCGCAACGCACTGCTCGGCAGCCTGCTGCTGTGCACCGCCGCCCATGCCGCTCCGCAACATGCACTGACGCTTTACAACGAACCGCCGAAGTACCCGGCCGACTTCAAGCACTTCGACTACGTCAACCCGCAAGCGCCCAAGGGCGGCACGTTCCGAGAGTCGGCCATGGGCGGTTTCGACAGCCTCAACCCCTACATCAGCAAGGGCGTGCCGGCCGACAACCTGGGCCTGATCTACGACACCCTGGCCATGCAAAGCCTGGATGAGCCGATCACCGAATATGGACTGGTCGCCGGCAAGATCGAAAAAGCCCCGGACAACAGCTGGGTGCGTTTCTACCTGCGCCCCGAGGCACGCTTCCACGACGGCCACCCGATCCGCGCCGAAGACGTGGTGTTTACCTTTCAGGAGTTGATCAAGGACGGCTCGCCGATCTACCGCACCTATTACGCCGACGTCGACGAAGTGATCGCCGAAGACCCACTGAAGGTGTTGTTCAAGTTCAAGCGCACCAACAACCGCGAGTTGCCGCTGATCCTCGGGCAATTGCCGGTATTGCCCAAGCATTGGTGGGCGACCCGCGACTTTGCCAAGGGCAACCTCGAGATACCACTGGGCAGCGGGCCGTACAAAGTGGCCGAGGTCAAGGCCGGGCGCATGATCCGCTACGAGCGGGTCAAAGACTACTGGGCCAAGGACCTGCCGGTCGCCAAAGGTTTCTACAACTTCGATAACCGCATCACCGACTACTACCGCGACAGCACCGTGTCCCTGGAGGCCTTGAAGGCCGGGCAGTTCGACTACTGGCTGGAATTCAGCGCGAAGAACTGGGCCAACGCCTACAACATCCCGGCAGTCAAAGAAGGCCGTTTGATCAAGGAAGAGATCCCCAACGGCAACCCTACCGGCATGCAAGGTTTTGTGTTCAACATGCGCAAGCCGATGTTCCAGGACGTGCGCGTGCGCAAGGCCATCAGCCTGCTGCTGGATTTCGAGTGGAGCAACAAACAGCTGTTCAACGGCGCCTACACGCGCACCCGCAGCTACTTTGAAAACTCGGAGATGGCGGCCACCGGCCTGCCCGGCCCGGATGAGCTGAAAATCCTCGAGCCCCTGCGCGATAAGATCCCGCCCGAAGTTTTCACCCAGGCGTTTGAACCGTCCAAAACCGACGGCAGCGGCATGATCCGTACACAGCAGCGCGAAGCCTACCAACTGTTGCAGGAAGCCGGCTGGCGCATTGTCGATGACAAGATGGTCGACACCACCGGCAAACCGGTGACCATTGAGTTCCTGCTTGCGCAGACCGAGTTCGAACGTATCCTGCTGCCGTTCAAGCGCAACCTGGCCGACCTGGGCATCGACCTGGTGATCCGCCGGGTTGACGTCTCGCAATTCGTCAACCGCATTCGCTCGCGGGACTTCGACATGCTGGTGGGCAGCTTTCCGCAATCCACCTCGCCGGGTAACGAACAACGGGAATTCTGGAAGTCTTCAAGCGCCGACAAACCCGGCAGCCGTAACTACATGGGCCTCAAGGACCCGGCCGTCGACCAACTGGTGGAAGAGCTGATCGACGCCGATTCGCGCAAAAGCCTGGTGGCCCATGCCAAGGCCCTGGACCGCGTACTGCAGTTCGGCTACTACGTGATTCCCAACTGGCACATCAAGACCTTCCGCGTGGCGTACTGGGACCATCTGGGTCACCCCAAAGTCCCGCCGCGCTACGACGTCGGCACCGCCACCTGGTGGGCAAAACCCGACGTCAAACCGGCTGTCACCCTAGACACAAGCACAAACACGAGCGCCGATTCGGCGAGCGGAGGCGATTAAATGCTGGCCTATATCTTTCGTCGCCTGTTGCTGATCATCCCCACGCTGTTCGGAATTCTGCTGATCAACTTCGTCATCATCCAGGCCGCTCCCGGTGGGCCGGTGGAACAGATGATCGCCAAGCTTGAAGGCTTTGAAGGCGCCACCAGCCGCATAGCCGGTGGCGGCGCCGAGGTCTCGGTGGCCGGCTCCAGCAGCTACCGCGGCGCGCAGGGCCTGGACCCGGCGCTGATCAAGGAAATCGAAAAGATGTACGGCTTCGACAAATCGGCGCCGGAACGCTTGTGGATCATGGTCAAGAACTACGCCACGCTGGATTTTGGCGATAGTTTCTTCCGTGACGCCAAGGTCATCGACCTGATCAAGGAAAAGATGCCGGTGTCGATTTCCCTTGGGTTATGGAGCACGCTGATCATGTACCTGGTGTCGATCCCCCTGGGGATCGCCAAGGCCACGCGGCATGGCAGCCATTTCGACGTGTGGACCAGTTCGGCAATCATCGTTGGCTACGCAATCCCGGCGTTCCTGTTTGCGATCCTGTTGATCGTGGTGTTTGCCGGGGGCAGTTATTTCGACTGGTTCCCCTTGCGCGGACTTACGTCGAACAACTTCGACGAGCTGAGCTGGGGCGGCAAGATCCTAGATTACTTCTGGCACCTGGCGCTGCCGATCACCGCGTTGGTGATCGGCAACTTCGCCACCATGACCCTACTGACCAAGAACAGCTTTCTCGACGAAATCAACAAGCAGTACGTGGTCACCGCCAAAGCCAAGGGCCTGACCAACCACCGCGTGCTCTACGGCCATGTATTCCGCAATGCGATGTTGCTGGTGATCGCCGGTTTCCCGTCGGCGTTTATCGGTATTTTCTTTACCGGTTCGCTGTTGGTGGAGGTGATCTTCTCCCTCGACGGCCTGGGCCTGATGAGCTTTGAAGCGGCGATCAACCGCGACTACCCGGTGGTGTTCGGCACGCTGTTTATCTTCACCTTGCTGGGGCTGATCGTAAAACTGATCGGCGACCTCACCTACACCCTGGTCGATCCGCGTATCGACTTTGCCAGCCGGGAGCATTGAGATGAACCTGTCCCCCCTCAATCGCCGCCGGTTCGAGCGGTTCAAGGCCAACAAGCGTGGCTGGTGGTCGCTGTGGCTGTTCCTGGTGCTGTTCGTGCTGAGTCTGGGCGCGGAGCTGATTGCCAACGACAAGCCGCTGGCCGTGCACTATGACGGCGGCTGGTACTTCCCGGCGCTCAAGCGTTACCCGGAAACGACGTTCGGCGGTGAATTCCCGCTGGAGGCCAACTACAAGAGCCCGTACATCCAGGAACTGCTCAAGGCCAAGGATGCCTGGACCTTGTGGGCGCCGATCCCGTTCAGCTACCAGAGCATCAACTACGACCTGAAAGTGCCAGCTCCGGCGCCACCCTCTAGCGTCAACCTGCTCGGCACCGACGACCAGGGACGCGATGTGCTGGCGCGGGTGATCTATGGCTTCCGTGTGTCGGTACTGTTTGCCCTGACCCTCACCGTGCTCAGCTCGATCATCGGCGTGATCGCTGGCGCCTTGCAGGGCTTCTACGGCGGCTGGGTCGACCTCGCCGGGCAACGCTTCCTGGAGATCTGGTCCGGGTTGCCGGTGTTGTACCTGTTGATCATCCTCGCCAGTTTCGTGCAGCCCAACTTCTGGTGGTTGCTGGGGATCATGCTGCTGTTTTCCTGGATGAGCCTGGTGGACGTGGTGCGCGCCGAGTTCCTGCGCGGGCGCAACCTGGAATACGTGCGCGCGGCCAGGGCCTTGGGCATGCAGAACGGCGCGATCATGTTCCGGCATATCCTGCCCAACGCCATGGTGTCGACCATGACCTTCATGCCGTTCATTCTTACCGGCGCCATCGGTACCCTCACCGCGCTGGACTTCCTTGGCTTTGGCTTGCCTGCCGGTTCGCCGTCGTTGGGTGAACTGGTGGCCCAGGGCAAATCCAACCTGCAAGCGCCGTGGCTGGGCATGAGTGCCTTTGCCGTGCTGGCGATCATGTTGAGTTTGCTGGTGTTTATCGGCGAGTCCGCTCGCGATGCCTTCGACCCGAGGAAATGAGATGAATCAGGACAATCTGATCGAAATCCGCGACCTCTCTGTCGAGTTCGTCACGGGCGAACATCACCACCGCGTGGTGAACAACGTCAGCTTTGATATCAAGCGCGGCGAAACCCTGGCCCTGGTCGGCGAAAGCGGCTCGGGCAAATCGGTGACCGCCCACTCGATCCTGCGCCTGCTGCCCTACCCGCTGGCGCGGCACCCATCCGGCACCATCAACTACGCCGGGCAAGACCTGCTGACGCTCCAGGAAAAAAGCCTGCGGCACATTCGCGGCAACCGCATTGCGATGATCTTCCAGGAGCCAATGACCTCGTTGAACCCGCTGCACAACATCGAAAAGCAGATCAACGAAGTGCTCGGCCTGCACAAGGGGCTCACCGGCAAAGCCGCCACCCTGCGCACCCTGGAACTGCTGGAGCTGGTGGGTATTCCCGAACCGCACAAGCGCCTCAAGGCCCTGCCCCACGAGCTGTCTGGCGGCCAGCGCCAGCGGGTGATGATTGCCATGGCGCTGGCCAATGAGCCGGAGTTGCTGATCGCGGACGAACCGACCACCGCCCTCGACGTCACGGTGCAGTTGAAGATCCTCGAATTGCTCAAAGAGCTGCAGGCACGCCTGGGCATGGCGCTGTTGCTGATCAGCCATGACTTGAACCTGGTGCGGCGTATCGCCCATCGCGTGTGCGTGATGCAAAAGGGTTGCATCGTTGAGCAGGCCGATTGCGAGACGCTGTTCCAATCACCTCAGCATCCGTACACCCAGGAACTGCTCGCGGCTGAACCCAGCGGCGGGCCGGCGACCAATGAAGTCGGTCCGCCGTTGCTGGAAGTCGATGACCTGAAAGTGTGGTTCCCGATCAAGAAGGGCTTTTTGCGCAACACCGTCGATTACGTCAAGGCGGTGGACGGCATCAACTTCAGCCTGCCCCAGGGGCAAACCCTGGGCATCGTCGGCGAAAGTGGCTCGGGCAAATCCACCCTGGGCCTGGCGATTCTGCGGTTGATCGCCAGCAAGGGCGGGATTCGCTTCGAAGGCCAGCAACTGGACCAGTTGACCCAGCAACAGGTGCGCCCGTTGCGCCGCGAGATGCAGGTTGTGTTCCAGGACCCGTTCGGCAGCCTGAGCCCGCGCATGTGCGTCAGCGAGATCGTCGGCGAAGGCCTGCGCATCCACAAGATGGGCACAGCCGCCGAGCAGGAAGCGGCGATCATCGCAGCGCTCAAGGAAGTGGGCCTCGACCCGGATTCCCGGCACCGCTACCCCCACGAGTTCTCCGGCGGCCAGCGCCAGCGCATTGCCATCGCCCGCGCGCTGGTGCTCAAGCCTCGCCTGATCCTGCTTGACGAACCCACCTCCGCGCTGGACCGCACGGTGCAACGCCAAGTGGTGGAACTGCTGCGCAGTTTGCAGGCCAAGTACAACCTGACCTACCTGTTTATCAGCCATGACCTGGCGGTGGTGAAGGCGTTGAGTCACCAGTTGATGGTGGTCAAGCACGGGCAGGTGGTGGAGCAAGGCGATGCGCGGGCGATTTTTGCCGATCCGCAGCATGCCTATACTCGACAACTGTTGGAAGCCGCCTTCCTCGTACCCACCTGACGCACACAGATAGACATGTGGGAGCGGCGGTTCGACGCTTCGACTTGCTCGCGAACTCGGTGTGTCAGCCAACGATGTATTCACTGATCGAACGCATTCGCGAGCAAGCCCGCTCCCACATTTTTGACCGATTTGCGGGCTGACGACCCTGGCGGTCTGTGCAATGATCTTGCCTCGATTTCAAGGGATGGAACCACCGCCATGTCGTTGAACACCACCGCTCACCCCGCACACGCACCACGCTTTTGGCGTGATGAGCGCTTGCCGTTCATTGAAGCGCGGACCATCGACGACGGGCGCAAGGTCACCTACACCCGTCATGCTCATGAGCACTTTTCCATTGGTGCGATCACCACCGGAAGGAGCTACTACCACTACGGCGCGCAAACCTTTGAGATCAGCGCCGGCACCGTGGTGTTGATGAACCCCGGTGATGTCCACGCGTGCAATCCCATCGAGAATGAACCGTGGTCCTACCAGATGGTGTACCTCGACACGCCTTGGCTGACCGACCTGCAGCACCAACTGGGTTTCAGCACGGACCAGGGTTACCGGCCCTTTGATACGCCTTACACGCGTGACTCGCTGCTGTACAACGGCCTGCTGGCGTTGTATCGAATACTGGTGGACGAACAGGCTGAACACCTGCAAAAACAGAGCGCGCTGGTGAGTTACTTCACCGAGGTGCAACAGCGCCTCAACCCCTCCGACACCCCGGTACGCGAGGTCAACCACAAGCTGGAGCGCGCCGCCGAGTACATCCGCGAACACTGCACCCTGGCGTTGAAACTGGAAGATATCTGCGCGGCGGCCGAGTTGTCGCCGTCTTACCTGATCCGCGCCTTCAAGCAGTATTACGGGCTGACGCCCCATGCCTTCCTGGTCAACCAGCGTATCCAGTTCGCCCGTACGCAATTGCGCCAGGGCGAGCTGATCGCCGATGTGGCCCTGGCCGCAGGTTTTGCCGACCAGGCGCATTTCCAGCGCGCGTTCAAACAGCATTTCGCCGCCACGCCGGGGCAGTACCGTGACCGCCTCAAGCCATCAGCAAATAACCCACACTGGCCACCAGCAACGCGGCCATCGAGCGGTTGAACAGCCGCACGCCCTGGGGGTTGCTGAGGTAGCGACGCAGGAACGTGCCGGCGTAGGCCCAGCAAGCGACCGACAGGTAACAGATCACCAGGTAAATCGCCGCAAACAGCCAGACCTGTGCGGTATCGCCATCCGCCACAAACAAGCCCATCCCCGCCACGCAGGCCAGCCAGGCCTTGGGATTGAGCCACTGCATGATCGCGCCATAGAGTATCGACGGCGCAGTGGCCGTGCCGTCGGCGTCCAGCCGGCCGTCGTCCACCGCCAGTTTCCAGGCCATGTACAGCAAAAACGCCACCCCTCCCCACTGGATCAACTGGGTCAGGATCGGCCAACGCAGCAGCACTTGATGCAAGCCGAGGCCAATCAACACCAACAGCAACGTAAAGCCCACGGCGGCGCCAAGCACGTGTTTCTGGCTGGCGGCAAAACCGAAGCGTGCGCCTGTACTAAGCGCGACGACATTCACCGGCCCCGGTGTGATGGAGGTCGCCAGGGCGAAGGCAGCCATGGAAATGATCAAGCTCATGGAGGTTCCCTTTTAGGGTGATGGGTGCAGATGGCATCACGGTAAAGGGCAAAACAGCGGCGGTATTGAAGAAAATGCCCCCCGCCGGCTTATTTGACAAACAACTCCCGATCCCGGGCTTTCACGTGCCCGGCGCGGTGCCAGTGCCGTCTGGGCGCCTCAACCGTCGATCAACGAGAAGTGCGCGCCCACGCCGGCACGCACGCCCTCGGCCACGGCCAGCGCGACGGAACCGGCGGCAAGGGAGACATCACCACCGGCAAACACACCGGGCACAGAGGTCTGGCGCATTTCATTGGTGTGCAGATAACGGCCGGTCGGGCCATCGACGCGCTCACAGCCCAGTTGCTCCGCCAATGGGCTGATGCGAGTGCGCGCCATGGTGAAGATGCCATCAAGGTTGAACACCCGGCCATCATCCAATTCCAGGTCGGCGCGCTCACCGCGGATGCGCCGTACAGCGCCGTGTTCGACGCTGACCCTACGTCGATCCAACTGCGCTTGCTGCTCGGCATCTGGGGTAAACACAGCATTGGTGAACAAGGTGGTGGTGCCCCAGTCGGGCAGCATCAGCGCGTGGTGCATGGCCAGGGGTGATGTGGCCAGTACGCCGATGCGGCCTTGATCCAGCTCATAGCCATGGCAGTAAGGGCAGTGGAACAGGTGCTTGCCCCAACGCTCTTCGAGGCCTTCGATGTCAGGCAAGTCGTCGACCACGCCGGTGGCAAGGATCAGGCGCTTACCGTGAAACGTAGCGTGATGTTCGGTGCGCACACTGAAACCTTCCGGCTGCGCCACCGCCTGCACCGCATTGCCCTGCACCCAGGTGACGGTCGGATACGCCATTAATTGGCTGCGCCCTTGCGCGGCGATGACCGCCGGCGCCTGGCCGTCCTGGCTGAGAAAACCGTGGGACGTGGCCGCAAAGCGATTGCGCCGCTGCCCTGCATCAATCACCAGCACCTGGCGTCGCGCCCGCGCCAATTGCAGGCCCGCCGACAGCCCGGCATAGCTGCCGCCCACGATAATCACGTCGTACATCATGAAAGTAACCCCAGGTGGTGCACTCGGTTATCCGAGCGCTTTCACGACACACCATAAGTTACGTGAAAATACCCCGTCAAGGGTCTCGCAACTTTTCAGGTTACAAACGATACTTTCCGCCGAATTGATCAGAGATCCCTTGATGAGAAACGACACCCGCCTCTCGCGCATGCTCCACGTGTTGATCCATATGGGCCGCCATGAAGAGCGCGCCACCTCGGAGACCATCGCGCAGATGCTCGGCACCAACCCGGTGGTGGTACGGCGCACGCTCGGGCTGCTCAAGGAAAAGGGTTACGTACGCTCGGAAAAAGGCCACCAGGGCGGCTGGTGCCTGGGCAAGCCCTTGAGTGAAATCACCCTGCTGGATATTCACAACGCCCTGGGCACGCCGTCGCTGTTTGCTATCGGCCTGTCCACCGATCATCCGGAGTGCCTGGTGGAACAGGCCGTCAATGCGGCACTCACGGGGGCTTTCGAGCAAGCCCAGGCGTTGCTGCTGGAACGCCTGGGCAAGGTCACGCTGGCGCAGTTGGCCGAGGATTTTGACGAGCGCTACCGCGTCGCGATGCTGCCCTAGCGCTGGGCGGGAATGCGGATATCGCCGTCGCGGCACTGGGTTTTGACGCTGCGCGGGCAACCGGCGAAGGCCAGGTCCTTGGTCAGGCACACGCGCACTTCCGACAACACTTTGCCTTTGCAGATCACCGCCAGCCCATGGTTGCCCATGCGCGGGTTGCTCTCACGAAACAACGCCTCGATCTCACGGGCTTGTAACGATGGCGGCGTATTGAACGGCTGCAGTTGCTGCGGAATGGTCACCACGCCTAGCGCCTCGTCGGTTTTTTCCAGATACGCCAGCGGCTCCAGCCCGCTGCAGGTGCCATGCTTGGCCCATTCGTGCCGGAGCAGTGAACGGGTCGGGAACAGTGCAGCACCCTTTTCGATTTCTTCGCGACTCAACTGCGATTGCGCTGAGCACGAAGCCGGCCACCCTCCCCGTGCGTACTGCGGCCACAAGCCATGCAGCACAAAGCCGTAGCCCTTGCCCGAACACTGTTCATTGTCCGGGTGCGTGAGGCAGAAGGTTGGCGACCATGACAACGACAACACGTAGAAATCAAACTCTCCCGGCGTGCCTTGGCTACGCGGGGCCGCCACTGCACTTGTGGCGAGTACCAGCCACACCATCATCCAATATTTCATCGGTCTGTTCCTTGGAAAAAGAAAACCCTATCGCGACTACCCAGGATGATGAGGGTTACGTTGTAGCACCTTGTCCAGGATCCGATCGGTCTTCAACGCTTCGATGGCCAATGACGGATGCTCGGCTTCGCCACGGATATGCGCATTCATGGCCAATACGTGATGCCACTGGATATGCGCGTGGCAGGGTATTTCCAGCACCTCATGGGTCTCGCCCTCAAGGTGCAGGGGCTGGTCCTCGAACACCGAGAACCGGATGCGCCCACGACTGCCGATCATCTCGACCACATCTTCACGCCGGTCCGCGACGAAGTTCCAGCAGCCCATGCCCAGCGCGCCGGAGCTGAAGGTCCAGCACGCCGTCACTGCATCCTCGGCCGCATAGCGCCCGGCCTGGCGCGCGGTGAAGCCCGAGACTTCGATGATGTCCCCGGCCAGGTACTGGAACAGGTCGAAGCCATGGCTGGCCAGGTCGGCGAAATAGCCGCCACCGGCAATCGTCGGGTCGGTACGCCAGTTGGCGGCGCTGGCGTCGTCGGCCCCCGCAGGTTTGCACAAGGTCCAGCTCAGGTGACGCAGCTCACCGATGCGTCCGTCCCGCAGCCAGTCACGCACTTGCTGGAAGCGCGGCAGCGAGCGGCGGTAGTAGGAGACAAACAGATGCAAACCGGCGCGTTCGAAGGTGCGCTGCATCAATGCGCTCTGCTCGGCATTCAGCGACATGGGCTTCTCGACGCAGCAATGTTTGCCGGCTGCGGCCACCATCAGGCTGTATTCGAGGTGGCTGTCGGGCGGCGTGGCGATGTAGACCGCGTCAACGTCGGGGTCGTTGATCAGTGCCTGGGCGTCGGTATAAAAGCGTGCAATACCGTGGCGTGCCGCATAATCACGCACAGCAGCTTCACGGCGCCCCATCACGGCCACCAGCGCAGAACCTGGCGCTTTGTAGAAAGCCGGTCCACTCTTCAATTCAGTGACACTGCCACAGCCGATCATGCCCCAGCGTACGGTGCTCATCTGCTCTCCTCGTCCGTTTTGATCAATCGGGCAGTATCCACATCCCCACACGTCAGCGCCATAACCACTTAGCATGACAATTGCATTACACTTTTATGACATTCATTGCGCTGCGGGGCTAAACGATGAAAATACGCGCCACGGTCATCTGCGAACACGAGGGGCATATCCTCTTCGTGCGTAAGGCCAGATCAAAATGGGCCTTGCCGGGCGGCAAGGTAGAACGCAACGAGCGCCCGGTCGGCGCCGCCGAACGCGAGCTGCAAGAAGAAACCGGATTGAACGTGGACGGCTTGCTCTACTTGCAGGAGCTGAAAGCCCGCGACACCGTTCACCACGTTTTCGAAGCATCCGTTGTGAACATCGCCGATGCAAAACCTAGCAACGAAATAATCGATTGCCAGTGGCATCCCTACGGCGCGATGGAAGAACTCGACACCACCGACGCCACCCGGCACATCGTTAAATCCTTCCTACGTCGCCTGTAGTTCAGCGCTCTGCCCGCTGGCGACCAATCCTCGCTTCACCCTGCCATTCTCTTTTTGCCGTTCGACAAAGGATCTGACGAACGCGGCAGCGGCTGCGTGCGCAATCGGTACTGCCATGGCCTGGCGGATGGTCATGAAGTCATCCTCTACCAGCCGCCACTGCTCGTTAACCCTGGTTTGCAGGAAATCCCGTACGCCCGCCGCTGCGTCCAGGCCTTGCTCGATACACACGTCTACCGCCGCAGATGAGGTGGGTGCCCGGACCAGTTCGGCATGCTGGACCGTGCGGCTCAAATACAGGTCATAGGCCGCACCCTGGCCGACGGCGATACGTCGACCCGGCGCATCCAATTGCGCAACCTGCGTGAAGGGTGAGTCCTTCGCCACCAGGTAGGTGCCCTTGATTGCCACGTACGGCGCGCTGAAGGCAATCTCTTGCTCACGCACCGGCTCGATGGCCAGGAACGCCACACGCCACACATCCTCAGCCAATGCGGCAAACACCTTGCCCGCCGACTCGAAGGTGATCAGCTCCAACTCGACACCCACTTCATCGGCGAGCGCCTTGGCCAGTGCCACGGACACGCCCAGGGGTTCACCGTCCGCACCGCGTTGCGCCAGCACCGGGTTGCCGAAGTTGATGGCGGCGCGCAGCACGCCATTGGGGGCCAGTTGTTGCAGTACCTGGGGGTCAATCATTGAGCGGTCCTTGCGAATCAGGTTTTAGAGGGTTGCCATGCGGCTCAGGTAATAACCGCGAACCGCTAAAGGAAGCAAGTTGAACGTGCTCTGCGATGCGGGTGTTGTGGTCTGGCAGTTGCTGCGCGGCGATGCCATCGTAGCCTCGCTGGCGCTCGACAACTCCCACATTTTGATCCTTGGTGTCGCCAAGACCAATGCTCAAGACCGAGGCTTTTTCCCGGTCATCTGCCCGCGCACATACAACGCCTCCACCAACGTCTGCCGCTCTTCCCGAGGCAACGTACTGGCAAACTGCGCCAATGTCGTATCCACCAACGCCCGCAGCGCCATATCCGCCTCACGCGCCTTGGCCAATTCAGTCACCAGCACATCCCGGTCCAACGCCGGCGCTTCCAACTGCTTGATCACCCCGAGCCGCGCCTCACGGCCAGCCATGACCAGCGGCTGGCTGTCAGCGCTGTTACGGCGCAACAGCTGACGCAACTCCCTGCGCCGCTCCGGCGGCAAGTTGACCATGGCCTGGCGCAGGCCGTGCTGGTTGACCATCGCTACGGCGGGCTTGGCGTTGACCCTCCAATGGTAGAGGCCTCCGCCCACGCCGCCGATCAAAAATACATTGAGCAATACCGAGACAAGCAACCACGGTTTCAGGGATTTAGCGGTCATTGCTCGGTTTCCTCGGCGTTGACGGTAAAGATCACTTGCGCATCGCCCTGATCGAAGACACTGGGCAACACTTCGGATGACAACATGGGCAGCGGCACGCTCATCGACGCTACCAGTATCCCGGTAACGATGCCGGCAATGCCCACGCCCACCAGGCCCGCCGGCGATAACCAGTTGGCGTAGCGCGACCAGAACGACCTGCGGCGCGGCGCAGACTCGCGGATCTGCCTCGCCAGCGCCGGGTCGGTGAGCGCCAGTAGATAGCTGTTCAGCTGGACGTCGAGCCAACCAGCCTCCTCCAAGGCCTCGCGGGCACTGGGATGAGCACTTTCAAGCAGTGCCTGCGCTGCGCCTTGCTCCGCCAGAGGCCAGCGCTTTAAATCGGCCCCATAGGCGTCGGCCAGATACGCAAATCGTTCGGGTGTCATGTCTTTCCCCTTCCTGGGCGGGCAAGCCCGGGTGTGTCGGCAAGGCTGCTGCGCAACTGACGTCGGGCCCGCGACAGCAGGCTCTCCAGTGCCTCGACGCTGATATTCATCAGGGCCGCGGCGTCGATGTTCGACAGCTCCTGGTAGTACTGCAACACAATGGCTTCGCGCTGGCGTTCGGGCAATGCCGCCAAGGCGGCGGCCATGCATTCGCTGCGGTCGGCGGTCTCCAACTGTTCATCCAAGGACGGTGCGCTGTCGGCCAGCTCCAGCGCTTGCGCGTCGCTCAGAGGGCGCTCCTTGCGCCGGCGCAGGCGGTCATGGCAAAGGTTCAGCGCGACCCGATGCAACCAGGTGTCGAAGCGCGCTTCGCCACTGCGCCAACTCGCCGCCTGGCGCCAGATGCGCAGGAAACTTTCCTGGGCCACGTCCCTGGCTTCGTCGGCATCCCCCAGGATCCGGCTGGCAAGCGCCAGCAGACGCGGCAGTTTGCGCGTCACCATTTCGTTGACGGCCGCGGGTTCGTTGTTGCCGATGCGTGCCAGCAGTTCAACATCCGGATCAGTGTCTTTCAATCGGGCAACTCTCAGTCCGGGTGGCTGATTCAGCGGATCCAATGCCCCTCACGCCAGTACCAATTGGGGCCGTGGGCTTCCCAATGGCCAGGTTCCCAGCGCGCATTGCGCATCACAGCCTGCCAGTGGCCGGGCTTCCAAGCGTAGCCGCGTCCCTCCCAGCGCCAGTGTCCACGGTCCCAGACGTAACCCGGGCGCTCCACGGGGATCATTTCCACGCGCTCCGGCGGCGGCGCCTGGCGGATGATGATTTCGGTCTGGGCAAAAGTGGGGGTGCTGACAAACGCGGCGAGCGCCAGCGGAGCAAGCAAGGCAAAACGCAATTTGGCCAGGGGTCTCATGGCAACTCCTTCATTCAACGCGCGAAAGTGCGGGTTGCTGATGGGTTGAACGGTGGGTGCAAAAAAATCCGTCGCAGAATGTGCAGGTTATTTGCGCAGGCAGTATTGCCCGGGGGATGGCGGCGCTTGATGAAATGTTTGAAAGCTTCGCGACGGATTTACGCCGCTGGCAGCGTTGAAGGATTAACGCCTATCAACCCAAGAGGACACACCATGTACCGTCGACTTTCCATGCTGGTTGCCGCGTTGCTGATCGTCAGCCTCAGCGGCTGCGTGATCCTGCCGGAACACCGCCATTGTTGCTGGCGCTATTACGGCGCGCTCGATACACCGACCCACACCGTCAACGGCTAGCCTACTCCCGCAAACCCACGGCGCCCGGCCTTGATCTCGGTGCGCAACTCGACAATCAGGTTTGAGATGGAACGGATGCTGTCCAAACCCTCGGGGGACACGCCGGTCAGCAGCAGGTCGACCCGGCCGGACACCGTTCGAAGATGTCGATTCGCTGACGTCAAAAACCCCTGCCTGCAACCTCTCGTCTGCTGTTTCGGAGGGCACTTGACTCCACGCGTCGATCACAAGAGGCTCTTGGCCTTTCGCCATCACTCTGAGCCAAGCCCCCATGAGTATCGACCCTCCCAGCCAGCCCGACAGCGATGTGTACAAGACGTTATTGGAGTCGACCAAGGCCATCCCCTGGCGCATTGATTGGCAGAGCATGACCTTCAGTTATATCGGCCCGCAGATCGAGACCCTGCTCGGCTGGACCCCGCAAAGCTGGGTCAGCGTGGACGATTGGGTCGAACGCATGCACCCGGACGACCGTGAATACGTGGTGAATTTCTGCGTGTCGCAATCCCGCGCAGGCGTCGACCACGAGGCGGATTACCGGGCGCTGACCGCGAATGGCGACTACGTGTGGATTCGCGACGTGGTGCACGTGGTGCGCAAGGACGGCGAAGTCGACGCGCTGATCGGCTTTATGTTCGATATCAGCGAGCGCAAGAAGACCGAAGAACACTTGGTGCGCCTGCAAAAACAACTTGAGGAATATTCCTATCAGGATGGACTGACCGGCATCGCTAACCGTCGCATGTTCGACACGGTGCTGGAACGGGAATGGGCCAGCGCCCAGCGCAGCCAGTTGCCACTGTCGCTGATCATCCTGGATATCGATTTTTTCAAGCAGTACAACGACCACTATGGCCATATCAAGGGCGACGAATGCCTGCGCCAAGTCGCGCGCACCCTGTCACAGGCGGCCAACCGGCCACGGGATTTCATTGCGCGTATCGGCGGCGAAGAGTTTGTATGGTTGCTGCCGGAAACCGATGCAGCGTCGGCCAGGCAAGTGGCGCAACGCTGCCTGCACCTGATTCGCCAGCAGCAGATCGAACATGGTTTTTCGGCGGTATCGAATCTGTTGACCTTGAGCCTGGGCGTCGGCACGCACATCGTAAAACCCGATAGCCCGATGCTGGAGTTTGTCGAAAAGGTCGATAAGTTGCTGTACCAGGCCAAACGCAACGGGCGGATGCGTGCAGAGTTCGCCACCGGTGAAGTTTGACGTTGAGGTCAAATTGCAGGCAAAAAAAATCCCAAGTAGCTGATGGAAACTTGGGATTTAAAAATGCATAAACCGTGGGAGGTGAACGCCCGGCTATAGTAACGACTGTAAAAAGCTGTAACAAGATTATTTTAATCCTTTCGTCGGATTAAAAGCGCTGTAAGTCATTCAATAACCACACATTTTTTAAGGTGGCGGACGCTATGAGTGCCACTTTTTGGTGCAAGTACCACCCAAATTTCCACTTATAAAAAAGGGTTATTGAATTAAGGCAGCGTCGCACTTTTCGACATACGCCCGTTCAACGGCTCACATGTCTCGCGTGTATCAAGGCTATTAGGCAGTAATGAACGCGCGATACTTTCCACCTGCCGACAGAGTGCCAAGCGCTCGTTGGCGGCTTCCCGCTCGCGGTCAACCTGGGCGTTGAGCTGGACAAAATAAATCCCCAGCACTACTGCAACGCAGAGCACTCCGAGCACGAAGTAGCGCACGCTGTTAGAAGACGAAGGCTCGGGCGCGTTCATGAGACTACTGCGCCCTGCTCTTCTCGTATCGCACATCATCGCCGTCGACCTGGCCGACCACGACCCAACCCAGCCGCTGATAAAAACCGTTGGCGCGTATTTCGTCGCGGCCATCGGTGATCAGATACAGTCGGTCATGGTGTTCAAACAGCGCGGCTTCGGCGACCGCCATCAGTTGACGGCCCAGGCCCAGGTTTTCGTGAGTGGGCCGTACGAACAGCGCAAATACCTCGCCTTCGGCCAGGTCGACCATGGCAAAGGCAACGGCGCGGCCATCCACTTCAGCGACCCACACGCAGGGCGCTGCTTCGATGCTCGAAGCCAGCACCTGCGGCGTGATGCCCAACTCAGCCATCTGTTCGACACTCAAATGGTTCTGCACCACCGACGTGCGGATGCTGAACAGCGTGTCGATATCGTCCTGCGTCGCCGTGCGGATTAGCGTTTGCATACTGGCCTCCCTGATAGAGGACGCAATTGTATGCAAATAGAAACACAGTGAATGTCGTGGATTTGTAAAGCGCCCTACAGGTGCGAGGACGAAGTTGGCCAGGCTTACGCGGCGTTTGCACTGGCCGGTGCTTGGACCGGCGCGGTCTGGTCCAGCAGGCGAAACAGCGGCAGGCACGCCGCCTGGATCACCAACATGCGGATCACCTGCATCGCTGTCACCAGTGTCACCGCCAGGCCCAAGGCCTCGGCGGTGAGGCTCATTTCCGGCGCACTGCCAGGCATCATGCCCAGGGCAAGCGACAGCCATGGCATGCCCAAGCCGGCGCCGAGCGCCCATGCGGCTATCGCCGTGGTGATCACCGAGCCCGTCAACAGCAGCAGCACCTTGCTTAGTAGTCCTGGGGCGCGGCGCAAGAAGCTGTGGTCAAACGCAACGCCCAATGCACAGCCGATCAACAACTGGCCGCAGCCACTCAGCCAGCCCGGCATGCTCATCGACAAGTTATTGCAGCCCACCCCCACCGCGCAGATCAGGAACGGCCCGAACGTCCAGGGATTGGGCAGCTTGCAGTGTTTGAAACCCAGCGCCGCGAGCCAGCCCATCGCCAGGATGAAAATCAGCCACGGCCAGATCACCGGCAACGGGGCATGGGCCACGACCTGCGGCATGCCAAAGGTTGCGACCGCAGGCACCGTCAACAGGATCAGCAGCAGGCGAATGCTGTGGGCGGCGGCGATAAAACTGGTGTCCGCCTGGCGTTGTCGGCCCAGGTGCACCATCTCGCTGGAGTTGGCTGGCATCAAGGCAAAGAACGCGGTGCCGAAGGGCACGCCCCAGCGATGCAGGACCAGCACCGAACACAACGCCAACACCAGCGTCAGTAACACTGCAAAGAGAATCAGCCCGAGATGGGCCGCCACCTGTTGCATCACTGGCAATGTGAAATGACAGCCAATGGCAACCGCCACGATGAGCTGCCCGACTTGGCGACCATGGGGGATTTCCGGTACGAGGCTGCCGGCGCAGCGAGTCAACATCACCGCGACCAACGAGCCAATCACCCAAGGCAACGGCCACCCCGCCCAATTCGCAAGGCTGCCGCCCAAGGCGCCGACGATCAGGGTTACAAGCCAGTATTGGCGAAGATTGGGCATCAGGAAGCACTCGGCATGGAGAAGAATGCCGACAGGTTATAGACTCGTTCGCATCACAGAAAATATCCATTTGTGAAACCAGTCATCACTCTTTGTTATGCGAGCCCGTATGAACCTGAAAGCGCTGGAGTACTGCGTAGAGATCGCCCGCCAAGGCAGCTTCACAAAGGCGGCGCAGGCGCTGCATGTGGCGCAACCGGCACTGAGCATGGCCGTTGGCCGACTCGAGGAAGAATTGGGCGTGGCGCTGTTTAACCGCGCCACGCGACAAATCAGCGTGACCGCTGAAGGCCAGTTGTTCCTGACGCGCGCCGAAGCCTGCCTGGAGGGGCTGGCCGGTGCACGCCGTGAGCTGCAGGACCTGACGCAACTGCACAGCGGTGAAATCCGCGTCGGTGTGCCGCCGATGTATGGCATCCGCCACATCCCCGAACTGCTGATGCAATTTCGCGCGCGCTACCCCGGCATTGCGATGCATGTGGTGGAAGGCAGTGCCGATGACATCAGCGAGCGCCTGGCCACGCGGGATATTGACGTGGCGCTGCTGGAGTCGCGGCGGGTCGACCCGGAATGGGAGTCAGTGCTGCTCGGCAGCGACGAGATGGTGTTGTGCATGCATGAGCAGCATCCGCTGGCGGCCGCTTCATCTATCCCGGCTGCGCGGTTGCAAGACGAACCCATGCTGGTCTTCGAAAACACCTTCCTGCAACGCCATTTGCTGGATGCGTTTTGCAGCAACGCCCGCGTGCGTTTCAACATCGCCCTGGAAAGCAACTTTGTCCCGCTGGTGATTACCGCTACCCGCAGCGGCATGGGCGTATCGACCCTGCTGCGTTCAGTGCAAGAGCAGGAGCCTGGGCTCGCGGGAGTGTCTTTCGAACCCGCGCAATTCATGCACTTCAACCTGTGCTGGCGCGCCAGTGAATACCTGTCACAGGCCAATAGACGGTTTATTGAAACGGCAAAGGTGTATTTCCAGGAAGATGCCAGCTCACCGCTGTCGCACTAAGCGGTCATTTGCGCGCAACTTTGTAGCGCACGCAGTCCTGATAGAAACTCTGGCGAATTGCCTCGGGTTTCAGCCGTGAGCCGCTGTCGTAGGTCTGTTCCGTGATGCCCATGGCCATCATGCGCATCCAGGATTTGTTGAACTTGATGGTCTGGATTTTCTGCCGCGCGGCGTACAGCGACACCCCCGACAACTTGAGTTCCTGAGCCCTGGCGGCGGTGCCTGCGCCCCAACTGCACATGTACTTGTCACCCTCGCGCAGCTCCCGCGCCTGCACGGCAGCTGCGCCACCGGCCAGGGAGCAGGCGATCAGCATGATTCCAACAGTGCGCATTTGCATCCCCACCTAACCACCTGAAAATAAAAGCGATTCTGGCGAGGATTTTGTTACAAAGGGGCCATTAAATTGCCTTACTGAGTGCCATCACCATTGGTAAGTGGCGCTCGCCTGCACGGTGCGCTGCGAGCCATACCAGCACCACGAGTAGGAGAGGCAAGACGCCACATACTCTTTATTCGCCAGGTTGGTGGCATTTAAGGCCAGGCGCAGATTGTCCTTGGGGTTGGCGATGTTCGGGATGTCGTAGTGCACAGCCGCATCGAACAAGGTGTAGCCCGGCACTTTCAGGGTGTTGGCTGGATCGCCCCAGGACGAACCGACATACCGTGCACCGGCCCCCACGCCGAATCCTTTGAGCTGGCCGTCATGAAGGGTGTAGTCCGCCCAGGCCGAGGCCGTGTGACGGGGTAAACCGTAGGTGGTGGTGCCTTCGACCGGGATCGCCGGGCCTACGCCCCCGTCAGTGATCGGTGCGTATTGCACCGTGCTGTTGGACTTGCTCGCGCGGTTATCCAGGTAAGCGTACGCCGCCGTAATGTCCAGGTTGTCGTTGAGGCTGGCCTTGCCTTCCAGCTCAAAGCCACGGGACTGTTGTTCGCCGTCCTGAATGTTGCAACGGCCACTACCACATAGATGGTCCGGGTTCGGGTCCAGCGTCGGTACATTGGTTTGGCGCAGATCGAAAATGGCAGCCGTAATGAAGCTGTTGCTGCCCGGCGGCTGGTACTTGATGCCGATCTCATACTGCTTGCCTTCGGTCGGTTTGAACACCGAACCGCCATAACCGGTACCTGACTGCGGGTTGAACGACTCCGCATAGCTGGCATAAGGCGCCAAGCCATTATCGAACAGGTAAACCAGCCCTACACGTCCGGTAAACGCCTCGCTGTCCAGCGAAGACTTACTCTTGGCGCCCGTAGCAAGGGTTTTGGTGGTGCTATCGGTACTGGCCCAGTCATAACGACCGCCGAGCAACAACACCCACTTATCCCACTTCATTTGCTCCTGCAGGTAGACCCCGGTCTGCTCGCTACGCGAGGTAGCATCGGTGCTGAACGCCGGCGTCACCACGGGCGCGCCGTAGACCGGATCAAAGATATCCAGGCTCGGTCCCTTGCCGTAACCCGCCTTGGTGTCGGTGCTGGTGTTCTGGTAATCAAGGCCCATCAACAACGTGTGCTGTAACGGCCCGGTATCGAATCGGGCCTGAACCTGGTTGTCCAGGGTGTAGGCGTCCATGTCGACATCGGTGGCGATGGTCGAACGGTTCGACGTGCGGTAATCAGCCTGCAAATTGCTGTTATAGATGCTGCGGTAAATGCCCTCGGCGCGCAGGTAACGTGCGTTCTGGCGTAGGGTCCAGACATCGTTGAAGTGATGTTCGAAGGCATAGCCAATCGAGTAATACTCGCGATCACTTTTTTCGAAGTTCTTCTCGCCATCATAGAAATCCACATCGATGCTGCGCCCGGTCGGGCTGTGCAGCACCGAGCCCCAGGCCGGCACCGAGCCGTAAGACGCACCTTTGGGGTCCTTCTGGAAATGCCCGAGCAGGGTCAGCGAGGTGGCATCATCCGGGCGCCAGGTGAAAGCGCTGGAGAGCGATTGGCGACGCGTCTCGGTGTGTTCGACCTGGCCATCGGCATCATCGAAAAGGCCTGCCACGCGGTAGGAATAAACGCCTTGGTCATCGATTGGGCCGCTGAGGTCAAAGGTGGTGCGCTTCTTGTTGAAGGTGCCGTATTCCACACCCACTTCATGAAACGGCGCGTCCAACGGGCGCTTGCTGACCATGTTGATCACCCCGCTCGGCGTGCCCTGCCCATACAACACCGACGCTGGGCCGCGCAGCACTTCGACGCGTTCCAAGTCAAACGCATCCTTTTGCGGCAAGGCGTCACGGCTCGAAGGCATGCGCAAGCCATCGAGATAAGTGGCCGGGGCGAAACCGCGAATGGTCAACTGATCGAGACGCGACGCAGTGGCGCCACGGGTTTCCGGGATGACAGCGGCGCTGTAGCGCAGGATCTGGTTAAGGCTCTCGGCGTTTTGCGCACGCATCTGGTCTTTGGTGACGATGGAGATCGACTGCGGGGTTTCGATCAACGCGGTATCCGTCTTGGTGCCCGACAAACTGCGCGTGGCCACATAACCCGACACCGGCCCGGTCGGGCTTTCGGCCTGGTACGCACCGCTGATGGTGGTGGCCCGCAGCTCCATGGCCCCGCCGTTATCCGGGATAGCTTCCAGGCGGTAGCGATCGGCGGAGAGTTTCATCGCCTGCAGGCCGCTGCCGGCGAGCAGTTGGTTCAGCGCCACGTCGGTGTCGTATTGCCCGCTCACCCCGTTGCTGCGCTTGCCCCGGGTCAAGCTTGCATCGAAGGCCAACACCAGGCCCGCCTGCTCGGCCAGGCTATTGAGCGCCTGGCTCAGGTCACCGGCAGGAATCGAGAAACTGCGCACGGCGCTGCTGCTTTCTTCGGCGAAGACGGTTTGGGCAGTCAGCAACGGCACGGCGGCAAAAGCCATCGCCACTGACAGGGTCAGTGGGTGCAAGGGACGAGCAAGGCGCGACATGGGAAATCCTGCGTAATGGAGGTTCTATTAACCATGACGGCCATGTCGGGGAATCGGGCAAGGATGAGAGCGATTTTTATTTGAGAGTGGTTGCTGCAATCAGTTTTATCGCCATTTTGTGTAGCTCTTGGGGTTGGTATTGCGCGGTTTTTTCCCCGTTGTAGTGGGCCTTTTCTGAATTTCTCAACCGTTCATCCAGGCGCTTTTTCCTGCGGCATGCTCCGACGCCTTGCCCTTTGCCGAGCCGTCACGGATGACCCACGCTTCCCACATCGCCCTTATCGAATTTGAGCTGGATGGCTTTCATCAGAGCTTGGAGATTTATCGCCAGCAGATGGGTGCCTGGTATTCGCGTGCGCTGGATTCGGTGAGCCATGGGTTGGACATGCCGTCGTTGCTGGGGATGGATCGGGTGTTGCGGGTCGGGGATTCGCAGCGGTCGGTGAGCATGGCTGATACGGACTTTGCGACCGTGGCCCAGTGCCCGCTGGGCGGTGAGCTGAAGATTCAGAGCCTGTTCGAGTCGGTGTATGACGTGCCGATCGGCGATATCCCGGTGGAGGTGATGGGGCTGGATGACGGCAGTTCCACCGTGATCTTGCTGGATGAACAAGGTAAAGGCTCACACCACTGCGCGGCTGGCGGGCGGTATCAGGTGCGGGTGCAGGGCGGCGTTTCCGAGGAACAGGTGGACGCGTTGTTTGCCTCTTACGCCGGGTTGATGGCGGATCTGGAGCAGTGGCTTCGGTCGCAGTGGGCCGGGTTTAAGCCGCATTGGGAGCGATCTACTGCCAGCGCAATTGGCAGCGGCCTATTGGCGGGCAGTTGGGCGGCGATCCGTGATGTGTGGGACAGCATCAAGCGGGTGCAGGCAATTCTTGAAGACCCACTGAAGTTCGTCGAGCAACTGGGAGATCAGGCCGCCCAGTTGGCGCAAATCGCCACAGACGCACCCAAGGTCATGGAGCAGGCAATGTTGCTGGCCAGTGATGAGGCGGCGCTGTTCCTGTTGGTGCGCACGGCGATGATCTGGCTGGACGCGTTGCCGCCCGGTGAAATGGCCGAGGTGGCGGCTGGGTTAGTGGTGGCGTTGCTGATTGACCTGGTGATTGGCGTGGTGTTGACCATCGCGTTGCCTGCGGCGGGCGTGGCGTATTTGAGTTTGCGCTTGGTCAAGTATGGCGCGCAGATCCTCGAGGCGGCGGTGGGCTTTGTCAGGGGGCTTCTGGTGATTCTGACGAAGTTTATGCAGGCCGTGGATCGCTATAAGGCGGTGGCCGTTCGCGGGGTGGTTGGCGGGCTGAAGCAAGGCACGATGCAGATGCGCTGGAAGGCGCGGCAGAACGCGGTGCTGAAGCAGACAGAGCATGTCGATGATGTGCCTGTTGGTTCGAAAAATCCCGCGGGAGATGCGGCGGCTGCTTCGGATAAGACCGCGACCAATGGCTGCCCGGTGTCGATGGTTACCGGGGAGGAACTGCTTACCCTGACCGATGGTGCGCTGGACGGGATTCTGCCGTTTGAGTGGACTCGGTTGTATCGCACCAGTGCGGTGGAAGTGGATTGCGGGTTGGGGTTTGGCTGGAGTCATTCGCTAGCACATCGGCTTAGTGTTTCCGGTGATTCGGTGGTGTGGACAGATCATGAGAATCGCTCGACTACCCTGCCCTTGCCGTCTGTTTCTCGGCCCGCAATCACCAACAGCCTGGCCGAAGCCGCGATCTACCTGGGGTCTTTGCCTGATGAGTTGGTGCTGGCTCAGGCGTCGCGTTTCTACCATTTCCGCGACGGTGTGCTGACAGCGATCAGCGATGCGTATGACAACCGGCTGCGTATTTCCCGTAACTACCTGGGGCAGATTGAGCGGTTGGACAACGGTGTGGGGCGCTCGTTGTTTTTGCGCTATGCGTCGGGCCGCATTGTTGCGGTGGATTACCAGGTTGAGCGGGCTGTGGATGACGGTCCGTTTGTCTGGGTGACAGAGCAGAACGTTGTTTCCTACGCCTATGACGATGTCGGGCGGTTGGTTTCAGCGACCAATGCTGTAGGTGAAAGTGAGGTTTATCGGTACGACGAACAGCACGTCATTCTTGAGCGCGGACTGGCCGGTGGGGCGAGTTTCTTTTGGGCGTGGGAAAGGTCTGGCAAGGCGGCGCGGTGTGTCCGGCACTGGGCGAGCTTTTCGCAGATGGACACGCGGTATGTGTGGGAGGACAACGGGCAGGTCACGGTTCATAACGCCGATGGCAGCCAGGAAGTCTACGTGCATGACCAGCGAGCGCGGCTGGTGCGGCGGGTGGATCCGGATGGTGCTGAGCACTTCAAGTCCTACGATGACAAAGGCCGGCTGACGGTTGAGCAGGATCCTCTCGGCGCGATCACAGCCTACCAGTACGACGAAGCCGGACGCTTGGTGTCGTTGTTTCCGGGGGATGATGAGCCCACTTCCTACGAGCATGAGAATGGGTTCGTACGGGTTGTGCGGCGTGGTGAAGCGGTTTGGAAGTATGAGCGGAATGACCAGGGCGACGTTACGCGTAAGACCGATCCAGACGGCAATTCCACGGACTACAGCTACAACAAATACGGGCAGCTGATTGGGGTTTGGTATCCCGATAACAGCTGTCAGCGGCTGGTCTGGAATGAACGCGGACAACTGCTTGAAGAGCAATTGCCGAATGGCGGTATCAAGCGCTATCGCTATGACGATCTGGGGCGGCAGGTTGCGCGTGAGGATGAATATGGTGCGCTCACACAGTTCGAATGGAACAACGCTGGGCGCCTAGTCCAAATCGTCTTGCCGAGTGGTGACACGCGTAAATATACCTACAACGCTTACGGAAAAATCACCTCCGAACGCGATGAACTGGGGCACGTCACCCGTTACGAATATGCCGACGGCTTGCACCTGATCAGCCGCCGCATCAACGCCGATGGCACCCAGGTCAAATACCGTTACGACAACGTTCGTTTGTTGCTGACCGAGATCGAAAACGAAGTCGGCGAAACCTACCGGTTCCAGTATCACAGCAACGGCCTGATCCAACAAGAAACTGGTTTTGACGGCCAGCGCACCGCTTACGTTTATGACCTGAACGGCAACCTTCAGGAAAAGACCGAACACGGCGACGATGGCAGTCAGCTAGTCACCCGCTACGAGCGCGATCACGCCGGACGACTCGTAAGAAAAACCCTGCCCGACGGCAACATCGTCGATTACGCCTACGACCGCCAGGGCAATCTCCTAAGCGTCGACGACGGCCACTGGGCGCTGGCCTACGAATACGATCCGCAAAACCGCCTTACCGCTGAACACCAAGGCTGGGGCACGTTGCGCTATGGCTATGACGCCTGCGGTCAGCTGAAAAACCTGCGCCTGCCGGATAACAACCGTCTCACCTTCAACCACGATAAAGGCGGCCATCTAGCCACTGTCGACTTGAACGGTGAAACCCTCACCTCGCACCTGTTCAAAGCCGACCAGGAACAGCAACGCCAACAAGGCCAACTGATCAGCCACTACCACTATGACGATCAGCAACGCCTGCACGCCCACGCCGTCACCCAACAGGAACACTACCTTTACCAACGCCAATACGACTACGACAAATCCGGCAACCTCACCCGCCTCCTCGACACCCGCAAAGGCGAACACCACTACCACTACGATCCCCTCGCCCGCCTGACCCGAGCCGATCACTCCCAAGGCGAGCAGGAACGCTTCGGCCACGACCCG